>NZ_JAJPWB010000001.1:0-736055 GCF_046549295.1 Micromonospora sp. 067-2 | reverse complement strand
CCGGAGGTTGCCGGTCCCGGCGCTGAGCCGCCGGAGGTTGCCGGTCCCGGCGCTGAGCCGCCGGAGGTTGCCGGTCCCGGCGCTGAGCCGCCGGAGGTTGCCGGTCCCGGCGCTGAGCCGCCGGAGGCGTCGACCCCCCCGAAGACTTTTCTGATGCGCCCGGACGAGGTGCTCGCACCCGGCTCGCCGTTCCCCCGTCGGCGGTTGGGTGTCCTTACCCCCGAAGGAGCTTCCCCCATGAACACGATCATGCGTAAGAGTGTGCTGTCTGTTGCTGGTCTCGCGTTCGCCGGTGGTGTCTTCGCCGGTCCGGTCGCCGCCCACGCCGCCACCCCCGTCGACGGCAAGCCCGTCGCGGTCGCGGTCCAGGCCCCCAAGCCGCAGGGTGAGCAGTCCCGGATCACCCTGAACGGTGAGCAGACCGGTAACGCCAAGGCGATCATCGCCGCCACGAAGAAGGCCGGCCTGCCCGAGCGGGCCGCGGTCATCTCGATCGCCACCAGCCTGCAGGAGTCGAAGCTGGACAACCTGGGCCACCTCGGTGACGCCAACGACCACGACTCGCTGGGCCTGTTCCAGCAGCGCCCGTCCAGTGGTTGGGGCACCCCGGAGCAGATCACCGACCCCGCCTACTCCACCACCGCGTTCCTCAAGGGCCTGCGGCAGGTCGACGGGTGGCAGGACATGGCGTTGACCGACGCCGCGCAGACCGTGCAGGTCTCGGCGTACCCGGACGCGTACGCCCAGTGGGAGCAGCAGGCCACCGACCTCGTGCACCAGCAGTGGAACAGCTGACCCCCCCGCACCACCGCGTGACGCTGGCCGGCACCCGTTATGGGTGCCGGCCAGTGGTCAATCTTGGACAGTTTCCGTTATCCGCTGACGGTAACTGTCCAAGATTCGGTGGCGACGGACGGGTGCGGAGCGATCGGCGCGAGCGCTGGGCCGGGGCCGCCGCCAGTGCGCGCTGAAGCGCCGGTTGGCGGATCGGGTCCACCCGGACGTGGTCGCAGGAGGCAGCCTGACGGGTGGCACCGGTCGGCCGGGGACCGGTCGACATACCCGCCGCGATGCTGACGCGAGCCTCGAAACCGAAGGCGGATGCGCGGCAACTGCAGGTGGGAGGGCTCGCGGGCGAGCGTACAGTCGGGCGGTGGAGCGTACCGAATCAATGCCGGCGGAGACCCGACCGCCCGGCGTGGCCGACGTCGATCCCGGCAGTGTGCTGCTGCCCGGCCACGACGTGCCACTGGGCCGATACACGACCGTGCGGCGGCTGCTACCGCAGCGCCCTCGCCGGATGGTCGGTGCCTGGTGCTTCGTGGACCACTTCGGCCCGGACGACGTGGCGCAGCGACCCGGCATGGAGGTGCCGCCGCACCCGCACACCGGCTTGCAGACGGTGACCTGGCTGCTGGACGGCGAGATCCTGCATCGCGACAGCCTCGGCAACATTCAGCCGATCCGGCCCGGCCAGCTGAACGTGATGACCTCCGGGCACGGGATTTCCCACTCCGAGCGGTCACCGGCCGACCATCCGCCGGTGATGCACGGCGTACAGCTCTGGGTGGCGTTGCCGGACCCGGCGCGGGCCGGCGCGGCGGACTTCGCCCACCACGCGGACCTGCCCCGGTGGCACGACGGCGAGCTGGCCTTCACCCTGCTGGTCGGCGAGTTCGCCGGGAGGCGGTCTCCGGCGGTGGTGCACACGCCGCTGGTCGGTGTGCAGTTGGAGCTGAGCGGTCCGGAGCCGACGACCCTGCCGCTGCGACCGGATTTCGAGTACGCCCTGCTGGCGATGAACGGCTCCGCTGAGGCCAGCGGCGTCGGCTTCGAACCGGGTGCGTTGCTCTACCTGGGCGCGGGTCGCCGCGAGGTGACCGTGCGGGGCGCGGCTGGGGCCCGGTTGCTGCTGCTGGGCGGTACGCCGTTCGACGAGCCGTTGGTGATGTGGTGGAACTTCGTCGGCCGTTCGCACGAGGAGGTGGCGGCGGCCCGGGAGGACTGGATGGCCGGGCGCCGCTTCGGCGTGGTGGCCGATGATCCGGCGCCCCCGCTGCCGGCGCCCGCCCTGCCCACCACCCGGCTGAAGGCCCGCGACCGCACCGGCGGCCTGCACGGCTGACGTCCTGCGGCGCCGGCGCGGCCAGGGGCACCGGCTGAGTCGGGCGGGCGTGTGACCGACGGCGGCGCGGGTAGTCGCCGGCATGCCGACCAGTTTGATCACTCCGATGGAGGACCGGAAGCGCCTGGCCCGTCGGCTCGCCGGCAGCGGACGGGGCTTCGCGGAGCAGTACGGGTTCCGGGTCACGAACAACCCGGCGAGCCTGTTCCAGGTGCTCTACCTCGCGGTGCTGCTGGCACGTCGAGGTGACTTCCGCCGCGCGGTGGACGGTGCGGGGGCGTTGCGCGACGCGGGGTGGGACAGCGCCGCCCGGCTGGCCCGGTCCCTGCACGAGGATCGGGTTCGGGTGCTGCGCGACAGTGGCCAGCGCGGCGACGTGGAGGCGCTGGCCGACGTGCTCGGCGACCTTTCTCGCACGGTCGTCGAGTGGTACCGGGGTGATCTGCGGCGGTTGCGCGCGGTGGCGAAGCACGAGCCGGCCAGGGAGCGGGCGCTGCTCGCCGAACTGCCGGGGGTGGACGGACAGGTGGTCGACCTGTTCCTGCGCGAGGCGCAGGCGCTGTGGCGGGAGGTGGCCCCGGTGGCCGACCGGCGGGCGTTGGCGGCGGCGCGCCGGCTCGGGCTGGGCCGGTCCGCGGAGGATCTGGCCGGATTGGCCGGCGGTGGGGAGTCGGAGCGGCTGGCCTGGCTGGTGGGGGCGTTGGCGCGGGTGGACCTGGAGCACCGGTACGCGGAGTTGACGGGCAGACCCTGACGTGCGCTGGCCCACAGTTCGCCAAATTCTAACCGTACGGGGGATGTTCTGTCGTATGGTTGTACCCGGCAGTGCTGGCCGCTCGGTTCGAGCGGGCTCCACCGCCTGGTGATCGCACCCGGTTCGGGGGTGATTCACCGCCTGGGCAGGTTTGCGTGGCGCCCTCGGTCGCGGTTCGTGACTCCGGGGCGCCCGCCTGTCCCGGCGACCAGCCCGCCGCCCGTGTCGCTTCCGGGTCAGGTCGGGCGCTCAGCGGGCCAGACCGGCCAGCAGGTTCACCGTCACGGCGATGATGAACGCGCCGAACAGGTACGACACCATCGAGTGCCGCAGCGCCGTACGACGCATCTCGTTGCTGGTCAGGTTGGTGTCGGAGACCTGGAACGTCGTGCCGATGGTGAACGCCACGTACGCGAAGTCGGAGTAGCACGGCGGCTCGGGCTGGTTGAAGTTGATCCCGCCGTCCGGGCCGGTGTAGTAGATCCTGGCGTACCGGGCGGCGAACACGGTGTGCACCACCAGCCACGAGAGCAGCACGCTGACCACGCCCAGCCCACCATCCAGTTCACGGCGCGGCCCGGGCGGTGCGGCGTGTGCGCTGGCCAGCACGAGCCCGACCGCCAGCAGGCTGGCCAGGCAGGCGACCAGCAGCACCACGTCCCGGACGGCACGGTTGGGGTCCTGGTAGACGGCGACCCGGGCGGTCCGGATGGCGTCCAGCGGCCAGAGCTTGCGCCAGACCAGCCCCAGCCAACTCAGCGCGGCCGCGTCCCACCCGACCAGCGGAGCGAGCGAGGGCGACAGCAGCGCGGCGAAGACGCTGCCGACGACGACACCGACCACCGCCACCAGGACGATCTGGAAGGCGGCCGGGGTGTGCCCGTGCGGCGGTCGGGACAGCGGGCCGGTCCTGGTCATTCGCGCCGTGTCGGAGTCGGGGCCGCCACCGCCGGGTCAGATGCCGCGTAGGTGCTGCGAGACCCGGTTGTGTCTGGTGTCGCGGGCCTGCGCGGCCCGCTGGGCGGGGCCGACCTCGGGGGCCGCCTCGATGCCGGCGGACCGGGCCACCTCGGTGCCGTTGGCGTAGTCGACCGGCGGCAGGGCGCGCAGCGCCTTCAGCACGTCCGGCGGGGCGCCCTCCCGTTCGGCCTCGCGGACCACGTCTGCCTTCTCGGCCGGGTAGTCCAGGCTCGACAGGTACTGCAGGACCTCGGTGTAGCTCGCCATGGCAGGAGCTCCCTCGGGGCATCGATGCGGTCACGACCGGCGGCGGTTACCCGTACTCCGCCTGGTCACGCCCGCCGGGGCGCAGGAATCGCCGCCGTTTCCACCCCGCGCCCGCGGGTACCCGCAGGCGCCGAGGAGAGCACAGCCCGAGGGAGTACGCGATGAACTACGACACCTTCGTCGACCAGGTTTGCCAGCGGACCGGTGCCTCGTCCGAGCGGTCCGTCGAGCTGACCCGGGCCGTGTTGGAGACGCTCGCCGAGCGGTTGACCGGTGGCGAGGTGTTGGACCTGGCCGTGCAACTGCCCCAGCCGTTGCAGCTGGTGCTCAAACCGAGCCCGAGCATCGAGCAGGCGGAACGGATGGGGGCGGCGGAGTTCGTGGCCCGGGTCGCGCTGCGCGCCGGTGTGGACGAGCCGGCCGCGCGGGACGCTGTGCGGGCGGTCTTCACGACGCTGCGGGAGGCGATCACCGGAGGCGAGTTCGACGACGTGGCGACCCAGCTGCCGCGCGACTACCGGGGCCTGGTGGAGCAGTCGATGGCGCCGGGCGCGACGCTGCGTCGTGGTTGACGACGGCACTCGGTGCTGGGCCCGCACAGCGGTTGACCAGGGCAACCATCGATGTCCCGCTTGGCGCTCCGGCTGAGCCTGGCCTAACCTTGTCGTGCGAGGGGAGTACTTCCCACGAACCATTCCGGTCAGTACGGCGCGCCCGGCGCGCCTCGGGTGGTTGCCCACGTTGGTGGGTGAAGGAGACCTCGAACATGACACGGTGTTCGAGGAGGGCCCATGACCGAAGTGTCGTACCTGTCTGCCGCCGGTGACCTGTCGACGGTGGGGACGCCCACGCTGTGGGCGTTGACCATCGTCGGCGTGCTGCTGCTGTTGGTGTTGGACTTCCTGGTGACCCGCCGCCCGCACGAGGTGTCCATGCGGGAGGCGATCGGCTGGTCGGCGTTCTACATCGCCCTGCCGTTGGCGTTCGGTGGCTGGCTCTGGGCCCGCTACGGCTCCGAGTTGGGCGTGCAGTACCTCACCGGCTACCTGGTGGAGAAGTCGCTCTCCGTCGACAACCTCTTCGTCTTCATGTTGCTGCTGGCCGCGTTCGCGGTGCCGGCCGTGCTCGCCCAGCGGGTGCTGCTCTACGGCATCGCCGGCGCGCTGGTGCTGCGGGCGGTCTTCATCGCCCTCGGCGCGGCCGCGTTGCAGACCCTCGACTTCGCCTTCCTGCTCTTCGCGATCATCCTCATCGCCACCGCGGTGAAGCTGCTGCGGGACGCCCTCTCCGGGCATCAGCAGGAAGTCGACATCAACAAGATGCGCTCGGTGAAGGTGCTGCGCAGGTTCATGCCCGTGGTCGACGAGTACCACGGCACCCGGATGACCGTCCGGCAGGGTGCCAGGCGGGCGCTCACCCCGTTCGCCCTGGTGGTGGTCGCGGTGCTGGCCACCGACGTGGTCTTCGCCGTCGACTCGGTGCCGGCGGTCTACGGGATCACCGAGGACCCGTACCTCGTCTTCGCCACCAACGCGTTCGCCCTGCTCGGTCTGCGAGCGCTCTACTTCGTCCTGCACGCGGCGCTGAGCCGACTGGTGCACCTCAGCTACGGACTGGCCATCATTCTGGCGTTCATCGGTCTCAAGCTGGGTCTGCACTGGGCGCACGGCATCTGGGCCAGCGTGCCGCAGATCCCCACTCTGGCTTCCCTCGGCGTCATCATCGGGGTGCTGGTGGTGGTCACGCTGACCAGCCTGCGCGCCACCCGGGGCGACCAGCCCGGGGAGCGCGAGGTGGTCGCGGAGCGGCACTGACCACGCCGGGCCGGGGCGACGAGGGGGTACGCGGGAAAGCTCCCGCCTCAACCC
The DNA here is from genome assembly GCF_046549295.1 of Micromonospora sp. 067-2. Lineage (NCBI taxonomy): Bacteria > Bacillati > Actinomycetota > Actinomycetes > Micromonosporales > Micromonosporaceae > Micromonospora > Micromonospora sp. 067-2. Next base: position 730,081 of record NZ_JAJPWB010000001.1, on the reverse strand, counting down.
GCGCGGGTGGTACGACTGTGCAATGGGAATCGTGTCACCGGGCTTTCAGGGTCGGCCCCGATCACAGGAGCCGGCCCTGCCGCCCGGGCAGTACCTGACCGAGGACTTCCCGGTGCTCTCGGCCGGCCCGACGCCCCGCGTGTCACTGGACACCTGGGAGTTCGTTCTCGCCGCCGAGAACGGCACCGAGCGCCGGTGGTCGTGGCAGGAGCTGATGGCACTGCCGCAGGAGACACCGACGGTGGACATCCACTGCGTCACCCGCTGGTCCAAGCTCGGCACCACCTGGCAGGGCGTCTCGCTGGACGTCCTGCTCGACGGTGTGGACACCGGCGCGCACTTCGCGCTCGCGCACTCCTACGGCGGGTACAGCACGAATCTGCCACTGGACGATCTGCGCGGCGGCCGGGCCTGGGTGGCGCACACCTTCGACGGCGCGCCTCTGCCCGCCGAGCACGGTGGGCCGGCGCGGCTGCTGGTGCCGCACCTGTATTTCTGGAAGTCCGCCAAGTGGGTGCGCGGCATCAAGCTCAAGACGATGGACGAGCCGGGGTTCTGGGAAACGGCCGGGTACCACGACTACGGCGATCCGTGGCGCGAACAGCGGTACCAGGGTGACTGAGCGCGCGGTGGCGACCGGAACCCCGGCACGCGCCCCGATCCGCTGGCAGGTGGGCCGGCTCGTGGACCGCCGGGTCGAGACACCGAGCGCGCACACCCTGGTGCTGGAGGTTCCGGACTGGCCGGGGCACCTGCCCGGGCAGCACGTCGACGTGCGGCTGACCGCGCCGGACGGCTACCAGGCGGCCCGGTCGTACTCGATCGCCGGGCCGGTCGTCGACGGCCCCGGCGGCCCGCGCATCGAGGTGACCGTGCAGCGGGTACCCGACGGCGAGGTGTCGCCGTACCTGATCGACGTCTACGGCGCGGGCGACCCGGTGGAGGTGCGCGGGCCGCTGGGCGGCTGGTTCATCTGGCGACCGGACGACACCGCGCCGGTGCAGCTGCTCGCCGGCGGCTCCGGCATCGTGCCGCTGATGGCGATGATCCGCTCCCGCCGGGCCGCCGGCAGCAGGGTGCCGTTCCGGCTGCTCTACTCCGTGCGGACCCCGGGCGACATCATCTACGCCGACGAGCTGCGCCGCCGGGGCCGCGACGACTTCGGGCTGGACGTGGCGTACGTCTACACCCGCGCGGCGCCCGACGGGTGGCGCGGCGAGCCGCACCGGGTCGGCCTCGCCGACGTGAACACCCACGGCTGGCCGCCGGACCTGGAACCCCTTACCTACGTCTGCGGCCCGACCGGGTTCGTGGAGGCCGTGGCCGACGTGCTGGTGGGACTGGGCCACCCGTCGCGGCGGGTCAAGACCGAACGCTTCGGCCCGACCGGCTGACCGTCCCGCCCCCGCAAGGTCGAGGAGATCTGATGACCGAGATGTCGTACCTGGACGGCAACATGCTCGACGGCCCGCTGCGCGAGGTGTTCGCCGTCGACCTGAGCACCGCGACGGGTCGCTGCGAGAACTGCGGGATGACCGGCTCGATGGCCAGTCTGCACGTCTTCTCGCACGGCCCGGGTCTGGTCGCGCGCTGCCCGTCCTGCGAGGGCGTGATGCTGCGGTTGGTCCGGGGACCGGACCGGGCGTGGCTGGACCTGCGCGGCACCACCTTCCTCCAGGTGCCGATGCCGATGGAGCAGACGTTCTCCGGCCCACTCTGACGAGGCCGACCTCCAGCGGTCAGCGAACCCGGTCGATCTCCTGCCGCAGCAGCGTCGCCTCGCTGTCCTGGTCGCAGAGCAGCAGCACCCGGAACGGGGGCTGGCCGAACGGGTTCACCCGGTGCCGGACGGCTTCGGTCAGGACCTCGAACAGCGTGTGCCGCTCCCCGGCGCTGCTCGACAGCAACGCGGACGGGTTCTCGACGACGATCAGGTACCCGTCCGCCGGTAGCCAGCTCAGATCGCGCAGACAGTCGGACAACGCGTTCCAGTTCCAGCCGAAGTAGCCGGGAAAGAGCAGCGCGTCGGAGAACTCGTAGAAGGTGTGGCCTGCATCCGTCATCCTCGTACCGTCGAGCCGGGCGACAACGAACCGGCCGCTTGCCGGCAGCATCGCCACCAGCTTCACCTGGTCATCTCGCGAGCAGACCACGAGTCGATCATTGCGACCCTGCCACCAGTTGTCTGTCATCCAGCCCACCCGATTCGACGAGGCCCTTCTCCACGCCTCTCCAGACGCGGAGCAGATCGTAGGTCAGCGCGAGATCATCCGCCCAGGCCGAATCGTGGTCGCGCTCGAACACGCGGCGCGTCGTGGCCGGTCGTGGCCGGTCGTGGCCCGTCGTGGCCGCGAGCTTCCATGATCGCCCTCGATCGAGGAAGTAGTGGCATCGCGCGCCGCCGGACGCCACTCGATCAGCGATCGAGCACGATCACGGCGCGGCGCCGTTGGACAACGCCCGGGTAGCTCGGCGAGAGTGGTCCGCCGTGAGATACCTGCGCGCCGGCGGTCCCGCTGCGATCCGGCGACCCCGACCCTCCGACTCCGACGAGTTCGTAGCCGCCGCTCGGCGCCGCCGGGAGTTGCACCGTCCGTGGCTGGTCGCCCCGGACGGTCCCGAGGAGTACGGCCGCTACCTGAGCCGGATCCGCCGCCGGGACAGCTCCGGCTACCTGATCTGCGACCGGGCCAGCGGGGCGATAGCCGGCTACGTGAACATCAGCGGGATCGTGTTGGGCGCGCTGCACGGCGGATACCTGGGGTATGCGGTGTTCGAGCCGTACAGCGGCACCGGGCACGCCTCGGCGGGCGTCGCCCTGGTCATCGACCATGCGTTCGGCGCAGTCGGGTTGCACCGGCTGGAGGCGAACATCCAGCCGGGCAACGAGCCGTCCCGGCGGCTGGCCCAGAAGTTGGGCTTCCGGTTGGAGGGCTTCTCCCCGGACTACCTGTTCATCGACGGCGCGTGGCGGGACCACGAGCGGTGGGCGATCACCGCGCCGGCGGCGACCTGACCGGCCGCGCCCCGCGGCCCGGCGCGGCCCGGCGCGGCCCGGCGCGGCCCGGCGCGGCCCGGCGCGGCCCGGCGCGGCCCGGCGCGGCCCGGCGCGGCCCGGCGCGGCCCGGCGCCGCCAGTGGCCCGGCGGAGCCGTCAGCTGCCCGGGCGGGGGAACGCCACCGGGCTACGCAGACCGTCTCGGCCCACCGCGCGGATGCCGAAGAAGACGTTGTCCTTGGACAGGTCGATGCTCACCTCGGTGACGTCGCCGACCGGGATAACCCGCTGCCACTCGGCGGCCGTGGTCTCCCGCCACAGCACCTCGTAGCCGGCCAGGTCCGGCTCGTCGCCGCGCTGCCAGCGCAGGGTCGTGTTGTTGGTCAGGTCGGTGGTCACGATGATCGCGCTCTTGGGCGTGCCGGGTGCCTGGGCCAGCGACCAGAGTGCCGCGCCGTTGACCCGGGCCACCCGGGCGATGTACGGGAAGTCGCAGAATTCAGGAAGGTCACCGAACTGCTGCCCGTCCTGCACCCGGACGTCCTGGTGCTGGTGGGCGAAGTCCTCGTTCGGCTCGGTAAACCGCGCCGCCGGCCAGCCCTCCCGCAGGAACGAGATGTGGTCGCTGCCGCGCAGGTAGCGGTCCCGTCGGTAGATCACCCGTACGCGCATGCCGGTTGCGTCGTTCTCGGCGACGTCCCGGACGAAACGGGCGAGCTGCCGCGAGGGCGAGTCGTTCTCGCCGCCGACGGACTGCCGGGTGGTCGCCTCCGCCGGTGTCTCCGCGGTCGGCACCCCCTCGGCGAAGAGTCGCACCGCGTACGGGTCGCGGGTGCCGTCGTCGGCGGTGCTGCTGCCCACGATGTCGTCACTGAACATGCCCTGCACATCCGCACCGGCCGCCTTGAGCTGCTGGGCCAGATAGGTCGAGCCGTACAGCCCCTGCTCCTCGGCGGCGACGGCGGCGAAGACGACGGTGGCGTCGGTGGGTCGGGTGGCCATCAGCCGGGCCAGTTCCAGCACCACGGCCACCCCGGAGGCGTCGTCGTCGGCGCCGGGCGCGTCGCTGACGGCGTCCAGCACGTCGGTGGCCCGGGAGTCGTAGTGGCCGGTCACCACGTAGGTGCGGTTCGGCGAGGTCTGGCCGCGCAGGGTCGCCACCACATTGGTGATCCGGGTCGCGGTGGGGATCCGCGACGCGGGCTGCTGGACGTACGACTGGAGTTCGACGGTCATCCGGCCGCCGGAGGTGGCCGCGTGCTCCTGGAGGCGGGCGAAGATCCAGTCCCGGGCGGCGCCGATGCCCCGCTGCGGGTCGTCCTGGCTGGAGAGGGTGTGTCGGGTGCCGAACGCGGCCAGTCGGCGCACGGTCGCCTCGATCCGCCGGGGGTCGACCTGGCGCAGCAGCGCGCGTAGCTCGCGGTCGGGCCGTTGCGGTCGGGCAGAGCGGCCGGGGCCGGCGGGCGGGGTGTCAGCGGCGGCCGGCGCGGCGAGCGCGGGCATCGCCACGGTGGCGGCCGTCGCCGCGGTCGCGGCAGCCGAGGCGGACAGGAAGGTGCGGCGGGTGGACCTCGTGGGTCGGTGGCCGGTGTCGTCAGATCCCATTCCGGCATCCTGCCCATCGATTGCGGTGTCTGTCCATATCGCCGGGCGTGGATGTTCTGTAGCTTTCACCCGGACCGGGTGATGACGAGCGGTATCTGCCGTTCCTACGGTGGGTGGCATGGCCGCCGTGCGCGCGACTCCCGCGAACCCCATGCCCGGAATCGTCGGCGCGACGTCATCGGAGAGCGGTGATCAACGATCCATGCCGCCGGAGTTGGGGCCCGACTCGCTCGCCGTCCTCAGTGGGCCCACCTTCATGTACTCCGATTCGCGGGGCGACGTGCCGCCGGGCGGCATCGGCGGTCTCGTGCACCTGGACACCAGGCTGATCAGTGGCTGGAAGTTGACCATCAATGGCGGCAAGCTGCTGGTGTTGCGGGCCGAGACCATCGAGCACTATTCCGCGCAGTACGTGCTCACCAATCCCGAGCTGCCCGGCCTGCCTCTGAACAGCCTGGGCATCCGGCGACTTCGGTACGTCGGTGACGGTTTCCACGAGCGTCTGGAGCTGGTGTCGTTCGGGTCCGAAGAGGTCCGTGTGGAGGTGCGGCTGGCCGTCGACGTCGACTTCGCCGACCTGTTCGAGGTCAAGTCCGTGGTCCGGGACCGGTCCAGGGAGATCACCCGCAACCATGCCGCCGACGGGAGCGAGCTGTGCTTCTCCTACCGGCACGAGGACTTCTTCGCCCAGACCCGGGTCTGCTGCCGTACTCCGGCGGACCGGATCGAGGGCGACGAGCTGGTCTGGGAGTTGGACCTGCACCCGCGCGAAGGGTGGAAGGTGGACCTGCACGTGCCGCTGCCGCCCGGAATGGGGGTGGTTGAGCCGGTTCGAGGGGACATCGCCGACGTCATCCACGGACGTGTCGACGACCCGCTGCGCCGGTGGACCGAGGATCGCGCGGTGCTGCGCAGCGACAACCAGCCGCTGGAGCGTACCTTCTTCCAGTCCCGTATCGACATCTCCGCGCTACGGCTCGACCTGGAGGTGAAGGGTCAGCGGATCATGCTGCCCGGGGCGGGGCTGCCCTGGTTCCTCACCGTTTTCGGCCGGGACACCCTGATCACCGCATACCAGACGCTGGTTGCCGGGCCGGCGCTGGCGAAGGGGGCGCTGCTCGGCCTTGCCAAGCTGCAGGGCGACCAGGTCGACGACTTCACCGACGAGGAGCCCGGCAAGATCCTGCACGAGGTGCGCGCCGGCGAGCTGACCCGGACCGGAGTCAAGCCGTACGGCCCGTACTACGGCACCGCCGACGCGACCCAGCTCTGGCTGATCCTGCTCTCCGAGTACTGGCGGTGGACCCACGACGACGAGACCGTCCGCCATCTCCGCGACAACGCCCTGGCGGCGCTGAACTGGATCGACGAGTACGGCGACCGGGACGGCGACGGCTACGTCGAGTACGCCACCCGCTCCCCGGAGGGGCTGGGCAACCAGTGCTGGCGGGACTCCCCGGACGGCGTCTGCTTCGCCGACGGCCGGATCCCCGTGCTCCCGCTGGCCACCTGCGACCTGCAGGGCTACACCTACGACGCCAAGCTGCGGATGGCCGAGTTGTTCGACGGGCCGTTGGACAACCCGGTCCTGGCGCAACGGCTGCGCGACGAGGCCGGCACCCTGCGCGAGCGGTTCAACCGGGACTTCTGGATCGAGGAGCGGGGCGGCTACTACGCGGTCGCCCTGGACGGCGACAAGAACCAGGTCGACTCCAAGACCTCCAACATGGGTCACCTGCTGTGGAGCGGCATCGTCCCGCCGGAGCGAGCCGACGCGGTGGTGCGCCAACTCATGTCACCGGACATGTTCTCCGGTTGGGGCATCCGCACGCTGTCCCGGGAGGAACGGCCCTACAACGCCCTCGGCTACCACCTCGGCACGGTCTGGCCGCACGACAACTCCATCGCGGTGCTCGGTCTGGCGCGCTACGGCTACCGGGCCGAGGCCAACCGGGTCAGCCTTGCGATGTTCGAGGCGGCCGAGCAGTTCGGTCACCGGCTGCCGGAGGCACTCAGCGGGTACGCGCGGGAACGGCTGATTTTCGCCGTGCCGTACCCGACCGCGTGCAGCCCGCAGGCGTGGGCGGCCGGCACGCCGCTGGCCCTGATCCGCGCCATGCTCGGCATCAACCCGGTCGACGGGCGGCTGGTCCTCGACCCGGACATCCCGGAGGAGCTGGGTCGGATCACCGCCGAGCGGGTGCGGGCGTTCGGCCACGAGTGGGAACTGGAGGCGGTGCGCACCACCGGGCACGTCCGGCTGCAGGCAAGCTGAGACCTGCGCTCCCGATGTGCCGCTTGTTCGACGTTTGTCCCGCGCTTCGGCGGGAAACGGGCCGCAATGACGAAACCTCGTGTGGTGATCGTGGGGGCCGGGTTTGCCGGTTACCACGCGGCGAAGGCGTTGAGCCGGATCGCCCGGGACCGGGCCGAGATCGTGGTGCTGAACTCCACCGACTACTTCCTGTATCTGCCGCTGCTGCCCGAGGTGGCGGCCGGGGTGGTCGAGCCGAAACGGATCGCGGTGCCGTTGACCGGGACGCTGAAGGGCGTACGGGTGGTGATCGGCGAGGCGGACCACGTCGACCTGCAGAACCGCTGGGTCGGTTTCACCCAGCCGGAGGGGGACAAGAACCGGCTGGCGTACGACCGGCTGGTGCTCGCCGTGGGCAGCGTCAACAAGTTGCTGCCGATCCCGGGGGTGACCGAGTACGCGCACGGCTTCCGCGGCCTGCCCGAGGCGGTCTACCTGCACGACCACGTGATCCGTCAGATCGAGCTGGCCGAGCAGGCCGAGGACCCGGCCGAGCAGCGGGCCCGGTCCACGTTCGTGGTGGTCGGCGCGGGCTACACCGGCACCGAGGTCGCGGCCCACGGGCAGTTGTTCACCGACCGACTGCACGCCCAGCGGCCCCGGCTCACCGTCCGCCCCCGCTGGATGCTGCTCGACGTCGCCCCCCGGGTGCTGCCGGAGATGAGCAAGCGGATGTCGGACACCTCGCACAAGGTGCTCAACCGGCGCGGTGTGGACGTCCGGATGGGCACGTCGGTGGCCGAGGCGACCTGCGACGGGGTGAAGCTCACCGACGGCGACTACGTGCCGACCTGCACGCTCGTGTGGTGTGTGGGGGTGCGCCCCGACCCGTTCGTCAACGAGTTGGGCCTGCGCACCGACCGGGGCCGGCTGGTCGTCGACGAGTTCCTCACCGTCCCCGGCTACCCGGAGGTGTACGCCTGCGGCGATGCCGCCGCGGTGCCCGACCTGGTCAATCCGGGACAGATCTGTGGGATGACGGCCCAGCACGCGCAGCGGCAGGGCAAGCGCGCGGCGCACAACATCGCCGCGTCGTACGGCTTCGGCCGGCGCAAGCCGTACAAGCACCACGACCTGGGCTGGGTCGTCGACCTGGGTGGCAGGGACGCGGCGGCGAACCCGTTGCAGGTCAACCTCGGCGGGCTGCCCGCCAAGGCGGTCACCCGGGCCTACCACCTGATGGCGATGCCGGGAAACCGCACGCGGGTCAGTGCCGACTGGGCGCTGGACGCCGCGCTGACCCGGTCGGCGGTCCAGCTGGGGCTGGTTCCGGCGAACGCCGTTCCGCTGGAGAGCACCACACCCGAGGTGGCGGCCCGGTCCCGCTGAGCGAGCCCCGCGCTGTTCCGGCCGGTTTCAGCCCTGCTGGGCGGGACCGGCCGGTCGCTGGTGGACCGGCGGGGTCGGCGGGGTGGCGCGCAGGCGGCTCGGGCCGTACTCGCGCAGCAGGGTCTGGACGATGCCGGCGGCGGGAATGGCCAGCAGAGCGCCCAGCAGGCCGGCCAGCTCCGCCGCGAGCAGCACGCTGACCAGCACGGTCAGCGGGTTGAGCCGGACGGCGCGGGACAGGATGAGCGGCTGCAGCAGATGGTTCTCCACCTGCTGGTAGACCACGAAGAAGACGAGCACTACCACGCCCGCGGTGGGGGAGTGCACGAAGCCGGCCCCGGCCGCGATCACCGCGCCGAGCGTCGCGCCGACCAGCGGAACCAGGTCGGCCACCGCCACGAGCAGGGCGATCACGGCCGCGAACGGCACCCCCGTGACGGTCAGCACCACGAAGGTCAACAGTCCGCAGATCACGCTGATCAGCAGGTTGCCGGTCAGGTAGCCGGTGACGCTGCGCGAGACCTCGCGGCCCACCCGACGCAGCCTCTCGGCCTGCCCGTCCCCGGCCGCCGCGAGCACGCCGCGGGTGATCCGCGGCGCCTCCAACACCATGAGGTACGCCAGCACGATGACCGTGACCAGCCCGGCGATCGTCTCCACGACACCCCGCAGCACGCCGACCGCGGGTTGTCGCAGCCGGTCGCCGAAGTCCCGCAGCTGGTCGGCGTGCTCGGAGACGTACCGCCGGGCATTGGTGCGTTCCAGCAGTTGCCCCACCGGGCCGCGACCGGCGCGCGCGTCGCGCAGCAGCTCCGGCGCCCGGTCGGCGAACCGCCCCAGCTCGCCGATCAGCGGCACCAGGATGACGGCGATCAGGATCGCCAGCGCCACGAACGCGGCGAGGAAGACGAGCAGCGTGGCCAGCGCCCGTCGACGCACGACGCGGCGTTGCAGCCGGTCCACCAGCGGCTTGAGCGCGACGGCGAAGAAGGCGGCCACCACGGCCCAGACCAGCACGCGGCGGGTGGCGTACACGAACGCCAACGCGAACACGGTCGCCAGCACCAGACCGATCACGGTCAGGGTGCGGCGGGCGGTCAACCGGGTGTCGGCGTCGCTCACCCGCCGCGCCTTCCCCGCGCCCACCTCCGGAAACCCGGGTCCCGCGCTCATCACCTCCGGCGGGCCGCCCGTCCTCGACGATCAGGCGGTCATCGCGGGTCGGCGTCGCTGTCCGGGTGCGCGCCGGCGACGAAGGCGTCGAGTGCGGCGGCGTGCAGCAGGCCGCCGGGCACCGGGTCGCGCAGGGCGGCCACCGCCAGCCGCCCGACGGGCAGCCCACCGGGCCGGGGCGTCGCGGCGAGCACGAGGTTGCCGTATCGCCGGCCGCGCAGCATCCGCCGGTCGCCGAGCACGCACACGTCGCCGAACACCGCCCGCAGTGTCGCCACCTGCACCCGGGTGCCGACCAGCGGCGGCAGGTCCGTGACGTTGACCAGGTACAGACCGTCCGGGCGCAGAATCCGGGCCACCTCGGCGACGAACTCCACGGTCCGCACGTGCCGGGGCATCCGGGCCGCCCGGTAGATGTCGGCGATCACCAGGTCGTACCGGCCGGCCGGGCTGGCGGCCACCGCGTCCCGTGCGTCGGCCACCTCCACCTGCACCTCGGGCGGCAACGGCGGCAGCTCCCGGGCCACCAGCTCGACCACCGCCGGGTCCCGTTCGACGACGCGCTGCGTGGAGCCGGGCCGGGTGGCGGCCAGCCAGCGGGGCAGCGTCAGCGCGCCGCCGCCCAGGTGCAACACACCCAGCGGGGCGTCTGCCGGTGCCGCCAGCCGCACCGCCGAGGCGATCCGCCGCACGTACTCGAATTGCAGGTGTCGGGGATCCTCGACGTCCACGTACGACTGCTCGACGCCGCCGGACAGCAGCATCCGTCCGGTCCGGCGGACCGGATCGACGGCCAGCTCCAGCCGCTCGGCGGCGCGGTTCATGACCGGCACGCTAGCCGAGCCGCCGGCCGGCGCCGATCGTGGCCCGTCCGGGCACGGCCGACGGGCCGGCGGAGCGCGGGAGACCCGCGTCCGCCGGCCCGCGTGGGCGGGTGCATCCGGTCAGCCGTTGGCCATCCCGGCGCCGACCTCGTCGATCGCGTCGTCGATCCGGTGCGCGAGATCCACGTCCAGCGCGGTCACCCCGTTGGCCTGGCCGGTCCGCACGCTCACCACGGCGGCCGTGTCCCCGGGGCGTCCGATGCTCGGGCCGCGCCCGGTCTCCTGGCTCAGCCGGTCGAGCCGGGCGAGCACCCGGTCCAGGTTGTCCGGCGGCAGTGCCACCACCCGGTGCAGGGCGTCAGCGTCGCCGGCCCAGTACGGCAGGTCGTCCAGGGCCGCCCGCAACTGGTCCGGGTCCAGGGTGGGCGTCGTGGTGGATGCGCCGACGATGCCGCCGCCGGCAGCCGGCGGGTTCAGCAACTCGCGCAATCCGTCGGGGACGTGCAGCGACTCGACCAGGTCGCCGTCGTGGTCGGCGAGCGCCGCGAGGGTTGCCTCCGCCTGGTAGCGGGCCTGCTCCGGCGTACGGCCGCTGATCCGCCCCACCTCGGCGAGGAAGCCGGGCAGGTCGCGGTGTCGCTCGATGCCGTCGACGGGCAGAACGTCGTGCAGCGAGTTCGGCACCGCGGTGAGCAGCCGCTGCCGCTCCGCCGAGTCCAGGGCGAACGCCAGGACCAGAACGGTCGCCTCGGCACCCACCTTGGCCGTCTTGAAGTCCACTCCGGCCCGGCGCCCGACCTCGTCGACGAGATCGTGGTAGCCCAGGCTGCTCATCCCGGCCACGCCGGGGGACGGGTACGGCCAGGGATTGTCGGCTGTTCCGACAGCCGGCGGTGCCGGCCCGCCACGAGTGCTGTCCGGCTTGTGTCGTCCGGCCGGCGCCGGCCCGTTCCGCCTGCCCTGGTCGAGGCTCGTGAGCTGCTTGGAGGCGCTCAGGCTGGCGCCGAACTCGCTGGGCTGACGGCCCTGTTCGCGGGCCTGTCGGGCGAGCGCCCGGCGCCGCTGGTTGTCGCCCTCCATCTGCTTGCGCATGGGAACACCCCTTCCGCTGGGGATCGTGCGTGCGCCCGTCGCCTTCCCGTCGTCCCGGTGGCCGAAACGGACGCCGCCGGGCCGCTCGGCCGGACCCCGGTGGGCTTCATCCGGCGAGGGTGAGGGGCGCTCACCCGTGCGGCCGGCAGGATCGGGTCAGGACCGTAGTTCTTCCGAGGTACGCGGAAGGAAGGTCGTCATGAAACGGATCGTCGAGATCGTCCCCGCCAGACCCGGCTGGTACGCCCGCTGGCAGCTCACGCCCGATGCCACCCGGTGCTACGCGGTGAGCCTGTGGGCGCTGCTGGAGGAGCCCGACGGGACCGGCCGCGAGGTGGTCGGCATGGACTGCATCGGCCAGTGGCCGGGCGCGGACGACAACGAGGTGGGTGGGGACTTCGTCCGCTATCTGTACCAGACGCCCGATTCAGGGACGCCCGAGGACATCGACACCGCGCCCACCGGCGAGCTGCGGAACAGCGGACCCCGGCTGCAGCCGATGACCGCACCCTAGACATTCCTCCGGCCCCCGACCCCAGGTCCCAGGGTCGGGGGCCACCCCGGCCCCGAGGTGGCCGCGCAACGTGGATCAGCCGGTGGCACGCACGTCGTCGGCGGGCTCCGCTGTCAGCACCTCGGTCAGCCCGGTGCGGTCCAGCATCTGCTGGAGCTGGCGGTTGACTCCGCTCAGCCGCATCGACCCCGCGACGCGGTGCAGGACCAGCAGCGCGCTGAGCCCCGAGGAGTCGCAGAGGCTCACGCCGGCCAGGTCGACCACCACCTGCTGGTGGCCGTCGCCGTGCAGCTCGCCGGCGGCCGCGACCAGCTCGGGGGCGGTGTCGTAGTCGAGGTCGCCGCTCAGGCGCAGCCGGACGCGACCGGCGTCGAGCCGGGTCATCTCGATGGTCAACAGCTGGGGCGGCATCGGTCCATGTTCCCAGTCCGCTGACCGAACGCAAACCCGGGGTCGCGGAAGACGCGCCGGAAGATCGTCGACGACGGCGTCCGCCGGACCCGAAGCCCGCCGTGAGGTGCCATGACCGGCGTACCGGCGTAGGGTGGTCCGACGAGTTCTGACCACAAACGCCGGTTCTGGCGCGGGTCCGGGTGGACGACAAGGAGTGAGGCTCAGCTGGTGACTGCTGCCGACGTCAGGGACTGGGACCCGGGCGACGGACGGATCTCCACGCCGAGTACCGCACGGGCTGCGGCGTGGTCCGCCGCCGAGGTGTCCCCGTCCACCGCCGCCCTGCCGCCGTTGGCTCCCGACGGCCTGGCCGCGTCCGACTACTGGCCCGAGGTCGTCGAGTACTTCCGCGAGGGCCTGGTGGTCTGCGACGCCGACGGCGTGGTGCGCCACGTCAGCCCGGTGGCCGCGCGGCTGCTGCCCGAGGTGGTGCCCGGGGTGCTGCTGAGCGCGACCGGCGTACCGGGACTGAGCGATGGCAGGCCGGGAGGCTTCAGGTGTCGGGGGCGCCGGCTCACCGCCCGCCAGGTGTCGCTCTCCGGCGGCCGCTGCGGCTGGTATGTCGAGGACGTCACCGAGAGGGTCAGCCGCGCCGACGCGTTGCTCGCCGAGCGGGCCCGCTCGGACTTCCTGGCCGCGGTGGGCGACAAGCTGGGCAACCCGCTGCACCCCAACCGGGCCGCCGCCGCGGCGGTGCGGCTGGCCGTGCCGACCCTGGCCGAGGTGGCCGTGCTGGTGCTCGCACCGCGGCTGGGACGTGCCCGCTGGTGGCGGGCGACCCGGGAGGACGACGCGGCGCCGCTGGTGGACAGTGGCGTCCTGGGCAGCGGCGACCTGCCGGCGGCTATCGCCGACGGGCTGACCGGGGCCGAGCCGCACGCCGTGGACTGGCTGGTGGAGCAGGCGGTCGACGCCGGCTGGCTGCCCAGCCTGACCGGTGCCGAGAGCGCGGCCCGGGTCGTCGCGCTGCCCGGCCGCGACGCCCCGGTCGGAGTCCTGCTGGTCGCCCGTCGTGCCACCCGGTGGTACGACGAGGACGACGTGGAGCTGATCCGTGGCTTCGCGGCCCGGGCCGGCGCGGCGCTGACCACCGCGCTGCTCTACTGGGAACAGGCGGAGGTGGTCGACACCCTCCAGGCCAGCCTGCTGCCGGTGGAACCGGCCGAGACGCCGGGTGTGCAGTGGGGCACCGCGTACCGACCCGCGCAGGCGGGGCTGCGGATCGGTGGAGACTTCTACGGTTCGCACACGCTCCCCGACGGTGGTTCGGTGTTCTTCCTCGGTGACGTGTCGGGCAAGGGCGTCGAGGCGGCCGTCTTCACCGGCCAGCTACGGCAGTGCCTGCAGGCGCTGCACCGGGTCGAGTCGCGTCCCGGCCCGCTGCTGCGGCTGCTCAACGACTCGCTGCTGGAGACGACCCTCGCGCACGGCCAGGGTCGGTTCGCCACCATGGTGCTCGGTGTGGCCCGCCCGCACCGCGATGGCGGTCTCACCCTCACCATGGCCGGCGGCGGGCACCTGCCACCGTTGGTCCTGCGCACCAACGGTGAGGTGGAGGTGGTGCCGCTGCGCGGCATGCTGATCGGCGTGGTGCCCGACCCACGCGTGGGCGAGGTGACCGTCCGGCTGGCGCCGGGCGAGACGTGCCTGCTGTACAGCGACGGGGTGACCGAGGCCCGCGGCGGTCGCCGCGGCGACGAGCAGTTCGGGCCGGACCGGCTGTTCGCCGCGGTGACCGGGTGTGCGCGCATGCCGGCGCCCGCGCTGGCCGAGCGTGTCGAGCAGGTCACCTGCGACTGGCTCGCACACGGCGACCACGACGACATCGCGGTGCTGGCGCTGCGCGCGGTCGGGCCGGGCGGACGACTGCCGCGGCACCTGCACGCGGTTCCCGCATCGGAGGGCACCGACCAACGGAGGGACTTCCCAGCGTGACCGCCCCGGCCACCGCGACCGACCCGGTCGACGCCTACCCCAGCTATCTGGGCTGCCTCGCCGACGCCGACGAGTACGCCGCGATCGACGTGGCGCTCGGCCTGCTCGACGCGGGCGTGCCGGCCGAGCGGGTGCTGCTCGACCTGGTCGCGCCGGCTCAGGCCGAGGTGGGCGAGCGGTGGGCGCGCAACGAGTGGAGCGTGGCGCAGGAGCACGCGGCCACCCACATCAGTGAGCAGGTGGTGGCGGCGGTGTCCCTGCACGCCAACCCGCGTCCGACCGGAGGACGTGTCGTGGTGGCCTGCATGGACGGCGAGTGGCACGCGTTGCCGCCCCGACTGGTCGCCGAGGTGCTGCGGCTGCGCGGCTGGCAGGTGACCTTCCTGGGCGCCAGCGTGCCGGCGGCGCACCTGGTGTCGTACCTGCACCGGCACGACGCGCACGCGGTCGCGCTGGCCTGCGCGCTGCCGATGCGGCTGCCGCACGCGCACCGGATGATCGAGGCCTGTCGCCGCTCGGACGTACCGGTGGTGGTCGGCGGGCGCGGGTTCGGCGTGGACGGCCGCTGGGCCCGTCGGCTCGGGGTGGCCTGGGCGCCGGACGCGCCGACGGCTGCGGGGCTGGTCGCCGACGAGCGGGCGCTGCGTCGGGTCCCGCCTGCGCAGTTGTCCCACCTGGCCGACGACGAGTACGCCAGCCTGGCCCGACGTCGGGGTGAGCTGATCGACAGCGCGTTGGCCGATCTGCGGGAGCGTGTGCCGGCCGTACGGGCCTATACGGCCGCCCAACTGGACTCGACCGTGAGCGACCTGAGCCACGTCGTGGATTTCCTGGCCGCCGCGCTCTTCGTCGACGACGCCTCGCTGTTCACGGAATTCGTGCAGTGGTTGACGGGGGTCCTGGCCAGTCGGCGGGTACCCGCTGCCGTGGTGGACCTTCCTCTGGCGCACTACGCCGCCGCGCTCCGTGACTTCCCCCGAGCGGTGCGCACGCTGACCCTGGGTCGGGCCGCGCTGACCGCCGCCGCGGGCCGCTGACCGTCCACCGGGCGGCTCTCCCGCGCGATCAACGCGCCGTTCGGTCGGTGGCGTGGTGCTGCTTATACTTGCCGCACTGCAAACGTCCCACCCATCGGTGGAGCGAGGGGGAGCACGGTGACGTTCAGCGTCAGGCCGGCCGGGCGCGACGACGGTGTCGCCTGCCTGCGACTCGCCGGTGAACTGGACCTCGGCACCGCCCCCGAGTTGGCCGCCGCGATCGACCGGCTCGCCGAGGCGGGTGAGCGTCACGTGCTGCTCGACCTCACCGACCTCACGTTCTGCGACTCCACGGGGATGTCGGTGTTCGTCCGGGGGGACAATCGCGCGTCGGCCGACGGGGGCTGGTTACGGCTCACCGGCGCTGTCGGCCGGGTCGAGCGGGTGTTGCGGGTCACCGGTCTGGCAGACGTGTTGCGCTACCAACCGGGCACGGCCGACCCGGCGCCCCAGAGCGCCTCCTGATGGGCTAGATTTCCCCGCCAACGCGGTGATCGTCAGGTCCCGTCTTCGTCAATCTGAGGCAGGTAGTGATGGGCGCAGAGAGCCCGCAGCCAGTACGCATCCTGGTGGTCGACGACGACCCGGGTGACGTGCTGATGATTGAGGAAGCATTGGCGGACTCGGACGTCGAGAAGGTCATCGACGTGGTCAGCGACGGCGAGGAGGCGATGGAGTTCCTCCGCGCCGAGGGCCGGCACCTGGAGGCCCGACGGCCCGACGTCATCCTGCTGGACCTGAACATGCCACGGATGGACGGGCGACAGGTGCTCAGCGAGGTGAAGCAGGACGAGGATCTGCGGACCATTCCGATTGTGGTCCTGACCACCTCCAACGCGGACACCGACATCGTGGGCAGCTACACGCTGCAGGCCAACGCGTACGTGACCAAGCCGATCGATCTGGACGACTTCAACGACGTGGTACGCCGGATCGACGAGTTCTTCGGCCGGGTGGTCGTCCTGCCCAAGCGCTCCTGACCCTCCCGGGCGCTGCCCGCATGCTGAACATTTTTCCCGAACGCCCTCGGTCGGTCCCGTCGCGGCCGAGGATCCAGGTGGGGAAGTAACAGCAGCTGCCTGGGGGGCGACAGTATGAGGTTCTCCGTCGTTGAGATCGGCTATGACCAGCGGCAGGTCGATTCGTGCCTGGACGAGCTGGGGGTCCGGTTGGCCCGGCTCGCGTCACGGGCGGAGGGCACCGCCGGGGCCGGCCGGGAGTGGGACGAGATCCGCGAGGAGGCGACCTGGCTCAGCGGGCTGCTCCAGCGGTTGGACCTGGGCGGCGCCGGGATCACCCGGCGGGCCGTGGACCCGGTGCGCCGGGAGGCCTCGGAGATCCTGGCCGAGGCCCGGTGCGAGCTGGACGCGGCCCGCGAGGAGGCTCGGCGGGTGCGGGAGCGGGCGTACGCCGACGCCCTGCAGGCCCGACGCGACTTCGAGGCGGCGCTGTGCGCCCGCCGGCGACGTGAGGCGCGGGTGGACGAGATCCTCAGCGATGTGACGGTCGAGCCGGTTGCCGCCGACACCCCGACCGCGGCGGCCGGTACGGGCGTCCCAGCGACCCGGGTGGCCGCCGGTGGCCCGGAGACGGGGGCGGAGCCGCCGACCGGGTGGGACGGAGCGCGGAGCCGCTGACGGCTCAGGCGGTGAGTGCCGCCGCGACGGTGGTCGCCCGCTCCTCGTGCTGGGCGTACGCGTCGGGGAAGGCGGAGATCTGGACGGCCTGGGCGGCGGCGGTGACGCTCATGTCCTGCCAGCCCGGGATCTCGTTGAGCGCGGTGTAGAACGCCTGCGCGGCGTACGAGGGGCGCATCAGGTCGGCCACGGTGCCCCAGCCGCTGCTGGGTCGCTGCTGGAACAGCCCGACCGAGTCGTGGTCGGAGCCGCTGCCCTGGTTCGGGTACTGCGCCGACTCCGGCAGCACGTCGCTGGCCAGGTTGTAGAGGTTGCTCTCCTGCATGGCGGTGGCCAGCGCCACCACCAGTGCGCGGCGGGGCATCTTCAGGTCCAGGCCGACGTCGACGATGATCTTGGCGTTGTCCATCTGCGCCTGGTCCAGCCCGGCGACCGGCACAGGGCGGCGTGGCTTGACCGGCTTCCTGGGCGCCTTGCGCACGGCCGTGGGCGTGGGCTTCGCCGTCGGGCTGGGGCTGGCGGTGGGGCTGGGGCTGACCCGCGGGGGAGCGACCTCGCGGTCCAGGGACCGGGAGGCGCGTTCGTCGACGATGGAGCGGTCGGCCACGGCCTCGGCCAGCGGCTCCGCGGAGGGGGTGCTGTCCTCGCTGCCCCGGGCGGTGGCGACCGCCGCCAGACCGAGGCAGCAGGTGATGCCGGTGGCCACGGCCACCCGCATCGATGTCGAGCCCAGGAGGGCACGGCGGGGCGGTTCGGAGGCCCGGTGACGGCCGATCGTCCGTTCGGTTGATGCGGCGTCGCCCGATCCGGTGGTCGGGGACGTGTCGGTCAGCTTCTGCTCGGCGGGGGCGTCGGGATGCACCCGCCGAGGCTAGATAGCTCGTGGCCCGTTGCGACAGGCCCGATCAGTGGCATGCGCCACAATTTGCCCGGATCTTGATCGCCATAAGGGAAAAAAGACCTGTAAGAACCCTCAACCTCGCTGATCGGGCCAGACGGTTATTCCCGATTCGACGGGAGCAGGCGGTCACACCGCCAGCCCACCGGCACGGTGCTGGCCGCCCGCCACCCATCCACCGTACGGCGGGCACCCGCTCGGCCGAACGGTGGAGGACCCGGCGCGCCCGTTCGGTGGACGGGCGGGCCGGGGCAGTGATCCGATCAGTGCCGGCCGTTCTCCGCTGGAGTCACGGTGAGCCGGTGCCGGCTGTTGTCACCGCTGGAGAACGGCCAGAGCCGGTCGGCGTGCTCGACCAGGTCGGCCAGTTGTTGCCGACTCAGGCCGGCGGACGAGATGGAGGCGTGCACGTCGGCCCGGTACCGGCCGTCGTCGTCGCGCTTCAACTTCGCCTCGGCCCGCACCTGGACGGTGTGCGCCTCATTGGTTATCTCTCCCGCCGCCTCCACCGCCGCGTGGTGCAGGCAGGACGCGAAGGCGGCGGCCAGCAACTGCTCCGGCCGCAACCCGGTGCAGTGCGCTGCCAGTGGCGAGGCCAGCGCGGTGGAGAGACCGCCGTCCTCGGTGCGTACGTGACCACCCTCGGCGGTCGCGGTGGCCTGATGAAGCCAGGAACTCGGGTCCGGCATCGCGTTCCTCCCGTCGCTCACCCGCGGCTACCCGGCCGTCGCCCGGCGAAACGCCGCAGGCGTCGCGGTCAGCGCCGGTCGGAGGAGCCCGGGATCACCGCCACCGCCTCGGTGACCTCCGTGGCGGCCTGGGCGGTCCACGGCGACGTCGGCGCCGCCTCACGTGCCGTGGGCAGGCCCATCGGCACGTACACCCGGGCGTCCACGGCCTCGGCCAGCACCAGCGCGGCGACCAGGCTGGTCGGGCGCTCCGCCGGATCCTCGGCCAGGCAGGACCGGCACAGCTCGGCCACCTCCGGCGGAAGACCCTCGATCTCGGGCAGCGGGGCCGGTGGCAGATGGCGGCGCGTCACCAGCAGCTCGGCGGTGCTGGCCGCCCGGTACGGTAGGCGGCCGGCGAGGCTGTAGTAGAGCAGGACGCCGAGGGCGTACATGTCGGCCGCCGCGGTGGCCTGCGCCCCGTCCAGTTGCTCCGGCGCCAGGTACGCCGGAGTGCCCAGCAGCAGCCCGTCCTGCGCCGGCTCCGGTGCGCCCTCCAGGGTGGCGATGCCGAAGTCGAGCACCTTCACGCCGGCGGGAGTGAGCATGACGTTGGCCGGCTTGACGTCGCGGTGCACGATGCCCTCCGCGTGCGCGGCGGCGAGCGCCGCACTGACCTCCGCGCAGACCCGCACCGAGATCCGCCAGTCCAGTGGACCGGCCCGCAGGTGCGCGGCGAGGGTCTCCCCCTCGGCCAGCTCCATGACGATGTAGGGCATCCGGCGGCCGGGCAGGGTCGAGGAGGTGCCGAAGTCGTGCACGCTGGCCACGTTCGGGTGCACCAGGCGGGCCGCCGAGCGCGCCTCCGCGCGGGTCCGTTCCACCGGGCCGGACTGACCCTCCCGGCCGGGCGAGATCAGCTTCACGGCGACCGGCCGGTCCAGCACCTGGTCATGGGCCCGCCACACCTCGGACATCCCACCGACGCCGATGCGCTCTTCGAGCTGGTACCGCCCGTCCAGCGTGCGCATCGACTGCTCCTCGTTCCCGTCCCACCACCGGCGGGTGCCTCGGGAGACCCGGTACCCGAGGGCCGAGCTGGGCAAACCGGTTGGGGCACCGTGCCCCGTCGCGCCCGCTCACGCTGCGGTGCGACGATGGGGTGCGGTAGCTTGCGAGCCAGGGCCGGTGTCACCGAAAGTGCCGGCATGGTCACCCGAGGGGGCGCCGCAATGAGCGAGGTCACCGTGCGCTTCGTCGGTGGGCCGGCCAACGGCCTGGTCCGGCGGTTGCCGGCCGGCCCGGACGGCGCGCCGCCACCACGCTGGATCATGCGGCACCCGGATGGCACCGGGCCGGTGCAGGCCGGCCCCGACCACCTCTACGAACGGGACCAGCCGGACGGCGCGGGCGGCTGGAGCATGCGGTTCGTGCGTACCGACCCGCTCGGGGTGTCCGAGTGACCCTCGGTCGGGACTGAGCGGTGGTGCCGCCAGTCCACCGTCGAGCCGGCCGCACAGCTGGCACACAGCCGACGCAGAGGCATGGCACAGACGTCGCGGCCACGATGGGGAGCATGGTCAACGACGGGCAGATCGCGCCGGGCCGGATCGAGTTGCGCCGCCCCGACGGCGAACCGGTCCGGGTGCTGGTGGTCGACGACGAGCCGACGCTCACCGATCTGCTGTCGATGGCGTTGCGCTACGAGGGCTGGCGGGTGCGCAGCGCCGGCAGTGGCATGGCGGCCCTGAGCACCGCGCGGCAGTTCCAGCCGGACGCGGTGGTGCTCGACGTGATGCTGCCCGACCTGGACGGCTTCCAGGTGCTGCGGCGGCTGCGTGAGCAGGCACCCACCGTGCCGGTGCTCTTCCTGACGGCCCGCGACGCGGTCGAGGAACGCATCGCCGGCCTGACCGTCGGCGGCGACGACTACGTCACCAAGCCGTTCAGCCTCGAGGAGGTGATCGCCCGGCTGCGCGCGCTGCTGCGCCGCTCCGGCTTCGCGATCGCCGCCCGGGAGGAGGCCGTGCTCACCGTCGGTGACCTCAGCCTGGACGAGGACAGCCACGAGGTACGCCGCGACGGCCAGCTGATCACGCTCACCGCCACCGAGTTCGAGCTGCTGCGCTTCCTGATGCGCAATCCACGTCGGGTGCTCAGCAAGGCGCAGATCCTCGACCGGGTGTGGAACTACGACTTCGGCGGCCAGGCCAACGTGGTCGAGCTGTACATCTCGTACCTGCGCAAGAAGATCGACGCCGGCCGGTCGCCGATGATCCACACGTTGCGTGGCGCGGGCTATGTCCTCAAGCCCGCCGAGTGACCCCGGCGACCGCCCGCGCCGCCACCCGGTGCGCGGCGCTCGCCGGTGGCTGGCCGGCCGGTCCCTGCGTACCCGACTGGTGTTCGCTCTCGTCGCGCTGCTCGCGCTGGTCAGCGTCGCCATCGGCGGGCTCACCACGGTGGCTCTGCGGCAGTTCCTGATCGACCGCCTGGACGCCCAGCTGGATCCCGCGATCGTCCTGCGCGGCGACCGCCCCGGTCGGCCGGCCTGGCCGCGCACCGGACCTGCGGTTCCGCCCGGCCTGCCCGACGGCACGGTGGTAGCCGACATCAGCGGCGGTCAGGTGACGGCCGCCTCCACCCTGACCCGCGGCCCGTCCAGCGACGAGCCCTTCCCCGACGAGGAGGCCGTCCCGGTCGACGAGGTCAGCGCGCTGGCCGACCTGCCGGTCGG
Organism: Micromonospora sp. 067-2; assembly: GCF_046549295.1. Lineage (NCBI taxonomy): Bacteria > Bacillati > Actinomycetota > Actinomycetes > Micromonosporales > Micromonosporaceae > Micromonospora > Micromonospora sp. 067-2. The sequence goes on along the minus strand of NZ_JAJPWB010000001.1, from coordinate 708,868 downwards.
CGCCCGGCCGCGCACCGTCGACCTCGGCGCGCGCGGGGACTACCGGGCCGTGGCCCAGCAGTTCCGCGACGGCCGGGTACGCGTCATCGCGCTGCCGCTGGCCGGTGTGCAGGAGACCGTCTGGTGGATGGTCGCCGCGCAGGCCGGGGTGGCCGCCGTCGGGCTGGTCCTCGCCGGCGGCGCCGGCGCGTTGATCGTCCGGGCCACCCTGCGGCCGCTGAACCGGGTGGCCGCCACCGCCACCCGGGTCACCGAACTACCCCTGGACCGCGGGGAGGTGGCGCTCGCCGTGCGGGTGCCCGCCGCGGACACCGATCCGCGGACCGAGGTCGGTCGGGTCGGCGCGGCGCTGAACCGGATGCTCGGCCACGTGGCCGACGCGCTCGCCGCCCGGCAGGCCAGCGAGACCCGGGTACGCCAGTTCGTCGCCGACGCCAGCCACGAGCTGCGCACCCCCCTCGCGGCGATCCGCGGGTACGCCGAGGTGGCCCGGCGGGGTCGCGACGAGGTCCCGGCCGACGTGGCGCACGCGCTGCGTCGGGTGGAGTCGGAGAGCACCCGGATGACCAGCCTCGTCGACGACCTGCTGCTGCTGGCCCGGCTGGACACCGGCCGTCCGCTCGCGGTCCAACCGGTCGACCTCACCGCCCTGGTGGTCGACGCGGTCAGCGACGCGCACGTGGCCGGCCCCGAGCAGCGCTGGCAGCTCGACCTGCCCGAGGTGGTGATCCGGGTTACCGGCGACGCCGCCCGGCTGCACCAGGTGCTGGCGAACCTGCTCGCCAACGCCCGGGTGCACACCCCGCCGGGAACCGTGGTGACCACCACCCTGGCCGTCGAGGGCAACGCCGTCGAGGGCAACGCCGCCGTGCTCACCGTCGCCGACGACGGGCCCGGGGTGCCGGCGGAGCTGCAACCGGAGATGTTCGAGCGGTTCGCGCGCGGCGACAGCTCCCGCTCCCGGGCGCACGGCAGCACCGGCCTCGGTCTGGCGATCGTGGCGGCGGTCGTGGAGGCCCACCACGGCACGGTCGCGGTGGACAGCCGGCCGGGCCGGACCGTGTTCACCGTCCGGTTGCCGAATCCCACAGCTGACGCATAGTCGGCGCACGGCGGCGGGCCAGGCCAGCCGCCGAGGCTTGCCGCATGGACAGAACCGAGACCCTGCCGACCGCGCCCGCCGATCCCGACCCGGACGCCCCGCCACCACCACCGGCCACGCGCCCGCACGACGAGCATCCGCCGCCGGCAGCGCGCGAGTCCCCGACCTGGGCCCGGCCCGCGCTGGTGGTCCTGTTACTGGCCACCGGCCTCCTCTACCTGTGGGGGCTCGGCGCCTCCGGCTGGGCCAACTCGTTCTACTCGGCGGCCGTGCAGGCCGGTTCGGTGAGTTGGAAGGCCTTCTTCTACGGCTCGTCGGACGCCGCCAACTCGATCACCGTCGACAAGACCCCCGCGTCGCTGTGGCTGATGGCCCTGTCCGTACGCGTCTTCGGCCTGAACAGCTGGGCGATGCTCATTCCACAGGCGCTCTGCGGGGTCGCCTCGGTCGGCGTGCTGCACGCCACCGTCAGGCGGTGGTACGGGCCGGCGGCCGGCCTGATCGCCGGTGCGGTGCTCGCCCTCACTCCGGTGGCGACGCTGATGTTCCGGTTCAACAACCCCGACGCGCTGCTGGTCCTGCTGCTGGTTGCCGGGGCGTACGCCACCGTCCGGGCCGTGGAGTCGGCCAGCACCCGGTGGATCGTGCTGGTCGGCGTGCTGGTCGGCTTCGGCTTCCTGACTAAGATGCTGCAGGCGTTCCTGCTGGTGCCGGTCTTCGCCGGGGTCTACCTGGTGGCCGCGCCGACCGGGCTGTGGCGGCGGATCCGGCAGCTGCTGCTGGCCGGCCTGGCCGTGGTGGTCTCCGCCGGCTGGTGGGTCGCGGTCGTCGAGCTGGTGCCCGCAGACGCACGCCCCTACATCGGCGGGTCGCAGGGAAACAGCATCCTGGAGCTCACCCTCGGCTACAACGGCCTCGGCCGGATCACCGGTGACGAGGTGGGCAGCGTCGGTGGTGGCGGCCGGATGGGCGGTGGTGGTGGCGGCCCGTTCGAGGGGCAGGCCGGTCTGCTGCGGATGTTCGGCGGCGATGCCGGCGCTCAGATCTCCTGGTTGCTGCCGGCCGCGCTGATCCTGCTCGTCGCCGGCCTGCTGGTGGCCGGGCGGGCGGCCCGCACCGACCGCACCCGGGCCGGGCTGCTCCTGTGGGGCGGCTGGCTGCTGGTCACCGGTCTGATCTTCAGTTTCATGTCCGGGATCTTCCACGCCTACTACACGGTGGCGCTCGCCCCGGCGGTCGGCGCGCTGGTCGGCATCGGTGCGACGCTGCTGTGGCGGGCCCGCACCGTGGAGCCCGGCACCGCGACCGACCGGGGAGGCACGCCGGGTCTGGCCCGGTGGCGGCCGCTGGCCGCCACGCTGACCCTGGCCGGTGCGTTGGTGGTCACCGTCTGGTGGTCCTGGGTGCTGCTCGGTCGCAGCGCCGACTGGTACCCCTGGCTCCGGACCGTCGTGCTGGTGGCCGGCCTGGTCGCCGCGGCGCTGATCGTGCTGGTCGGTCAACTGCCCCGCCGGTTGGCGGCGGTGGCGCTCGGCCTGGGTGCCGCGGCGGCGCTGGCCGGCCCGGCGGCCTACGCGGCGCAGACGGCGGGGACCCCGCACACCGGGTCGATCCCCAGCGCCGGCCCCACCGTGCAGGGCGCCTTCGGCGGTCGGGGCGGCTTCCCCGGTGGCCGCCTGCCCAACGGCATGGAGCTGCCGGCCAACGGCCAGTTCCCCGGCGGCGGCCAGTTCCCCCGGGGCGGCCAGTTTCCCGGCGGGCAACTGCCCGGCGGGGGCCGCGACGGCACCCCGAACGGACAGTTCCCCGGTTTCCCCGGCGCAGGGCAGAACGGTCAGCTTCCGCTGACGCCGGGCCGCGCCGGCGGCGGCATGGGCGGGCTGCTGGACACCCGCGAGCCCAGCGCCGCGCTGCGTGAGCTGCTGCAGCGCGACAGCGGCGACTACACCTGGGCAGCGGCCACCATCGGCTCCAACAACGCCTCCGGCTACCAGCTCGCCACCGGGCGGCCGGTCATGCCGATCGGCGGGTTCAACGGCAGCGACCCGTCACCGACCCTCGCGCAGTTCCAGCGTCACGTCGCCGACGGAGACATCCACTACTTCGTCGGTGGCGGCGGTTTCCGGGCCAACGGTGGCAGCTCCGCCTCGCAGGAGATCAGCGCCTGGGTCGCGGAGACCTTTCCGGCGCAGACCGTGGACGGGGTCACCGTCTACGACCTGAGCAGCGGCAAGGAAACACCATGAGCGCGGTAGGCGGCACCCGGGCCGCTGTCCGGGCCGTGCCCACGACGGCCGGCGCGGTGCTGGACGTGGTGATCCCGGTCTACAACGAGCAGACCGACCTGGAGCCGTGTGTACGACGGCTGCACGCGCACCTGAGCGAGCACTTTCCGTACCCGTTCCAGATCACCATCGCCGACAACGCCAGCGTCGACGACACCCTGAAGGTGGCCGACGGGCTCGCCGGTGAGCTGCCCGGCGTCGAGGTGCTGCACCTGGACGCCAAGGGGCGGGGGAGGGCACTGTCGGCCGCCTGGTCCGCGTCGTCCGCGCCGGTGCTGGCGTACATGGACGTGGACCTGTCCACCGACCTGGCGGCGTTGCTGCCGCTGGTCGCGCCGCTTCTCTCCGGGCACTCCGACCTGGCGATCGGCACCCGGCTGGCGCGTACCTCCCGGGTGGTGCGTGGTGCCCGGCGGGAGGTGATCTCGCGCGCCTACAACCTGCTGCTGCGCGGCGCGTTGGCGGCGCGGTTCTCCGACGCGCAGTGCGGGTTCAAGGCGATCCGCGCGGACGTGGCCGGGAGACTGCTCCCGCTGGTGCGCGACACCGGCTGGTTCTTCGACACCGAGTTGCTGGTGCTGGCCCAGCGGGCCGGGTTGCGCATCCACGAGGTGCCGGTGGACTGGGTCGACGACCCGGACAGCCGCGTCGACCTCGTCGCCACCGCGCTGGCCGACCTGCGCGGCGTGGGTCGGGTGGGTCGTGCGCTGCTGACCGGCGCGCTGCCGCTGGCCGAGTTGCGCGCGCAGGTGGGCCGGGCGCCGCTGGCCGCGCCGCCGGCACAGGTGCCGGTCGGGCTGCCCCGGCAGCTGGTCCGGTTCGCCGCGGTCGGGGTGGCCAGCACGCTGGCGTACCTGCTGATCTTCGTGGCGACCCGGGGCGCGCTGGGGCCGCAGCCGGCGAACCTGCTGGCGCTGCTGCTGACGGCGGTGGCGAACACGGCCGCGAACCGGCGGCTGACGTTCGGCATCAGCGGGCGCCGGCACGCCGGCCGTCACCACGTGCAGGGCCTGCTGGCGTTCGCGCTCGGCCTGGCGCTGACCAGCGGCGCGTTGGCCGCACTGCACGCGGTCGTCGGCGTGCCCACCCGACCGGTCGAGCTGGCCGTGCTGGTCGCCGCGAACCTGGCCGCCACCGTGCTGCGCTTCGTGCTGCTGCGCCTCGGCATGCACCACCGGCACGACTGAGCGCTCAGCCGGCCGCGCCCAGCACCTCCACGAGGACCTCGACGACGCGTCGCGTGAAACGCCCGTCGGGGTCCTCGTCGGCGTTCAGGTCGGTCACGCTCATCCCGAGCAGCCGGTCCGCGCGGGCCAGCGGGGTGACCAGCGCGACCAGGTCCGGCCAGCGCAGCCCGTCCGGCTCGGGATAGGTCACCGCCGGCAGGTCGCGGGGGTCCACCGCGTCCAGGTCGAGGTGCAGCCAGGCTGGCCCGTCCCCGCCGGCGGCCAGGCCGGCACCGACCGTTGCGGCGCCCCGGCGTAGCAGCTCCGCGGCGGGCACCTGGTGGATCGCGGGGTCGATCCGGGCCGTCTCGACCCGGCTGCTGTCGTCGGTCGGTGGGCGGTGCCCGAGCAGGTGGACCCGGGCGGGGTCGAGCAGCGCGCCGTCTCGCCCGAGGGCGGCGTCCGGGCCGTGCCCGGTGATCACCGAGAGGTCCGTGTCGGCGGCCTCACCGGTCGGCGAGGTCGCGCCGTCGGAGAAATCCGGGTGGCCGTCGACGAACCACAGCTCCGTCGCCGGGGGCAACGCCCGGCAGATGCCGGGCAGGATCGCACAGTCCCCGCCGAGCACCAGTGGTCGGCGACCGTCGGCGAGGAGGCTCGCGACCCGGTCGGCGATGGCGGCGCCGGCCCGGCGGAGACCGGGGGGGCCGATCAGGCCGCTCGCCTGGTCGCGGACCGGATCGCGCAACAGCGCCTCGTCGATCCGGCCGCCGTCGTCGGCGGCCAGGGCGTCCAGTAGGCCCGCACGGCGCAGGGCGGCCGGCGCCCGTTGCTCACCGCGCCCGGTGCCGGAGGAATCCAGCGGTACGTCCACCACGACCCAGCGCACGTCCGCAGCGTACCGGCGGGACCGGTACCTCGTCGGCTGTCCCGAGCACTCGCTCGCCGCCGGAGGCGGGTACCTGTGGCGTGCCTGGGAGTCCGCCGATGTGTCCGGTACGACCTGGGCGATCGGCGTACGGTGGCAGACAAGTCCGGCTTTCTGGGTCAAAAGCCTCACCGCTGTACGCCCGGGACGCCGCTGTCGAGACGGGCGAGGGGAAGGAGCGATCGGTGATCCATCTGGCCTACCTGGACGCGGGATCCGGCAGCCTGATCGTGCAGGCGGTGGTCGGCGGGGTGGCCGGTGCCGCGGTCGCCGCCAAGCTCTACTGGCGGCGTCTGGTCGACCGGTTCCGTCGGCAGCCCACCGACCAGCGGTGAGCGGTCACCGACGATGACGACCTCACCCCCGGAGGTACGGCCCGAGCCCGGGTCCTTCCGCGACCCGGCCAACCGGGTCTTCCACGTCGGCGACGACGTGCTGCGCGGGCTGGACGCGCGGGCCGCCGAGACCTGGCGGGCGTTGGGGGCCAGCACGTTCTTCCCGGCGCTGGTGACCGCCGGCAAGGTCTGCGCCACCGAGGACGCACCGGCGGCACTGGTACCCGCCTCGGCCGGCGCGCCGTGGGCGGCCGTGCTGCGCCACGAACGCATCCCGTTCGTCTCCCACCCGTACGAGTGGTCCTTCGGCATGCTGCGCGACGCCGCGCTGCTGCACCTGGAGATCCTGCGCGACGCGCTCGCCGACGGCTTCACCACCAAGGACGGCTCGGCCTACAACGTGCAGTGGCGGGGCGTCGAGGCGGTCTTCATCGATGTCGGCTCCTTCGAGCCGGTGCGCGACGGCGAGGCGTGGGCCGGCTACCGGCAGTTCTGCCAGACCGTGCTCTACCCGCTGCTGCTCACCGCCCACCTCGGCGTCGACTTCCAGCCGTGGCTGCGCGCGCAGGTCGACGGCATCGAGGCCGAGCAGCTCCGACCGCTGTTCGGCGGCGCCCGCCGGCTGCGCCCCGGCGTGCTCACCCACCTGCACCTGCACGGCGCCATGCAGCAGCGCAACGCCGCCGCCAGCACCACCGACGTACGCGCCCAGCTGCGGGCCGCCGGCTTCTCCCGGGAGCTGCTGCTGGCCACCGTGCGCGGCATCGAGAAACTCGTCTGCAAGCTGGATCGTCGCCCCTCGGTCAGCCACTGGTCGGACTACCAGCGCACCTGCGGCTACTCGGCGCAGGACCGGGCGGCCAAGGAACGCTTCGTGACCGCCGCCCTGACCGGCGGCGCCCGGCCCCGCCTCGTGCTCGACCTCGGCGCCAACGACGGCCGGTACGCCCGGCTGGCCGCCGAGCACGCCGACTACGTGGTCGCCGTCGAGCAGGCCCCGGCCGTGGTCGACGAGCTGTACCGGGCACTGCGGGCCGAGGGCCAGCGGAGGATCCTGCCGCTGGTGCTGGACCTGGCCGACCCGTCGCCCGGTGGTGGCTGGCGTGGCGTCGAGCGGGCCGGTTTCGCCGAGCGGGCGTCGGCCGACGCGGTGCTCGCCCTGGCCGTGGTGCACCACCTGGCCATCGGGCGCAACGTCCCGCTGCCAGAGGTGATCACCTGGCTGGTCGGGCTGGCCCTGCCCGGCGGGACGGTGGTGGTGGAGTTCGTCCACCCAGAGGACCCGATGGCCCGCCGGCTGCTGGCCAACAAGCCCGACGGACTCTTTCCGGACTACCGGCGCGACACCTTCGAGCGGTTGCTCGCGGCACGGAGCCGGATCACCGACCGGCTGGAGCTGCCCTCGGGCACCCGCACCCTGTACCGGGCGGTGGTGGGTGGCTGAACCGACGTCGGTGAACCCGGCGGCACCACCGCCGGCACCGGACGCCGCGGAACCGGACACCGACCGGTGGGACCGCGGTTGGCGCGGTGAGCTGGGCCGGCTGCTGGAGATCGTCGCGCTGGTCGGGTTGGTGGTCACCCAGCCGCTGCTGGACGTGCTCGGCCGCAGCCCCGACTTCTTCCTCTTCCACCGCGCCGACACCCGCCAGATCCTGCTGCTGGTCGCTCTCGTGGCGGTGGCGCCCACCACCGGAGTGGCGTTGTTCGGAGCGCTCAGCCGGCTGGCCGGCCGGACCGCCCGCGCGGTCACCCACACCGGGCTGGTCGGGCTGCTGCTGGCCGCGCTGGCCGTGCAGGTGGGCCGGCACGCGACGCCACTGCGGGGCGTACCGCTGCTGCTGGTCGCCGGGCTGGCCGGGGCCGCCGGTGCGGCCGCGCACCGACGGTGGCGGGCACCGGGCCGGGTGCTGCGACTGGCCGCCGCCGGGCCGGTGGCCTTCGTGGCGCTCTTCCTGCTCGTCTCACCCACCTCGGCGGTGGTGCTGCCGCGCGGCGAGGGCGGCGCGGCCGGCGCCGCGCAGGGCACGGGCGTGCACCCGCCGGTGGTCATGCTGATCCTCGACGAGCTGCCGCTGGTCAGCCTGCTCGGCGCCGACGGCCGGATCGACGCGGCCCGCTTCCCGAACTTCGCCGAGCTGGCCGGGGACTCGACCTGGTACCGCAACGCCACCGGCGTGAGCGGCTGGACCCCCAACGCGCTGCCAGCGATGCTCACCGGCCGCTACCCGGCGCGGCCGGTCGCGCCGCACTACTCGCAGTACCCGGACAACCTCTTCACCGCCTTCGGCGGCCTGTACGACATCCACGCCCAGGAGACCGTCACCCGGCTCTGCCCGCCCAGCCGCTGCGAGCAGCCGGTAGCCCCGGAACAGGGGCTCGGCGTGCTGGTCCGGGAGACCCGCACGCTCCTCGGCCAGGTCGCCGGGCCGACGCCGACCCGGGTCGATCCGGAGGACTCCTACCGGGAACAGACCCGCGCCGAGGCCGGCCTGGACGGCGCCGAACCGGTGCCGGCCGACCCGAAGTTCCGCTGGGACAGCCTGGACGACAACCAGCCGGCCCGGTTCACCAGCTTCCTGGCGGGGTTGAAGCCGGCGCCCCGGCCCGCCCTGCACTTCCTGCACCTGCTGATGCCGCACACGCCGTGGGTGTTCCTGCCGTCCGGTGCGCGCTACGACGCCCCCGAGGACCTGCCCAACGACGGAGCCGGTTGGGTCGAGCTGGCCCGGCAGCGCCACCTCGCCCAGCTCGGCTACACCGATCGGCTGATCGGGCAGACGCTGCGGACGCTGCGCGCGAGCGGTCTCTACGACCAGGCCCTGTTCGTGGTCACCGCCGACCACGGGGTCAGCTTCCACCCGGGCGCCCAGGGCCGGGGCCTGGACTCGATCAGGGCCGCCGCCGGGGAGGTGGCGTGGGTGCCGATGTTCGTCAAGGAGCCCCGGCAGCAGACCGGCCGGGTGGACGACCGCAACTGGGAGCACGTCGACCTGCTGCCGACCGTGGCCGACGAGGCCGGCATCCGGCTGCCCTGGCGGGTGGACGGCCGCTCCGCCCGGCAGGCACCCCGCACCGACGGTACGAAGCACTTCTACGACCGTCCCGGCGAACCGATCACCTTTCCCGGCGGGGTGCCCACGCCGCCGCCGCTGCCCCGGCCACATCCACTGGTGGGCACCGAGGTCCGCGACGGCCCGGCCGTAGGCAGCGCCACGGTCGCCGACCTCGCCGCGTTCCGGGCCCTGGATCCGGACACCGGCACCATTCCGGCGCTGGTCTGGGGTGACGTGCCGGACCAGATACCGGACGGCACGCTGCTGGCGGTGGCGGTCAACGGTCGGGTCGGCGCGGTGGTCCCGGTGGTCCCGGCCGATCCTGGTGGACGCCGTTTCGCCGCGCTGCTGTCCGACGACCGGCTGTTTCGGGCCGGCACCAACCAGCTCGACGTCTACCAGGTCGCGTCGGACGGTACGCTGCGACGCCTTGCCCTGTCGTGAAAGCTGTTGCGGCCCTGCTCCCAGACAGCGGGACGCCGGGTTTCCCGTCTGCCCGGTTGGGAATCGGGTGACGCATACCTCACCGTCGAGCCACGGCGGGCGGTGTCCCCCGAGCCGCAATTACGGTAGAAGCGAAGGCAATTCAACGTAGATCTGCCGGCGAAGCGAGGAACCACATGACGGAAGTCAAGCTCGATCACCCCGGTGGGCAGCTGTCGATGCCGGTGCACCCCGCGGTCGAGGGCCCCGCCGGTATCGGGGTGAGCAAGCTGCTGAAGGAAACCGGGATGACGACGTACGACCCCGGTTTCGTCAACACCGCGGCTGCCTCATCCGCGATCACCTACATCGACGGCGACGCGGGGATCCTGCGTTACCGGGGATACCCGATCGAGCAGCTGGCCGGGAAGTCCTCCTTCCTGGAGGTTTCCTACCTGCTCATCTACGGCGAGCTGCCGACCGAGCAGCAGCTGACCGAGTTCACCGAGTGGATCCGGCGGCACTCGCTGCTGCACGAGGAGATGCGCCGCTTCTTCGACGGCTTCCCCCGGGACGCCCACCCGATGGCCGTGCTCTCCTCGGCGGTGAGCGCCCTCTCCACCTTCTACCAGGACAGCCTGGACCCGTTCGACTCCGAGCACGTGGAGATCTCCACGGTGCGGTTGATGGCGAAGGTCCCCACCATCGCCTCGTACGCGTACAAGAAGTCGATCGGGCAGCCGCTGCTCTACCCGGACAACTCCCTCGGGTACGTCGACAACCTGCTGCGGATGACCTTCGGTGTGCCGGCGGAGCAGTACGAGGTCGACCCGGTGATGTCGAAGGTGCTGGACATGCTCTTCGTCCTGCACGCCGACCACGAGCAGAACTGCTCCACCTCGACCGTCCGGCTGGTCGGCTCCAGCAACGCCAACCTGTTCGCCTCGGTCTCGGCCGGTGTGAACGCGCTGTTCGGCCCGTTGCACGGCGGCGCCAACCAGGCCGTGCTGGAGATGCTCCAGAAGATCAAGGCCGATGGTGGTGACGTCCGGTCCTTCGTCCGCAAGGTCAAGGACAAGGAGGACGGCGTCAAGCTGATGGGCTTCGGCCACCGGGTCTACAAGAACTACGACCCGCGGGCGGCGATCGTCAAGAAGGCCGCGCAGGACGTGCTGGGCCGGATGGCCAAGCCGGACCCGCTGCTGGACATCGCCATGGAGCTGGAGGAGATCGCCCTCGCCGACGACTTCTTCGTCTCCCGCCGGCTCTACCCGAACGTGGATTTCTACACCGGCCTGATCTACAAGGCCATGGGCTTCCCGACGAAAATGTTCACGGTGCTCTTCGCCCTCGGCCGGCTGCCCGGCTGGATCGCCCAGTGGCGCGAGATGATCTCCGACCCGGAGACCAAGATCGGCCGCCCGCGGCAGGTCTACGTCGGTGCCCCGGAACGGGACTACGTCCCCTTCAACGAGCGCTGACCCCCGCACCGCACCACCGACAGGCCTCGACCCATCAGGGTCGGCGGCCTGCCGGCTTCTGTTATCGAGTGGAGGGACTGGGCAGGCGGCCGAAGGTCAGAAGGCGGTGATGTCCCGCGCCCGCTCGCTGCGGCTCAGCGCGCTGATCAGCGCAGACTGGCCGTGGCGGCGCACGGCCAGCCGGACCAGCAGGTCGCGCACGGGGTCGAAGACCTCCGTCGGGAACACCGGCATCGGCACGCCCACGCTCGCCGCGAGGTCGTCGGAGTGCACGACGATCTCCAGCTGACGCGTGAGCAGGAAGTCACCGCGCCGCAGGGACCAGCCCTGCCACGGGATCGGCACGACGTCGCGGGCGGCCCCTCGGGAGAGGAGGTCGTCGACCTCCTGCAACGCGAGGGCGGAGCGGGCGTGCAGGTCCTCCGCCCCCCGTACCGCGTCGGCCTCATCCGGGCCGGCGGCGACCGAGGCCTCGTCCGGGGTTCCCTCGGTGACCCAGGCAGCCCGCTCGTAGTGCCCGTCCGCCGATTCGAGCGTGGGCAGGTCGGTCGGCATCGGCAGCAGCTCCGCCACCCGCACGGCCTGACGTCCCAGGTGGCAGGCCAGGCCCCCCACGGACAGGTGCGGCAGCGCGCTCGGGCTCGACCACCGCGCGGACACCTCGGGGCGTCGGATCAGCTCCAGTGCGATCGAGGCGGCAATCGGGAAGGCGGCATCCAGGGCGTCGACAGGGCGAGGCATCCGCACATTCTGACAGGGTGGGCGGGCAGTCGCTGATCAGCGCAGGCCGGCGGCGGCGAGCAGGTTGCCCTCCGGCAGCGCCGGAAGAGCGCGGCCGTGTGACATGCGCTGCTCGGCCCGCTGGGCGGTGAACGCGGCGTCGGCCGCGATGGCGGCGGCGTAGCTGGCGGCGGTGCGCTGGGCGATGGCCGACCAGCCGTACTGCTCGTGCACCGTCCGTCGGGCGCGGCGGGCCAGGGCGCGGGCCCGCTCCCGGTCCGACAGCAGCGCGTCGACGGCGTCGGCCAGCCCGTCGGGGTCGTGCGGTGCGAAGGTCATGCCCGTCACGCCCGGCTCGACGATCTCGGCGAGGCCACCGGTGGCGGCCACCGCCAGCGGTGCGCCGGCAGCGGCGCCCTCCAGGGCCACCATCCCGAACGGCTCGTAGATGCTCGGCACCGCGAAGCAGTCCGAGGCGGCCAGCAGCGCCGGCAGGTCCGTGCCGCCCAGGAAGCCCGGCATCGTGACCATGTCGCCCAGACCGTGGCGGTGCACCTCGGCCTCCAGCTCCGCGCGGTACGGGCCGTCGCCGGCGATCACCGCCCGCAGCCCGGGGTGCCGCTCGCGCAGCCGGGGCAGGGCGGCGATCAGGTGCTGCACACCCTTCTCGTAGACCAGTCGTCCGGCGAAGGTGACCAGCGGGCCGTCCCCGGCGAACCGGGCCCGGGCGGCGGTCACCGCGCGCGCCGGCACCTGCCAGCGGTGCGGCTCCACGCCGTTGGCCACCACGTCGACACGGCCGGCCGGCACCCCGAACAGCGCGGTCACCTCGTCGCGCATGTAGCCGGAGCAGACGATCACCCGGCCGGATTCGGTGCTCAGCCACTGTTCCACGCCGTGGATGGTCCGGTTCATCTCCTCGGGCAGCCAGCCCTGGTGCCGGCCGGCCTCGGTGGCGTGGATGGTGCTGACCAGTGGGATGTCCAGGTGGTCGCGCAGGGTCATGGCGGTGTGCGCGACGAGCCAGTCGTGGGCGTGGATGACGTCGTACGAGCCGGACTCGGTGGCCCGCAGCGCCGCCCGGGTGAGCGTGTGGTTGAACGCCATCGTCCACGCCAGCAGCGAGCCGGTGGCCAGCGGGAAGGTGACCGGGTCCTCGGCGGCGCGGACGATGCGGACGCCGTCGGCGTACTCCTCGAGGGGTGCGCCCTCGGCGTGCCGGGTGATGACGGTGACCTCGTGGCCGGCGGCGGCCAGCGCCACGGACAGCGCGTGGACGTGGCGGCCGAGGCCGCCGACGAGCACCGGCGGGTACTCCCAGGAGAGCATCAGGATGCGGCGGGTCTGCGGCGGGACCCCCGGGCCGGACTGTGCCGGGAGCTGGGGCCGGGAGGTCAGGGTGGGTCGGCGCACCCGGTCCGCGGCGGTGGCGGGCTGCTCGGCGACCTGCAGGGTCGTCACATCGATCTCCGTCCAGGCATGGGGAAACGCGCCGGCAGCGGTGACGGCGAAGTGGGAGGTGGTGGGGTGGCCGAGGGCCGAGGGGGTACGCGTGGGCGCGTCCGCGAAAAAGCAAACGGGAACGTCCCCGAACAAGCAAAGGCCATCGGGCGCTCTGGCGCATCCTCAAAGAGGCCAAGGTGACGGAAGACACCCGAAGGTTTGGCACGCATCAGACAGGTGGATTCCGGGCATCGCCTGGAAGGATGGATTGGCGCATCGGGGCGTGGGGCAATACCGGCGGGCGCGCGGGCGACCCCTGCCGGCGCGCTCGTGGCGCAGTGCGCACATGACCATGGCTTGAAGGAGCGACATGCAGGTCTGGCCGGGCGAGCGGTACCCCCTGGGCGCCACCTACGACGGGATGGGCACCAACTTCGCCATCTTCTCCGAGGTGGCCGAGCGGGTCGAGCTGTGCCTCTTCGACGAGTGGGACACCGGCACCGAACGGCGGGTCGAGCTACGTGAGGTGGACGCCTACGTCTGGCACGCGTACCTGCCGGGCATCGAGCCGGGGCAGCGCTACGGCTACCGGGTGCACGGCCCGTACGACCAGGGGAACGGGCTGCGCTGCAACCCGCACAAGCTGCTGCTCGACCCGTACGCCAAGGCGGTCGACGGTGACGTGGAGTGGGACCCGGCGGTCTACGACTACGACCTGGAGCACCCGGAGCGGATGAGCGAGACCGACTCGGCGCCGTTCATGCCGAAGTCGGTGGTGGTCAACCCGTACTTCGACTGGGGCAACGACAAGCCGCCGCGCACCCCGTACCACCACTCGGTGATCTACGAGGCGCACGTACGCGGGCTGACCATGCGGCACCCGGACATTCCGGAGGAGCTGCGCGGCACGTACGCGGGCATCGCCTCCCCGCCGATGATCGAGCACCTGACCCGGCTCGGGGTGACCGCGATCGAGCTGATGCCGGTGCACCAGTTCATCCACGACAACCGGCTGGTCGACCTGGGGTTGCGCAACTACTGGGGCTACAACACGATCGGGTTCTTCGCCCCGCACCACGGCTACTCGGCGCTGGGCCGCCTCGGCCAGCAGGTGCAGGAGTTCCGGGGCATGGTCAAGGCGCTGCACAAGGCCGGCATCGAGGTCATCCTCGACGTGGTCTACAACCACACCGCCGAGGGCAACCACCTCGGGCCGACGCTGAGCTTCAAGGGCGTGGACGCGCCCAGCTACTACCGGCTCAGCGAGGAGGACCGTCGTTACTTCGTCGACTACACCGGCACCGGCAACAGCCTCAACGTCCGCAGCCCGCACTCGCTGCAACTGATCATGGATTCGCTGCGCTACTGGGTGACCGAGATGCACGTCGACGGGTTCCGCTTCGACCTGGCCGCCACCCTGGCCCGGGAGTTCTACGAGGTCGACCGGCTGTCCACCTTCTTCGAGGTCGTCCAGCAGGACCCGGTGGTCAGCCAGGTCAAGCTGATCGCCGAGCCGTGGGACGTCGGCCCCGGCGGCTACCAGGTGGGCAACTTTCCGCCGTTGTGGACCGAGTGGAACGGCAAGTACCGCGACACCGTGCGGGACTTCTGGCGCGGCGAGCCGGCCACCCTGGCCGAGTTCGCGTCGCGGATCACCGGCTCCGCCGACCTCTACCAGGACGACGGCCGTCGACCGTTCCACAGCATCAACTTCGTCACCGTCCACGACGGGTTCACGCTCAACGACCTGGTGTCGTACAACGACAAGCACAACGAGGCCAACGGCGAGGAGAACCGGGACGGGGAGAGCCACAACCGGTCCTGGAACTGCGGCGTCGAGGGTGACACCGACGACGAGGCGGTGCTCGCGCTGCGCGCCAAGCAGCGGCGCAACTTCCTGGCCACGCTGGTGCTGTCCCAGGGCGTGCCGATGATCGGCCACGGCGACGAGCTGGGCCGCACGCAGCGCGGCAACAACAACGTCTACTGCCAGGACAGCGAGCTGGCCTGGGTCGACTGGGACAACGTCGACACCCACCTGTTGGAGTTCGTCCGGACGCTCATCGCGTTCCGGACCAGGCACCAGGTGTTCCAACGGCGTCGGTTCTTCACCGGCCTTCCGGTCGGCGGCCGGGGGATCGACGAGCCGCTGGCCGACCTGGCCTGGTACACGCCGGACGGTCGGGAGATGACCGGCGACGACTGGGGCAACGACTTCGGCCGCTCGGTGGCGCTCTTCGTCAACGGCGAGGGCATCCCGGAGCGCGGCCAGTACGGTCAGCGCCACCACGACGCCTCGTTCCTGCTCTGCTTCAACGCCCACGACGCGCCGCTGGACTTCACCCTGCCCGGCAGTGAGTACGGCCAGAAGTGGGAACGGGTCATCAGCACCGCCGAACCCGAACCGGACGACGTCACGGTGGTCAGCGCGGGCGGCACCATCCGGGTGTCGGACCGCTCCCTGGTGGTGCTGGAGAGGACGATCTGACATGGCGGTGCCCCCTCACCCCGACCGGAAGCTGACATCCACCTACCGCGTCCAGGTCCGCCCCGGCTTCGACCTGGACGCCACCGCCGCCCTCACCGACTACCTGGCCGGCCTGGGCGTCAGCCACCTCTACACCGCCCCGCTGCTGACCGCCACGCCCGGCTCCGCGCACGGCTACGACGTGGTCGACCACCGGGCGGTCAACCCGGAGCTGGGCGGCGAGGCGGGCCGGCAGCGGCTGCTGCGCGCGTTGCGCGACACGAAGCTCGGCCTGGTCGTCGACATCGTCCCCAACCACGCCGGGGTGGCGGTGCCGCCGGCCAACCCCGCCTGGTGGGACGTGCTGCGCCGGGGCCGCGCCTCGTCGTACGCCGACTGGTTCGACATCGACTGGGACCGGGGCCGGTTGCTGCTGCCGGTGCTGGCCGACGACCCGGCCGCCGTGGACGACCTCAAGGTGGTCGACGGTGAGCTGCGCTACCACGAGCACCGCTTCCCGGTCGCCGACGGCACCGGCGACGGCAGCGCCCGCGAGGTGCACGACCGGCAGCACTACGAGCTGGTGTCCTGGCGGCGCGGCGACGCGGAGCTGACGTACCGCCGGTTCTTCGCCATCGCGGGCCTGGCCGGTCTGCGCGTGGAGGACCCGGCGGTGTTCGCCGCCACCCACGAGCTGATCCTGGCCTGGGCCGCCGCCGGGGAGGTCGACGGCATCCGCGTCGACCACCCGGACGGCCTGCGCGACCCCGGCGGCTACCTGGCCCGGCTGCGCGAGGCCGCGCCGGCCGCCTGGCTCGTGGTGGAGAAGATCCTGGAGTACGGCGAGGAGCTGCCGGACTGGCCGGTCGACGGCACCACCGGCTACGAGGCCCTCGCCGCGGTCAACGGGCTCTTCGTCGACCCCGACACCGAGGGCGACTTCACCGCGCTGGACACCCGACTGGTCGGGCAGCACACGAGCTGGGAGAACCTCACCCACGACACCAAGCTGGCCGCCGCGACCCGGCTGCTCGCGGCCGAGCTGACCCGGCTGGCCGCGCTCGCCCCCGAGGTGCCGGGCGAGCAGGCGCGCGCCGCCCTGGCCGAGCTGGCCGCCGCGTTCGCCGTCTACCGGGGCTACCCGCCGCACGGCGCCCGGCACCTCGCCGCCGCCCGCTCCGAGGCGGGCCGGCGCCGTCCCGACCTGGTCACGGCCCTGGACGGGATCACCCGCCGGCTACGCGACGCCGACGACGAGCTGGCGCAGCGCTTTCCGCAGCTCAGCGGCGCGGTGATGGCCAAGGGCGTGGAGGACACCGCGTTCTACCGGTGGACCCGTTTCGTGGGGCTCAACGAGGTCGGCGGCAGCCCCGCGCACTTCGGGGTGCCGCCGGCGGAGTTCCACCGCTTCGCCACCGCCCTCCAGGTGCGCTGGCCGGCCAGCATGACCACCGTCTCCACCCACGACACGAAGCGCGGTGAGGACGTCCGCGCCCGGCTCGCCGTGCTCAGCGAGCTGCCGCGACGCTGGGGCGAGCAGGTCACCGCCTGGATGGGGTACGCCCCGCTGCCCGACCCAGCGTTCGCGCACCTGCTGTGGCAGACCGCCGTCGGCGTTTGGCCCATCGAGCGGGAGCGACTGCACGCGTACGTGGAGAAGGCCGCCCGGGAGGCCGGGGCCTCGACCAGCTGGGGTGACCCCGACGCGGCCTTCGAGCAGGCGCTGCACGGCGTGGTCGACACGATGTACGACGACCCGCGGCTGCACGCCGAGCTGACCGAGTTCGCCGCGGCGCTCACCCCGGCGGGCTGGTGCAACTCGCTGGGCCAGAAACTGGTGCAGCTCGCCATGCCCGGCATTCCGGACACCTACCAGGGCACCGAGCTGTGGGACAACTCGCTCGTCGACCCCGACAACCGCCGCCCGGTCGACTTCGACGTACGCCGAGAGGTGCTGGCGCGTCTCGACGGCGGCTGGCGTCCCCCGGTCGACGACAGCGGCGCCGCGAAGCTGCTGGTGGTGTCGCGGACCCTGCGGCTGCGACGGGCGCACCCGGAGCTGTTCTCCGGCTACCGGCCGGTGCCGGCGCACGGGCCGGCGGGCCGGCACGTCGTGGCGTTCGACCGGGGCGGCGCGATCGCCGTGGCGACCCGGCTGCCGCTGGGCCTGGCCCGCGCCGGTGGTTGGCGTGACACAGTCCTGTCGCTTGGTGTTAACGAGGTGAAGGACCTGTTCACCGGCCGGGTCTACAGTGGCGGAGAGACCTCTCTGGCCGACCTGCTGGCCGACTATCCCGTCGCACTGCTGGCTCCTCCCACCGCTTCCGTGGAGGCCGCTTCATGACCGAGTTCTCCGTGTGGGCGCCGGACGCCACCCGGGTCCGGCTGCACCTGCCCGATGCCGCCGACCACGAGATGCGCGCCGCCGCCGACGGCTGGTGGCGGGTCGAGGTGCCCGACGCCGGCCCCGACTACTCCTTTCTGCTGAACGACGACGAAACTCCACTGCCCGACCCCCGGTCACCGTGGCAGCCTGCGGGAGTGCACGGGCCCAGCCGACGCTACGACCACGCCGCCTTCGAGTGGTCCGACAGCTCGTGGACCGGCCGGCAACTGCCCGGCAGCATCCTCTACGAGCTGCACATCGGCACCTTCACCCCGGAGGGCACCTTCGACGCGGCCATCGACCGCCTCGACCACCTGGTGTCGTTGGGCGTCGACCTGGTCGAGCTGCTCCCCGTCAACGCCTTCAACGGCGAACACAACTGGGGGTACGACGGTGTCTGCTGGTTTGCCCCGCACCAGCCCTACGGAGGCCCGGACGGCCTGAAACGGTTCGTCGACGCCGCCCACGCTCGCGGGTTGGGGGTGATCCTCGACGTCGTCTACAACCATTTCGGGCCCTCCGGGGCCTACGCGCCACGGTTCGGGCCCTACCTGGCCGAGCAGTCGAACAGTTGGGGGCGTTCGGTCAACCTGGACGGCCCGCACTCCGACGAGGTCCGCCGCTTCATTCTCGACAGCGTGACGATGTGGCTGCGGGACTATCACGTCGACGGGCTGCGGCTAGACGCCGTGCACGCGCTGCCGGACTCGCGGGCTGTTCCGATTTTGGAAGAGCTGGCCGTTTCCGTGGAGTCCCTGTCGACGCACCTGGGTCGGCCTTTGTCGCTGATCGCCGAGTCTGACCTCAACGATCCACGGCTGATCACGCCGCGCGAAGCTGGTGGCTTTGGGCTGCACGCGCAGTGGAACGACGACGCGCACCACGCGCTGCACACGTTGCTGACGGGGGAGCGGCAGGGGTACTACGGGGACTTTGGCTCGCTGGAGACGCTGTCGGACGTGTTGACCGGCGGGTTCTTCCACGCCGGGACGTGGTCGAGCTTCCGGAACCGGCACCATGGGCGGGCTCTGGATCCGCGCGTCCCTGGGCATCGGTTGGTGGCCTATCTGCAGAACCACGACCAGATCGGGAACCGGGCTACCGGGGACCGGATCTCGGCTTCGCTGTCGCCTTCGCTGCTCCGGGTTGGGGCTACGTTGCTGCTGACCGCGCCGTTTACTCCCATGCTGTTCATGGGGGAGGAGTGGGCGGCCTCGACGCCGTGGCAGTTCTTCACCTCGCACCCGGAGCCGGAGTTGGCTGCTGCGGTGGCGCGTGGGCGGCGGCGGGAGTTCGCCTCGCACGGGTGGGCTGAGGGGGACGTGCCTGATCCGCAGGATCCGCAGACGTTCGTGCGGTCGCGGTTGGACTGGGCTGAGCTGGACAAGCCCGAGCATCGGGAGATGTTGGGGTTCTACCAGCGGTTGATCGCCCTGCGTCGGTCTCTTCCGGATCTGTCTGATCCCCGGTTGAACGCCGTCAGCGTCCAGCATGGGGACCAGTTCTTGCTGATGCGGCGGGGGGAGACGCTTGTGGTGGCGAACTTGGCTGGGCGGGGGCAGGGGATTTCGTTGCCCGGGGTGGTGCGGCGGGTGCTGCTGGCCTCGGGGGAGGGCGTCACGGTGATGCGGGACCGGATCCAGTTGCCCGCGGAGACTGCGGCGATCGTGGCACTCTAAGTACTACTTCGCCATCTTGTGCTGGGACGGTTGATCGAGGGCGACATTGATGTCTCGATAGTCGGCACGCTCCGTGAAATGGCTGGCTAGTTCTTTAGCCGCATAAAAGTTAGTTCAGCGAAGTCGGCTGCCGATCGCCTCGGAGGCAGTACCCATACGTTTGCAGGTTCAACGAAGAATTGAAGTGTAAACATCGTAGCTCCCCGCAGGCGTGTAGCGTCGTTCCGCTGGTGTCCGGGGTAGATAGAGGGTAGGGTGTAGGCCCCGACACAGGAGCAACGATGGCAGACGCGCGCTGGGAATCAGCCGAGGAGCTACTGAAGACTTGGCTTCGGCGGGGGCGCGAAGGGCAGCACTCGCATCATGAGGCGGGGAAGGTGTTGAAACGGGCGAATTACGCCTTGGCAATCCCCGTTATTGTGATTACTGCCGGTCTAGGGACTGCCGCATTCGCGACGATTACTACTCGACTCGCCAGCGGATGGAAGGTGACATTCGGGGTGCTTAGTATCGCAGCCGCAGTTCTGTCTACTCTGCAAACGCATATGCGATATGCAGAGCGAGCAGAGAAGCATAAGACGCTGGGTGCGCAATATGGAAATATAAGGCGACGCATCGAATCTGTGCTGGCGACGCCACTCATAGAGCGGGAAGACCCTCGCTCTGTACTAGATGAGATTCGTGCGAAGTTCGACGCCCTGAGTAGTGAGGGTGATGTGGTGACTCGGCGGATCTTCGCAAAGACGCTCAGACGACTCGATGAGCGGGACCGCGATAGAGCTCAGGGGCGCTTGAAAAGCCCTTAAGCAACTCTCTGCAATTCTTCCAACAAGCCTTCCGGTAGACGTGCCTGCCAAGCGTGCTCCAGCAGCATCGAATGACCGGTGAGTCGTTCGAATATCGCGATGCTTTCCGGCTGCCCGAGGAGCACGAACAAGCCATTCTTGTAGGCTTCTGATGTAGATCCGTATCGGTCGTAAATTTCGCTAAGGCGGTACCGTTCCCGCTTCGCAAATTCCTCAAGCATCTCGGGATATCGAGCTTGCTGGTCGACGTTCATAGTCGACAGTACAACCGCTACAGATTCTCTTGTGAGCTCGCTGTTGTACGCATTAGTGCAGAAAGTGTAGTATATTCGCTCGCACTGATCGATGACAGTGTTGAGAAAGTGGTCAGACGACTCCCCGATGATGTCCATCGCCCGCTGCACCTCCCGGTCGTATACTTCGACCAATGCAAGGAGACCGTACAACGACCGTCTGACATCCTTCGGCAGACCTGAAGATGGCTTGTATAACAACTTATGGGACATGCTAGCCCAAAGGTCACTTGCGGCTGTGCGAAGTTGGACCTCGCAGTCGTACCCTTTGTGAGGTTGAGTCGGGTCTGGGTTGGTCGGCTGATAAAGTTTGATTTGGAAGTGAATTCGAGGATAGCGCAGCCTATCCTCGTCGTCTTCTTTCGGAGATTCATCGAGCGACGACCACAGGACTTGAAAATTCTCTCGGATAAGCGTTTCAGCCGTCGCCAAATCACCAGAATGACGCACAACGATTCTGACGCCAGCCTTGTCGTATATCTCGTTCCAGGGATCAGTTAGTCCACGGATGACTGCCTTCTTAACAAAACTTCCGACATCCTTGGCCCTGTGAGTTACCGTACAATCGAGCCTAGCGTCGATTGATAGCACCCGTATGCGCTGGGCGATTTCCTGTGCGAGTTGAACGAATACATGACGATCCTCCGAGAATCGGAGCCTGGCCTCCTCGCGCGGCTCAGTCATAGACTACTCAGCTTCGCCACTGTCCCCTGACGCGGGACCGTCGTCGTCGGCTGAGGTAGAGCGGCCGCCAGGAACTCCTCGGCCTTTGAAGTCGCCCATGATGTCCTGGATCACAACTCGGCTTAGCGGGCCGTCCAACCGCTCAATTTTAACTACCTCATCGAATGCGGCTCGCGGGGCGGTCACAACTACGCCACTCATGAATGCGATGCTGAACTGCTTTAGCCGAGACTCTATGAGGGATAGTTCTTTGTCGAAGGTTGTGGTCGGCACTCCATGGCGTGACAAATAGTCAAGAAATTCGTCGCGGTGAGCTGGTTGCAGGTTGCTTCCTGCGAATCCACGAGGTGATACCGTACCCCGCTCGCTGAGCAACTCAGACGCAATCGCCATTGCGTAGCGAGCCCTGACGTCGGGGTTGTGAACGCACTTATTGGTCCAATCTTGTGCGTGTTGATGGAACATTTTTGTGAGTTGCTTCGGGTCATCTAGGAGTTGACAACCTAGGTACTTGCGTAGGAAGAACGCCGCAACTTCATTGCCGGACATTTGGACGTCAGCCGCCCAGCCATGGAGTGTGTCGCTGTCGAGGTCGGCCGAATTGAAAAGCGCAACCTTGTAGACCTTGGACTTGCTGGTCAGGAAAAGATCACGGAGATATCGAACATCCTGCGCCCCTGCCTGCTCTGCCGACTCTTCGGCAAGCATGCCGCTCTCCCGTTCAATCTTGACGAGCATGATCGCGGGGGAGTTACTGACCACGCACTGTGCGACGAAAAGCATTCCAGCTGAGTTTCTTGCTGTTTGAATTTCGAGAAGGATCTGCGCAAGCTCTTTCGATTTGCCAATAAAGTCGGCATCCTCGACCGCAAGTAGGTCTTTGATTACCGCGGGAGTCTTGGATTCAACAGCCGAACTTTCGACGATCTGCCTACCATTACGTCGAAGCACCTTGCGCAGGCGCGTCTCAATCTCAGCCCGAGCTTCGGGTTCCATGTTGCAGACATCTTCCCTAGCATCTAGCGCGGCTACGTCAGCACCGTTCGCGCGGGTACGTGTCGGAATGCCATGGAATATTGATCTTACGATTTCGATCTGGCCGATTGAGGACTTCACCTGCAACCCATCCTTTCGTTACCGACAGTCACCGAGGGGGTCCACGCTGCATCGAGCTATCCCTCGATGCAGCTCCTGGCCACCGGCGGCACCATCGAACGTTAGCTGAGTGTCTACAGAAGGTGAAGAGGGTGGGCCAGAGATGGACGGTTGAGATTTGCGGGATGCTCAGGTTGGAGTCCGATAACTGACAATAGTGCCCAGAGCAGAGCAAGCATCGGTCACCAGAGCGGCCAAGTTTCGACCGCAGCAGGCCATGACCGTAGATGTAGGCGGTCGAGATGAAGTCGGGCGAGCGGATAGTCGAAAATCAGCCTTCAGTCTGGACCCGATCCGACATCTGCCGACCCACATTTAGTCCCGGCCGAACCTCGAAGCAGGCAGCCTTCCATGATTACTCAAGGCATGAGTGCGGTGATGTTGGCGAGGCAGACGCCTTAGAGGCGAACGGCACCTTGGCGGCAATAGTTTTTGCCCGATGGCGGCCCGCCTGAAGTACACGACGGCGGGTGCTCGCCGAGTGGATCGCGCCGCGACAAACGCGCTTGCCGCCCTGCTTGCTGGGTACCGCCGCCTGGAGGATGCCATCGGGTCCGGCCCCATCACGGCACCAGTTCGTGCCCACCTCGACACCATGATGGGCTTGCTGCGGGATGCTCCGCTCGACGTGCGGCCCCGCATGGTCGACGAAGCTGGGCAGTGGGCGCAATTTGCGGGCTAGCTGAGCATCGCGCGGGGTGAGTAGCGCGCTGCCACACCTTGGAACGCGAGGACTTTGCAGCGGGCAACTGAGGCCGGCAATACGGATCTGATCGCCACCGTGCTGACCTTCAGGGGCACCAGGCAGAGTTGCGACACGACCTACCGACCATGATCGAGCTGTCGCGGGAGTTGGTCGGGTCGCGACCGGCGCGCAGCACCGGGCGTGGACGGAGCGGGGCCGGATGTTGGCTCAGAAGCTGTCAGAGGAAACCGGTGCGGAAGTCGTCTACCAGGGGGATCGTGTCGAAGCCGATCTCGACTGCCCGACCTGCGGTCACAACGGCTAGCCGCCGTGGCTGTCGCTAGCGGAGGACAGGTCAAGGTATGCCAGCAGCCGCAGGAGCCCGCTGACGTGTTGCGCGTCGTGCCACAGCGACGCGACGTCATCCGGGCTCCGCTGTAGGAAGCCAGCCAGCTCTGCGAGCTCGTCGCTGCTCTGCCCGCTGTCGATCGTTAGTTCCGGTCGCTGAGCCAACTCGAAGGCCGCACGAAGGTCGATGTTCCAGTAGTAGTCAACGCCGTGCTCCGACAGCTGGACCTGCGGGCCGAACCGCCTCTCCGCCGCGTCCAACAACATTGCACACGCTCGACGCAGATCCGCGATCCTCAGCACCGCTTCAGCTTCAGCCACGTCTCATGATCCCTCGAAGCGACCTGCACGAACAGATCAATTCGATCTCGGCAAAGTCGAAGAGGTGGCCGTATCGGTAGGACGCCCTACAGGTGCAGTCAGTCCGTGCTGCTGGCGGTGTTCGGTTTCACCAGCGTGGCACTCTGCCGGTGTACCGTTTAACCGTGCGGGGATAGAGGTCGCTAGCCGCTATCCCAGTCCCCTACTTGGGAGTGGGCGAAGGCATGGTGAAGAAGCCGGACACCATCGGTGCCAGGATCCGGTATTGGCGTATGCGCCGTGGCGGAATGACTCAGGCCGTCCTCGCTGGGCTAGCTGGCGTCACCCAGTCGTACGTGTCGCAGCTCGAGTCGGGCCGGAAGACCATCGACCGTCGCTCCACTCTGGTCGCTCTTGCTGCCGCCCTCCAAGTCACGGTGGCCGACCTCCTTGGCCAGGGCACGGAGTCCGGCGATCCGGCCCGCGAGAGCGCCGCCGAGTGCGTACCGGCGATCTGGTCGGCCCTGATCGAGATCGAGGACGGCGAGCGCCGACCGTCAACCTATGCAAAGGATCGCCTGACGGCCGAGATCGCTCGCGCCGATGAGCTTCGGAACTCGTGCAACTACCCAGCGATGGCTCGCCTGCTCCCCGCCCTCCTGCTCGAAGCCGCAGCCGTAGGCGGTGCTCCTCTCGCCCAGGTGGCCTATCAAGCCTCCACCTGTCTCCGGCACCTCGGATACCGGCACCTGGCGCTCAGCGCCGCACGGGTTGCCGTATCAGTGGCCGAGCAGACCGAAGACCCAGCGTGGATCGGCGCGTCCCGGTTCGCCTATGCGCAGAGCCTGCCGATCGAATCCGCGGCACTTGCTGCCCGAGCTGCCGACCGTTCGCTGGCCGAGCTACAAGCCGATGCCGCCGACGAGCGGGTACGGCAGATGCTCGGACAACTCCACCTCTCGGCAGCGTTGACCTCGACTGTCAGCGGTCGCCTGGACGTTGCTCGCGACCATCTCGCCGAGGCGGCGCGCGAGGCGGCAACCCTCGGGGATCCGTCTGACGGGGCAGGGTTCAACGGTTGTGGGTTCGGGCCGACCAACGTGGGGCTCTGGGAGATGTCCATCGCAGCGGAGCAAGGCGAGTCCGGCCGTGTCATCGAGCTGTCCCGGACGGTACGTCCACAGGTTCTCGCCGCGTCGATCCGCCAACAGTCCTACTGGCTCGACGTCGGTCGCGCCCTGGCCGACGGCGGTCGTCGGGACGCCGAGGCGCTGGCGGCCTTCGTGCAGGCCGAGCAGGCAGGCCCGGTGCCGTTCGCTCTCAACCCGCTCGCCCGCGATGCCGTGGTGGCGCTGGCCCAGCGAGCACAGCGCCGGGCGATCCCCGACGAGCTGCGACTGCTTGCTGGTCGCATCGGCATCAACCTGGCTGCATAACCGCCAGTAATCTAACCATCACTGATCCGCCCTAATGTCCGCTTCGGGATGCAACGCGTCCCGTTGGCCTGGTGTGATGGTGGTCGGCTCTCGAGCATCACCGCTGGGCCTCTGCCGGAGGAGGCGGGGATTGAGCGGTCAGCGCGACAGCGAGTCGGACGACAAGGCCGAGCAGTCGGAGGCGGCCGAGCGGGAGGCTGCCAAACAGCGCCTCCTGGCTCAGGCCGAGGCGGAGCGCGTACCTGTGGAGGACACGACCCGTGCGGTCCCAGACCGGCGGTGGCGGCGTGACCAGCGATGACCTTCCGATCGGCCGGCGGGTGGCGCGGTGGCGGGTGCGGCGGTCGATGACGCAGCAGATGCTCGCCGATCGGGTGCGTAGGTCGAAGAGCTGGGTGGACAAGGTGGAGCGGGGAGTGCGCACTCTGGACCGGTACTCGGTGATCCAGGAGCTGGCCCACGTGCTGCGCGTCGACCCGGAGGTGCTGCTCGGCCAGCAGCGCAGCACTCCGGAGGGCACGCCGGTCGGGGTGGACGACATCCGGGCCGCTCTCGCCCGCTACGACACCCCGCAGGCCCCGGCCCGAACAACGGACGAGGTACGAAGGCAGGTCGGGTACGCCTGGTTGACCTACCAGCACGCGCACTACGGGCAGTTGGTGCGGGTGTTGCCGGGTCTGCTCGACGCCGCCCAGGCCGCACAGGCACGAGAGTTGTTGGTGCAGGCGTACCGGATCTGCTCGTCGCTTCTGGTGAAGCTCGGTGAGGCCGACCTCGGCTGGCTGGCCGCCGACCGGGCGATGGCCGCCGCCGGCGACGCCCCGGTCCTCGCGGCGACGGCGGCGCTCTCGGTCGCCCAGGCGTTGCGCGCGTCGAACCGCGACCGCCTGGCCCTGACCGCGACGCTCGCCGCCGCGCACCGCGTCACGTCCGTGCCGCAGCGGCCGGCGGGGGAGTGGGCCGTGGGTGGGACGCTGCTGGTTCAGGCCGCCCTGGCCGCCGCCGGCTGCGGCGACACCCGGCGCGCCGACGAGCTGACCGAGCGGGCCGCGGGGATCGCCGCCAACCTTCGGGGGTACGACGACCAGCACCGCACCAGCTTCGGGCCGATCACTGTCGAGATGGCGCGGGTGCTGGTGGCGGCCTCGCGGTGTGACATCGACGAGGCGATGCGCCAACACGTGATCCTGATTCGGCGGGAGGCGTGGCGGCGGTTGCCGGCCGAGTATCGGGGCGCGTATCTGGTCGACGCCGCGCGGGCGTACCTCCAGGTTGGTGACCTGCGCGGCGCCGCACGCGCGCTGGTCGACGCGGACAGCATCGCGCCGGCCGAGGTTCGGTGTCGGCCGTTGGCGCGTACCGTGATCGCCGAGATCGCCCGCGCGCACCCGGCGCCGTCCGGCGTGGCGCGACTGGCGACGCTGGTCGGCCTCACCCGCTGACCAGCCCTGGGCCGAAACCCCGATCCGGCCGGGAACGACCGAGACTCCCCGGGGCAGTGACCACGACGGGCACATTGATCGGCTCCTACCCGACGGCCTCGTTTGGGACTGGCCGAGCGCTGGTGCCTCCCGATGGGCGTACCCGTGATCGCCGATGGTGCCCGCCCGCAGCCGGCGTCGGCAGAGCCGCTGTGGTGAACGGCGTCCGTCCCTTGCAGAATTGATCATCTCTCGTTCATCGTTTAGCGTGCGCGTCCGTGAATCTCTCTCGAATCGTCTCCGCCCTGTTGGTCCTTGCCGCTACGACCGCTCTCACCGCCTGCGGTGACGGAGATGGGGCGACGACCGCCGGATCTACGCCGTCTACCACCACGTCCACCGCCGCAGCCTCGGCGGCCGCCTCCCCAACCGCCGTGCCGACGGCGTCAGCCGCGACGGTCACCACGAGCGACAAGGAACTCTGCACGTCGGTGAAGAAGGCCAGCGACGGGATGAAGGCGGAACTGGTGAAGATTGCGATGGCTGGTGAGCCGTCGGCGGCGGATTTCAAGAAGGCTCTGACGGAGTTGGAGCAGAAGGTCAGTGCGTTGGCCTCGGCCGGCGGTGACAGCAAGGTGGCTGGTGCGCTTCGGCCGTTCGGTGCCGAGGCGGCCAAGGCCGCAGCGGCGGCTGACCCGGGGAGCGCTGCCGACAACCCGGCCTTCTTGAAGGCCGGCAAGGACGTCACCGCCGCGTGTAAGGCGGCCGGAGTCAGTGTGATCCTCTGATCACGAAGGTCCCAACCTCCGTGCCCACCACCCAACCATCGGTGTGCCCTCTGTGAGGGAGATGCCGAGCAGCCTGGCGGCCAGGCCGAGCCGCTCGTGACGGACGTCGGTCAGTGGCGGCAGCAGCAGCGTCGTCAGGCCGACGTCCAGGGCGGCGCCGTCGTACTCGTGCCGATCGCCGACCATCAGCGTCTCCTCCGGCAGCGCGCCGAGCTGGTCGAGGGCGTTCTCGGTGTTCTGTGGCGTGCTGGCACGTATATCTGCTGGAGGATGGTCTCGGGCCTGATCGGCCTGGTCCGGGACTACGGTTGCGCCATGAACGACACCACCCGCGGCGTTCGTATCAGACGCGGCGGCCCGGCCGACGCAGCCGCCGTCCTGAGCATGCTCGACTCCGCGGTGATCTGGATGATCGATCGAGGCAACACCGAGCAGTGGGGCACGACACTGTTCTCCGAGAAGCCCGGAGGGGCCGAGCGGGTCGATCGGTACATGACCGAGAACGTCCCGTACATCGCGGAGCTGGACGGAACACCCGCCGCAGCCCTGGTATTGGACTCCGGGCCCAGTCCGCAGGCGCCGATCGCGCGTGCGGAAGAACCCGAGCGGTACGTCCGCCTCCTGGTCTCCGACCGACGATTCGCCGGCCACAACCTCGGCTCGGCACTGTTGGCACACGCCGCCGAGGAGACCCGGCGAGCCGGTGTGCGGTTGCTACGGGTCGACTGCTGGGCGGGCGGCGGCGGCGAGTTGGTGGCGTTCTACGAGCGCCACGGGTTCACGTCCACCGAAACGTTCCTGGCTGGATCCTGGCCGGGGCAGGTGCTCGCCCAGCGGGTCGGTTGAGCGACACGTCGCCTGATCCCCGACGCCCCGGGGCGCCGGTGGGAAACTGGACGCCCACCGGTCCCGCCTGGTCACACCAATCAGCCGTACGGAAGGAGAACGAGATGACCGCCACCTACACGTTCGACGTCTTTTCGAGCCTGGACGGCTACGGCGGCGCCGGCGCCGACTGGACCGGCTATTGGGGTAAGCAGGGCCCCGAACTGCTCGACCACCGCCTCGCCCTGTACGACGCGAAGCAGCGGATGGTCTTCGGGGCCAACACCTATCGGTTGTTCGTCGACATGCTGGCCGGGAGCACCGAGGAATCCGAGGTGCGCGACCCGTGGGTCACTCGGATGTGGAACTCGCCGGCAACGGTGGTGTCGACGACGCTGGAGGAACCGCTCGACTGGCCCAACGCGACAGTCGAGCGAGGTGACGCCGTCGACGTCGTCGCCCGGCTCAAGGAGCAGTCTGAGGTGCCGTTGCGCTCCCACGGCAGCCTGTCGATGAACCGGGCGTTGATGGCCGCCGGCCTCGTCGACCGCGTGCAAGTGACGCTCTTCCCGGTCGTCACCGGTCAGAGCGGGCTGGACCCGATCTTCCAGGGTGCAGCCGACTTCGACCTGGAGCTGCTCGAGAACAGGACTCTCGACGGTGACATCCAAGAGCTGGTCTACCGGCCCACCCTGCATCGTTAGCCGTCCGGCGAGGACGGCGCGGAGCACCACGAGCACCGCCATCCGATCACCACCACGTGGGCCGTTGCCGTGCAGGCGACCCTGCACTGTCTGACCGGATGCGCCATCGGCGAGGTCCTGGGCATGGTCATCGGCACCGCACTCGTCCTGCACAACGCCGCCAGCGTCGCCCTGTCCATCGTGCTGGCGTTCGTCTTTGGCTACACCCTCACCATGCGAGGAGTTCTGCGCGCCGGCGTCGCGCTGCGCACCGCGCTGAAGGTCGCACTCGCCGCGGACACCGTGTCGATCGCCGTCATGGAGATCCTCGACAACACCGTCGTGCTCACCGTGCCCGGCGCCATGGACGCAGGTCTGACGAGCATGCTGTTCTGGGCCGCGCTCGCGGCCTCCCTGCTCGTCGCGTTCCTGCTCACCACGCCGGTCAACCGATGGATGATCTCGCGTGGTAAGGGTCACGCGGTCGTCCACGAATACCACCGTTCACACTGAACGGCTCAACCCTCCGCCATGACCCGCGACCGTCATGCCGCTCACCCACGCCGGGGTGAACGGGCTGACTGGCGTTCCACACACGTCATCGTCGGTGGCTTCCCGTCAGTGGTCACGACCGGCCGCGATCATGGCATCACGCATGTCGGCCGTGTGTTCGTCGGCGAGATCAGGTCGGCCGTGGTACTGCGCCGGCGTGTTCTGGAACGACGCGACACGCCACGTGCCATCCTGCTGCACCGCGACCAGCGTCTGTACGGCATTGACTGCCGGGTTCAGATCCGTTTGGTTCGGTGGGATCATCCCGACCCGTGCTCGCAGCAGGACAACCGCGCTGCCGAGCG
This sequence comes from Micromonospora sp. 067-2, assembly GCF_046549295.1. Taxonomy (NCBI): domain Bacteria; kingdom Bacillati; phylum Actinomycetota; class Actinomycetes; order Micromonosporales; family Micromonosporaceae; genus Micromonospora; species Micromonospora sp. 067-2. Next base: position 679,116 of record NZ_JAJPWB010000001.1, on the reverse strand, counting down.
GGCGTACCTCCTGCACTCTCCACACGTAGGCGGCAGTCGGGTGGTCCGTGAAAATCGGCGCCAGGTGTCCCTGCACCTCCGACGCGCTGACCTGGCTGCCATCGAAGCCAATCAACGAACCGCCGTCGGCGAACAAGGCGGCGTAGCGGCTCGCATCGCGGTCGTTCCAGGCGGTCAGCAACTCCTCGTAGAGCCGCTGTGCCGCGGCACTCTCCTCAGCCATGGCGCCCATCCTGCCACCGCGCGCCGCGGCAGCTCTTCAACCCGAGCCGGACGACATCGCCCAGTGAGTGTCGCCTACACCGCCGCGCTGTCCGTGCCACGTGCGAGGTGCCGGAGCCGACGGCGGCGCGCTGGGCGCGGGTCACGTCAGTCGTCGTGCCCGACGCCGCGATCGGGTGCGGCCATGTCGCCCGTGCCGGGCGTGCCGTCGGCGAGCCCGTAGCGCAGGTAGACGGTGCCCTTCGGGCTGGCCGCCGGTGGTTCGAGGAGTGTGAGGTTCGTGGGCACCGCGTCACCGTCGAACACCTTCTTGCCGGCGCCGAGCACGAGCGGGTGCACCCAGAGGTCGAGACGGTCGAAGAGCTTCTCGCGCAGGAGTGTCTGCACCAGGTTCAGGCTCCCGACAACCTTCACGTGCTCGTGCCGGTCACGGACCTCGCGTACCGCGTCGGCCAGATCTGGGCCGAGCTGCGTGGACCCGGCCCACGAGAGGTCGGGCCCGCCGCGGGAGGCCACGTACTTCGGGACGCGGTTGAAGAGCGTGGCGATCGCGTCGTCCTCGCCGCCCTCCTGGTGGGGCCAGTAGGCGGCGAACATGTCGTAGGTCCGGCGGCCGAGCAGAAGGGCGTCCGTGCCCTCGTACGCGGCAAGAACCTGCGCCCCGGAGACCTCATCCAGCAGGGGCGCCTGCCATCCGCCGAATGAGAACCCCGCCGGATCCTCGTCGGGGCCGCCGGGCGACTGCGCGACAAGGTCGAGGGTGGCGAACAGCTCGATGTGGATGAGGCCCATGCCCTACTCCCTGTGAGGTGGTTGTCCCGGTCCCGAGAGTAGACCTCTGGGCGCCGGCAAACTCGTCACCGCGACGACTGATGCACAAGTTCGCGCGTCCATGGTGGTGCGACGGCAGGCGTGGTGGCAGCCGCGTACGGTGATCGCCGAGGTTCCCCGCGCGCGGCCCGGCGTCGGCCGGCGTGGCGCGCCTGGCGACACTGGTCGGCCTCACCCGACGCGCCCGGCCTGACTGACGAAACGCCTCAGGTCGGGTCGGTGGACCGGAAACCCAGCTTGGCGGCGATCCGGACGAGGGCTCGCCGGTCCTCGGGGGAGAGCGGGTCCAGGACGAGGCGACGCACCGCCCGGACGTGGGTGGGGGCGGCGGCGACGACCACCTGGTAGCCGGCGTCGGTGAGGGCGGCCAGCGTGTAGCGGCCGTCGTCCGGGTCGGGTGAACGCCGCACCCAGCCCCGTTGCTCGAACCGTTTGACGACGTTGGACAGGCGGGACAGGGAGCCGTTGGCCAGGTAGGCCAGCTCGCTCATCCGCAGCCGGCGCTCCGGAGCCTCGGAGATGTGGCTGAGGGTCAGGTACTCGAAGAGGGTCAGGCCGGCCGCCCGGTGCAGTGGCGCCTCCAACTGCCCCGGCAGGAGTAGGACCAGCGAGACCAGCCCGCTCCACGCTTCCTTCTCGTCGGCGTCCAGCCAGGGTGTCTCGTCGTGGGTGTCCGCGTCGGAATCCGGCTTCGCGGTGCTGACCATGGCGGCAGCCTACCGAGCAACCGTCACTTGAAGCTTGAAGTCAAGCGAGATACGTTTACTTCATGCATGAAGTCAAGGGAAACGAGACGATCATGAACAAGCCAGAATTCTTCGCCACGCCGGGCTACGGCGACTCCATGCGAGCCAACCTGCACTACTCGCAGGCGCTCCGGATCGGAGACCGGGTCGAGATCTCGGGCCAGGGCGGGTGGGACGACGACATCACCTTCCCCGAGTCCCTCGAAGCCGAGATCATCCGGGCTTTCGACAACGTCGAACGGACCCTCGCCACGGCCGGCGCCACCTGGCGCGACGTCGTCTCGGTGCACTCGTACCACATCCCCGAGTCCGCCGAGCAGATCGGCCAGGCACAGACCCGGGTGATGGTGGAGCAGTTCCGCAAGCGGATGGGCGACCGCGCGCCGATCTGGACCCAGATCGGAGTCTCGGCCCTGGGGGCACCGAAGATGCGGATCGAGATCCGGGTCACCGCCATTGTCGGCTCGGACGCCTGACCCACCACCGCACGGCCGTGGCCGCCCGTTGTCATCGCCGAGGGCGGCCACGGTCCTTCCGTAGGTGATCATGGGTCATGGCCGAGTCATCGCCGCGACGGCTCGGGCAGATTCTGGTGCGCCCACTCTTCGAGGGACGTGAGGGGAATGCCGAGGGCTTGCGCGTACTCCGGGCGGGCAGGTTGCCCGGTCACGTTCATCTTCTCGTGGGAGACGCCGGCCCACTGCGGCATTCCTGCGGCGACCGCCTCCTCCTCGGTCATGTCCGGCGCGGTCAGCTCGGTGCCCAGGGCGTCGGAGAGGACCTTGGCGATCTCCGTCAACGTCCGGTAGTCGCTCGCCAGCTCCAGCTCGACACCGTCGAATCGATCGGGCTCGGCGATGGCCGCGGCGGCTGCCCGGCCGATGTCGTCCACCGCGACGAGGGAGAGCGACGTCTGGGGCTTCAGGACGGTCGCCAGGCCGCCCGCGACGCCGCGGGGGAACAGGTATGCCGCGGAGGGCAGGAGGTTGTCCATGAAGAAGCCCGGCTTGAGGATCGTCCAGTGCGCGAAGCCCGCATCGCGGACCCGGTCCTGGATACCGGCCTTGGTGGCGTAGTAGGGCTCGAGGGTCGCCCAGCGACCTTCCGCCCAGCTGGCGGTTTCGGTGTGCTGTCCGGCGCCGCTGACCGACGTGTGCACGAACTGCGGCACCTCTGCGGCCAGTGCGCCGTCGATCAGGTTGACCGCCTGGGCCAGCTCGCCGTCGAAGTCGATCGTGTTTCCGTTCATCGGGGGCATCTGCACCGAGAAGACGGCTCGTGCTCCTCGCGCGGCCCTGACCACCGAGTCGCGATCCGTGAGGTCGCCGGTGACCAGATCGGCGCCGAGGGCCTCGATCGTCCTCGCGCGCTCGGTCGCGGGGTCGCGGACCAGCGCCCGGACGGGAACGCCGGCCGTGAGCAGGGCGCGAGCGGTGGCACCGCCCTGCTTCCCGGTGGCGCCGGTGACCAGGACGGGTGCGGAATCAGTGGCCATGAGCTGTCTCCTGTCGCGGGACGACATTAAACGGCGGGGTCCGCCGTTTATCCTCAGCTAAGATACGGCGGACCCCGCCGTTTAGCAACCTTGGAGGTGACGCCCATGCCGGCTCAGCGAGCCGACGCCCGGCGCAACTACGCGCGGCTGCTTGCCGTGGCCGAGCAGGAGATCGCCGCGCACGGCGCCGACGCGTCCCTGGAGCAGATCGGGCGCATCGCCGGAGTCGGCTCGGCCACCGTGCGCCGGCACTTCCCCAGCCGCCACGCGCTACTCGACGCGGTCTTTCGCGGACTGATCGAGACCCTGTGCGACCAGGCCCGCGCCCTGCGGGACGCAGCAGACGCGCGGGCCGCGCTGCTGGAGTGGCTGAACTCCGTCAACGGGTACGCCGCCACGATGAGGGGACTGGCCATGACGCTCACCGGCGACTGCCCTTCTGAACCTACCGAGGCTCACGGACATTGCGCCTCCACGCAGCTCACCCATGCGGGTGAACCACTCGTACGTCGCGCCGTGACGGACGGCGCGGTGGCACCGGACGTGACCATCGACGATCTGCTCGGGCTGATCACTGGCATCGCCTTGGCCATGGAGCACCACCCGGACCCCGCCGCCGACGCGAAACGACTACTCGACCTGGCACTAGCGGGAATCAGCCCCGCACCGAGGAGGACCGTCTCCACGGGATGAGCGACCGACCACCGCGGGCCGCTGGGAAGACCAAGCTAGACGGGTACCTTGATGGCGGCGACGGTCAGAACGATGGGGAACTCCTTGTCCATCTGACCGAGCAGCAGCACGACGATCCGCCCACCGTGCCTCCACGCCGGGAACTGCTCGCCACCGGTGAACATGGCGAGGTCGTAGTCGAGCCGGGAAACCTCGTCACCGGCGATCACCCGCTCGTACTCTGCCCGGAACGAGTACGGCTCCGCCGGACCCCATCTCGCCGTCAGCGCGGCGACCGCATCCCGCCGATGCCGCTCGAAACCGCTGTAAGCCTCTTCCCACAGTCGCCATGCCGTTCCGTCATAGTCGGCAGGCGTCTCGTGCAGACTCTCGAAGACCGCGATCGGCACGAACAGGGCTCTTGCCCCACTCTGTGCAGCCCCCTCCAGCCAGTCACTGGTGTCGGCCGATGCCCCGATGAACGGCCGTTCGACCAGTTCCTCAGCCGACGCTACAACGGTGGCGATGTTCACGGCCGGATCATACTGATCAGGGCCGTCAACCCTCCCGGTCTACCCGGGGGTGACCGCCTTGGCTGCGTCAGCGTGTCAGTGCTGGCAGGTCGGCTGATCGCGCTCGCCGGCCATTGACCGACGCTGGTCGGCCCCAACCGATGAGCGGCAGAGACCGGATCCAGAGGCCGGCGGTGATCCTGACTCTGTCGCGTCAGCGCAGCCCGCTTTCAGCTCAATCGCCAGAGCGCGACCGCGAAGGTCAGGGTGGGAAGGTCGTCTGACTGCCCAGGCTTCACGCTCTTGAGCCCGAGCCAGACGACGTTGCCGTCGCTCGTTTGCAGGCAGAGGCCGATTCCGGGCCGAAGGGCGCGAGGCGCGACCACTTTACCGTTGACCGCGTGGGTTTTCGCCGCAAGCAGGCAGTCTTCGCCGGTGGCCGGCTGTGACCCGCCAGCCGTTCCAAAATAGGCTATGTCGGCCCCGCGCAGTCCACGAGCGTCACCGTAACCGCCATACATCAGCTCCGCGTCCTTCTCGCCGCACTGGTTGACCCGCGCCTCAGGGTCGTCGTCCAGGGAAACCCTCGTGTACCCGCAGAAGGGGTCGGACGGCGCGGCGACGACGAAGCGCGACAGTTGCTGCGGGGCGCCGTAGCGGCTGCTGAAGCTTGGTGGTGCTGTGCCCGTGCTGCCCGTGACGGTGGTGACTGGCAGCTGTGGGGACGGCCGAGGTGCTCCCTCCGACGAACGGAGGAAATCACTCCAGTCTGGGACCGAGGCGCAGATGGCGATCACGAGCCCGAGCAACCCGAACACGATGGTCACGGCCACGGACAAGGTGTGTGAGGACCGTGAGTCACTGGTTCGTGGGTGATCGAGCTTCTTCTGCGGATCCATGATGGTCATCGTATGGCGGATCGACATCGTCCGGAGATGCCGCTGCCTGCACTCGACGAGCGACCTGCGACATCGCTGACAGCGTGCCGACGTGACTGATCGGAGCCGTGCCGCGACACGCGATCAGGGAGGCGACTTCAGGAAGGCGTACGGGTCTGGCTGCACCGTCATGGAGCTGAGGAGATCGCGCATCCGGGGGCACTCGGTACGGCTACCTGCGTCACGTCAGCGAACGACGTGCCCTGCTTGGCTGAGGCGGTGACGTGCGGGCCGCGCTACGAAGCAAAGATGTTGGCCACGGCGACTCGCACCGGGTCGGGTCGGCCCAACTCCAGTTGGGGTGGGCGCCGTTGGTCAGGAGCACCAGGACCATCTTGCGGTCGGGGTTGACCAGCACGGAAGGGTCAGCTCCGCCGTCAGGCGCAGTTCGTGACCGGACGGTGTGGCCGTGCCGGCAGCGCCCATGGCCGCGGTGCCCCCGGCGGGCGTCGATGCCGCTGCTGCCCTTGGCGACGTGGTCGCCGCCGTCCGGACGTCGGGCGCCGCGCCAGGAGCGGTTGCCGCGGCAGGCAAGGTGGCCTGATCGCGGCAACCGGTGAGGACGGTGGCGGCGGCGAGGCCTGCGCCGAGCAGGGTGCGGCGGTGCAGGGCGTGGCGGCGCAGGAACATGCGCGAAATGATGGCAGGTGACGAGGGGCCGGATCCAGCGCTGTACGGATGGGGTGGAAGCTGTCGCGATGGGTTCCGAAAAATTCTGGGCGAGTACAGCTGTCCTCGGCGATGAGGTCACCCCCGGCGCATGCGGCCATCTTGTTGGGCTGCGAGCCGCGGCCGGGGAGGCGGAGATCGAGCAGTTCACTGACGATCCGGCGGCTGCACTGCGTTCCCCGGACACCCCCCAACACGCGGTGGCAACGATGTGGGATGTCTCAGAGCCAGGCGACTCTCATCCGATCCCCATGTCTGACGACGTCCTCCTGCACACCAGATTCGCCGTTGTCGCTGCGGGATTGGAGACCTGGCAGCGGGTGATGGCCGACCCCTGTACCTCGCCCGGGAGTTGGCAGGTGGCAAATGCTGAGGAACTTCCGGGGGTTCCGTCTCGGGCTGTGCGAAGCGCCACCGGACTGCGGTGGGATCACGAGTCCGCGCGATCATGGTGAAGTTCGGCCGCCGGAAAGCGGCGTCGCAGGTCGTCGAGAGTCATCTCCGCCGGTTTCTCGGCAAACCTTTCAGCACCCTTGATGAGGCTCTCCCTGATGGGGCTGTGATTCGTCTCCACGGATTCGCCGAGGTGCCGAATGACGGGCAGCTGACCATGGTCACGGATGGGCTGGCCAGCCTCGCCCGTCGGCGTGGCTGGGCACGCCGGGACGGTTACGCCCAGGAGTTGCTGTTCGTGTTGGACGGCCAGTTCATGGGCCCAGATATGGTGGACTTTGTGATGTCCTGCGCGGTGCGTTACGCGCAGCAGGGGCGACTCCTTTCGTGGGACGAGCCGGTTCGCCTGGATGTCGACGTGCCGCCCAACTCCGGGATGAGATTCCTGCTCCCTACCCCGGTGGCCCTCTTCGGGGAGGATTTCCAGTTCGTCGCTGGTCCTACGGGTGAAACCAACTTCTGCCTGTTGGTACCCGCCTACGAGGTGGAAGCCGACCTTCTGGCGTCCCGGGGACCCGAGCATCTTTACGATGTCCTTGAGGAGCAGGACGTCGACATTTCCGACCTTCGACGGTCAGCACTGCGCACACGTGGGCACGGTCGAGCGGACCAGCAACCAGCCGATGATGCGGGTGGCACACCCGAGCACGGCCTCACGTAAGAAGTTGCGGCCCGTTCATTCGTTCATCTGCAGGTGCCGACCCATCCCGAGCGGACACTGTTCGACCTCGTGCAACACGTCGCCATGGGCCGCCGCATAATCAGCCGCCATCGTCGCCGCAGGGCGGTGCGGTGGATGTCGGTACGCGTCCCGCGCCTGCCCCGAATGCCCGTCAGCGGTCAGACCGGTGCGTCCTCGTGACGTCGGAGCATCAGCCCGGCGATGCCGCCGGCCGGGATGATGAGCCAGCAGGAGAGCATCCGGTAGACGAGAACGGCGGCGGCCGCGCTGATCGCACTCGCGCCGGCGGCGGTGAGCCCGGCAGCGAGGGCAGTCTCGATGACGCCGATGCCTCCCGGGGTGAGGGGCACCTGTCGGACGATCTGGACACTGAGATAGATGCCGGCAAGCGTAATCAGATCGATCGGCTGGTCGAGCGCTCGAACGGCAGCGGTCAGGCACATGAGGTCCGTCAGCCACTTGGCGGTGGCGAATGCGAGGGCAGCCGCCCAGTCGCGGGCACGCAGTTCCGCGCCTGCCCGCCATCCGTCCCGGGCCGAATTCAGCACCGCTCGTAGCCAGCTGGTTGCTCGGCTCCCTGCGACGATGTCGCGCCCACCCCGGCCGCGCTCCTCTGCGTGCCGGCGGGAAAACCGACGCCCGACCACCACGGCTGCGGTGGTGAGGGCGGCCAGCCCGACGACGACGACCAACGGCTGCCAGTTCAGGAACGCCCTCGGGCTGCGGGCGACGATCACCCCGCCTCCGCCGACGTAGAGCAGGGCGAGCCCGCCAATGGAAGCCAGCCCGGACACGATCGCGGTGGCGGCGGCCACCTCGCGCGTGGCGCCCGCCTGCTGATATTTCCGGATGGTGAACGCGGTGGCGACCGCAGCCCCGGCAGGCATGGTGATGGAGAGCGCCGTGCCGGCCAGGGTGACCGCGAAGGCGTGGGAGCGTCGCAGCCGCACACCCATCCTCTGCAGCAGACGCCGCTGCTGGAACGCGAAGGCGCCAATCGAGGCGATCTGCAGCAGCGCGGCGAGGAGGACCCAGCCGTAACTGGCCTTGGCGAGCGCGTCGACGACACCCCGGGGAGCCGGGAGACGTCCGCGAAGCCCGATCACGGCAAGGCCGACCACCACGGTGACGACGAGCAGACGCACCGAGGGCCTGCGCCAGATCGAAGCTGCCCGCCTCGGGCCATCTCTGGAGTTCGTCTCCGACAGGACAGGGGGACCTGCGGTGCCCACCCCCTGTGGCCACGCCGCCGACGTCGGCGGTTGAGGCTGATGATCGAGCATGCGTCGATCCTCGCAAACGGTTCGGCGCAGCGGGGTCAGCGGTTCGTCGCGTAGAGGGTCAGCGCGGCCAGCGGGTCCACGCGTATGACCCAGTCGTGCTGAACCGTGCGGCCCGTCGCCGGAGCGTACAGCTGGGCGCGGGCACGTATCGTCTCTCGGGTCGTCGGGTCGGAAGCGTGTCACGGGGAGGTCGGATGCTCGGGTGGTTGCGACGGCGATGGGCCGTCGTCGGGTCGGTCGGGCTGGTCGTGCTGATCGGCGTGAGCCTGGTGCTGCTCTGGCCCGAGCGGACGGCGCCGCCGAGAGAGCGCGAGTACGGAGCGTTCACGGCCTGTCTGCTCACCGATGACCGTGGTCTGGCCGGTGAGGGGGCGAAGGCGGCCTGGGACGGGATGCAGAAGGCGTCGCTGTCCACCCTGGCGAAAACTCAGTACCTAGCCGTCAACGGGCCGCAGACCCCGGCGAACGCCGCCGCGTACTTCAACGCGCTCGGCCTGCAGAAATGCCAGATGATCATCGCGGTCGGCGCAGGGCCGGTCGGTGCCACCGCCGCAGGGCGGAGTCGCTTCCCGGAGGCCCGCTACCTGGTGGTCGGCGAGTCGTCGGACAGCGGGCTGCCGGGGGTGTCCGACGTTTCCGCCGCGACCATCACGTCTGCCGTGGAGAAGGAAATGACCGCCGCAGTGGACCGTCGCGACGGCTCCTGATCTCATACTTTTAGATGTCTTGTGCTTTCAGAAAACGTCCAGAAAGCTTAGCCCCGGCTTGATCACGCTACGGGGAGGGCTGCCATGGGCGGTCGGTGGATCAATGGTGCTCGCACGACGGTGAACGGGCGGCGGGCATCGCCGCGCGGTCCCGGCAGCCGACGCGTTGCCGTGGTTCTTGTCGTGGTGCTGGCGCTGTCGGTGGGAGCGCCCCGTGAGCCGCTGCCGCATCAGGGAGGCACCGGATTTCCGTTGAGCTGGCTCTGGTCCGCTCTGTCCACGCGGGTTTCCTGGGGAGCGGAACCGGCCACGCCGAAGCAGCAGACCGGCGATTCAGCCCCGAAGGGCCACTACGTCAAGGCTCCGCTCACCAGTTACCGGAGCAAGTCGGCTCCGGCCAAGGGTGAGCTGCGCCAGCACCAGGCGCACCGCCCGTCGACCGGGGTGCGCACCACGGGACCGATCCAGCACGGCTTCGCCAAGGCCACCAGCAAGCGGGTCGCGTCGGCGGCCAGTGAGAAGGCCGATGTCTATCAGAACGCGGATGGCTCGTTCACCCGCCGCGTCCACCAGCGCCCCGTCAACTATCGGGACAGCGCCGGCATCTGGCGCCCGATCGACAGCACCCTCGTCAGGAACCCCGCCGGGCGCATCACCGTCAAGGCCAACGCGCTGGGGGTGAGCTTCGCCGGTTCGCCGACGGCTGGGCAGCCCCTGGTCGACCTGTCACTCGGTGCCGGCCGCGGGCTGAGTTACGGACTTGCCGGTGCCGACCTCGACGAGCCCACCGTTGACCGTGAGATGGTCACCTACGACCAGATCTTCCCGAACGTGGACCTGACGCTGGGCGTCACAGGCACCGAGGTCAAGGAGAGCCTCATTCTCCGCTCGGCCCAGGTGCCGACCGAGTACGTCTATCCGCTCACCCTTACCGGGCTCACCGCCGACATCGACGACACCGGGGCAGCCGTCTTCCGGGCGGCGGACGGCTCGCTCGCCGCCCGGATGCCCGTCGGCTACCTCGAGGACGCGAAGATCGACAAGACCGGCGCCGGTGCCATGTCGCACGCGGTCCGGTACGAGATCGTGCCGCACCTGGCAGGTAAGGCCCTGAAGGTGACGATCGACGGCGGGTGGCTTCGTGATCCGGCCCGGAAGTTCCCCGTGGTCCTGGATCCGACGACCGGCACACTGGCGACCACGAACAGCGACACCTACGTGCAGTCCGGCGCCAACGACCCCGACCGGTCCAGCGAGACCAGCGTCGCGGCGGGTACGTTCAACAATGGCGCCGCCGACAGCAAGGCTCGGGCGCTGCTGCCGTTCCCGACGTTCGGCACCACCTACGCCGGTAAGAAACTCAGCGCCGCCGATCTCAACCTGTTCATGACCTACCAGGGCATCGGCACCGGGTGCGAGGCCAAGCGCTTCGACGTCTACCGCGTGACGGCCGCGTGGTCGTCCACCGTCAAGTACGGCACCTTCCCGGCGCTGTCCCCGACGATCGGCAACGCGTCTCCGACCAACACGGCGGCCTGCGGCAACACGGCGGGCACCCGGAACGTGGGCACGTGGGTGTCGGTGCCCATGAACGTCGCCCAGATCAACGAGTGGGTGACCGGCGGCGGCAACTACGGCCTCGCGCTGACCACCAGTGAGACCGACAGCAAGGCGTGGAAGCGATTCACCTCGGCGAACCCGAACCTGACCTGCACGAACAGCGTCTACGGCGCGATCCAGTGTGACCCCTTCATCGACGTCACCTACACCGACAACGTCGCACCGCAGGTAAACGTCCGCTACCCCGAGAACAACTTCGCCGTCAACACCCTGACTCCTGAGTTGGCGGCGTCGGGAAGTGATCCCGACTCCTGGCCCAACAAAGGCCTGCGGTACAACTTCTTCGTCTACAACGACGCCGGCAGCCAGATCAGCACCTCCAACTGGATCACCGGTGGCGTGTGGAAGGTGCCCGCGGGAGTGCTCGCCTGGGGCAAGTCGTACTACTACGGCGTCCAGGTCAACGACTGGTCCTCGACAGCGCCGTCCACCCCGGTGCGGTATCTGTTCAGCACCCAGGTGCCGCAGCAGATGATCACATCGGATCTGGCCCAGAACGGTGGCAAGGGCTTCGAGGCGAGTTCCGGCAACTACACCACCTCGGACACGGACGCACAGGTGGCCGTGGCCGGCCCGGCCCTTTCGATCACCAGGGACTACAACAGTCTCGACACCCGCACCGACGGTGCCTTCGCGCAGGGCTGGTCGTCCCTGCTGGACATGCGCGCGCAGGAGTTGACAGACGCCGGGGGCGCCCTACAGACGGTCGCGGTCCGGTATCCCAGCGGCGAGGATGTCTCCTTCGGCCGAAACCCCGACGGGACGTGGGCGCCGCCGCTGGGCCGGTACTCGGTGTTCAAGCCGGTCACCGGCGGGTATTCGCTGACCGACAAGGACACCACCACCTATGAGTTCACCCGCGCCCTCGGCGCCGGGGCGTACAGCGTGACGAAGGTCACCGACGCGTCCGGCCGGTCGATGACTCTGCGGTACGACGGCAGTGGCCGGGTCGACCAGCTGCGATCAGTCGCGTCGAATCGCAGCCTGGCGGTGGCCTGGTCGCTGCCACCGAACTCCACCAGGTGGCACGTCGCCACCATCACCACCGATCCGGTGGTCGCCGGCGACGCCGCCACGGCGCTGACCTGGAGTTACCGCTACGACAGCGACAGGTTGACCGAGGTGTGCCCGCCAGCTGCGGGCGCCAACTGCACGCGGTACGAGCACACGTCCTCGTCGCAGCACGCGAGCACGGTGTTGAACACCGGCCCGTACTCGTTCTGGCGGCTCAACGAGGCGACGGGAGCCACGGTCGCCGGCAGTTCGGTGCTGTCCAACGACGGGAACGACGCGGCCACGTACAGCAACGTCAGCCTCGGTGGCGGAGGGCCGCTCGCCGGTTCCGCATCGACGTCGACAGCCTTCAACGGCACGTCGTCGTCGGTGAAGCTGCCGGCGAAGCTGGTGACAGAGGCGTCGTACCAGTCGATCAGTATGTGGTTCCGGACCGGCAGCCCGAACGGGGTGCTCTTCAGCTACCAGCAGGACCCTGTCGCGGCAGGTGCCACCAGCACCAAGAGCTTCACCCCGGTGCTCTACGTCGACTCCGACGGCAAGCTGCGCGGCCAGTTCTGGATGGGTGCTGCCGCTTCCACCATGGCCTCTCCGGCACCGGTCACCGACAACCAGTGGCACCACGTCACCCTCGCCGGACGCGGCGGTAACCAGGCCCTGTACCTGGACGGCAACGAGGTGGCCACCCTCGCCGGCACGATCAATCTGAACCTCGGCATGACCAACGCCTACATCGGAGCCGGTTTCCTGGGCAGCGGCTGGCCCAACCAGCCGTACACCACCCCCACCGCGACCTTCTTCAACGGATCCATCGCCGACGTCGCCTTCCACAACCAAGCCGTCACGGCCACCGCGGTGACTGCCATGTACGCGAGCGGTCGAGCGGCCACGCCGCTGCTGTCGAAGGTGACCTCTCCGGGCGGACGAGTCCAGGCGACGGTCCAGTACGACCAGGTCAGCGGCCGTGTCAAGCAGGTCACCGACGAGCTCGGCGGGGCATGGAAGATCGGTGCCCCGACCGCTGGCGGCTCCAGCCAGGTGTACGTGTCCTCCGTACTCGGGTCCCGTCCGGTGCACTACTGGCGGCTTGCCGACATCAGCGCCCCCTACCAGGCCACCGACGAGGTGCGCGGCGAGTCGCAGGCGATCGACTACAACAACGTCACCTTCGACACCACCCAACCGAACACGACGAGCCCGTTCAGCGACTCGTTCGGCGGAGTCTTCAACGGCACCGACTCGTACATCCACTCCGACATCTACACCGGCATCGGCGCGGACGAGGGAGACATCTTCGCCCCGAACTCGGTCGAGCTCTGGTTCAAGACCCCGGCCAACCACGCGAAGAGCGGCGTCCTGCTGGGGTACACCGGCTATCCGAACGGCAGCGGGCCGGATGCGACGGCCCCGAACTGGACGCCCGCTCTCTACGTCGGCGCGGACGGCCTGCTGCGCGCCGAATTCTGGGCGGACACCGGTCCGCAGATCACGTCGCGAGCCAAGGTCAACGACGGCAAATGGCACCATGTCGTGCTGACCGCGACACCCACCCTGCAGAGCGTCTACCTCGACGGGGCCGAGGAGGCCAGCCGGCTCGGCAGCTTCACCTACCCGAACATCCACAACACCTACATCGGCGCAGGGGTAACCAAGAACTGGCCGAGCTCCTCCTCGGATGTGTCCTACTTCAAGGGCAACATCGCCGAGGTCTCCACCTACGATCACCCGCTGAGCGCCGCCGAGGTGGACGCCCACTATAAGGCGTCCAAGAGCGCGGTCCAGCCGGGTGCGGGCACCACCGGCTCCACCCTCACCCCGGTGTCCACCACCACGGTCACCGATCCCGACAACAAGACGTCCACGCAGATGTTCGACCTGGTCAACGGCAACCGGCTGATCGCGCAGACCGACGTGCTGGGCAACACCACCACCTACGGGTACGACATCGGCGGTTACACCTCCGTCGTCTACGATCCGCTGCACAACAAGACCGAGACCGGCCGGGACGTTCGCGGCAACACGATCCGCACGATGACCTGCCTGAGTTCCGTCCAGTGCCGCTCGGCCTACTTCACCTACTGGCCCGACGCGACGACGAAGGTCCTGACACCGGACCCGCGCAACGACCAGCTGATCGAGCACCGCAGCGCGAACTCCATCGACAAGGCGGACAACACCTACCTGACGAAGTTCGGCTACGACACCGCCGGCAACCGCACCAGCACCACGTCGCCACCTGTCGCGGGCCACCCGGCCGGCCGCACCACGACCATGACGTACACGACCGCCACGACGCCGGCCGTCGGCGGTGGCACCACGCCCGCGGGTCTCCCGCTCACCACGGTCTCGGCTGGCGGAAAGACCCAGACGAACGACTACAACGCGGCCGGTGATCCCGTGCGGGTCACCGATGCCGCCGGTCTGGTGACCGAGTTCAGCTACGACGGTCTGGGGCGGACGAGCACCCAGACCGTCAAGACCGGCGGCCCGCTGGGTGACCTGGTCACCGCCTACACCTACGACGCCGACGGCCAGGTGCTCACCCAGACCGACCCGCCGACGCTCAACCAGGTGACCGGTGCGACGCACACCGCGAAGACCAGCACCGCCTACGACGCCGACGGCAATGTCACGACCCGGACGGTGCAGGACCTGACCGGCGGCGACGCCGCCCGGACGGCGAGCACCGACTACGACGGTCACGGCCAGGCTGTCCGCTCCGTCGACCCGGCCGGCGGCGTCACCCTGATGGAGTACGACAGCTACGGCAACACCACCAGGATCGTCACCTGCGACAGCAGTCCCGCAGCGGGTGCGCCCTGCCCGTCCGGGGACACCGTGCGGGTGGTGGCGAAGACCTACGACGGTGAGAGCAACGAACTCACCACCTCCATCACCGGCGCCGACGGCACCACCACCCGGGTCAGCTCGAAGGCGTACTACCCCGACGGCGCGCTCGCCTCCGACACCGACGCAATGGACTGGGTGACGAACTACGCCTACAACGGCGACGGCACGCTGAAGCGGGTCACCCGCAGCGGCGGGGGCTTCATCTACCTCGTCGAGGAGAACAGCTACGACTTCGACGGCAGGCTGGATTATCAGCGCACCGACAACGGCGTGACGGTCACCAATTATGGCCACGATCCCGCGGACCGGGTCACCAGCGTCACCAGGGAAGGTTGGGATTCCCCCGACGGAAACTCGCCCGCCGACGTGTCCACGTTCACCTACGACGCCGACGACCATGTCCTGACGACCCAGCGCAAGAGCGACTACCGGCTCCAGACGGTACTGCAGACCGAGGAGAACACCTACGACCCGATGGGCAGGGTCACCTCGTCGAGCATCCGCGCGGACGCTGGCGGCCTGCCCAGCGGGTGGTGGAAGTTCGACGAGTCTGGCCCGGGAGACGCGGTCGACAGCTCACTGTCGCGCCGTGACATGTCCGACAGCAGCGGGGGACTGATTGCCCGCAGCGACGGCGCAGCCGTCCTCAACCGCAAGGGGGTGTTCCAGACCTATCACGAGGTGCTGGACACTGCCCAGTCGTACTCCGTGTCCGCATGGGTGAAACTGAACAACTTCTCCGACTACCAGACCGCGGTCGGTCAGGGCGGCTACAACCAGGGTGCCTTCTACCTGCAGTACAACAAGGGTCTGAACAAGTGGGTCTTCCTGTCCGCTGCCGAGGACAGCCCGACGTCCGCCCAGTACTCGGCCACGTCATCGGCCGCGCTCACCGCCAACACCTGGGTGAACCTGGTCGGCGTCTTCGACTCGGACACGAAAAAGATGTCGCTCTACGTCAACGGCGTGCCCGGCACCAGCGGCACCAATCCGACGCCGTTCGCGTCCGACGAGGCGTTGACGGTCGGTGGCATTGAGCTGGGCAGTGGCACGGGCCCGACGAACCTTCTCGACGGATCCGTCGACAACGTGCAGGTCTACCAGCGCGCGCTGTCCGCGTCCGAGGCTTCGACCCTCTTCACCGGTGGGCGTACCGGCAGCTCCATCAGCACCAACAAGATCACCACGACCTACACCGTCGACAATCTGGGCCAGACCGTCGCCGAGCGGGATCCGCGCGGCAACACCACCACCTACGAGTACGACGCCGCCGGCAACCTGGTGAAGGTCGTCGCGCCGTCGGTCTCCACGGAGGCATTCGGTGGCTCGGGCCCGATGCCGGCCGTGCCAGTCTCCCGCGTCGGATACAACACCTTCGGCGAGCAGGTGGAGACCCAGGACCCGCTGACGAACGTCATCAAGACCCAGGTCGATGCCCTCGGACGGCCGGTCAGGACGATCCTGCCCGACTACACACCGCCAGGCGGCACCCCGATCGTCGGCGCCAGCACCACCACGGCCTACGACAAGCTCGACCAGGTCGTGTCCACCACCGATCCGATGGATCGAACCACCACCTTCGGTTACGACGGGATGGGGAACCGGACCAGGGTCACCGACCCGGCCGGGAAGTCCTCCACCGCCGCCTACGACAAGGTCGGCAACCTGCTTGAGACGGTCGACCCGACCGGCGCGAAACAGACCTCGACGTACGACATGGTGGGCCGGGTCCTCACCTCGACGCAGGTGGTGCGGCAGACGGGCGACGCACACACCACCACCTACAACTACGGGTACAACGACCAGGGCGAAGCTCCCTGGCCGCACTGGATCCGCACCCCCGACGGCGTGAAGACCTCCTACCAGTACGACTACAACGGCGCGCCGATGAAGCAGACCGACGCGGCCGGCAACGTGACCAAGTTCGCCTACGATGGCATGGGCCGCCAGGTGCGTGTGACCAACCCGGACTACACCGCGCAGACCACCGCGTACGACGGCGCCAGCCGGGTGGTGCAGGTACGCGACCTCGATTCTGCCGGCGCAAGCCTGCGAAGCCGTTCGATGGGGTACGACGACGCCGGCAACCTGACCACGGCGAGGGACGCCAGGAACACCACCACCAGCTTCACCTACGACGCACTCGGTCGGCTGACCGGCGAGACCCAGCCGACGACCGCCACCACCGCCATCTCGACCTCGTTCGGGTACGACGCGGCGGGCAACCGCACCCGGTTCACCAACGGTCGGGGCAGCGAGTTCTGGACCACGTACAACGCATGGGGGCTGCCGGAATCGCAGATCGAGCCGGTCACGCCCACGTACCCGAATCTGGCCGACCGGACCTTCACCGTCTCCTACGACGCGGCAGGCAGGGTCAGCGACCAGCTCGCCCCCGGCGGCGTCAAGGTCACGAATGCCTACGACACCCGCGGTCGGTTGACCGGGCAGAGCGGCACGGGCGCCGAGGCGGCGACCGCCGCCCGCACCTTCGGCTACGACGACGCCGGCCGGATGACGTCCCTGTCCGTGCCCTCGGGCACCAACACCATCTCCTACGACGACCGCGGTCTGCCGTTGACCATCAGCGGACCGACCGACAACGTGTCCTACACGTACACGAAGGACGGTCGGGTGGCCTCGCGCGGTGACGCCGCGGGAACGACGTCTTTCACCTACGACGTCGCCGGTCGGTTCCGCACGGCGGTGAACCCGACCACCGGTGTCAACGTGTTGGCCGCCTACAACTCCATGTCCCAGGTCTCGTCGATCGCCTACGGCTCCGGCAATGTCCGAAGCCTCACCTACGACCCGTTGCAGCGGCTCAAGACCGACACCCTGAAGAACGCCGCAGGAACGACCACGCTCGGGTCGATCACCTACGGCTACGACAACAACGACAACGAGACGTCGAAGGCCACGACCGGCTTCGCCGGGTCGAAGTCCAACACCCACACCTACGATCTGGCCGACCGGCTCACCTCGTGGAACAACGGCACCACCACCATCGGGTACGCCTATGACGACGCCGGCAACCGCACCCAGGCCGGGTCGAAGACCTTCACCTACGACGCCCGCAACCAACTCTCCACGCAGAACGACGGCTCGTCGTACCTCTACACCGCGCGCGGCACCCTGAAGCAGACCAACTCCGGGGCAGGTATCCACACCACCACCGCGGACGCCTTCAACCAGGTGATCTCCCAGCAGAACGTGGGCGGCACCAGCACATACACCTACGACGCGCTGGGACGCGCCATCCGGCCGGGCTTCAAGTACAGCGGTCTCGGCAACGACCTGGCCCAGGACGTCTCCGCCATCTACACCCGGGGTCCCGGCGGGGAACTACTCGCCGAGGGCGCAGGCTCCGGAGCCGGATCGGTCTACGCCTGGACCGACCAACACGACGACGTCGTCGGCCAGTTCACCGCCACCGGTACGACGCTGAGCGGCTCGGTCACCTACGATCCGCTCGGCAGCGTGCTCAACACGTCCGGCATGGTGGGGAACCTCGGTTACCAGTCGGAGTGGACCGACTCGGTGACCGGCCGGGTCAACATGTTGGCCCGGTGGTACAACCCCCAGACCGGGCAGTTCGACACCCGGGACACCATGACGAACAACCCGGTGCCCGACTCGGTCGACGCCAACCGCTTCCAGTACGGCGACGCCAACCCGCTGACCACGACCGACCCGACCGGCCACTTCGGGTTGAGCAGCTTCAAGAGAGCGTTCAAGAGCACGGTCTCCGTGGTGACGAACCCGGTCGCCGCCATCCAGACCACCTATCGAGCGGCCACCACCGTCTACCACAAGGCCACCAGCGTGGCCAAGAAGACCTACAACTACGTCGCCTCCGGCAAGGCCTGGAAAGATGTCAAGAAGACCGCCCGCTCGGTCAAACACAAGGCCAAGAAGGCGCTTCATACCATCAAGGACACCACCGTACGGTGGGCCAAGAAAAAGATAAACAAAGTCGTCGACGCATATCACGCCACCAAGAACTGCCTGTCCAGCGGTGTGAAGAAATGCGTCAAGGAAACCGCGAAGAAAGCCGTCAAGAAAGCTGTACAGAGCGTCAAGTCCACTGTCGAGGCCATCAAGAAGGACCCGTGGAAGTTCGCCGCCACGGTAGCTGTCGGGATCGCGGCGACCCTGGCCGTCGGGGCGCTCTGCGCCACCGGGGTCGGTTGCCTGATCCTCGCCGGCGCTGCTGCCGGAGCGATGTCGGCCGGGGCCGGCTACATGGTCGACGTGTCCCGTGGTGACGAGGACTTCTCGTGGAACGGCCTGGCCAGCACCATGATCGAGGGCGGCCTGGACGGCGGTCTCTCCGCCGGCCTCAGCAGGTTGACCGGAGGCGCCACGAAGCTTGTCGGTGGTGGGGCCGCGAGCCGGATGCCCGGCCTCGGCTCCCGGGCGTCGAGCAGCAGGAGCGCGGGCGCGGGTGGGCCTGAGCGGCCGAGCGGCTACCAGGGCCGGCACCGTGCATCCGGGTGTTCGCCCCTGCACAGCTTCGATCGGGCTACGCGGGTACTGATGGCCGATGGTGGTACCAAGGCGATCAAGGACATCGCCCTGGGGGACAAGGTCGCCGCGACCGATCCGGAGGCGGGTGAGACTGCTCCCAAGCCCGTCACCGCGCTACATGTCAACCGGGACCGTGACCTGACCGACGTCACCGTCCGGGACGGGGACTCCGGCATCACGACCGTGCTGAAAACCACTCAGCACCACCCGTTCTGGGACGCCACTGACCGCAAGTGGGTGGACGCCGCGAGGTTGACCGTGGGTCACCGGCTGCTGGTGCATGACGACAAGCGGCTGGAAGGCGACGGCACCGGCGCCGGAATGGGGGGCGGCGGACCTGGAGAGCAGGTCACCGTCACCAAGGTCGACAACCGTGCCGGCGACGAGGAGATGCACGACCTCACGGTCGCCGACACTCACACCTACTATGTGGTGGCCGGCGACGAACCGGTCCTGGTCCACAACAACAACCAGGAGTGCCGCAGGGCAGCCAATGGGCGGTTCGAGGCAGATCCGAATAGGCGCCAAGCGGGGGAGCCCGACGGCGATGGGATGCTACGCGGAACAAACGAACCTGGCTACGTGACCAGCAGGCCAACCCTGAGAACAAGCGTTGAGAGAAGAGTCTGGGCAGCGGCTGAGGTCGGACCTCACGGTGGGCGAATCTGTCGTCGGAGTGGACCGAACTGTGTCGGAGAAGTTATGGTGCCACCCGGTTCGCCTCAACAGCGGGATTGGGACTACGGGCATGACCAGGGCGACGCCTGGAGCAATACACAGTTTCCTCCCGA
The DNA here is from genome assembly GCF_046549295.1 of Micromonospora sp. 067-2. Classification (NCBI taxonomy): domain Bacteria; kingdom Bacillati; phylum Actinomycetota; class Actinomycetes; order Micromonosporales; family Micromonosporaceae; genus Micromonospora; species Micromonospora sp. 067-2. The sequence goes on along the minus strand of NZ_JAJPWB010000001.1, from coordinate 659,101 downwards.
TGTTACGCGCGAAGGTGTAATTGATCGGTACCACCAAGGCGGTGGAGTAGAATGCATTCCCTGTAACCGTGGTGCTGGCGCAGACTGATTGGTGATACATGTCGTTACTTGTCGCTCACCTAGAGAGTCGACTTGGCAAGATTCAGGCGGGTTGGACTCGGGATCCAGAGGGCGTGGAACTGCCTTTTCAGGTCGCCGAGTTCAGGGGAGGGGGACAGCTTGTGGGCTCTACGTCGTACTCGACGCTGGGTCTAAGTCGTCATAGCCTTCCCTCTCCGTCGGGCGACCGAGAAATGTCGCTGGAGTTCGTCATGTCGACGCATTCTGCACTAGCCCCGGCTCGGTTCCCCCAATCACTGCAGTTTCTAGCCCAAGATCTACTGCGGCGACATGTTGCAATCCTCCGAGGCCAAACATTCACACTGCCATGGCCAGTGGCGGATGGAAGCGCCATGTCGAACATCTACGCAGCTGTTCCGGGCTACTTTGACGAGGACTTTGACTCCGTCGAACTCGAGGATGGTCGCGGCGTCGCCGTCATCTGGATGATCCCCATATCTGATGCGGAGAACACATTTGTCACGGACTGCGGGTGGGATGCGTTCGAGCGTGAGCTCGTCGAGCGGGATCCGGATCTGCTGGACCTCAATCGCCGGAGTGTCTTCTAATTGATCTTCGGAGAGAACTCACACCACTCTCTCGGCATGATCGAGCGCACCCTGATCGGCTGGAACGTGCACGAAATCGGGTCGATGAGGCGCGTCCACCGTCCGGCTACCGGCGTCCCGCGGTCTTGACGGTCAGTGTCTGGGTGCGGGCGCGCAACCCCGCCTGGGGCGAGCAGCCGAATCAGCGGCTCAATGCGTAGAGGGTCAGCGCGGCCAGCGACGGCGCGTCGACGATGTCACCTGCCAGCACCATGGCACGGATCTGCGTGTCGGTGAACGGCCGGTGCACCATGTCCTGCTCGGTCGTCTCCCGGTCCGGCTCTCCCTCGGTCAGTCCGGTGGCCAGGTAGACGTCGAAACCCTGGGTGGAGAAGCCGTACGCCTCGTACAGGTATCCCAGATGGGTCAACGCCTTCGCGCGCAGCCCGGTCTCCTCGGCCAGTTCCTGACGGGCCAGGGCGGCGGCACCGCCTCCGACCCCGTGTCCCCAACTGCCCTGCGGGAACTCCCAGGCGCGCCGGCCGACCGGGTAGCGGAACTGCTCGACGAGCCAGAAGCCCTCCGCCCAACGCGGCAGGACCAGCGCGGAATCCGGCTTCTCCACCACGCCGTAGACGCCTATCGAGCCGTCCGCATGACGAATGCGGTCCTCCCGGACTGTCATCCAGGCGTTGGTGTAGACGGTCCGGCTGTTCAAGCGCTCCATCGCACGATGCTCGCAGATCATCGCAGTCGGTCGGAAGGTCGTCGTGCGAGTAAGACAAGACCCACCCCTGCGCCCATCGAAACGATCAGTCTCCAACGAAATGAAGCTGAGGACTCCCACGCTAGGGATGCTAGCTCTCTCGGTCTGGCAACCACGATTGGTGTTCTGACCTGGCGAGATGCTGCTCTATACTCATGGCCCTGGAGGCCACCGACATTTCGGTGGAGTGTCAGAAGGAGGCGGCATCGACGGCCACGCCAACGTCGCCTGACGTCGACCGTTGCTTGCGGGCCGTCAGCTACCCGGCCTCGTGCGGGCCACGCGCTTCGAGATGCTTCTCGATCCCTCTGATCATCCGCGTGAACTCCGCAGCCAGGTCAACGCCGTACCGGTCAGCAAGAACCAGTACCGACCAGAGGCAGTCGGCCAGCTCGTGCCCGAGCCGCTCACGAGCGTCAGTGATCTCACGGCGCCCGTCGACAGCCATCACGAGCTTCGCGAGGTCTCCGACGTCACCGACGAACCCCAACGTCAGGTCGCTGGTGCTCCAAGCCCCACGACCGGCGGCGACGTTGTGACGGTCATACAGCTCAGCGATCGACACGGCTCGCATCCGCAAGCTCTCGAGATCCATGACCGAAACGTACTCGGTTCCGGCCCCCGTTCCGTTGATTCGTGCCTACCTGGACCGTCGAGTCCGTACACCCGTGTTTTTCTGGGAGGACGGCGTCCGGGCACGGTACTGCGAATGGCGGCCCCGGACGTGGTCGCCGGTCACCGAGCAGCCGTCGGAACTGTCGGACCGCCGATGAGTGGCTGAGGAGCCCAATGCTTGCAGAAGAGGATTTCTGGCGCCTGGTGGCGGTGGTGGGTGGTCAGCCCGAGGTCCAGGACGACCGGCCGTACGAGCAGTTGACCTCCGATCTGTCGGAGGGTCCGGTGGAGCGGATCATCGAGTTCGCCGAGACGCTTGCCTTCAAGCTCTGGCAACTGGACCGCCGGGAACTCGCTGTGGCTGTCCCACCGGGCGCCGATCAATTGTCTGATGACGGCTTCCTGTATGCGCGCTGCGCGGTCGTGGTGGCCGGCCCAGCGGCCTTTGATGCGGTCCTGGCCGATTCCTCGGCGTTCGAGCGGTTCACCAGTGTGGAGGCTGCCCACGCGGATTCGATCCTGGACGTCGCTTCCAACGCCTACCGGAAGGTGACCGGGAAGGAGTGGGACCACGTCGAGGAGTACGACTACGAAACGGGATCGAACGAGCGGTAGGCCTTCTCCAACCTCGGATGGGTTGCGGAGTCGTCAATCGGTCCGGGTGCGGAGGCCGCGCGCCAGGGTGGGGATCATCACGGTCGCCGGTACGAGGTGTAGCCCCAGGAGGGCGGCGGTGGTGGCGGTGTCCGCCCCGGAGAGCAGGGGCGGGACCAACGAGATCGCGGTCAGCGACACCGCCGTCCACACGAAACGCTGGGCGGGGCGGGCGCTCCACCGGAGAAGAGCGACGGCGATGACGATGCCCACGGCCGAGAAGAAGCCGGTCACCACGGCGAACCCGGGCAACGGGATCGCCTCGCCACCATCGGGGACGTCGAAGTCGACACCGACGGCCTGGGCGAGCGCAGCCGTGAGGGTGGTGGCCACCATCGTCGCGAGCGTGGCAATCAGGCCGGCGCCGACGAGCCCGCGCAGTCTGTGGGTGCTGGTCTGGCCCGGGGCCGCGACGACCCCGGTGTCATTTCTGCTGTTCATGTCGTTCCCCCTCATCGTCTGCGACTACTCCGAGCCGTCCGCAGGCAGGCGCTCGGGCAACCCGAGTCGCGGGAACTGGTCGTCGTGGAAGATGACGATCTCGGTGATCGCCCCGCCGGTGACGCGCAGGACGTCGATCGTCAGCGGCAGGTACGCGCCCTCCCGCTCGCGCCAGAGGTAGAAGGCGACGGCGGGCTGCCGGTTCACCGAGGTGGGGACCGCACGCAGGCCCTTCATGCCCTCGAATCCATCCTCGACCCAGCTGTTGACCACCGCGTCCCGGCCAACCTGCAGGCCCGGTGTGGGCGGCATCGAGCAGCGGACGTCGTCGCGCAGCATGGCGGCGAGCACCTCGATGTCCGTGGCCACGCTGGCGTCGGTGAATCGGCGTACCAGCTCCCGCGTTCCGGCGTCGTCCTCACCGCCGGTCCAGTCCTGCCGCTCGGCGGGCAGGTGCTCCCGCATGCCGGCGCGGGCCCGCTGCAGCGCGCTGTTCACCGAGTTGACGGAGTCTCCGAGGAGTTCCGCGACGTCCTTCGCCGGCCAGCCGAGCACGTCCCGCAGGATCAGCACCGCCCGCGGGCGCGGCGCGAGGTGCTGAACCGCGATGAGGTACGCCAGCTCGATCGTCTCCCGCGCGACGGCAACGGCCTCCGGCTCGTCCGCCTCGCCTGCCGGCAACTCGTCGAGCAGCCGGTCCGGGTAGGGCTGTAGCCACAGCACCTCGCCGCCGGTCGCGGGCTCCGGGCGGCGCTTGGTGAGCAGATCCAGGCAGGCGTTGGTGGCGATCCGGTACAGCCAGGCCCGGAACGTCGACCGCCCCTCGAAGGTCTCCCGTCGCCGCCAGGCACGCAGAAACGTCTCCTGCACGGTGTCCTCGGCGTCCTCGAACGACCCGAGCATCCGGTAGCAGTGCACGTGCAGCTCCCGCCGGTGCCGCTGCGCCAGCCCCGAGAAGGCCGGCTCGTCGACCTCGCCCAGGCTGCTTACGCCCACACCGCTCACGCTCAGCTCCTCCGGCCGCGTGTCCGCACTCATCACGTCATCCTTCCGTCCCGTCGTGTCCTGTCACAGGTGTGACGGGTGCGGGCGTGACAACTCATCACTCCGCGGCGGCCCGACTGCGGGCTCTCGGCGCCACCGCGGTTGCCTCCTCGCCCCGGGCTGACCCGAACCACGCGCCCGCATCCGCAGAGAGGGCATCCGCCTGGGCGAGGCCTGCTCGCCACCGCAGCCTGAATGTGAGACCGGGTCCTGTCGACGGGATTCTGTGTCTCTTAAGCCCTAGTCAACCTACCGAATTGGTAGGTATCTTGGGCGACGTCTACAGCAGTAGCCAGTTCGCGGACGAAGGGGCGACCATGACCGTCACCGATGATCTACTGGCCAACGCCGAGCGTTACGCGGCCACCTTCGAACTCGGTCACCTGCCGCTGCCACCGGCCCGCCAGGTCGCGGTGCTCGCCTGCATGGACGCCCGCCTCAACCCGTACGGCCTGCTCGGTCTTCGCGAGGGTGACGCCCACGTCATCCGCAACGCCGGCGGGGTCGTCACCGCCGACGAGTTGCGCAGTCTGGCGATCAGCCAGCGCCTGCTCGGCACGACCGAGATCATTTTGATCCACCACACCGACTGCGGGATGCTCACCTTCACCGACGACGACTTCAAGAACAGCATCGAGGACGAGGTCGGCCTCAGGCCGCCGTGGGCCGCCGAGGCGTTCAGCGACCTCGACGCGGACGTCCGCCAGTCGGTCCGCAGGATCATCGAGGACCCGTTCATTCCCGTCAAGGACTCTGTCCGGGGTTTCGTCTATGAGGTGGAAAGTGGAAAGCTCCGCGAGGTCAACTGAGCGATCGGCGGTGCGGGGGCTCTTCAGCTTCCCCAACCCGGTCGACGAGGTCTCGGCCCGACTCGTCGCCGGTGGCGTGGTCATCCTGTGCGCCGCCGCGATCATCCTGGACCAGCCGTGGCTGACGCTCGTCATCGCGTACGGCTTCGTGGCCAGGGTGCTCAGCGGGCCGACGCTCAGCCCGCTCGGTCAACTGGTCACCCGGGGGATCAGGCCACTGCTGCGGGTCGCGGCGAAGCCCGTCCCCGGGCCACCGAAACGGTTCGCGCAGGGCATCGGTGCCGTCCTGTCGGTGGTGGCGGCGGTGCTGGTGTTCGGGTTCGGGTTGCGCCTGGCCGGCTACACGGTGCTGGCCGTCCTCGCCGTCGCCGCCACCCTGGAGTCGGTCTTCGCGCTGTGCCTGGGTTGCGTCATGTTCGGCTGGTTGATGCGCGCGGGGCTCATCCCGGAGCCGATCTGCCAGGAGTGCAACGACATCTGGAACCGGAACCGGGGGTCCGCGGCGCGAGCCGGGTGATCGCAGACGTCGACCACCGTTGCTCACCGGGCGAGCGTGAGGCGCGTCCAGGTGGTCGCGTCCGTGGTGAGGACGATGTGGTCCGGCTCGCCGGTCGACCCGTCACTTCTGCCGAAGAGCCAGGCGGACCCGGGTGCGATGCTGACCGAGCCGACGATCAACCCGTACTCCCGGGCGAGCGTGAAGTGCCGCCCGTCGTCCCGGCTGACCAGGATTCGCGCGGAGCGGTCGGAACCCGTGCCGGTACCGACGCTGCTGGCCAGCAGGGATCCGTCGGAACCGACCGTGAGGTCCCAGTACGAATCCTTCGGCAGATCGGTGCCGGTGTCCGTCCAGGTCTTCGCACCGTCCGTGGTCCTGAACAGTCGCAAGCCGCCCGCTGCCGACTGCTCGGTCAGCAGGTAAGCCTCCCGGTCGTCGAGCCCGACAAGCGCCATCGCGCTCGCGCCGACCACCTCCCAGGTGTTCCAGGTCGCCCCCCGGTCGATGCTGCGGGCGACGGTCGCGGCCGAGGAGCCCAGCCTCATCTGGTACGACGCCCAGAGCGTGCCGTCCCGGCTGGGGTAGAGGCCGAAGAGTGGACGCCAGGACGGTGCCCTGCCGGCGAGCCGGTAGACGGCCCCGGACGACGGGTCCACCGCCAGCGGCTCCCGCAGCGCTCCGCAGCCGAACACGCCGAACACGCAGAAGGCCGGCCGAGCCGTCGCCGGGAACGAGGGAACAGGTGTGATCGCCTGCTCACCGTCCTGCCAGGTGCGGCCGTAGTCGGTGGAGAGACGGAGCAGTCCCGCATCGTTGACCAGGTAGGACCGGTCGCTGAGGACGGAGAATGTCAGGTTGGCCGTCGCCGGGTCGGAGCTGGCCTGGCAGCGGGTGGCCTGGATCCGGACCGCGTTCCCGTCCGACCAGCTCCGGCCGCCGTCGTCGGTGAGGAAGAAGCGCAGGAGGCAGCCTTCCCTGTGCACGTCGACTCCGGAGCCAGGACCGGTCGACGTGAAGTCGTCGTAGTGTTCGGGACGGGGCGACGGCCCGCCCGGCGGTGCCGGGTTGGCTCGCTCCGGCCCGTTCACGAGTGGTACGAGCGCCACGCCGGCCACTGCCACCACCGCTGTCACCGCCACCGCCACCAGTCGACGCCGACGGGACCTGGCAGCGGACCGCAGATCATCGAACGGTGGTTGTCGGACGGCCTCGGTGAGGCTGGCGACGTCGAATCCAGCGAACTCACGACCGGACATCGATCCCCCCGGATTCCGTAGAGGCGGTGGTCTCGGAGTCGGCGAGCAGCGCCGCCAGGGCGTGCCGGCCGCGGGAGAGCCGCGACTTCACCGTCCCGGGCGAGACGCCCAACGTGGCGGCGATCTCGTCCACCGGCAGGTCGACGAGGTAGTGCAGGGCCAGGGCCTGCCGCTGCCCCTCGGGCAGCCCGCGCAGCGCGGCGAGCAGGGCAAGGTGCTCCGGCGAGTGGTCCGCGACGGCCGGCGGCGGGCCGATCCGACGCAGCAACCCATCGAGTACGCGCCGACGTCGGTATCGGCTGCGCGCCTCGTTCACCGCGACCCGGCGCAGCCACGCCTCCGGGTTCTCCAGCTCAGCGAAGCGCCGAGGCGCCATCAGTGCCTTGGTGAACGCCTCCTGGACCGCTTCCTGCGCCTCGTTCACGTCGCCCGTCATCGCGTACAGCTGGACCACCAGACGTCGGTAACAGCCGGCGTAGAGCTCGGAGATCAGATCACCGTCGGACACCGCCACCCCCCTTCTCCATGATTCACACCGATGGGGCGGGGAGAAGGTTCCGTCGAGCGTCTGGATGTCGCGCCGGGCGACGTCCACAGTGTGGAACATGGTCGATGGCATGGGCGCGCGGCAGCGCGATCCGGCGCGGGTACTCCCGGAGGCGTCGAGGATGGTGCAATAGGGCCATCGTGGTGGCGCATCGCTGATGGAGGATCGAGTGGACGGTGCGGAGTTGCTTCTCGCAGCCCTGACGGTGGGTGCCACGACGGGGGTCACCGACGCGACCAGCGCCCTCGTCCGGGATGGCGCCCTCAACCTTCGGAATCTGGTGCGGCACAGGCTGACCGGTCGCGGTCAGGAGGCGCTGCGGTCGCTGGAGGCCGACGGGGGCGGTTCGGCCATCTGGCAGGTCCGCCTCGCCGAGGATCTCATCCGCGCCGGCGTCGACCGGGACGAGCAGGTCCTCGGCGTCGCGCGGGACCTGTTGGCGCGGGCCGAGGCCGCCGGCGGGCGGACCGAGATCGGGCAGGTCGACGCGCGGGGGGCGCAGGGCCTTCAGCTCGGCAGCGGCAACACCCAGCACAACACCTTCAACTGAGGCGGGTGGACAGATGGGCGGCAGCGGCCAGCCGGAGGACAGCCGGTCGCGAGGTGTCGACGCCCACGACGCCCGGGGCGTGCAGATCGGCGACAACAACGTCCAGCACAACACGTACGGCCCGGTGGTGCGCTCGGCGTACCTGGCGGAGGTCCGCCGGAAGGCCCCGGCCCGGCTGCTGGGCCGGGAGGCCGACCTGGCGCGGCTCGCAGCCTTCTGCGCGGGCGACGGGCTGGACGCCTACCTGCGGTGGGAGGCCGACCCCGGGTCCGGAATGACGGCACTGCTGTCCTGGTTCGTGCTGCATCCACCGCCGGGCGTACGGGTGGTGTCGTACCTCGTCGTCGCGGGCCGCAGCGAACGGGAGAACCGCGACGCGTACGTCGACGTGGTGCTGGAGCAGCTGGTCGAGCTGACCGACGCCTCGATGCCGGGCTACCTGACCGGGTCGACCCGCGAGGCGCACCTGTTGGGTCGGTACGCGGAGGCGGCCCAGGCGTGCGCACGGCGTGGCGAACGGTTGGTGCTGGTCGTCGACGGGCTGGATCAACGGCGGAACGCGTCCGGCATCGCGACGCTGTTACCGGACCACCTGGTCGGCGGGTTGCGGGTGGTGCTCGCCACCGACACCGGCTGGCGGACCCCCGCCGATCTGCCACCGCGTCACCCGCTCCGTGAGCCGAGCCGTGCCCGACTCCTGTCGCCGTTCGTCGGACCGGCGGAGGAGGCCCGGCGCAGGGCGGACCAGGCCCGGCGGGACGACGAGCGCGGCCGCTGGGAGTCCGAGCGGCACAGCGCCGCGGACGAACGCCGGAACGCGCAGCAGCGGGTGGACCAGTGGCGGTCGGCCGAGGCGGCGCGGACCACCCCAGCGGCCCGTGCGGCGGCCGTGCGGCGGGCACTGGTGTTCGTCGGCGGATGGACGAGCGCACTCGTGTTACTCGCCTGCCTGGCGAGCGCCTGGTACGACCTGCGGGTCGCGGGCATTCTGAGTGCCCAGATCGTGGCGGGCGGGATAGGTGCCACGCTCGGGCTCGCGCCGGCCGCGTTCCGGCTCGGTGCGGCGTACGCGCCGGCGCCGCGGTCGCCCGCCGCCTGGTGTGCGTCGCCCCGGGCCATGGTGATCCGCGGCGGTGCCGCGCTGGCCGCCGGCTGGTTGGCAGGGGCGGGTGCGGCCGACTACCTCGACGCCCGCGATGACAGGCTGCTGGAACGGGCCCTGGGCCTGGGCGGGGCCGTGCCCAGCTTCGAGGAGGCAGTGGCGGTCATCTTCCTGGTGCTGGTCGCGCTTGGCTGTGGGGCGGCCGGTCTGCACATCGCCAGGACGGCCATCGGTCCATGGCTCGATCGGCACCGGGCGGGGGAGCACGAGTACCGGGCAGCCACCGACGCGGTGACGGCCGCCGCCGAGTACGAAGCCCAGGCGGCGATGGCCGCCGACGCGATGTCCGCGAAACCAGCGGACCGGGCTCGGGCGTACCAGGAAGTGCTGGCCCGGCTGGCGGGCCAGGGCCGCCGCCAACCGCCGCGGTGAGGCCGGACCATCAGCACGCCTCGACCGTTGGCCAGGCGGCAGGCGGGTGGGGTGCCCTGCATGAGCTCGGCGGCGGTTGGCAGGTACATGCCTGCGGTCGTGACGCTCGGCGACCTCACCGCGATGATGGCAGCGGACGAGCACCACCGGTACGAGATCGGCCCCGAGGGAGTCGTCTCGATCATGCCGCCGCCGGCATCCCGCAGTACCCGGCAGAACACGACCTCGGCTGACTCACCGTAAACCCGTCCGCAGCCACTGCTGTCGTCAGCCACCGGCACCACCGCCCTCCGGGCAGCGCCGGAGGGCGGCAACGGAGGGCGGCAACGGAGGCACCGGTTCCCCGTGCCCTGCCCACGAGTTCTTCGGCCTGCGTTCCTCGTGCTCGGTTGCGGAGCTCACGTCCTGTCCATGTCCGGTCGAGCGCCCGTCGTGACCGGTCCAACGCGGACGTGGCTGTTCCCCGGGTACGGGGAAGCACCTCCCTCGGTGCAGGGATCTCCTCGGCATGCCGTTCGGGCAGGGTGATCCCGGGATGAGCCGATGCTCGCCACCGAGACGGAGATGCCACCATGACTCACCGAATCGCCGTCGACGCGGCGCCCCGTACGCCACCGGCACCGCCCTGGGCACGCAGAGCCGGGCACGTCGCGTGGATCGCCCCCGTACTGGGGTTCATACCGTTGCACGTTCCGTGGATTCTCGGTGTACCGATGTTCGCCAATCGCGGTCCCTTCCGCGAGTGGTACCACGGTCGCGGGCCTGGTGCCGGTGATCACCCGGTCAACGGTTTCCTGGGCATGCCGGCCGGCGCTTTCTATCTGGGACTCCTGTGCGTCCTCGCCGGGCTCGGCGGTGTCCTGGCGCTGGGACTCATCAAGGACTGGGGACTGGTCTTCCCCCGGTGGGTGCCGTGGCTACGCGGGCGCCGGGTGCCTCCGTGTCTGCCGTTGACGCCGACGGTGGCGGGATCCGCCGTGCTGATCGGCTATTCGGCGACCCTGCCCTGGCAGTTCGCGGCCGACCTGCCCCGGGCCAGCTCGCAGGACATCTTCACCCCGACCGGTGTCCTGATCGGTCTGCCGCTCCTTCTGGCATGGACGGTTGCGCTGCCCCTGGCGGGTTGGTCCTACTACCGCCGCACCCGTCCTGGCGCCACCGCGAGCCCTCGCCGACGAGAACCTCGGGCTGGATCAGCAACCGAAGCGGCACGCGCACCGAGTTGAGCGCAAGCCGGGTTCAACTGGAATCATCTGTGCGACGCCGTGGATGGGAGGAGCCCGATGGGGCAGTCAGAAGGTTCCGCTGTTCCGGCCGGGCAGGGCGGCGGTTCCCGCTGGACGCCGGTCGCTTCGATCCTCATCGCGCTGGCGGGGTTGGTCGTCTCGATCGTCGGTGCCGTCCTCCTACGCCGCGGCGATGAGCTGGGCCGGCTCGCCGGTCCGCCGCTGCTCATCGTCGGTCAGCTCGGTCTGGCGTTCGCCATGCAGAGGGCCACGACGGCCAGAGCCGAGCATTTCGCTGCAGCGGGTGTCCCGACGGAATGGACCCGCCCCGCTGTTCGCGGCGTCACCGCCGTCGATCTTCGTCGGTGGGACAACACGATCCGCGACCTGCGGGAGCCGTGGCCGGGCGACAGCAAGCTGTCGACCGCAGCCCGCGCCCGGGCCGAGGGGCTGCCCTTCATCGTGTTCCCGGCCGTCCTGTCGCTGGTCGTCGCCGTCGTCGGCGTCGCGCTCGGCAGTGCAGAGCCGACGTCCGTATCGACGGTCGCCGGGTTCCCCAACATCGCCATCGGGCTACTACTCTGTGTGGCGGCTATCCGCTATGTGGTTGACGGACGCCGCGCCCGCGCCTACCTGGCCCGGTTCCCGGCGCCCACCTCCTAGCGCCAGGTCACGTTGGCCGACCGACGCCGCAGCCACTGATCCTTCGGGCCGACCGACGCCGCAGCCACTGATCCTTCGGGCCGGGAAACTAGAGTCGGTGGCATGCGGATCCGGATCGAGGGCAGCGATCTTCCGGGGCGGCGCGTCGGTGCCGAATCCGACGCGCTGCGCCTCGGCAACGTGCACGTCGGGATCCAGCGCAAGGCCGAGGTGGTCGATCGGGTACCGGCCGACGCGGCGACGGCGACGTGGCGCTTCGACGTGTCCAGTCGGGAGATCGACGGGGTGCTGGATGTCGGCGGACCGTGGGTGCACGGGCGCCCCGGAGCGCGTTTCCTGTATCTGAGCTGGGGCGCGGTGACCGACGACAGCTTCGCGATGTTCAGACGGGCGAAGCTGATGTTCACCGACATCCCGACCGCGCTGCTTCGTGCCGCACACGACGACCGGGGGATCCTGGTCGGCCGCCTCGGGTTGACTGACACCACCGGCGGCCCGCTCTGCGCCCGGGTCCACCCTCCCGCCATCGCATGGACGCTCGGGACCGCCGGCGAGTGAGCGACGCCGATCGGCCTCCGGGGAGGCCCCGGTACGGCAGCGCCGACGTCCACTCGCAGGCGTGCCGCTACAGCAGTCGGTCGAGCTGGCGGGCCGTCGCCGACCCGATCGCCTCCGCCGTCATCGCGTCGAAGTCCGGCGAGAAGATCTCCAGACCGACGTTGTTGAGCCCGCCCGTCTGACGCAGAATGCCCACGATCTCCTCGACCGGGAAGTCGCCCTCGCCCGGCACGCGCCGGTTGTTGAGCCCGTCCTCGATCATCGACTTGTCCGGCGGCAGCTCCGCGGTGGCGTCGCAGAGCTGAACCCCGGTGATCTTCGCCCCGGGAATCGTCCGCAGCAGGTCGTCGTCGGGCCGGCCGCGCAGATAGTGCCACAGATCGAGGACGATGCCGCTGTTGGTCGCACCGGCGCCCTCCACGATCGCCCATGCCGTGCGCAGGTCCGGGATCCCGAAGACCGCGATGAACTCCAGGTCGCAGCGCAGCCCCTCGGTCGCCGCCCGCTCGCAGAGCTGGCCGAAGGCGTCGACCAGCTGCGGTACGCCGTAGCGGCCGGCAGGGAAGCCCGCCCACGCGGTGAACGACTCCACCCCGAGCGCGCCCGCCATGCGAAAGAAGTCGTCCTGGTCGAACGAGATCGTCTCGAGAGGGAAGGCGGCAAGCGCCGGCTTCCACTCATCGACCCAACGGACCAGCGGGTCGAGGTGGGTGATGCGAACCCCCGCGTCGGACGCCATGGTGAGCATGTCGCGCGTGGTGATCCCGCTTCCCAGCCACCCGACGTAGTCGAACGGGGTGACGGCCAGAGCGTCGCAGCGTGCTCGTGCCGCGGCGGCGAGTTGCTCCGAGAGCGGTAGCGCGCGCACCGTGCCGTTCCACATCATCCTGCGGCCGTTGCTCACCCCGGACCTCCTCGGATCGCGACGGTGGTGCCATTCCCGCTGGTGGGCGTGGCATAACGCGGGTGCCCGCCGTGCGGAGGAAGAGCCCGTTCGTGCACCGATGAGCCAGCGAGCCCGATTCCCGGCGGCGGCTTCCGCCGGCCGGATGCGAGGCTGTGACCATGACTTCTCTAGCTCGCCGCGTCCACGACGCCTGCCATCTGAGCTGACGGGGCTGCCGGCGGTGCTCGTGCGACAGCAGGCAGAGGAGTACGGGAGATGGGGGCGCCTTCCGGTCAGCCTGGCCGCCCACACTCTCGGAGGCGGCCAGGGTGACCGGGTCGACCGTCAGGCCACCAGCGAGATCCGCCCGTCGTCCAGGTCGTAGCGGGCGCCCACGACCCGCAGGGTGCCCTCGTGCACCTTCTCCGCGATGATCGTGCTGCGGGCGGAGAGCGCCGCGACCTGGGCCGCGATGTTGGCCCGGACCCCGTTCTCCACCGGATCGCCGGGCTGGTCGAGCACCGGCTCGACGATCGGGCGCAGGCTGTCCACGATGGTGCCGATGTGACCGGGTGCCGTACCGCCGCTGCGAATGGCGTTGATGGTGGCGGTGATCGCGCCGCAGCGCTCGTGGCCGAGGACGACGATCAGCAGGCTGCCGAACTCCTCCACCGCGAACTCGATGCTGCCCAGCAGCAGGTCGTCGACGATGTTGCCGGCCACGCGGTTGTCGAACAGGTCACCCAGCCCCTGGTCGAACAGCACCTCGGGGGCCACCCGGGAGTCCGCGCAGCCGACGGTGATGGCGAAGGGGTGCTGACCGGCGGCGAGCCGGTGCAGGTCGGCCAGGCCCTGGTGCGGGTGCCGACCGTGGCCGGTGGTGAATCGCCGGTTGCCGGCGCGCAGCCGGTGCAACGCCTCGGCCGGCGTACCGACCGGATTGTCGGCCGGAGCGGCGGCGGCCGCGGACGGGCTGGCCGCGGCGGCGCCGATCGCGACGGCGGCGGCGCCACCGGCTGTCAACAGTGCACGGCGGGACAGGGGGGAACGTGCCACGATGATCTCCCGGAAGGTGAGGCGACTGCGTCCTTCCTACCAGGCGTCCATCCACAATGGTGATCAGTCATGGCCGATCTCACGTCATTCCTGATCGGGGCGCCGGCGGGCGAAGGCGTCGAGCCTGCCCCAGCGGCCGGGGATGTCCAGCAGCGCGATCCGTGCGAAGGCGGACGGCAGCGCCGGGTTCACGGCCAGGTGGTCCTCGTGCGGATCGAGGCCGAGCATGGTCCGCAGGAGCAGCATGGACGCCCCACTCGACCACGCCTGCGGGCTGCCGGCGGTCGGGTAGCGGACCGGGTATCGGGTGGTGTGGCGGTCGAACCCGCCGAAGGCCTCGGGAAGCCGACCCTGGAAGTAGGTGGCCGCTCCGAGGATGCCCTCGGCGATGCGGCCCGCCTCGCTGACGAACCCGTACCGACGCAGGCCCCAGGCGATGAACGAGTTGTCGAACGGCCAGACCGTGCCGTTGTGGTAGCCGAGGGGGTTGTAGCGGCCCTGCCCCTCGGCGAGGGTGCGCACGCCCCAGCCGGAGAAGAGGGCCGGACCCATCAGGTGCTCGACGACCCGCGCGGCCCGCTCCTGCGGCACGATGCCGCTCCACAGCAGGTGCCCGATGTTCGAGGACAGGCTGTCGACCGGGGTGCCGTCGCCGTCGAGCGCGAGGGCGTAGTAGCCACGGTCGTCGAGCCAGAAGTCCCGGTTGAAGCGGTCGTACAACGCCGCCGCCTCGCGTTCCAGCCGGTCGGCGTAGTCGGGGTCGCCCCAGACGGTACGGGCCAGCCGCGCCCCCCGGATCTTGGCGTCGTAGGCGTACCCCTGCACCTCGCAGGTGGCCCTCGGGAAGCCCGGCAGCCGTCCGTCGGCGTAGGAGATGCTGTCCCAGGAGTCCTTCCAGCACTGGTTGTCCAAACCGGTGGCGCGATTGCGTCTCTGGTACGAGACGTAGCCGGTGGAGGTCAGGTCGGCGTACTCGTCGATCCACGCCAGGGCCGCGCGAGCCTCCTGCTCCAGCTCGGTCACCAGCGCCGTGTCGCCACTCCACCGTTCGTACTCGTCGAGCAGCACCACGAACAGCGGGGAGGCGTCGACCGTGCCGTAGTAGGGGGAGTGCGGTTGCTCCTCGAACGCGGCCGACTCGCCGTAGCGCAGCTCGTGCAGGATCCGACCGGGGTCCTCCTCCAGCACGTCGTCGCTGCGGGCGCCCTGCAGCGAGGCGAGGATCCGCAGCGTCGGCGGCGTCAGCGACGGTGTGACGGGCAGGGTCTGCAGGCAGGTCAGCAGGCTGTCCCGGCCGAACAGGGTCATGAACCAGGGCAGCCCGGCCGCCGGCACGCTCGCGCCGCCGAGCGAGAGCGGGGCGAAGCGCAGCGCCGCCAGGTCGACCAGGCTGCGGCGGTACAGCTGCTGCAGCGTGGCGCTCTCGGTGTCCAGTTTCGGAGCCGCCGCGACCCACGCCTGCACGCTCTCCGGCAGGGTGGAGTCGTCCGGTCGTAGCGCCCTCAGGGTGGACCGGAAGTCGAAGCCGTCCGGCCGCAGCGCCCGCATGACCACCTGCAGCTGCGTGGACCACTGCTCCCCGGGCCGCAGCCGCGCCGCGAACCGAAGCCCGTGCGGCTCGAAGGTGGCCGGCTCGCTGGCCGTGACGGCAACCTCGCGGCGGTACGTGCCGCGCCGATAACCCAGCCGCAGCTCGTTGCCGTCGACGTGGCTGTAGTGACTGCCGACCTTGTCCTGGATGTCGAACTTGATCTCGAAGATGTCGGCGAAGTCGGCCGCCACCTCGAGTCGCACGTCGAGGTCGACGTCCTGCTGGCCATAGTTGAAGATCGTCAGCGACTCGGTCAGGTCCGGGCCGATCCGTCGCCGCCGGATCGCCGACACGTCCGCCTGCACATAGTCGACCGCCCCGCCGGGCACCACGAAGAACGTCGCCGCGTAGTACTCGCTGTCGTCCACCGACAGCGCGTTCAACCGTTCGCCGTTGAGGGTGAGCACCCAGCGGGACAGATAACGGGTGTCCGCGGCGAACAGCCCGACCGGTGTGGCCGGCGACGACTCCACGTCGCCACTGGCATCGGAGACGATGAAGGTGTTGCCGTCGAGGCACTGCACGGTCCCCGGAATGTCCCTCATCGGCTACGTCCCGCCGTCGGAATCGGCCTGCTCCGACACCCGCGGAAAGAGTCGCCCGATTCGCAGCGCCATCGCGAGGTCACCGTCGACCAGGATCTCGCCGCGGGTGATCGCGGCCAGGCCGTTCACCTCACCCCGCGCCATCGCCTCCGCGACGTCGGCGGACACCCGGATGACGGTTCCGGCCGGATCAGCGCTCTGCGTCACCCGCATCCGACCGTGGTCGATGTTGAGGAGCCACTGTTCGATCCGGTCCCCGTCCCCGATGTCGAATCGCACACTTCCCGACACGTTGCTGAACCGTGGGTCCTGGCCAGCAGCCGTCAACCGCTCGAAGAAGGCACTGGTCGCCGTCATCCGACCCTCCCCGGGCGCTGGTAGGAGCGCGCTCCGGCTACCCGCTGCGGGTGGCGGTTAACGTCGTTTGCGCCCAGGGAGCACGGGAACTCGCCACGTTCGTCCGCCGGCAGGCCCGACGGCCGGTCGGAAAGACGGAAGGAGCGGGTCATGGAGTACGAGCAGTTGATCGCCACGGTACGACAGCGCGCGGGACTCGGCGAGAACGAAACCGTGCGGACCGTGCAGGCCGTCCTCTCGGTGCTCGGCGAACGGCTCGCCGGACGGGAGGCCGACCACCTGGCGGCACAGCTACCGGAACAGCTGGGCTCGTCCGTCACCCGTAATCCCGAGGGTCGCCGCTGGGACGTCGGCGAGTTCCTGAAGAACGTCGGTGACCGGGAGCAGTGCGCGGACGCGGACCGGGTGCGTCAACACGCCCAGGCGGTGTTGCGTACCGTCGCGGAGGCGCTCGACGACGACGAGCGCCACGACCTGTTCGCCCAGCTCCCCGGCGGCATCACCGATCTCTTCGGTGTGCCCACCCCGCGCGGCTGAGCAACCGCCCCGGCCTTCGAGCCGCCGCTGGCGCCCGAACGGTAATGCACTGTCGATCATGGTGGTCGGCCGCTGAGAATGACCGCCATGGCGAAGGATCATGTGCTGGCGAGGGTCGAGGCCGACCTGCGGCGCGGGCACGTCCACCCGGCGATGCAGCGGCTGGCGAGCCTGAACGCGGCGTACCCGGACGACCTTGAGCTGCGCCTCCGGCGTGCCGCGCTGTACCGGCAGGTCGGCAACCCGGCCGAGGCGGGGCGCTGGGGGTTCCTCGGCGAGGATGTCGACGCCGCCGAGATCGGGGCGTTCGAGCGGTGCCGTCCGGACGCCTGGAGGCGCCTGCTCGCGCTCAAGGTGCGGCTTGATCCCACCGCCCAGCTCGGGCCGGCGGCACGGGCGCGCTTCACTCGGCTTGTCGAGCAGGCCGGGCAGGATCGTCAGGCCCGCCTCGACTGGACCGAGGCCGGACCGCGGTTCCAGCCTCCCGGCTCCTGGCGGGACGACCTGCCCGCAGTACTGGCGGGGCTCATTGGCCTGACCTTCGTGGCGATGGCCATCCTCGGGATCGTCACCGTGATCCGGTGGGCGCTGTAGCGGCGCCCTCGGCACGCGTCGGACGGCCTCAGGGGATGGGCCACTCGTGCACCGGCCGGTTGCTGTGCATCAGCGTCACGTAGTGCCGGACCACCTCCCGCAGGGCCGCCGGCCGGTCCAGGTGGTCGGCGGACTCCAGCCGGTGCAGGGTCTCCACCTGCCAGCTCGCGCCGTTGCGACCGGTCAGACAGCGCTGCTCGATGACGCCGAGCAGCCGGTCGCGCTCGCCCGGATCGAGTCCCCAGCGGTCCAGGCCGTGGTGCGCCATCGGCAGCAACCGGCGCAGCACCAGCTCGGTGACCGGCAGATAGCCGAGGCCCGGCCAGAAGACCTGCGCGTCGATGCCGTGCCGCGCGCAGCTGGTGAAGTTCTCCTCGGCGGCGCTGAACGACATCTGCGACCACAGTGGCCGGTCAGATTCGGCCAGGGCCCGGACCAGCCCGAAGTAGAAGGCGCCGTTGGCGATCGTGTCCAGCACGGTGGGCCCGGCCGGCAGCACCCTGTTCTCCACCCGCAGGTGCGGACGGCCGCGCGACACGTCGTACACGGGTCGGTTCCACCGGTAGACCGTGCCGTTGTGCAGGCGCAGCTCGGCGAGAGTGGGCACCTCGCCGGCCGCGAGGGCCTGCGCCGGGTCCTCCGGGGCGCAGACCGGCAGCAGCGCCGGGAAGTAACGGACGTTCTCCTCGAACAGGTCGAACACGCTGGTGATCCAGCGTTCGCCGAACCACACCCGAGGGCGTACCCCCTGGGCCTTGATCTCTTCCGACCGGGTGTCGGTGGCCTGCTGAAACAGCGGGATGCGGGTCTCGCGCCACAGCTCCCGGCCGAAGAACAGCGGCGAGTTCGCGCCGAGCGCGACCTGGATGCCGGCGACCGCCTGGGCGGCGTTCCAGTAGTCGGCGAACTGCGCGGGGCTGACCTGCAGGTGGAACTGCGTGCTGGTGCAGGCCGCCTCGGGGGTGATCGTGTCGGCGGTGACCGCCAGGCGTTCCACCCCGCTGATGGCGATCGGCAGGTCCTCACCGCGGGCGGCGAAGATCTGCTCGTTGAGCAGCTTGTAACGGGGGTTCGCCGAGAGCGTCTCGGCGGTCAGGTGCTCCGGGCGCAGCGTCGGCAGGATGCCGATCATCACCATGTGCGCGCCGAGTGTCCGGGCTTTCTCCTCCGCGGCGTTGAGGCTGGCCCGGACCGACTCCTCGAAGTCCGCGGTGCCGGTGCCGGTCAACCGCCGTGGCGGCACGTTGATCTCGACGTTGAACTGGCCCAGCTCGGTCTGGAAACTCGGATCGGCGATGGCCGCCAACACATCCGCGTTGCGCATCGCCGGATTGGACTCCTGGTCGACCAGGTTGAGCTCGATCTCCAACCCGGTCATCGGCCGGTCGATGTCGAACCGCGACTCGCGCAGCATCTCGGCGAAGACGTCCAGGCAATTGCGGACCTTCTCGCGGTAGCGGGCCCGATCCTCACGACTGAAGGTGCGTACGCCGACATCCTCGCCCATGGTCACCACCCTGTCACCGCTGGTCCCCCCAACCTCGCACGTTGTCGGCGGGTGGGGAAAGACCTGATGGTCTATTCCTACCCAACCGCGAGCCCGGTGATCCCTGTCGCTGCCGCGTGGTCTGCTCGGGCACGGCCGGCCCGCACCGATACCATGGCGGCCCGAGAGGTGGTGGCGTGGGAATGCGGGAAAAGGTGACCGGGCTCTTCGTCGCGGCGGCGATCGCCGAGGCGTGCTCCTGGCTGGCTCTGCTGGTCGGCATGCTGGTGAAGTACGGCCCGCCCGGCAACGAGTTGGGCGTGAAGATCTTCGGCCCGATCCACGGCGGCCTGTTCGTCGCGTACGTCCTGCTGGTGCTCGCGGTGGCCCGGCTGCACCGGTGGAGCCCGATCGCCACGGTGGTGGCGCTGGCCTGCGCCGTCCCGCCGTTCGCGACCCTGGCCTACGAGCGCTGGGCCCGCCGCCGGGGGATGCTCGGCGCCGACCGTCAGGTGGAGCGCGAGCCCGCCCCGGTCGGCTGACCCGGCCGATCAGGTCAGCGCGGAGCAGGCCGCGACGCCGGCGAGCAGCAGTGCCCCCAGCATCGCCTGCAGCAGCAGCGGCGGGCCGAGGTGCGACCAGAGAGTCGCCGTACGCGGAGTGAGCAACTGCCCGGTGGTGAGGTTGACGATCCGCTCGATGCGGGGCGGCAGCTCCGGGTCGCGCTGCGGACGCAGGGTGAGTTGCAGGTGGTCCGCCGGGTGCAGGGCGCTCTGCGGCAGGTGACCATGCAGCTCCACCTCGCAGAGCTGACCGGCGGTGTCGCGCAGCCGCACCGGGGTGACCAGATATTCCGGGCCCTGCTTCAGCTCCTTCCAGCGCCGCCGGGTGCCACCACCGCCCGCCGAGAAGAGCGAGCGCAGCAGCAGGGCGGGCAGCCGGGCGAACGCCGCCGCGGCGAGCACCGCCACCAGCACCGGTTGGCCGACGCGCACCTCGCGGGTGTAGCCGTCGAGCAGGCGGGTCAACCGCCCGGTGACGATCCGCTCCGTCGGGTGCACGATCCGTCGGGTATCGAGTCCGCTGTCCATGTATCCACCACCGAGAGTCCGCAATCGTGCACTGATCGTAGCGACGTCCTCGGTTGAACGACGTGAATGAAACCTGGTCACGGGCTCACGGCCGCGAGGTGACATCCCGTCCGACCCGGGTAAGCGGGGGGCCGAGCTGGAAAGGGGTCGAGCATGCAGCTGTCCTTCCTGCGCCCGCTCTACGACCGTCCCGGGCCGTGGTGCTCGGTGTATCTGGACGCCTCCGCCGACACGGAGGACGCCCACCAGGCGCTGGCACTGCGCTGGCGCGCACTGGCGCGCCAACTGACCGACCAGGGCGCCGACGAGGCGAGCGTCGCCGCCCTGGACCGGGTGATCCGTGGACACGACCCGATGGTCGGGGACTACGGGCTGGCGGTCTTCGCCACGCGTGGCCGGGTGGTGCTCTCCGAGTACCTGTCCGCGCCGCCGCTGAGCGACCTGGCCAGTTACGCGCCGCTACCGCACGTGATGCCACTGCTCGCGGCCCGCGGCGAGCAGGTGGCCTGGGTGCGGGTGCTGGCCGACCGTACCGGCGCGGACGCGATCGCGATCAGCGCCGGCGGAGTGCCCCGGCGGGCACAGATCGTCGGCCGGGAGACCTTCCCGTTGCGCCGCGTGCAACCCGGAGGCTGGTCCCAGTCGCACCACCAGAAGGCCGCCATGGAGGCGTGGCACCACAACGCCGGTGACGTCACGGCGGCGACCGTGCAGCTGGCCGAGAGGGTCGGGGCGGAGGTGCTGGTCATCGCCGGCGACGTACGGGCCACCGGGGTGATCGCCGCGCAGATGCCCGAGCGCTGGCAGGACCTGATGGTGCGTACCGACGCCGGCTCGCGGGCCGGCGGCGCCGACCAGACGCTGCTGGACGACCTCACCGTGCAGACCATCGCGGAGGTCGCCGACCAGCGGATCACCGCCATGCTGGACAAGTTCGGCGTGCAGGAGGACGTGGGGGCCGGCCTCGACGCGGTCGTCGGGGCGCTGCAACGCAACCAGGTGGACACCATGCTGATCGTCGACGACCCGTCGGCCAACGGTGAGCTGTGGATCGGCCCCGAGCCGACCGAGATCGCCGTCGACCCGGGGCAGTTGGCCGCGATGTCGGTAGCCGACCCGCAGCGGGTCCGCGCCGACGCGGCGCTGGTCCGCGCCCTGGTCGGCACCGACGCGGCGCTGACCGTGCTGGGCCCCGACGAGGCGCCGGAGCTCACCGAGGGCGTCGGCGCGGTGCTGCGGTACGTCGACGCCGGCACACCCGGGCGGGGCAATGGCTGAGCGAAGCGTCGCCGACCTGGTGGTGGAACGGCTCCTGGCCTGGCGGGTGCCACGCGCCTTCGGGTTCCCCGGTGCGGCGATCGCCCCGCTGGTCGAGGCGCTCGACCGTACGGGCGGCGACCCGGCGTTCATCCCGGCCCGGCACGAGGAGACGGCCTCGTTCATGGCCACCGGGCACGCGAAGTTCACCGGCGGCATCGGGGTCTGCCTGGCCACCCAGGGACCCAGCGCGGTGCAGCTGCTCAACGGCCTCTACGACGCCAAGCTGGACAGCACACCGGTGGTGGCGATCGTCGGCGAGGACATCTCCGGGCCGCTCGGCGGCGCGCACCAGGCGATCGGGTTGAGCCGGCTCTTCGCCGACGTGTGCAACCAGTTCGTCCAGTACGCCCGCAGCCCCGAGCAGGTGCCGGCGCTGCTGGACCAGGCATTCCGTACGGCGGCGGCGACCCGCAACCCGACCTGCGTCGTGCTGCCCCGACACCTGCAGGAGGCCACGGTCTCCGACCTGGAGCGCAACGCGGCCGGTGTGACCGCCACGAATCCGGGCGCGTCGTTGGCCCGGGTGCTGCCGCACGAGGTCGACCTCGACGCCGCCGCCCAGCTGCTCGCCGGCGGCCGCCGCACCGCCATCCTGGTCGGGCAGGGCGGCCGGGGGGCAGCCCAGGAGATCATCGCGTTGGCCGACCGGATCGGCGCAGGTGTGGCCACCTCACTGCTGGGCAAGCCGGTGCTCGACGAGCGGCTGCCCTTCCACACCGGGGTGCTCGGTGAGGTCGGCACCACGGCGGCGGCCGAGCTGATGGGCGGCTGCGACACGCTGCTGATGATCGGCACCAACGACCCCTGGACCGACTACTTCCCGATGCCCGACCAGGCCAGGTCGGTGCAGATCGACATCGACGGCCGGCGGATCGGCACCCGGTATCCGGCCGACGTGCCGCTGGTCGGCGACGCCGCGGAGACACTGCGGGCGCTGCTGGCCCGGGTGCCCGAGCGGCCGCACGACGACTGGCGTGCCACGGTGGAGAGGTCGGTGGACCGGTGGCGGGCCACCGCGGCCGACCGTGCCGCCGCGCCGGCCGAACCGGTCAACCCGCAACTCGTGCTCCAGGAGTTGTCGACCCGCGCGCCGCGCGTCGGCGCCGTCGCGGTCGACGTCGGCTCGGTCCTCTACTGGTACGCCCGGCACCTGGTCCTGCCGCCCGGGGTGAACGCGCAGCTGTGCGGCACCCTCGGGTCGATGGGCTGCGCCCTGCCGTACGCGATGGCCGCCAAGCTCGCCGCCCCCGACCAGCCGGTCATCGCGCTGGTCGGCGACGGCGCCATGCAGCTCAACGGGCTCGCCGAGCTGATCACCGTCGCGCAGCACTGGCAGGAGTGGCGGGATCCGCGGCTGGTGGTGCTGGTGCTCAACAACCGCGACCAGTCCGGCATGGGCGGTGGGCGGCCGACGTCCTCCGATCCGGCCCGGCGCCGCCCCGACGTGCCGTACGCCGGCTGGGCCCGACTGCTCGGGCTGCACGGCGTACGGGTGGACCGTCCGGAGCTGGTGGGCGCGGCCTGGGACGAAGCGC
The DNA here is from genome assembly GCF_046549295.1 of Micromonospora sp. 067-2. NCBI lineage: Bacteria > Bacillati > Actinomycetota > Actinomycetes > Micromonosporales > Micromonosporaceae > Micromonospora > Micromonospora sp. 067-2. Next base: position 636,294 of record NZ_JAJPWB010000001.1, on the reverse strand, counting down.
TCGCCGCGGACCGTCCGTGCGTCCTGGAGGCCGTGGTCGATGCCGCGGTGCCGCTGTCGCCGCCGGAGCCGGCGTTCGCCGACCTGCGAGGCCTGTACGCCAACGGGGATGCCGCCCGGAAGGTCCGGGAGCAGGTGGAACTCACCGTCAACGCGGAGGGCCTCGTTTAGGCGCACCCGGTCCGGGCATCAGTAGCCGCCCGACGACGCTGGAGGTCACATGCCGGAGCACACCGACCGCCGATACGGTCCTGCCGCGCTTCCGCAACCGCGTGGCCCGCTGTCCGCGGCGGTGGTTGGCGCCCTCCGCCGCCCGCCGCACGACCTTCCAGCGGACCTGGGCAGCGACCTCGACGCGGCGGATCCACTCACCGACGAGGATCTGCAACTCACGCTGTTCCTCTGCTACGAACTGCACTACCGGGGCTGGCGTGGGGTGGACGACGGCTGGGAGTGGCAGCCGACGTTGCTGGCCCTGCGGGCCCGAGCCGAGCGGCCCTTCGAGGCGGCCCTGCGTCGGCTGGTCGGCGCCCCCGCGGTGCCGCCCGGCGGCGTGGCGGCCGGGCTTGCGGAGCTGGTCGCCGCCGACGAGGGTCCGTCGCTGGCCGCCACCCTGCAACGGCGCGCCGACCTCGCCCAGTTCCGCGAGTTCGTCGCCCACCGCTCGGTCTACCACCTGCGGGAGGCGGACCCGCACAGCTGGGCGCTGCCGCGCATCGGGGGGCCGGCCAAGGCCGCCCTCGTGGAGATCCAGACCGACGAGTACGGCAACGGCCAGCTGGACCGGATGCACTCCGAGCTGTTCCGGCGCACGCTCGACCGGCTGGGCATGGACACCGACTACGGCGCCCACCTCGACTCGGCTCCCGCCGTGACGCTGGCGACCAACAACCTGATGTCGCTGTTCGGGCTGCACCGGCGGCTGCGCGGCGCGCTGCTCGGGCACCTGGCCGCCTTCGAGATGACCTCGTCGCTGCCGAACCGTCGGTACGGCAACGGGCTGCGGAGGCTCGGTCTGGACGAGGTGGCCACCCGCTTCTACGACGAGCACGTGGAGGCCGACGCGGTCCACGAGCAGATCGCCGCGCACGACCTCTGCGGCGGCTTCGTGCGCGCCGAGCCGGCCCTGGCCCCCGATGTGCTCTTCGGCGCGGCCGCCGGGCTCGCCGTGGACCGGCTGTTCGCCGCGCACCTGCTGGACAGTTGGGCCGTCGGTCGAAGCTCCCTGCGGGCACCCGCCCCCAGGACCATCTCGGTGCCCGCGACCGCGTTGCCGGCCACCGCCGGGGGGCCGCTGGCAGGAGTGGCGTAACGCTCAGCCCTCCCGGGAGGTGCCCGCCCGGAAGTTGACCACCTTGTGGGTGCCGTCGCAGAACGGCTTGAGCGCCGAGCGGCCGCACCGGCACAGCGCCACCGTGCCCCGACGGGCGTCGATGCGCTCGCCGTCCGGGGTGACCAGGGCGAAGTCACCGCGGACCAGTAGCGGTCCGTCCTGGTACGGCGTGATCGTGGCGGCGGCGTGCTCGCTGCTGTCCTCGGTGTGCATGGCCCCGGAAGTGCCCGCCCCGGCCCCCGCGAAACCCCGGCTCGCCGTTGTGGGATCGCCGGATCCGATCGCCCGCGTCGAGCCGCTCCCGCCATGCGAAGCCGATCGTCGCCGAACGTCGGTGATGACCGGCGCACACCGTGGACCTGCGGAATCATGCCGCCGGGTGGGTGATGCCCCGTTTGAACCCCATCGGGACGGGAAGCCGGGCCGCGTGGTGAGCGAACGAGGCAAGGTGGGGCCGGTGCACAAGGTGCACGAGGGGCTCACGGCCGCCGGTGCCGGTCTGTCCGGTGACCGGGTCGTGGCCGAGGGCAGCGCCGCCCGGGTGCTGGTCGCCGCCACCGCCCGGGCGCTGCGCGGCGTGGACTGCGCCGACCTCGGGCAGGTCGGGCCGGTGTCGCGGTTTCCCGGCGCCCCGGAGCTGGTCCGCCGCGCCTCGGCCAGCCGGGCCGCCGGTCGGGTCGCGCTCACCGTGGCCCAGGTCGGCGAGGTGGACTCCGCCCGGGTGGCGCGCTGGTTCGTCGACCAGTACCCCCGCCGCCGCTACCCTGGCGTGCTGCTCGGCTCGCCGCACGGCGCGGCGGCGCACCTCGCGGTGGCCCTCGGCGTGCCGTGGCTGCCGTCGGGCTTCGAGATGTCCGTGCACTGGACCGGTGGCGCGGCGGACCGCCCCGCCGCGGCCCTGGAGCACGGCACCGCGCTCGCCGCCCGAATGCTCGCCGGCAACCCCGACCTGCATCTGCGCCAGGTGCACTGCCCGGCCAGCCGCGGCTCGCTGACCGGGGCGACCGTGTCGTTGGCCGCCCGCTGGCGGGCGCTCCCGGCGGCGTACCGGCAGTTCCTGACCGACCGGCTGCCCCCGGGTGCCCCGGTGCTGCTGGTGCGCGACGCACGGACGTGGCCGGTGCTGGAGCACAGCCCCGGGCACAGCTTCCAGGTCGGCTGTCCGGCCAGCGGCCTGGACCCGGTGGACTTCCACCCGGACAGCCACGCCCTGCGGCAGGTGCTCCGCTCGGTCGGCGGGGACGCCACCCGTTGGGACCCGCCGCAGGTGTCCGCCCCGTCGGGCTACGCCGAACACGGCACGGACTCGGGCTTCGAGCTGACCGCCCGGGACTGGGCGGCCCGCCGGCAGCACCCGCTGCACCGGGTGCTGGTGCCGAGGCCGGGCGCGCTGAGCGCCGCCGTGGCCGACCTGTACCGACGGTGGCTGCGCCGTGCCGGCAAGACCGGCGACCGGTTGGTGGTGGAGTGCGGCCGGTTGCTCGATCCGTGGCAGGTGGTGCGGGCGGGGCTGGTGCCGTACTGGTGTGAGAACGCCACCCGGCGCAGCGTCGACGAGGCCGAGTGGTGGCTGGCCGGCAGCGAGGCGTTCAGCTCGGTGGACGTGCTGCCCGAGCCGCCCGGAATGCGCTCGCCCGCCCTGGCCGGGCTGCCGCAGTGGCTGGCGGTGGCCGGGTTCGGGCGGCGGCGGCGAGCGCTGGACCGGACCACCGCGCGGGGCTACCCGGTCACCTCGGTGCCCACCCGCCGAGCCACCGAGGTGCTGCGCGCCCAGCCGTACGACCTGCCCGTGCCGCCCCCTCTGGAGGCCGCCGAGGCGTTGTCCGTGCTCCGCGACAGCGGCGGCCAGCAGGGGCTTCTGGTCTCCTGAGGCGGAGCACGCCGAAACTTCCTCGCGAACCCGGGGTCCCGTGATTGAGTACCTACGGAGCGGGAACATCGCTGGCTGCGACGGCCTGAATGCGCTGCGTAGAAGCGTTGTCGCCCGCTGGCATCCCAGTCACTGACCCACTTTCCGGCCCGGTGCGTGGCTCGACCACGCGCACGACCGGTTTCCCGATCCGGGCGGGGGACCTTCCTGAGGGAGGCGCGGATGTTCGGACAGACCAGCACGACCACCACCACCACACCACCACCTACCGATCGTGGTCTGGAGGACCTCGACGCGGCAGCGCTGGCGTACGCGGCCCGGATCGAGGGGCTGCCAACCGAGCGGCGGCAGGAGGCGCGCGACGACCTGGTCCGCTTCGCGCTGCCGTTCGCCGGCCGGCTGGCCCGCCGGTACCGGGGCCGTGGGGAGCCGCTGGAGGATTTGGAGCAGGTGGCCCGTCTGGGTCTGGTCAACGCCGTCGACCGCTATGACCCGGAACGGGGGTCGTTCACCGCGTACGCCGCGATCACCATCGTCGGTGAGATCAAACGCCACTTCCGCGACCGCACCTGGGGCGTGCACGTGCCCCGCCGGCTGCGCGACCTGATCCTGGAGGTCGGCCAGGCCACCGCGTCGCTGACCAGCGAGCTGTCCCGGGCACCCACCGTCGCGGAGCTGTCCAAACGGTTGGAGACCCCGGAGGAGGAGATCCTCGCGGCGCTGGAGTCGGCGGCGGGCTACAGCCCGGCCTCGCTGAACGCGCCGGTGGGCGGTGAGAGCTCCGCCGAGTTCGGTGACCTGGTCGGCGAGTCGGACAACGCGTTGGAATCGGTCGACGACCGGGTGACCGTCAGCGGCCTGCTGCACCGGTTGCCCTGGCGGGAGCGGCGGATCCTCGCCATGCGGTTCTACGGCAACCAGACCCAGGCCGAGATCGCCGCCCGGTTCGGCATCTCCCAGATGCACGTCTCCCGCCTGCTGTCGCGGGCGCTCACCTGGCTGCGTCAGGCGATGCTCGCCGACGCGCCGCCGCCCTGGCAGAACGGCGTCGCCGAGCCGGACCCGGGAAAGACCCGGATCTCGGTCAAGCAGAACGGTGACCGGGTGGTGGTCGAGGTCGGTGGCGAGGTCGACCGGGACGGCGCCGACCAGTTGCGTCGCGCGATGCTGGAGGCCGTGACCGGTCAGCCGAGCGAGGTGGTCGTCGACCTGGTCGGCGCCGGTGGCTTCGACGCGGGGGGGATCGCGGCACTGATGGCCGGGCGGGACGCGGCGGCCCGGACCGGGGTGCCGCTGCGGCTGACCCGGGTCCAGCCCGCGGTACGCCGCTCGCTCACCGCCGCCGGTCTGGCACCCCGGGACTGAGACGACGACGCAACCCACCGTACGCGGCGAGGGCCGGCACCCGGGGGTGCCGGCCCTCCGTGTCGCGTACCCCGGTCAGTGCTCTTCGGGGTTCTGGTCGCTGTGGGGGTGCCGCCAACGCTCGTGCGGCTTCGGTGCGTCGGTGCTGTCCTGCGGCGCGTCGCTCTCCTCGAAACTGGGCCGGCGTACGCCCTCGGGCTCCGGCACGTCCACCGGGCGGGCGCCGGACCGCGCCGCCGGCTGGTACTCGGTCGCGTCGCGGGCGCCGTGCGCGCCCTCGGCCGCCGGAGACTCCGGTGCGTGGTGCTCCATGCGTAGCTCCTCGGTGAAGTGCTGCGGCGGCTTCGTGGTGCGCTGCGGCAGGTCCCGGCCGAGGTCGGCGACGAGCGGGCCGTACTTCAGGTCAAAGGCCGGACGTTCGGAGCGGATCCGGGGCATCCGGTCGAAGTTGCGCAGCGGCGGGGGACAGGAGGTCGCCCACTCCAGTGAGTTGCCGAAGCCCCACGGGTCGTCCACCGTGACCATCGCCCCGTACCGCCAGGACTTCCAGGCGTTGTAGATGAAGAACAGCGTGGACAGGCCGAGGACGAAGGCGAAGATGCTGGAGATGGTGTTCAGGGTGGTGAAGCCGTCGCTGGGCAGGTAGTCGGCATACCGGCGGGGCATCCCCTCGGCGCCCAGCCAGTGGTGCACCAGAAAGGTGCCGTGGAAACCGACGAACAGGGTCCAGAAGTGCACCTTGCCGAGCCGCTCGTCGAGCAGCCGCCCGGTCATCTTCGGCCACCAGAAGTAGAAGCCGCCGAAGAGCGCGAAGACCACCGTGCCGAACACCACGTAGTGGAAGTGCGCCACCACGAAGTAGGTGTCGGTGACGTGGAAGTCCACCGGCGGGCTGGCCAGCAGCACGCCGGTGAGCCCGCCGAGCAGGAAGGTGACCAGGAAGCCGATGGCGAACAACATCGCCGTCTCGAAGGTGATCTGCCCCTTCCACATGGTGCCGATCCAGTTGAAGAACTTCACACCGGTGGGCACCGCGATCAGGTAGCTGAGGATGCTGAAGAACGGCAGCAGCACCTGACCGGTGGCGAACATGTGGTGCGCCCAGACCGTCATGGACAGCACGGTGATCGCGATGGTGGCCAGCACGATTCCGGTGTAGCCGAACAGCGGCTTGCGGGAGAAGACCGGAATGATCTCGGTGATGATGCCGAAGAACGGCAGCGCGATGATGTAGACCTCGGGGTGGCCGAAGAACCAGAAGAGGTGCTGCCAGAGCATCGGGCCACCGGTGGCCGCGTCGAACACGTGCGCGTTGAGCAGCCGGTCGGCCGAGAGTGCCAGCAGCGCCGCGGCCAGCAGCGGGAAGACGAGAATCACCAGCACGCTGGTGAACAGCATGTTCCACGTGAAGATCGGCATCCGGAACATGGTCATCCCGGGCGCTCGCAGGGTCAGGATCGTGGTGATCAGGTTGACCGCGCCGAGGATGGTGCCCAGTCCCGAGATGACCAGGCCGACGACCCACATGTTCGTACCCACACCGGGGGTGTTCTCGACGCTGCTGAGCGGGTTGTACGCCGTCCAGCCGAAGTCCGCCGAACCTCCCGGCGTGAGGAAGCCGCCGATCACCATGAGGCCGCCGAACAGGTACAGCCAGTAGGCCAGCGCGTTGAGGCGGGGGAACGACACATCCGGCGCGCCGATCTGGATCGGCACGATGAAGTTGCCGAATCCGAAGGCTGCGGGCGTGGCGAACAGCAGCAGCATCGCCGCGCCGTGCGAGGTGAAGAGCTGGTTGTACTGCTCGGAGGAGAGGAACTGCAGGCCGGGGCGGGCCAACTCGGCGCGCATCAGCATCGCCTGCAGCCCGGCGATCAGGAAGAAGCCGAAGGAGGTCAGCAGGTACAGCACACCGATCTGCTTGTGGTCGGTGGTGGCGAGAAACTTGATCAGCGAGTTGCCGGGGACCGGCGCCCGCAGTGGTCCGGGGAAGCCCCCGAAGCGGGCCGGTGCCAGGATCGCCGGGCCTCGATCTCGACCGGGTTCCGTGGTTACCCGCTTGCGCATGGCTGTTCACCCCGTCGTCACGACAGAAAAGGACGGGCGTGCCTACCCCACCCTCCACCCATAAAACCAGGCGGGAGCGGTAATTTCGGTCAGATCGCCGGGACCGGGAAAACCATCGCGAATGCTCAGGACGCGGGCAGCATCGCCCAGACGGCCTTGCCCTGACCGGCCGGCACGGAGCCCCATCGCTGCGTCAGCTCCCGGACCAGCAGCAGCCCGCGGCCACCCTCGGCGCGCAGATCCGTTCCGGACGGCCGGGCCGCCGCCTGACTGCCGTCGACCACGGCCAGGTGCAGGTACGGTCGGCGCAGGGTCACCGTCACCTGCATCGGGGTGCCCGCGTGCCGGACCACGTTGCCGACCAGTTCGCTGAGCACCAGCGCGGCCGGGCCGGCCGCCTCCGGCAGGTTCCACCGCGTACAGGCGTCGGCGACAATCTCCCGGGCCCGCCGGCAGGCTCCGGCCACCGGCTCCAGCCGGACGCGCAGCCGGGGCGCGGTGTTGGCGCCCGCCATCCGGGTCGCCTCAGCGCAGTCGGGGGATACCGGGACCACCCGGCAGGTGGACGTCTCGGACAGCCAGCGGGCGGCGGTCGGCGGCGGGGAGCAGAGCACCACCGGCACGGTCGGCCACTCCTCGGCCCGCCGGGCCGTCGCGGCGAAGACCGACAGCGCCAGCCGATCCCGGACGGTGACCTCGGCAAGGTCGACCACCAGCGCGTCCGGCTGGGCGGCCAGCGCGGACGACAGGGCCTCGTGCACCACCCGCATGGTCCCCAGATCCAGCGAGCCGGCGAGCCGAACCACCGTCACCGGCGCCTCGTCTTGCACCTCGCAGGTGATCCGGCTGGACATGGGGCCCTCGATCCGCTCGTGTGTGTCGGGATCTGCCAACTACCCGAGGGGCACCGGGGCCAAACCGGACCGACGGGCCGGGCGAGGTAGGTCACGGACGACGTGGCTGGTCAGGGGCCTGCCCGTCCGGTCAGGGGCGTGCCCGTCCGGTCAGCACGCCGAGTGCGATCATGCCGACGCCGAGGCCGAGGTGCAGCCAGCCGTCGGCGTTGTTGACGGGCAGCACGTTCGCCCCGGTGTCGTGGTCCACCGCCAACCCGTAGAGCCAGAGCACCAGGTAGACGGCGCCGCCGCCGATCAGGTACGTCCGGGCACCGGCGACCGTCCGGGCCAGGGCCAGGCCGGCCACCCCGAACAGCAGGTGCACCAGGTTGTGCAGCACCGACACCTGGAACGCGCCGAACAGGAACGCGCCCGAGCCGTGGCCGGCGAACCGCAGGCCGGCCGTGCCGCTGGTGATCCCCGGCACGAAACCGAGGACGCCGACCAGCAGAAACAGCACCGCCACCGTTCCCGCGGCGCGGCGTACCGGCGGCCTGCCGTCGGCCGGGTTGGGGCGGGCGCGGGAGTGCGCCATCGGTCCGACCAATGTCCCGGCTCCTCGCTGGGCGGCGGATGTGCGGGTGCCGGCTACCCCCCTGCGCGGGCGGCAAACGTCGGCGCCGCAGGTCAGACCGTCTGCAGTCGCGGCGCCGTGGCCAGGTCACGGACCCGCTGATACAGCTCGACGTAACGCTGGGCCATCACCACCGGGGTGAACCGCTGCGCGGCAACCCGCCGGCACTCGTCGGGGTCGAGCCCTCCGGCGGCCAGCACCAGATCGTCCAGCTCCTCCTCGTCGGCGGTGAGCAGCCCGGTGCGGCCGTGCTCGATCAGTTCCGGCAGGCAGCCCCGGGCGGTCGCCACCACCGGCGTGCCCAGAGCGAGGGACTCGACCACCGCCGTACCGCCCGGCTCCTCCCACCGCAGCGGGAACAGCGACGCGCGGGCGGTGGCGAGCAGGTCGTCGCGCTCCTGACCGGCCACCGTGCCGACCCAACGGACCAGGTCGCCGTCGACGTGCGGCGCCACCTCGTCGAGGAAGAACCGCACGTCCGGGTTCTGCCGGGCCTCGTCGCCGGCCGCGGCCAGCTCGGCCGGGCGATGGTACGGGCCGACCGGCCCGGCCAACACCAGCGGAACACCGACCCGGTGGGCCAGCCGGGCACCCACGTCCTGCCCCTTGCCCGGGTTGATCCGACCGAGGATGAGCAGGTGCCCGCCCTTCTCCGGCCGTGCTCGACGGTCGGCGTCCACCGCCAGGGGGGTGGACAGGTGCACGTGACCCACCGAGTGCTCCCGCAGGGCGCGGGGGGCGCGGGCCAGCTGCGAGGCGGAGACCCCATTGACCCGTACGCGGGCACCGCCGTCCAGGCCGCCGTAGAGCGCGGGGTGCTTGGCGAGGTCCCAGTGCAGGGTGTGCAGGGTCGGCGGCCCGGACGGCCCCATCGCGGCGAGGGTGGCCAGGCCGACGGCCTCCACGTGGTCGTGCACAAGGTCGATGTCGTCGCGGGCGTGCAGCTCGCGGACCACTCCGGCCAGGTGCGCCTGGGCTATCCCGCAGACCTGGTTGTACGGCCGTTGCAACGCGGCGAACTGCCCGTCGGAGAAGACCGACACCCGCTCGTCCACCGGCAGGGTGCTGGTCTCCACCGAGGCGAGCACCACCCGTACGCCGAGTCGCCGCAGCTCCGGCACCAGCGTGGCGATCACGTTCTCGATGCCGCCGTAGCCGGGCGGTGGCACGGACAACCACGGGCCGGCGTTCATCAACACGGTGAGGCTCACGCCGCGGACACCCGTCGACGGGGCACCCGGTGGCGCAGCTCGGCCAGCGGCGGACGCTCCTCGATGGACACGTCGCTGACCACGATCTCGCGGTCGAGGTTCGGCAGCGCGTCCGAGCCGCCGCGACGGAACTGGGTCAGCAGTGGCTCCGGGAACATGTCGGGGCTCGCCCAGCCACGTCGTTGCAGCCGCGACCACGCGGTCAACATGATCTGGGCGGACATCCGGCCGAGGGCCGCCGTGTCCTGATGGCGGTGCTTGCGCTCGCCGAGGTCGACCTGCGCCAACGCGTCCAGGCCGACAAGGTCGAGCAGGTCGATCAGCATGGCCGTCTCCACCCCGTAGCCGGAGACGAACGGCACCCGGGACAGCACCTCGCGCCGGGCGGCGTACTCGCCGGCGAGCGGCTGCACGAAGCCGGCCAACTCGGGCCAGAAGAGATTGAGCAGCGGTCGGGCCATCAGCTCGGTCACCCGGCCGCCGCCGTCCTGTTCGACACTGGCGGTGCCGATCAGGGGCCGGTGGTAGAAACCCTTGACGAAGTCGACTGACGGGTCGGTCAGCAGCGGGCCGAGCAGCCCGCTCACGAAGTGCGGCCGGAACTCCCGCAGGTCGGCGTCGATGAACGCCACCACGTCGCCCTCGGCCGCGGCCAGGCCCGCCCAGAGCGCGTCGCCCTTGCCGGTCAGCCGGGGCAACCCGCGGGTCATCGCGTCCTGGCTGACCACCTCCGCGCCGGCGGCCCGGGCCACCTGCGCGGTGCGGTCGGTCGACCGCGAGTCCACCACGATCAGCTCGTCGACCAGGGCGACCCGATCCATCAGGTGCTCCCGGATGGTCGACACGATCGCGCCGACCGTGGCCTCCTCGTTGTGAGCCGGCAGCACGACGCTGACCCGGCTGTCCCCCTTGGCACGCAGCAGCCGACGCGTCGGCCAGTCCGCGGCCGAGGTCGTCCGGTACGTGGCCCAGGCCTCCACCACCGGTGACACGCTCGATGTCGTATCCCGCACGGGCACCCCTCCCCGATCCGTGGGCGGAAAAAACCACAGTGGTTGTTCCCCCTGCCCACCATGCGCTAACCGCTTCCGGAGCAACAGCTTGATCACAGGGAGTGCGACGTCACGTTCCCAGGGGATGAACGTTTGATTGCGCACACCCGGGGGGACTGCTCCCATCGAAGCGGAAGAGTTCTCGGAAGGGCTGTCGGATGCGGAGATGCCGGGTGGGCCTGATCGGCGCCGGGGGAGTGGCACAGCGTCATGCGCGGGTGTTGGCCGCGTTCGACGACGTCGAGCTGGTCGGCGTGACCGACGTGGTGCCGGAGGCGGCCGAGGCGCTGACCGCCCGGCACGGTGGCCGGGCCCACGCCGACGTCGCCGAGCTGCTGGCCGCCGGCGTGGACGCGGCGTACATCTGCGTGCCCCCGTTCGCCCACGGCCCGGCGGAGGAGGCGGTCGTCGACGCCGGCCTGCCGATGTTCGTGGAGAAGCCCGTCGCGGTCGACCTGGCCACCGCCGAGCGGATCGCCGACCTGGTGGCCCGTCGCGGGCTGCGGACCGCCGTCGGGCACCACTGGCGCTACCTGAGCTTCCTCGAGCAGGCCCGCGAGCTGCTGGCGGACCGTCCGGTGCGGATGGTCAGCGGCGCCTGGCTGGACAAGGTCCCCCCGGTGGCCTGGTGGTCGCGGCGGGATCGCTCGGGTGGCCCCGTGGTCGAACAGGCAGCGCACGTGCTGGATCTGATCCGGACGTTGGCCGGCGAGGTGACCGAGGTCACCGCGTACGGCAACGGCAGCCCACCGCCGGTGGACGGCGCCGACATCGACTCGGTGACGACCGCCACACTGCGCTTCGCCAGCGGTGCCGTCGGCACGCTCAGCGCCGCCTGTGTGCTGGGCTGGAAGCACCGGGCCGGGCTGGAGATCCTCGCCGACGGGCTGGCGTTGTCGATCGCCGAGGACGGCCTGCTGATCCGCGACTCCGACGGTGAGCGGCACGTGCCCGCCGACCCGGAGGCCGCCCGGGTGGCGGTCGACCGCTCCTTCATCGACGCGGTACGGGGCATCGGCGACGACGTGCGCGTCCCGTACGCCGAGGCGCTGGGCACGCAGCGGTTGGCCCTCGCGGTGGCCGACTCGGCCCGCACCGGCGACACCGTCCGGCTGTCGCACCCGGCCGCGCCCCCGGTGCTCCTCAGCGGGGTGACGGTCGATGCGTGACAGGGTCGTCGTGGTCGCCGCCCCGGGCCGGGTGGAGCTGGTCGAGCAGGCCGCGGCGCCGCTGCGCCCCGGCACGTTCCGGGTCGAGACGCTGTTCAGCGGCGTCTCCGCCGGCACCGAGTTGAGCTACGTCAAGGGCACCAACCCCTATCTGAACGCCAGGTGGAACGCCGACCTCGGGCTGTTCGAGCCGGGCGAGGCGAGCACCCCGTACCCGGTGACCCGGTTGGGGTACATGCAGGTCGGCCGAGTGGTGGAGAGCGCCACCCGGGCGGTCGCGGTGGGCACGGTGGGCGCGATGACGTACGGGCACCGCACCGGTTGGCTGGCCGACCCGGTCGCCGAGCGTTTCGTTGCGCTCCCCGACGACCTGGACCCGCTGCTCGGCGTCTACGTGGCGCACATGGGCCCGATCTGCGCCAACGGCCTGCTGCACGCCGCCGCCGACCTGCACGGCGCCGACGTCCGCTCGCTGGGTGACGGCGTGCGCGGCCGACGCGTCGCGGTGGTCGGCGCCGGTGTGGTGGCGCTGCTGACGGCTCTGCTCGCCCGGCGACACGGCGCGGCCTCGGTGGTGGTGCTCGACCCCACCCCGCAGCGTCGTGAGGTCGCCGAGGCGCTCGGCCTGGAGACTCTCGACCCGGACGCGGACGACCCGGCGGTGGTGCTGAAGACCCGCTGGGCGCACACCGCCGGCGACCGGGGCGCCGACGTGGTGTTCCAGTGCCGGGGGCAGGCCTGGGCGTTGCAGCTCGCGCTGCGGCTCCTGCGCCCGCAGGGCACCGTCATCGACCTCGCCTTCTACCAGGGCGGCGCGGACGCCGTCCGGCTCGGCGAGGAGTTCCACCACAACGGTCTGTCGCTGCGCTGCGCGCAGATCGGCCGGGTGCCGCGGGGGCTCGCGCCCAGCTGGGACCGGGAGCGGCTCTCCGCCGAGACCATCGACGTGCTCCGGGCGTACTCCGACGTGCTCCGCAAGCACCTGGTGTCGGCGGTGGTGCCGTTCGACGAGGCGCCCACCCTGCTCACCGACCTGGCGCAGCGGCGGCGCCACGAGCTTCAGGTGGTGCTGGCCGCCTGACTCGCGCCGGAGCGGTCCCGCGCGGCGGCGGTGCGGGCTACCGTTCCGGCCATGAGTGTCCGCGAGGATCGGCCCGTCGGCCTGACCGCCCTGCTGCCGTACCTGCGTGAGCACCGCGGCACCCTGGCCGTCGTGGGCGCGCTGTCGCTGGCCGGGGCGGCGGCGTCACTGGCCCAGCCACTGCTCACCCGGTCGGTGCTCGACCGGGTGAGCGACGGCCTGGGGGTGTCCCGGCTCGTGATGGTGCTGGTGGTGCTCGTGGTGCTCGGCGCGGGGATCGGCGGCCTGCGCGACTACCTGCTGCAGCGCACGGCCGAGGGCCTGGTGCTGGGCACCCGACGACGGCTGGCCGGGCACCTGCTGCGGCTGCCCATCGCCGAGTACGACCGCCGGCGCACCGGTGACCTGCTCTCCCGGGTGGGTTCGGACACCACCCTGCTGCGCGCGGTGGTCACCTCCGGACTGTTCGAGACGGTCACCGGTGCGGTGATGGTGCTCGGCGCCGGCACGGCCATGGTGCTGCTCGATCCGCTGCTGTTCGGTGTCACCCTGCTCGGGGTGGGGCTGGGGCTGGGATTCGCGGCCACGTTCGCCCGGCGGGTCCGGGCGCTGGCCCGCGCCGCACAGGAGCGGATCGGTGAGATGACCTCGGCGGTGGAGCGGGCCATCTCAGCGGCCCGGACCATCCGGGCCAGCCGGGCCGAGGCCCGGGAGACGGAGACCGTCACCGGCAGTGCCCGGGGGGCGTACTCCGCGGGGCTGCGGGTGGCCCGAGTGCAGGCGGTGGTCGGCCCGATCGGCTCGGTCACCGTGCAGGGCGCCTTCCTGCTGGTGCTCGGCATCGGCGGGGCGCGGGTGGCCGCCGGGGCGATCACCGTCGGCGACCTCGTGGCGTTCGTGATGTACCTGTTCTTCCTGGCCCTGCCGTTGGCCCAGGTGTTGCGCGCGTACACCCAGTTGCAGACCGGGCTGGGCGCGTTGCAGCGGATCGAGGAGATCCTGGCAGTGCCGGCCGAGGGTGCGGCGGACCGTCCGGTTGCCACCGCGACCCCGCGTGGCCCGGCACCGATGATCGAGTTCGACCGGGTGGGGTTCGGTTATCCGGGCGGTGAACCGGTGCTGCACGAGGTCAGCTTCGCGGTGCCGGCGGGCACCCGTACCGCCCTGGTCGGTCCCTCCGGTGCCGGCAAGTCGACCCTGCTGGCCCTGGTCGAGCGCTTCTACGAGGTGAGCGCCGGCGCGGTACGCCTGGACGGCAGCGACGTCCGCGAGCTGCCCCGCGACGCGCTGCGGTCCCGGCTCGGCTACGTCGAGCAGGAGGCGCCGGTGCTGGCCGGCACGCTGCGGGAGAACCTGTTGATCACCACCCCGGACGCTGGCGACGACCGACTGCACGAGGTCCTCGACAAGGTCAACCTCGGTCATCTGGCGCACCGCACCCCGCAGGGCCTGGACGTCCAGGTGGGTGAGGGCGGGGTGCTGCTCTCCGGGGGCGAGCGGCAACGGCTGGCCATCGCCCGGGCGCTGCTGGCCGGCCCGCCGGTGTTGCTGCTCGACGAGCCGACCAGCAACCTCGACGCGCGCAACGAGGCGGCACTGCGCCGCGCCATCGACGCGGTGGCCGTCCGCCGGACGCTGTTGATCGTGGCGCACCGGCTCGCCACCGTGGTCGACGCCGACCAGATCGTCGTCCTCGACGCCGGTCGGGTGGTGGCCGTGGGCACGCACACCGAGCTGACCGCCACCGATCCTCTCTACCGGGAGCTGGCCACCCACCAGCTGCTGGTGGCCTGACCCGCCGGCGTCCCGGCCTGTCCGGCCGGCCGGGCCGCGCAAGCCGGCCGGAATCGCGTACCGTTGCCGCTCATGGGTGTGTCGCAACGGTTCAAGAGCAAGTTCCGGCGGTTCCTCGAGCGTCCGGGCACGACCGTGGATCTTGCTCCTCTGGAGAAGCTGCTGACGGCGATCGAGGCGCGCGAGGATGACCTCGCCGCGCTGGACGACGCCGAGTTGACCGAGGCCGCCGGCAACGCGGTCGGCTACGAGGAGATCTGCGCGGTCGGCCGGGAGGCCGCCCGCCGCGGCCTCGACCAGCGGCCGTACGACGTGCAGCTGCTCGGCGCGATGGCGCTGCTCTCCGGCAAGGTCGCCGAGATGGCCACCGGTGAGGGCAAGACCCTGACCGCCGCGATCGCCGCGTACGGGCACGTCCGGGTCGGCAACGGGCCGGTGCACGTGCTCACCGTCAACGACTACCTGGCCCGCCGCGACGCCCAGTGGATGGAGCCGGTCTACACCCTGCTCGGCCTGACCGTCGGCTGGGTCAACGAGGCGTCCACCCCGCAGGAGCGGCGCGACGCCTACGCCTGTGACGTCACCTACGTCTCGGTCAGCGAGGCCGGCTTCGACTACCTGCGCGACCAGCTGGTCACCGACGTTGCCGACCGGGTGCAGCCGGCGCTGAGCACCGCGATCGTGGACGAGGCCGACTCGATCATGATCGACGAGGCCCGGGTGCCGATGGTCCTCGCCGGTTCGGTGCCCGGCGAGCAGGACCCGGTGCACACCGCCGCCGCGCTGGTGCGCGGGCTGCGCAAGGACCGGCACTACACGGTCCCCGAGGACGGCCGCAGCGTGGCGTTCACCGCCGCCGGCCTGGCCGCCGTCGAGGCCAAGCTCGGCATCGACCTGTACGACACCGAGCACGTCGCGCAGCTCTCCGCCGTCCACGTGGCGCTGCACGCGCACGCCCTGCTCAACCGTGACGTGGACTACATCGTCCGGGACGGCTCGGTCGAGCTGATCGACGAGATGCGCGGCCGGGTGGCCCAGCGCCGCCGCTGGCCGGACGGGCTCCAGGCGGCGGTCGAGGCCAAGGAGGGCCTGGACGCCACCGCCGAGGGTGAGGTGCTGGGCACCATCGCGATGCAGGCGTACATCGCCCTCTACCCGAAGGTGTGCGGAATGACCGCCACCGCGGTGCTGGTCGGCGACCAGCTGCGCGAGTTCTTCGGCCTCGAGGTGGCGGTGATCCCGCCCAACACGCCGTGTGTCCGCGAGGACGAGCCGGACCGCATCTTCGCCACCAGGGCGGAGAAGGACGAGGCGCTGATCGACGAGATCCGGCGCTGCCACGCCGAGGGGCGGCCGGTGCTCGTCGGCACGCTCGACGTCAAGGAGTCCGAGGGTCTGGCCGCCGGGCTGAACGCGGCCGGCGTGGCGTGCGTGGTGCTGAACGCCAAGAACGACGACGAGGAAGCCGCGATCATCGCCGAGGCCGGCGCGTACGGCGCGGTGACCGTCTCCACCCAGATGGCGGGCCGGGGCGTGGACATCCGGCTCGGCGGCAGCGACCAGACCGACCAGGAGCGGGTGGCCGAGCTGAGCGGGCTGTACGTGATCGGCAGTGGCCGGCACGACAGCCGCCGGGTGGACGACCAGTTGCGCGGCCGGGCCGGCCGGCAGGGCGACCCGGGCGGCTCTGTCTTCTTCGTGAGCCTGGAGGACGACCTGGTCACCCGGCACGCGGCGGACGCGGTGCCGGCGTCGCCGCGGATGAACGCCGACGGCCTGGTCACCGACGAGCAGGTGGACTACGCGGTGGAGCACGCCCAGCGGGTCGCCGAGGGCGTCAACCACGAGATCCACCGCAACACCTGGCGCTACAGCGTGGTGATCGAGCAGCAGCGCAAGGCCCTCGCCCAGCGCCGCGAGCGGCTGCTGACCAGCGACGTGGCCGCGCTGATGCTGCTGGACAAGATGCCCGAGAAGGCCGGCGAGATGGACGAGGACCTGCTCGCCCGGGCGGCACGCTCGATCGCGCTCTACCACCTGGACCGGCTCTGGGCCGAGCACCTGGCCGAGCTGTCGGAGGTCCGCGAGGGCGTGCACCTTCGCGCGCTGGGTCGGCTCGACCCGCTGGACGAGTTCCACCGGGCCGCGGTGCCGGCGTTCAACAACCTGGTTCCGGAGATCGAGGCCCGCACCCTCGCCACCTTCGCCGAGACCGAGTTCGACGAGGACTGGGACCCGGAGGACGGCACGCTGGTCCGGCCGACCGCCACCTGGACGTACCTGGTGCACGACAACCCGTTCGGCTCCGAGCTCGACCGGCTGATCGCCTCCATCGGGCGGCGGCTCAGCGGCGCCTCGCGCTGACCGCGATCGGGCTGCGGCTTCCGGGGTCCCTGTAGCGCATCCACGCGCGGCAGGGACCCCGATTTACGCCGTTTCGACCCTGGTTGGTGGGGGTAGTAGCCCGGGTCGGTCACGTCGGGGGAGATGCGAAATGACACGGGGGACGGCGTTGGCGAGTGGTGCGCGCGTGCATACGGGGGCAGCGGACCGGTTGCGGGAACCGGTGGCCGAGCGCCTCGGCGTACTGGAGACTGCCGCCCTGTTGCGGGAGCTGACCGCCGGCCTGATCGCGCTGACCGATTTCGATGAGGCGCTGCTGGCGTTGGTCCGGGTGACCCGGGACGCGGTGGCCGGGGTGCGCTGGTGCGGCTTCACCGCCCTGCGCGCCGGCGAGCCGGCCGGGGTGGCGGCCTCCGACGAGCGACTGGCCGGTCTGGACGACCTGCGGAACGGGCCGGACTCGCCGGCGATGAGCGCGATCCGGCGGCGGGAGATGATCCTCGCGGTGGATCTGGCCGGCGAAACCCGCTGGCCGGCCTGGACGGCGCGGGCCCGCGACCTCGGGGTCCACGGGGTGATCTCCGCGCCGGTGGACATCGACGACCAGGTGATCGGGGCCGTCAACCTGTACGCCGAGGCACCGGATCTGCTCACCCCGCAGCACCAGCTGATCGCGATGCTGCTCGCCGAGCACGCCGGGCTGCTGCTGGCCGCGGTTCGTGACCGGGGCCGGCGGGTCGCGCTCGCCGGCGAGCGGGACGCCTCGATGCTCCAGGACGGCGTCGTGGGGCAGGCCGTCGGCGTGATCATGACCCAGCGCGGCTGCGCCCCGGCCGAAGCTCTGGACGTGTTGCGCACCGCCGCGTCCGCACTGGACATCCCGCTGCGCGAGGTGGCCGAGCGGCTCGTCCGCACAGTCTCCCGCCAGCGCGACACCTGAGCGGGCCGGTCCGTCCGCCGCGGCACCCGCCCCCCGGCCGGGCTGAGACCGACCGGGCGCCCGTTCTCCCGGTCCGCGACGAGTCGGGCGGCGCCGCTTCACTGGCGGAGGGCTCGGGTAGCACCCTGGTGGTGCTGAGCTGCGCCGAAACGTGGGAGGGCCGATGCAGAGCCGGCTACGGGTGCAGGGCAACCCCGTCCAACCCATGTTGGTGACGTTCCCGCTCGGGCTCTTCGTCAGCGCCACCGTCTTCGATCTCAGCGACGTCACCGGTGGGCCGGCCTTCCTGGGCGAGGTCGGCTACTGGACCGGCGTGGCCGCGCTGTTCGCCGCCGCGATGACCGCGATTGCCGGCATGGTCGACCTGTGGGACGTTCCGGGCGACCGCACCCGCCGCACCGCCGTCGCCTTCAACCTGGTGAACGCGACGATGGCCGGCTTGTTCCTGCTCACCTGCCTGGTACGGGCCCACTCCCCGCAGCGCGGCGCGTCGACCGCGATCCTGATCACCGAGCTGGTCGCGCTGGCTGTCGGCGGGGTCGGCGTACACCTGGGCGCCCGGCTGATGCGACAGTTCGACGGGCGGCGCCGCGGCGAGGCAGGCACGTTCGACGCACTCGGCGGCGAGGCCGGCACGCTCGGCGGCGGGGCCGACCCCACCGTCGACGGGGTCCGCCCCCGACCCTGACGCGACCGCGCGCACCGTGCGCCAGGCCGACCCCTATCTCAGTGCGCGTGGGGATGGGACCGGTGGTGGGCGGCCAGGACGTCGGCGCCGAAGTCGCTGCTGGGGCGGCGCAACACGGTGTGCGCGTGGTTGCCGTCCGCGGAGGTGTTGTCGTACTCGATCAGCAGGTCGTCGCCCTGCACCCGGTAGTAGTGCCGTTGCCCCGGGCGGGTGGGGCCGGCCCAGGCGAAGTGCAGGTGGCCGCCCTGGAGTCGACGCGCCTCGCGGATGGCCAGCTCCGGTGGAAGCCGGTCCAGGTACAGCGCGACCACCTGGTCGAGCAGCGCGCGGCCGGTCGGCCCCAGGCGCTCCGCAGGTACGCCGAGCGGCTCCAGCGGCGCGTCGACGAGCCCGCGGGTGGCACTGATGATGTCCGCCGGCGCCTCGTCGGCGATGATCGCCGCGGCCCGCTCGGCCGGCCCCAGTGCGTCGAGCAGAGCCCGGGCGAGATCCTCCTCGACGCCGAGGGGCCGGGAGACCGGGCGGCCGGCGTACCGGACCGCGGCCGGGTTGGCACCGAAGAAGATCGGCGCCGGGGAGACCTGGTCGTCGACGACCGTCATGTTCACCGACAGGTGGTGGCCCTCCAACCGCCACGCCCAGCGGTCGTCGCGCGCCGGGTCGCCGAACACGGCGATCCAGTAGTCACCGCTGTGCCGCCCACGCCGCCAGCCCTCGGCCCGGTCCAGGACCTCCTCCAGCGCGATGATCGCCATCGCCTGGGCGTACGCCGTTGGGCTGAGAGCGGTGGCCAGCAGCCGGTGTGCGGCCTTGCGACCGGCGACGTCCAGCTCGGCGAGGCAGGCGCCGGGTCGGGGCCGGGGCCGGTACTCCAGCCAGCGTCGGGCGGGCTCGTCGTCGAACGGGCGTAGGGCTCGGTCACGGGCCGCCGGGGCGAGCGTGGCCAGCAGTGTGCCTGCGGCGGCGCGCATCTGCTCGGGCAGGGGATCTTCCACCGACCCTGTATACCGGGCCGTCCGCGAGCGCGTCAGCCGGCCCGCAGCAGCTGCGTCATCTCCGGCAGGTCGAAGAACTGGGCGGTCTCCGCCGCGGACGGGCTGCCGTGTGCCGGGTCGGCGCCGGCGGCGAGCAGCGCGCGGACCGCCTCGGTGCTGCTGCGGAACACCGCGGCGGCCAGCGCGCTCTGGCCGCGATCGTTGACCCGGGTGTGGTCGGCGCCGCGGGCCAGCAGGGCCGTCACGGTGGCCGGGTGGGAGTGGTACGCGGCGAGGATCAGCAGCGTGTCGCCCTTGTCGTTGGTGAGGTTGACGGGCAACCCGGCGTCGAGCTGCGCGGCCAGTTCCTCGGCGGAGCCCGCACGGGCGAGGTCGAACATGCGGTGCGCGAACGCCAGCGTCTCGGCGTCGAGGTCGTCGGTCACCGATCCAGGCTAGTCGAGGCCAACCGCCCTGGTACTGGTAGGTTGCTCGGCCGGCGCGGTGGGGGAGGGTCCGTTGGGTGAGACGGTGTACGTGGGCAACGCCGGCATCGACGGCGCCGGCAACGCCGGTTGGCTGCTCGGGCACTTCGCGCCGCCGGGGGAGATCCGGCACAGCACCGACGTCGAGGTGAAGTGGGGCGTGCACCCGCCCGGGGAGGCTCGCTCGCGGTGGGCGACGGGGGAGCGGCGGACCACCCTTCTCGTGCTGGTCGAGGGGCGGTTCCGGGTGGAGTTGCCGGATCGGACGGTGCGGTTGGCCGCGCCGGGTGACTACGTGGTGTGGGCGAGGGGGGTGGATCACTCCTGGTACGCCGAGTCCGCCTCGGTGGTGTTGACCGTGCGGTGGCCGTCGCTGCCCGGCTACCGGGTGGACCCACCGGTCCTACGGTGAGAGGCGGCGCGGATTGCGTGTCCCAGTAGTTGGAATTACCTACTAAACCTATAGGGTTTAGCGGCTAGAGTACGGGGGCACCCGCCGAACGACCGCGAGGACCGCCATGAACCACCGCCGCTCGGAGCCCGACCTGCTCGCCGTCGCCGCCCACTGGGCCGACCCGAGCGGTTGGCCGGTGCCACTGCGCTTCGATCCCGAGGAGCGCTGGTACGCCCGGCTCGCCACCGCTGACGACCACGAGGTGTGGGCGCTGAGCTGGCTTCCCGGGCAGGGCACCGACCTGCACGACCACGGCGGCTCCGCAGGGGCGTTCCGGGTGGTCGCCGGCGCGCTCACCGAGGAGACGGTCGTCGGTGGCACGTTGCGCCCCCGCCTGTTGGCCACCGGCTCCGGCCGCCGCTTCGGCCCCCGGCACGTGCACGTGGTCACCAACCGGGGCGCGGAGCCGGCGGTCAGCGTGCACGTCTACCGGCCGGCGCTGGTCCGGATGACCCGCTACCACCTCCTCGACGGGCGGCTGCGGGTCGCCGAGGTCGCCGAGGCCGGCCGCTCCTGGTGAGCAGCGGGCACCAACGATCGACCCTCACCTCATCGGAAGGAACCGAGAGAATGCAGGCAACCGCCGAGCGCTGTCCGGCCCCCGCACCGCCGCCGGGCTCCCGGGGCATCGACGAGATCCTGGCCGCCGCGCGCGTCCGGCTCGACCGGCTGGACCCGGAGCAGGCGCACCTGGCATACCGCGCCGGGGCGCTGCTGGTCGACATCCGCCCAGCGACCCAGCGGGCCGCACACGGCGTCGTGCCGGGCTCGCTCACGATCGAGCGCAACGTGCTGGAGTGGCGCTTCGACCCGCGCTGCCCTGCCCGGCTTCCGCAGGCCGTCGACTACGACGTAGCGGTGGTGATCCTCTGCCAGGAGGGCTACACCTCGTCGCTGGCCGCGGCCGCGTTGCAGGACATCGGCCTGCACCGGGCCACCGACGTGGTCGGCGGTTTCGCCGCCTGGCGGATCGCCGGCCTGCCGGCCCTCGGCCCGACCCCGTTGCACCGTGCGTCCCCCCTCGCGTCCCCGGTCACCGCCGGCCCGGCGCGCCGCTGACCGCCACGCCGCATCGCGCGTGGCGGGCGTACCGCCATCCCCAGGAGGCACCATGTCCGTCGTCGCCATCTCCACGCGCCCCCACCACCCGGTGGCTCGCCCCGCCCGCCAACGCACCGGCCCCACCCTCACCATCACCCTCGACCTCGCCCCGGGGCCGGTGAGCCCTCGACTGGCCCGCCTGGTCCAGCTGCTCGGCGAGCTGGCCGAGTCGGGCGAGGACCGGCTACGCGCCGTCGACGAGCTCCCGCCGGGGCCGCGGCCGGTCCCCGGCCCCGCCGCGGCGCCCCGCGACGAGGCGTCCGTCGTCGACGACGCCGAGCAGGTCCACATCTTCGCCGGCTCGCGGGTGGTCCGCCGGGGCGACCGGGTCATCCCACTGACCCGCATCGAGTACGAGCTGCTGCTGTTCCTGGCCGAGCGGCCGCGCCGGGTCTTCACCCGCCTCCAGCTTCTGAGCAACGTCTGGGGGTACGAGCACGCGGTGGCCCGGACGGTGGACGTGCACGTCCGGCGGCTGCGCGCGAAGCTGGCCGACGGGCCGGTCGTCACCACGGTCTACGGGGTGGGTTACCGACTGGCCGACGAGGCCCGGATCAGCGTGGACAGCAGCCGCTGAGCCCGGCCGGGCGGCGGTCGCAACGGCCGCGATCAACCGGACGGGGACCCCCGTATCGGGTCATCTGGGCGGCTCTGCTGTAATCATCAGGCTTCGTACGCAGAGCGAGCACTCGGCTCCGATGTGTTCGTCAATTGTCACATTCATGCAACGTAGCCGCCTCTTGACCCTCGCCCGGGCGCCGGGAAGCATCGATGAAGCGGCGTCCCGGGCCGTGGGGAGATACCCGGATCAGCCAAGGAGGACCATGTCGGTCAGCCCCGCCTCGTCGCGCGCCGGATGGCATACGTCCCAACCCGCGGTTCCAGGTCGACCTCCCGGCGGTCAGCGCCGCCCGGCGAACACCGCCGCGCCCATGCTCACCGTGACACTGTCCATCCCGCTCGCCTGTGAGGAGTCGCTGACCCCGCCGGCCCGCCGGCTGCTCGACGCCGCCCGTGAGCTCCTGGAGCACGGCGAGGGCATGATCATCAGCGCGGTCCCGGCGGAACGCCGCGCCGACGCGGTGCCCGTTCACCGTTCGCCGGCGCGGCCGATCGCCTCGACCATCCCCGCCCTGCACATCCTCGCCTCGTCCCGCTCGGTGCTGCGCGACGACGAGCCGCTGCCGCTGACCCGGCTGGAGTTCGACCTGCTCCTGCACCTGGTCGCCCACCCCCGCCGGGTGTTCACCCGACTGCAACTGCTCAACGCCGTCTGGGGCTACGAGCACGCCGGGGTCCGCACCGTCGACGTCCACGTGCGCCGGCTGCGCGGCAAGGTCGGTGTGGACGTGCCCCTGGTCACCACCGTCTACGGCGTGGGCTACCGCCTGTCCGACGACGCCCGGGTCAGCATCGACCGCACCGGCTGACCGGCGCAGCCGAGCAGCCCGGGGCGGGGCAGGATGGTCCGGTGCGCATCCGACCCATCTCGCCCGACCTGCTCGTCAGCGAGCTGACCGACCGGCTGGCCGACGCCGCGGCCTCTGCCGCGACCGCCACCGCCGGGCCAGGGCGGCTACGGGTGGCGCTCGACGGCGCGCCCGCCGCCGGCCCGGACGAGCTGGCCGCCGCGCTGGTCGACCCGCTGCGCGCCGCGGGCCACCCCGTACTGCACGTACGCGCCGACGACTATCTCCGGCCCGCGTCCCTGCGCTTCGAGTTCGGCCGGAGCAACCCGGACGCCTACTACGAGGGCTGGGTGGACGAGGTCGGGCTGCGTCGGGAGGTGCTCGATCCGGCCGGCCCGGGCGGCACCGGGCGGATGCTCCCCTCGCTCTGGGACGCCACCGCCGACCGGGCCAGCCGCGCCCGCTACGTCGACCTGCCACCCGGCGGCGTCGTCCTGGTCAGCGGCGCGCTGCTGCTCGGTGGCGGCCTGCCCTTCGACATCACCGTCCACCTGGAGCTCTCCGCCGCGGCGCTGCGTCGGCGTACCGAACCGGCCCGGAACTGGACCCTGCCGGCCTTCGACCGGTACGCCGAGGAGGTCGTTCCGGCCAGCTTCGCCGACGTGGTGGTGAGGGCCGACGACCCCCGCCGCCCCGCGCTCGTGGAGCCGTGAGCCGACGGCTGACAGACGCCCGAAAATCGCCGGTTTGATCGACTCCTCGGGCGGGTACTCGCCCGGCTCACAGAGCACGGGTGACCGCTCGTGCACCGCATGCGACCGTGACCGGGGCCAGACGCCGCGGCATCCCGGCTCGCCGTGCGCCACAGGCCCAGGAAAGGCAGGCAGCGATGCTCGTCCACGACACGGTCGGTACCGGTCGTACCCAGACGGAGGTCGACCAGATCCGGCTCTCCCTGCAGGCGCGCTACGACGAGCTGACCGCGGAGTACGAGCACGCCGTGCTGCAGAGTCAGGTGCTGCGGTTGGTGGAGGTTGGTGACACCGCGGGCGACGACCAGGCCGACAGCGGCACCAAGACCGCCGAACGGGACACCGCGCAGTCTCTGCTGCGCACCATCCTCGACCGCCGTACCCAGTACGAGCACGCCCTCGGCCGGCTTTCCGAAGGCACCTACGGCTGGTGCGAAGGCTGTTCGGCGGCGATCCCCGTGGAACGGCTGGAGATCTTCCCGTCCGCCACCACGTGCGTGACCTGCAAGCAGACCCGAGAGCGGCGGGCGGCCTGAGTCAGCTGAGCGGTTGCCGGTCGGTCCACGACGCGATGGACTTCTTCCATGGGTGAGATTCTGGTGGGCACCGCGTCCTGGACCGACCGCACACTCCTGGACTCGGGGTGGTATCCGCAGACGGCGGACACGCCGGAGAAGCGGCTGGTCTACTACGCCCGGCAGTTTCCGCTGGTCGAAGTGGACGCCACCTACTACTCGCCGCCCGCCGAGGCGACCGCGCGACTCTGGGCCGAGCGCACCCCGGCCGGCTTCACGTTCAACATCAAGGCGTTCAGCCTGCTGACCGGGCACCCCACCCGGGTCAGCGCGCTCTACAAGGACCTGCGGCCGGACACCGACAAGAAGAACGTCTATCCCGACGACCTGCCGGCCCAGTCGTACGAGGAGGTGTGGACACGCTTCCTGTCCGCGTTGGACCCGCTGGTGCGGGCCGGCAAACTGGGAGCGCTGCTCTTCCAGTTTCCGCCCTGGTTCGGCATCAAACGGGACAACAAGCAGTACCTGCTCGAGGTGGCGAAGCGCTGCGCGCCGCTGCGCCCGGTCTTCGAGTTCCGGCACGCCTCCTGGTTCGACGGCGCCAACGCCGACGAGACCCTGACCTTCCTCCGCGAGCACAAACTGCCGTTCGTCTGCGTGGACATGCCGCAGGGCCACCGCTCGTCGGTGCCGCCGGTGCTGGCCGCCACCGCGGACCTCGCGATGGTGCGTTTCCACGGCCACAGTGACAAGTGGACCAGCAAGGACATCCACGAGAAGTTCGGCTACGACTACTCCAAGCGGGAGTTGGCCGAGTGGGCGCCGAAGCTGCGTGAGCTGGCCGACGACGCCGGGCAGACCCATCTACTTCTCAACAATTGCTACCGCGACTTTGCCCAGACCAACGCGAAGACCTTGGCCGGGCTCCTCGGCGTGGACTGACCGGCGCCGCCCGCTCACCCGATCGGGGTGGGGCCGCCTCACCCGCCTGACGGGCAGGCTGGCAGGTGCGTGCGGTCGGATCGGCGGCCGGCGCCGAGAAACGACACGGAGGTGACGGGGATGACGGTTCGACTGGTGACGGATAGACGGCGTGGTGCCGTCCTGCACGTGGTCGGTACGGCCGACAACGCCCGGCGCGCGCCGCAGGGCAGCCCGGTGCGAGCCCGACGCGGGCCGGCGGGCCCGCCGCGTCGCAATGACGACCAACGGTGGGAGACCGGGGAACGGGGGTCGACCCATGGCTGACCAACCGATCTCGGCGTTCGAGTCGTCGCTGGACAAGACGAACCTGATCCTCAAGGACATCGAGAACGCCTACGGCTGGCCGAAGGACCGGCGCAACCAGTCGTACGCGGCCCTGCGCACGGTGCTGCACCTCCTTCGTGACCGGTTGCCGGTCAACGAGAGCGTGGAGTTCGCCCAGCAGTTGCCGGTGCTGGTCCGGGGGATCTACTTCGACGGCTGGAACCCGTCCGATGTGCCGATCAAGCTCAACCGCGACGACTTCCTCTACGAGGTCCGTCAGGGTTTCCCGTACGACGCCGAGGGTGGCCCGGAGCGGGTGGCGCAGGTCGTGTTGGACACCCTGCGACGGCACGTCACCCAGGGCGAGTGGCAGGACGTGAAGGACACCATGCCCAAGGACCTGGCCACGATGCTGCCGTGACGCCACGAGCCCGCCCGGGAGCCGTCGGGCGGGCTCAGGCGCCGGTCGGGTCCGCGGAGGTGCACATCAGCCTCACCGGCACACCCTCGTACCGACCCGCCGCCGGGGAACCGCCCGTGTGGCCCGGATCCGGCGTCTACGGTGTGGGTTAGAGAAGATCGCGCGTGGGGTACCACCCGCTGCACGACGGACCCCGGCGTACGGGCGGGGCGGCACATCCGAGGGAGTACCGATGGCACTCAACGATGACGACATTCAGACGACGGGTGGCGGCGGCCTGGAGGGCCCGGCCGACGGCGGTGCGACCTCTGGTCACCAGGACGGTGGCGCAGACGGTGGCGCGGAGGGTCCCGCCGACGGCGGTGCGACTCCGGGTCACCAGGACGGTGGCGCAGACGGTGGCGCGGAGGGTCCCGCCGACGGCGGTGCGACTCCGGGTCAGCAGGACGGTGGCGCTGACGGCAGCGCCCGGTAGCGGCACCACCATGACGCACCTCGACCCGCCGGGCGGCCACGGCCGCCCGGCGGTTCCGTCCGCCAGTGCCGCCGCGGCGCTGGCCCGCTGCGTGTCGGTCGAGCCGGCCAAGTTCGCCGCCGCGCACTGGGGCCACACGCCGCTGCTGTCCCGCGCCGCCGAGCTGCCCGACACGGCCGGCTTCACCGACCTGTTCGGCCCCGCCGACGCCGACGAACTGCTCAGCCGGCGCGGTCTGCGTACCCCCTTCCTGCGCATCGCCAAGGACGGCCAGTTGGTGCCGGCGGGCCGGTGGACCGGCGGCGGTGGCGCCGGGGCCGAGATCGGCGACCAGGTGCTCGACGAGCGGGTCCTGGAGCAGTACGCCAGCGGCGCCACCCTGGTGCTGCAGGGTCTGCACCGGATCTGGCCGCCGCTTGTCGACTTCGCCCGCGACCTGGGCCTCGCGCTGAACCAGCCGCTGCAGGTCAACGCCTACCTCACACCGGCGGGCAGCCAGGGCTTCGCCACCCACTACGACACCCACGACGTGTTCGTCCTGCAGGTCGACGGCCGCAAGCACTGGCGGATCCACGCTCCGGTACTGCCCGACCCGCTCGAGAAGCAGGCCTGGGGTGGCCGTGCCGACGAGGTGACCGCCACCGCGCAGGGCCCCGCCGCGCTGGACGTGGTGCTCGCCCCCGGCGACGCCCTCTACCTGCCGCGCGGTTGGCTGCACAGTGCTCAGGCGCAGGAGGCCAGCTCGCTGCACCTGACGGTGGGCATCCGCGCGTTGACCCGCTACGCCCTGGTCGAGGAGCTGCTCACGCTGGCTGCCGAGGACCAGCGGCTGCGCGCCAGCCTGCCGTTCGGCACCGACGTGGCCGACCCGGACGCCATCGAGCCGGAGCTGACCGAGACGGTGGAGGCGCTGCGGGACTGGCTGCTCCGCGCCGATCCGGGCGCCGTCGCGGCGCGCCTGCGGCAGCGCACCTGGCCAGCCGCCCGCCCGGCGCCGATCCGGCCGCTCGCCCAGGCCGGCGCGCTGGCCGCACTGGACGCCGACTCCCGGCTCACCCTGCGCCCCGGCCTGCGCTGGCAGCTCGTGGCGCACGGGTCGGACACGGTGGCGCTGCGGTTGTTCGATCGCACCATCACGCTGCCCGCCGACTGCGAGCCGGCGGCCCGCGCGCTGCTCACCGGCGCGGTCACCCGGGTCGGCGACCTGCCCGGGCTGCCCGACGACGCCGATCGGATCACCCTGGCCCGTCGACTGTTGCGCGAGGCCGTCCTGGTCCCGGCCTGAGCGACGCCTCGACGCGTCGGCCCGGTCAGCGGCCGAGCACCAGCAGCAGCGCGGTCGTGAGCAGGCCGGCGCCGAGCACCACGATGATCGGCCGCGGCCCGAGCACCGCGTGCCGGCGGTCCGCCAACAGCCGCGCCGGCACCAGACCGATCAGTGGCCCGAGCAGGGTCACCACCAGCGCCAGCACCGGCATCCCGACGGCGAGGTCGCCGCCGTAGGAGACGCCGAGTGCTCGCGCGGCGACCCCCAGCGCGTACGCCAGCAGGGCGCCGGTCACTCCGCAGAGCGCCAGCAACGGGTTGACCGAGCCGGGCAGCTCACCCGGCTGCCCGGTTCGGTCGAGCAGGTCCCTGGCCCGGCTGAGCAGCAGCACCGGGTCCGCTGCGGCACCGCCGGCCGGGGCGGGCGGGCCACCGAGGCGCCGGGCGCCACCGCCGAGCCGCTGCCGTAGCTGCTGCCACAGGTGCGCCACCTCGGCGTCCACCATCTCCTGCTGCTCCCGGGCGGCGATCAGCTCCTCCTCGGCGCGCCGCACCTGGCCGGCGGCGTCGGCCACGGCACGGTCGGCCGCCGCGCACTGTCGCTCGTACCAGGTGTGCGCCTCGGCGCGCTGCTCGCCAACCTTGGTGGTCAGTTCCGCCAGCCGCCGCAGCTGCGCCGCGTACGACTCACTGGTCACCGGTTGGTTCATCGCGACGGTCCATAGGGGATGACCACCTGGCCGGTGCGGTGCACCGCCCGGTCGAAGAAGAGCCCTCGCCACGGGCGCGGATACCAGTCCGGGCCACCGGTGCCCGGGTAGAGCGACGCGCCCAACTCGCCGCCGTGTGCGTCCAACGCCACCCAGGCGCCGATCTGGTCGGTACGGGCCGCCGGCCCGCCCAGGTCGGCGCGCATCCGGGCCACCCCCCGCCACCAGGCGAGCACGTGGGTCCGCCGCTCCGGGCCCTCGTGCAGGATCCGACGCAGCTGCTCCAGGCCGGTTCGCCGCCCCGCCCGTGCGGCCAGCGCCCCGGCCGCCGCGTCGACCGCGAACAGCAGCAGGTAGTGCGGCTCGCCGAGGCCGCCCAGTCCGTCGGCCGTCTCGGCCATCAGCTCGCCGACGGTCTCCTCGTCGTACCAGGCGGCGTCGTCGGCCAGGTCGTCGTAGAGCGCCCGGGCCACCGGGTCGGCGTCGGCGTCCAGGCAGGCGATGGAGAACCGGGCCGTGCCCGGCGGATGCTGGCGGGCCAGCGATCGGGCCGCCGCGTCCAGCACCGCGCACGCCTCGTCCACCCGGGTGCCCAGGACCGCGAGGTTACGCCCGGGGGCGCGCGGCAGCCGCAGCGCCGCCGAGCGGGCCTGCACGTCGATGATCTCGCCGAGCAGGGCCACCGGGCTGCGCGGCGCCTTCCCGTCGGGTGGCAGGGCCAGCGCCCGGTAGTCCGGTGCCTCCGCCAACCGGGGGATCGCGTCGCCGTCGAAGAGCCGGGCCGGCGCCGCGTCGGGGGGCCGCATCCGCCACAGCCGGTTCTGCAGGCCGCTCCAGGCCTCCCAGTCACCCGCCGACGGGATCCGGGCCACCTCGTTGCCCTCGACCATGCCCGACTCGGCGTTGACGACCGCGTGCCAGCGCGGCAGGGACTGCGCCGCGTCGTTGCGCTCGGCGAGGATACGCAGTGCCTTGGGTAGCGCGATACGCAGGGCGAACTGGGCGACCAGCGCCGGGCGACCCCACAGCGCCTCGATGCCCCGCACGTCCTGCGACGCGAGCACCAGGTGGATGCCCTGCGACCGGCCCCGCCGGGCCAGGTCCTCCAGCAGATCGGCCGCCTCCCGGGCCACCACGTCCCGACCGGCCAGCAGCATCTGGAACTCGTCGACCACCGCGACGATCCGCGGCCAGTGCCCGGTCGGGTCGACCGCGCGCAGCTCGGCCAGCTTGGTCACCTCGTGCTTCTTGGCCGCGTCGGCCCGCCGGCGCAGCTCCTCGGCGAGGAACCGCAGCAGCGCCAACCCGAACTCCCGGTCGGTGTTGACGTTGATGCCGACCAGTCGCATGTGCGGCAGCCAACTCGGGTCGCGCCGGCCCTGCGCGAACCGGGCGAAGGACACCCCCTCCTTGAAGTCCAGCAGGTAGAACTCCAGCTCGGCGGGGGAGTAGCGGGCGGCGAGGGCGCCGATCCAGGCGAAGATCAGGTTGGTCTTGCCGGTGCCGGACGGCCCACCGATCAGCGCGTGCGGCGGGTAGTCGCCCAACGTCAGCCGCACCGGTCGGCCCTGCGGCCCCTCACCGATCGGGGCGGTCAGCCCGCCGGAGGAGTCCTCCCGCCACATCAGCTCCGGCGGCGGCAGCAGGTCGGCGAACGGTGCCGGCGGTGGGCCGGCGTTCACCCGGGCGGCGGCCTCCCGGCAGGTCTCGGTGACCAGCGTCGCCGGCGGGGGCGGGTCCAGCCGGACCGGCAGACCGGACGGGCCGCCGACCCGGGCCTCGGACGGCTCGGCCACCACCCGGGTCACCGTCGGGTCCTCGGGCAGCGGTACGCCGCGGACCACCAGGTGCACCCCGCAGGCCGCGCCGGCCCGCACCACCCGGTCCAGCTGCCCGCGCTCGTGCCGGTTCAGCTCGTCGCCGCCGAGCAGCACCGCCACCCGCCACGGCTCGGGTCGACGGCCGGTGGCCGCGGCCAGCTCCCGCAGCGAGCCGTACTCGCCGGCCAGCACGGTCTCGTTGATCCGGCGGATCTGCTCGACCAGGTCGTCCAGCAACGGGCCCAGCCCGCCCGGGCCGACGAAGGTGAGCAGCCCGGCGGTGCCCAGCGGCGCGAATCCGGCCAGGCCGCCGCCGAGGTGCTCCGGGTCGTACCCGATCAACCGGACCGCGCCCGGGTCGGCGCGGCCGACGGCCCGCAGCAGCAGCGCGGAGACCACCGCGTCGCAGCCGGCGCGGTCGTTTCCGGACAGGTGCACGTGCCCTGCGTCGAGCAGCGGCACCAGCGCGGGCACCGGGTCCACGTCGTCGATCCGGACGGTGCCGATGCGCAGCGCACCCGGCGGCTCGGCGCGGCGGGCGGGCGTCGGCGTCCATCCCGTCCAGTCGGCCCCGGCGCAGCCGGGCGCCTCCCAGCGGGCGGCTTCGGCGGCCTGGCGGGCCAGCTCGGCGATCCGGGCGGAGTGTAGGGCGTCGATCTCGGCCAGCCGGCGGTCCCGCTGGGCGCCCACCCGCTGCGGTACGGCGTCGGCCGCCCGGCGGACCCGGGCCAGCCGCTCCCGCCCGGCGGTCAGCTCGGCCTGCGCCGCGGACAGGCGGGTGCGGGTCGCGCCCAGCGCCTCGGCGAGGGAGTCCCGGACCCGGGTGGCCAGCTGGCTGCGCCGGTCAGCCATCGGAGCCCCGTCGGCGTGGTGGTGCCGGCGCGTCCCGCCACGGGCTGCCCGCGCGCGGCGGCAGCGCACCGGAGCGCGGCCGGGCGACACCGCCGGGCGGGCGACCCGGTGCGCCGGGGCGCTGCGCCGTGCCAGCCGGTTGCCCGCCGCCAGCC
Organism: Micromonospora sp. 067-2; assembly: GCF_046549295.1. Classification (NCBI taxonomy): domain Bacteria; kingdom Bacillati; phylum Actinomycetota; class Actinomycetes; order Micromonosporales; family Micromonosporaceae; genus Micromonospora; species Micromonospora sp. 067-2. The sequence continues at coordinate 605,275 of NZ_JAJPWB010000001.1, read as the reverse complement.
GGTTGCCCGCCGCCAGCCGGTTGCCCGCCGGCGGTGGGCAGGTCCCGGCCGAGCCGGGCGAGCAGCAGCCCGGTCGCCACGCCGGCGGTCACCGCGGAGTCCGCGGCGTGTGGCGGCTCCCCGGAGGCACGCGGCGGGGGCATCCGGCACACCCGGGTCAGCAACGTCTCCAGCACCGGCGGCGGCAGCCCGGGCAGCAGGTCCCGGACCCGCCCGTCCAACTCCCCCCGCAGCCGGCCGAGGTCGGTGGCGCGCGGCGGGTGCCCCAGCAGCTCACCGGCCAGCTCGCGCAGCAGCGGTGGCGTCAGGGCCGCCATCCCCAGCCCCACGTCGGCGGGGGCGCGGCGCAGTTCGGTGCGCAGCCGGTCCCGGTCGCCGGAACGCACCCCGCGCACGACGCGGCGCAGCAGTTCCTGGGAATCGTCCACGCGTTCGTCGGGCTCGTCGGCGCCGGAGTCGCGGCCCCCGGTCAGCTCCGCCACCCGCACCGACCACCAGCGGCGCAGCCGGACCTGCTCGGCGGGCGCCGGCGGCACAGCGGTCGGCCCTGCCGACGGTGGCGTGTCGTGTCGAGGTTCGCGCGGCTGCGGGCGGGGTGCCGGCGCGCCGTCCGCGCTGAGCCCGATCGCGGTCAGGTACGCCGACAGCTGCTCCTGCGCCACCCGCAGCGCGTAGCCGGCGCTCTCGGCGTGCTCGGTGGCGGCGGACAGCTCCGGCACCCCCATCGGGTTGGCCGACTCCTGTCGTACCCAGCGCAGCCGCTCCGCGGCCAGGCCGAACTTCTCCAGTGCCTGCCCCAGCAGGCCCACCGGAAACTCCTCGGTGGCGGCGCGGACCTGCCCACCGACGTCCTCGATGATGGACACGACGCCTACAGGGTGGAGACGTAGAGCTGGGCCTGCTCCACCGCGACCAGTGTCGCGGCGAGACACTCCTCCAGCTCCTGGCTGGCCTGGGTCAGCGACGCCTGAGCCGCCTCGACCGTCTCGTGCCCGCTGCCCTCCAGCGCGCCGGCCAGGGTCTGCTGCGCCTCGGCCAGCTTCTCGCCGGCCGCCTGCACGGCTGTCTGCCCGTCGGAGATCTGTTCCAGGGCGACATCGATGGCAGCCTTCAGCTCGGCGACGCTCGCCACGGCGGAACCTCCTGGGGGCGGGGAGATCTCCATTAGAGCCTACCGGCGTCGGCGGGAGAACATCCGCCCTGTCGGTGTTCCTGCCCGCCTGTCCGCTTGGCACCCGGAAGTGCCGGGAGTCCGTTCTGTGGGAGTCCCAGTGCGAACACTTCTCAGCTTGTTGCGGGTGCGTCGTGCAGCCACCGTGGCCCGTAGACCTCGGCGCCCAGGGCGGTGACCCGGGCGCGCAGCTCCCGGTCGGCGGTGACCACCAGCCGGCGACGCTGCGGGGCGGCCCGCACCAGGTCGACCACCGTGTCGTCCCCGGAGCCGGCGGCGGACACCACGCGGACGCCGTCGGTGCCCGGCACGTTCCGCGCGGCCCCCTCGACCACGAGCACCACCTCGACCGGGGCGGGCAGCCGGGCCGGCAGCCCGACGGTGGCCACCGGCGCCAGCGAGTCGCGCAGCCGGGCGGCGGCCCCGGCCCGGTCCCGCCACCACCCGTTCGGGCGTGAGCCGACCACGTTGGCGCCGTCGATGATCAGCAGCGGGGTCTCCGTCATGGCGTCAGCGTGCCACCACCGGCCGGCGCCGTCCCGCTGCCACTCCCGGAGGGCCCGTCCGCCGCCGGTGCGGCGTTTGTCGGGACGACCGCCGGGTAGCCCCTGGCGACCGTGCCGCGCCCGACTGCGGAGGAGATCATGATGGGACCCGGTGACTTCGGCTCCGACCCGTGGGATGAGTTCCTGGCCCGGTACTTCGGCCGGGGTGAGGGAGGACGCCGACCCGCGCACCGGGTCGACATCACCCGGCTGATGACGGCCGACGCCCGGGAGATGCTCGCCGACGCGGCCCGTCGGGCCGCCCAGCGGCAGAGCAGCGACCTGGACACCGACCATCTGCTCTGGGCGGCGCTGCAACGTGAGCCTCTGCGGGACCTGGTCCGTCGGGCCGGCGCCGACCCGGACACCCTGCTCAACGCGCTCGGCGGAAAGGGCGACGGCGCGCCGCGCGGTGAGGTCCCGCCCAACCTGTCGTTGACCCCGGCGGCGAAACGGGCGCTGCTCGACGCCCACCAGCTGTCCCGGGCGATGGGCGCCAACTACATCGGCCCCGAACACATCCTGATGGCGTTGCCGCTCAACCCGGAGTCACCGGCCGGGCGGATGCTGGCCGCCGGCCGGATCCAGCCCGAGTCGTTGCAGGCCGCCAACGCCGAGCGCGGGCCGATGGCCGGCCCGAAGCCGGACCGCGGCACCCCCACCCTGGACCAGTACGGGCAGGACCTCACCGACCTGGCCCGCAACGACCAGATCGACCCGGTGATCGGGCGCGCCGACGAGATCGAGCAGGCCGTGGAGATCCTGTCCCGGCGGACCAAGAACAACCCGGTGCTGATCGGTGAGGCCGGTGTGGGCAAGACCGCCATCGTGGAGGGTCTGGCCGAGCGGATCTGCGACGGCGACGTGCCACAGACCCTTCTCGGCAAGCGGGTGGTCCAGCTCGATCTGGCCGGCCTGGTCGCCGGCACCCGCTATCGGGGCGACTTCGAGGAGCGCCTGAAGAAGGTCATCGACGAGATCCGGGCGCACCGGGACGAGTTGATCATCTTCATGGACGAGATTCACACCCTGGTCGGGGCCGGTGGTGCCGGCAGCGAGGGCGGGATGGACGCGTCCAACATGCTCAAACCGGCACTGGCCCGCGGTGAGCTGCGGGTCATCGGGGCGACCACGCTGGACGAGTACCGCAAGAGCATCGAGAAGGACGCCGCGCTGGCCCGACGCTTCCAGCCGGTGCTGGTGCCCGAGCCGGGCGTCGACGACACCATCGCCATCCTGCGCGGGCTGCGCGACCGGTACGAGGCGCACCACCAGGTGCGCTTCAGCGACGAGGCGCTGGTCGCCGCCGCCGAACTCTCCGACCGGTACGTCACCGACCGGTTCCTGCCGGACAAGGCCATCGACCTCATCGACCAGGCCGGCGCCCGGGTCCGGCTGCGCACCCGCACCCCCGCCTCCGACGTGCGGGAGCTGGAGCAACAGCTCGACGAGGTACGCCGGGACAAGGAACAGGCCGTCACCGACGAGCAGTACGAGCGGGCCTCGGCGTTGCGCGACCGGATCGCCGAGCTGGAGGATCAGATGCGCCGCGCCAACGGCGACGACGGTCTCTCCTCCCAGGTGCCCGAGGTGAGTCCGAAGGAGATCGCCGAGGTGGTCTCCCGGGCCACCGGGATCCCGGTCAGCCAGCTCACCGAGGAGGAGCGGGACCGACTGCTGCGCCTCGAGGGGCACCTGCACCAGAAGGTGGTCGGCCAGGACGACGCAGTCACCGCGGTGGCCGAGGCGGTCCGCCGCTCCCGCGCGGGGCTGGCCGACCCGGAGCGGCCGATGGGCAGCTTCCTGTTCCTCGGCCCGACCGGCGTCGGCAAGACCGAGCTGGCCCGCGCCCTGGCCGAGGCGTTGTTCGGTGAGGCGGACCGGATGGTCCGGGTCGACATGAGCGAGTTCCAGGAGCGGCACACGGTCAGCCGGCTGGTCGGGGCGCCACCCGGGTACGTCGGCTACGAGGAGGCCGGCCAGCTCACCGAGGCGGTGCGTCGCCGACCGTACGCGGTGGTGCTGCTCGACGAGATCGAAAAGGCCCACCCCGACGTGTTCAACATCCTGCTCCAGGTGCTCGACGACGGGCGGTTGACCGACAGTCAGGGTCGCACGGTGAACTTCAAGAACACCGTGCTGATCATGACGAGCAACCTCGGCTCCGAGCTGATCACGGGCAGCCAGCGCGCCGTCGGGTTCGGCACCGGCGCCCCGGGCAGCGAACAGGAGAACGACGAGCTGCGTGAGCGGCTGATGCGCCGCCTGCAGGAGAACTTCCGCCCGGAGTTCCTCAACCGCATCGACGAGGTCATCATCTTCCGCCGGCTGGAGGCCGAGCAGCTGCGCCAGATCACCGGACTGCTGCTGGAGGAGACCCGCCGCCGGCTGCACGCCCAGGACATCCAGGTGGAGTTCACCGCCGCCGGCATCGACTGGCTCGCCGAGCACGGCTACCAGCCGGAGTTCGGGGCCCGCCCGCTGCGCCGGGTGATCCAGCGGGAGGTGGACAACCACCTCTCCCGGATGCTGCTGGAGTCGGCGATCTCCCCCGGGCAGAAGGTCATCGTGGATGCCCGCGACGACCAGCTCTCCTTCGACGTGACCGCGGGCGAGCGGGGGTACACCGCCGCCACGACCTCGCATCCGCGATGAGCGGGAAGGCGCGACGACCGGCCGAGGAACCGCACGAGCCTCCGCACGCCGCGGACGCCCGGGACGAGGACGACGACGACCATCCCGACCCGATCCTGGCGCCGCCCACCGCGAACCCCCGCAGGACGCGGGTGCCGCCCGGCGGCCTGCACCCGAAGACCGACCAGGACGACCCGGAGACGTCCGGGCGCCGCCCGCGAGAGGAGACCTGATGGTACGCGACACGCGGCTCGACCCCGAGGTGGAAGTGCTCTGGGAGGACTTCCACGCCGAGGTCAACGTCCCTTCGGAGCAGCTGCGCACCTGGTTGCTGACCAGGGGTTCCGGGGAGGAGTCGTTCGGTGCGAACCCGAACCTCGACCTGCCGCAGCCGGGCCGGGAGATCCTCAAGGTGCTGAAGAAGCGCAGGGTCGACCTCACCAGAGAGGACATCGAGGTGATGCGGGACGCGGTCGATCGGATCCGCGAGCTGATGGACGCCAAGCCGAAGCGCGGCAACGCCGACGACGAGTGGCGGCACTCGCTGCTCGACCTGGGTCACGACCCCCTCGTCGAACGCTGAGCGGTGCCACGCTCGACGGTGCCGTCCCCGGGTGGGGACGGCACCGCCGCGGCACGCTACTGGCCCTGGTCGGGCTCCAAGCTGGCGATGGTCAGCCCCGCCGCGTCCGCGGCGGCGTCCCGATCGCCGCGGGTCCGGTCCTCGCGGCTGAGCAGGTTGGCGTACTCGGTGATGTCGGCCGGGTCGGGCACCTCCGGCAGCCGGCGCAGGAACGCCTCCACCTCGCGGGTGGCGGCAGTGTGCGCGGCGGCCGCCTGGCGGAGCAGCTCCCGGTCGTCGGCGTTCGGGTAGAGGTCGGTCATGTCCGCCAGATACCCGACCGGCGGCGGTTCGCACCGCCACCGGCCGGGCATTACCGGCGGTACGCGCGTCAGCCGACCACGGTCAGCCGCCACCGCTGGTTGGCCGCGCCGGCGCAGGTCCACTGGATCAGTGCCGCCCCGTCGGCGGAGGAGTTGCCGTTGACGTCCAGGCAGAGCCCGCTGTGCCGGGCTCTGAGGTCGTACACCCCGGTGGTGGCGGTGGGCGCCGCCTGCCACTGCTGACTGGTGGCCGTACCGCAGGCCTCCTGCACGACCGCGGCCCCGGCGGCGGTGGAACCGCCGGTCACCGCCAGGCACTTGCCGCTGTGCGTGGCCCGCAGTGTGACCGCGCCGCCGCCGGCGTCGACCGCCTGCCACTTCTGGTTGGCGCCGCCGGTGGCCGGCCACTGGTGGACGACGGCCCCGTCGGCGGTGGACACCCCGTTGACGTCGGCGAGCTTGCCGCTGTGCTGGGCGGTCAGGGTGTACGTCTTTCCGGCGACTCCACCAGGCGCGGTGCCCACCCCGGCCCCGCCGAAGGTCATCGAGTCCAGGTCGAACGAGTTGTTCTGGCCGGACCGGAAGACCAGGTACAGCTTGTGGGTGCCGCCCAGCGCAGCGACGTTCACCGCAGGTTGCTGCTGGTAGACGTCCCAACCGCCGGTGTTCGGCACCGCCTGCGTGGCGAGCAGCTGACCGGTCGGCGAGTCCGCGCGCACCTCGACGCTGCCGCCCCCGGACGGCGAGGAGACCCGCAGACTCACCGTGGTGATGCCCTGGAGGCTCATCGGGTCGAACATGACCCAGTCACCGTCGCTGACGTCGCCGATCCGTTTGCCGCTCTCCGCGCCGGCCTGCTCGACGACCCGCACCCCGGACTGGGCGGTGAAGAACTCGGCCTGCTTGTGCTTGGGTTGCAGCAGGGCGCGGCCGTACCCGGTCAGCGCCGGCACGCCGGTGGCGCCGCGGTCCTGGTAGCGGGCGTTGAGCACGTAGTACAGGTTCGCGCCGTCGGGGTGCCCGCCGAGCAGATCCGTGGAGATGGTCCCCGAGCAGCCCGGGTAGTCGGTGGTGCCGTGCTCGTGGTCGTCGTGCCCGAGCGACGGGTTGACCAGCACCTTCGTGCAGTCGATCGTGCCGTCCTCCGGGTCGGTGACGGTGACCGTGTATGCCACCTGCTGACCGAAGTCGAGCATGCCGCCGCTGGGCGGCCCGGTGATCCGCACCGTCGGGGCGGTGTTGCCCACGGTGATCGGCACGTTGGCGAAGGCGCTGCGCCCGGTGTTGTCCCGCACGGTCAGCTTCGCGGTGAAGACGCCGTTGGCGGTGTAGGTGTACGTCGGGTTGGCGGCGGTGGAGTCGGTGCTGCCGTTGCCGTCGAAGTCCCAGGCGTACGTGATGGTGTTGCCCGGGTCCGGGTCGGCGGAGCCGGCGCTGGAGAACTGCACGGCCAGTGGGGCGCGCCCGTTGGTGGGTGTGCCGGTGGCCTTCGCCAGCGGGGCCCGGCCGCCGCTGACGTAGTCGATCCGGTAGAGCCCGGAGTCGTTGTTGCCGCCGCCGAAGCTCGAGCCCCACTCCAGCAGGTAGAGGGCGCCGTCGGGGCCGAAGCGCAGATCCATCGGCTTGACGAAGTTCCCGCCCGGCAGGAACGGGTTGATCTTCACGAGCGAGCCGTTGGCGTCGAAGTGGATCTCTTTGAGGTAGTTGCGGGACCACTCGTAGAAGAAGTGCACGCCGTCGTAGTACGCGGGGAACTTCGTCGGCGACGGGTTGGCGGCGTTGTACCGGTAGACCGGCCCGCCCATCGGCGCGGCCCCGCCGGAGCCCAGCTCAGGGAACTGCGGCGACGCGCCGTAGCCGTACCAGATCTGCGGCTGGACCAGCGGCGGCAGGGCGGTCAGGCCGGTGTTGTTGGGCGAGTTGTTGACCGGGTTGGCGCAGTTGAACTTCGTACCGACGACGCCGGTGTCCGGGTTGTACGGCGCGTACGGCTGGTTGTCGCCGTGGCAGAACGGCCAGCCGAAGTTGCCGGCCTGCTTGATCACGTTCAGCTCGACGAGCCCCTCGGGGCCGCGCTCGGTGGTCGGCCCGCCCCGGTCCGGCCCGTAGTCGGCCAGGTTGACCCACCCCTTCACCGGGTCGACCGAGAAGCGGAACGGGTTGCGGAAGCCCATCGCGTAGATCTCCGGCCGGGTCTTCGCGGTGCCCGGCGCGAACAGGTTCCCACCGGGCACGGTGTACGTCCCGCCCGGCTCCGGGTGGATGCGCAGCAGCTTTCCGCGCAAATCGTTGGTGTTGCCGGCGGAGCGGGCCGCGTCCAGGAAGCTCCGGCCCGGCCGCCAGTCCAGCGGCGCGTAACCCTGCCAGGCGGGATCGTAGTTCGGCGGGCTGTCGTCACCGGTGGACAGGTAGAGGTTGCCGCCCGGGCCGAAGGCCAGGTAGCCACCGGTGTGGCCGGGCTCGGGGAAGCTGCGGTCCCGGTACGCCGGCACCTCCAGCAGCACCTTCTCGCTGCCGGTGTCGAGAGTGTCGCCGCTGACCGTGAACCGGGACAGCCGGTTGACGTCGGTCGGGCTGGCCTGTGGCGAGTGGTACAGGTAGATCCAGCCGTTGGTGGTGAAGCTCGGGTCCAGCGCCATGCCGACCAGGCCGTCCTCGCCGCCGGTGTAGACCGGCAGCGTGCCGGCGGTGACGGTGCCGCTGGCGGACGGCTTGAAGATCTTCACCTGGCCGCCGCGCTGGACGTAGAAGACGCGCCCGTCGGCCGCCACGTCGACCGCCATCGGGTCGACGGTGTTCTGGTCCAGTGACACCTTCTCGAAGTTGCCCCAGACCGTGCCGCCGCAGTCGCCGGCGGCCACCCCGGCGGCCCACTGCACGCCACCGAGCACGTGCTGGCGGAAGAACGACTCGGTGTAGGAGGCCTTGGCGTGCCCCATCGCGGTGGTCCACACCCGCGCCGCGCCGACGTTGCGGCACCAGGAGATGGGGTGGTCGGCGCCCATCGCGCTGCCGCCCGGGTTGTAGGTGCGCTCGTCGGCGGTGACCAGGACGTGCACGTCACCTCGGGGGTTCCTGTCGAAGTTGTACCACTCCTCGCTGCGCTGCCACCGGTCCGGCAGCATGACGCTCGACGGGTGCGCCCGGTCGGCGACGTGCGCGGTGCCGGCCAGCACCCCGGGGGAGTGCTCGGGCATGTGCGCACCGGCGTTGACTAGGTCGTCCCACCAGGGAAAGGAGCCCTCGATGCCCATGTCGGTGGCGTTGTGGATGGCCGCGATCCCGCCGCCGCCCGCCACGTAGCTCTGCAACGCCTGACGCTGGGCGTCGGTGTCCCAGACCATGCCGGAGGTCTGGAACATCACCACGACGTCGAAGGTGGCCAGGCTGGCCGGGGTGAAGACCGCGGAGTCCTCGGAGTGCACGACGGTGAAGCCGTTCTGCGCGGCGAGCTCGTTGAACATCGCGACACCGTCGGGAATGGAGTCGTGCCGGTAGCCGGCCGTCTCGGAGAACAGCAGCGCGCGGAACGGGGCCGCGGCGGTGGCCGGCGCGGCCGGCCCGACCAGCAGGGACAGCAGCAGGGTGGACAGGGCGCCCAGTACGAGGTGTCGGCGGCGCATGCCGGCTCCCTTCCTCGAAGTGCGGAATTGGCCGCCCGTGGGCCGGGCGGAGGGGGGTTGCGACGCGCCGCCGATGGGTTTCCCCGCGCTCGCCGGTGATGTCGACCGGCCGGCCGGCCTCACCGTGTGCCTTGCCGCCACCCTGCCGCTAGAAATCGATGAATGTCAACGCGTGGTGCAGAGAATGTGAAATCACCGCTCATCTCGTGGAATATCCGGACGCGGTCGAACGCGCCGTCGGCGGATCGGCCATCCGGCGGTGCTGTTCACGTATCGGCGCACGCCGTCCGGCGAGGCCCGTCCGGCGTGCGCCGGCCGGTGCGCCCTATCCGGGGGGCGCCGCCGGCCGGCCGAGCAGGGTCCGCAGGAACGCGAGCCCGTCGGTGGCCAGCCGGTCCTGGCTCGGGGCCAGCGGTCGCCAGATCGCCGCGGCGGTGGCGATGGTGCGGTTCTCGGCGGTGAACGACTCGATGCACAGCGGCCCGGTGTATCCGACCTCGTGCAGCGCCTGGACGATGCCGGGCCAGTCGAGGTGGTCGTTGCCCGGCGCGCCCCGGTCGTTGGCGCAGACCTGCACGTGCGCCAGTCGGTCACCGGCGGTGCGGATCGCCGCCGGAATGTCACGTTCCTCGATGTTCATGTGGAAGGTGTCCAGCGCGATGCCCAGGCCGGGGAGGCCGTCGACCACCTCGACGGTCTGCTCGGCGGTGTTCAGCAGGCTCGTCTCGAACCGGTTCAACGGCTCCAGCGCGAGGGTGACTCGCTGGTCGGCGGCCTCCTCGCCCAGCGGCGTCAGCCGCTCCCGCAGTCGGCGTACGGTCGCCGCCCGGGCGTCGCGGTCCAGCAGCCACGTCCGGCCGACCGGCGCGTAGATCGGGCCGGCCACCACGGTGGCCCCGACCCGGGCGGCGGCCCGGACGCAATGCCGCAGGTAGTTTCCGGTCCGCTCCACCACCTCGCTGTCGTCGGTGGTCAGGTCCCGCCCCGGAGGCATCACGGCGCACACGGTCGCGGTCAGGCCGAGCCCGGCCAACAGGTCGCCGGTGCGGTCCGGGTCCCAGTCGCCCGGCGACTCGATCGGCAGCTCGATGGTGTCGAAGCCCCAGTCGCGGATCCGGGGGGCCAACTCGGCCAGCCGTGCGTCGGTCAGGGGTGAGACCCAGATCCAGGTGTTCGCGCCGAGGCGGTGCACGCTGCGCTCCTTTCGAGGTCGTCGGTGCCGGCGTGGGTCTCGGGTCCGACCCACGCCGGCGGTGGGTCTACTGGTTGCCGCCCCAGTTCTGCGGGAAGCCGGGCATCTGCTCGCAGCCGCAGAGGGCGTAATGCAGCGGCGGGAGTTGGGGCAACAGGTACCGCGACAGGTTGTCCTGGGTGATGGTCGGCTGCGGCAGCACCCACTCCTTGGGCACCTGCCTGCCGGCCAGGATGTCCAGCGCCGCGAGAATCGGCGTACGCCACTGGTAGGTGGGGTAGGTCGGTGCGATCGCGGTCAGCTTCTTGTCCTGCCAGAGCCGCAGGAAGTCCTGCTGGTCCTCGCCGTTGATCGCGGGCACCTTCTGGCCGGCGTCCTCGAACGCCTCGGCCGCCGCCACCGAGGTGGCACCGGCGTCCATCCACACGCCGTCGATGCTGCCGTAGCGCTCCAGGTAGTCGTTGACGATGGTCTTCACCTTGGCCGCGTCGCCGTCGGTGAACTCCACCCCGACCACGTTCACGTCCGCCTTGTCGAAGATCACCTTGGCCGCCGACCAGCGGGTCTCCAACACGTCCACGCCCGGCAGGATCCGCAACGCCAGGATCCTGCCGTTCTTCTTGACCTTCCCCGTGAGGAACTCGGCGGCCGTGGCGCCGAAGGCGTACCCGCCGATGGGGTGGATGAAGGTCACCTGGCAGTCGGTGTTCACGCCGCGGTCGAAGACGATCACCGGCAGGCCGGCCTGGCAGGCCTTCTCCACCGCCGGGGTGAGAGCGGCCGTGGTGTTCGGCGAGACGATCAGCGCGCTGCACTTCCTGCTGGCCAGCAGGCCGTCGATGTCGCTGATCTGCTTGTCGTCCTTGCCCTCGGCGTCCACCGCGGTCAGTGCGGCGATCTCCGGGTGCAGCTTCGCCTCGGCCTGCATCGTGGTCCAGCCGACCACCCGCCACGGGTTGTTCACCGCCGCGTTCGAGAAGCAGATGGTGTGCCTGCCCGCCTTCCGGTACTTCGCGGTGTCGACGAGCTGCGGATTGAGCGCCTGCAGCCACGGTTGGTCCGCCGGCCCGGTCGGCGCGGTGTCGCGTTGGGCGATCTGCCGGTCGTAGTCGCCCTGCACGAAGAACGACGACTGCTGGCCGGTGCCGCTGCCGGCCGGGCCGTCGTCGTCCTCCTCCGGCGCGGTGGACGTGCAACCGGCGGCGGCCAGAACGGCGGCGCCGAGCACGGCGAGTCGGTATCGCATGGGACGTCTCATGGGCTTCTCCTCGCGACAGGTGAAGGCGCGGGCGTCAGCCGGATCGGCGGAGCCGGTGTGCGGCGTACGCGGCCGCGCCGATGATGATCAGGCCCTGCACCGCGTCACGCAGCGACTTGGCCAGGCCGAGCAGATTGAGCAGGGTGAACACCGACTGCAGGGTGAGCGCGCCGGCGACGGACGCTCCGACGCTGCCGCGCCCACCGCCGAGCACCGCGCCGCCGAGCACGACAGCGGCGATCGCCTGGAACTCGTAGCCCGCTCCGGCCTCGGCGGTGACACCGGTGAAGCCGCCGAGCAGGATCCCGGCCACCACCGCCGAGAGACCGGAGAGGACGAAGGCCGCGGTGCGCACCCGACGGACGTCGACCCCGGAGAGCGCGGCGGCCCGCGGATTACCGCCGGCCGCATAGACCTGGTGCCCGAAGCGGCTGTGCGACAGCAGCAACCACAGCCCGACCCCGACGGCGAGAAGGATCAGCACCGCGTACGGCAGTTGACCGAGCCGGGGCAGCGCGACACCGAACCGCCCGAACTGGCGGAAGTTGTCGGCCAGCGAGCCCCGCGGCGCGCCACCCGACCAGAGGAAGACCGCACCGCTGAGCACCAGCAGCATGCCCAGCGTCGCGATGAACGAGGGCACCCGCAGCCGGGTGGTGACCAGCCCGTTGACCAGCCCGACCAGCGCGCCCGCGGCGAGCAGCAGCGGGATCAGCCACCAGGTGTGGGCCGCGTCGCCGTCGGAGAGCCGGGCGGCCACCACCACGACGGCGGTGACCAGCGCCCCGACCGACAGGTCGAACTCACCGGCGATGATCACATAGACCTGGCCGGCGGCGAGCACGGCCAGGGGCGCGCAGCGGCGCAGGAACGCCAGGAACGGCGCCGGCTCGACGAAGGTGGGATTGCGCCAGGCGATCAGCAGGATCACCGCGGCCAGCACCAGCCAGATCGGCGGCACCGCGCGCAGCAGCCGCCGGGCCCGCGTGCCCGCCGGCTCCCCGGGAGGTACGGCGGGAGTCGGCGCTGCCGGCGACCCGGCGGTCGTGGTCATCTCAGAAGCTCCCCTCGTCGCGCCGGCGCAGGGCGTAGAGCGCCACCGCGCCCACGATGATCACGCCCCGGATCAGCGTCTTGAGGAAGGCGTTCACCTCGAACTCGTTGAAGACCTGGTCGATCACGGCGAGGATCAGCACGCCGGCCAGGGTGCCGGCCACCGCACCCCGGCCGCCGGCCAGCGCGGTGCCGCCGACCACCGCGGCGGCGATCGACTCCAGGTCGTAGCCGCCGTCCGGGCCGACCCACGGCGCACCCGAACGGAGCCGGCTGACCAGGAACAGCCCGGTCAACACGGCGGTCAGGCTGCACAGCACGTGCGCCAGCACCACGGTCCGGTCGGTGCGCACCCCGGAGAGCCGGGCCACCTCGGCGTTGCCGCCGACCGCGTACAGGTGGTAGCCGAACCGGGTGCGACGCAGCACGTACCACGCCAGCCCGACCACGGCGAGCAGCAGGAGCACCGCCACCGGCACCGGCCCGAGCGCGTTGTAGCCCAACGCCTGGAACTGCCGGGGGACCGAGCCGGTGAAGTTGGTGAACAACGCGTTGAGCACCCCGCTCATCACCAGCGAGGTGCCCAGCGTGGCGATGAACGCGTTCACCCGCAGCCCGGTGATGATCAGGCCGTTGACCAGGCCGATCGCCGCGCCGATGACGAGCGTGACGAGAACGCCGAGGACCATCCGGTCGGGGTCGCCCTGCATGACGAACGAGGCGCCGACGGCCGTCACGCTGACCAGGTACGCCACCGACAGGTCCAGCGAACCACCGATCAGCACGATGGTCTGCCCGACCGCCACCAGGCCCAGCGCGACCGACCGGACGGCCATGTTCTGCAGGTTGTCCACGGTCATGAACTGCCCGCCGTTCAGCTCGACCAGCAGCCAGGCGACCGCGAACACCCCGCCGAAGACCAGCCAGACCGGTGCGCTGGAGGCGGCGCCGGTGTCACGGCCCGACCGGAGTGGACGCAGCCGTCCGGGCATCGTCTCGGCGATCATGGCGTGCCGCCCTTCCTGCTCGCCCCGGCCGTGGCCCCGGCCCGGTCGGGCTCCCCGGTGGCCAGCAGCATGATCTCGGCCTCGCTCGCGCCGGCCGGCAGCTCACCGGCGACGGTGCCCTGGCGCAGCACCACGATCCGGTCGGCCATCCCGATCACCTCGGGCAGCTCGGAGGAGATCATCAGAATGGCCACGCCCGCGTCGGCCAGTTCCCGCATCAGCTCGTGGATGCTGGCCTTGGCGCCGACGTCGATGCCCTGCGTCGGCTCGTCGAAGATCAGCACCCGGGCCCCGGTCGCCAGCCACCGGGCCAGCACCACCTTCTGCTGGTTACCGCCGGAGAGGTAGCGCACCTCCCGGTCGGCGCCCCCGCGCAGCCGCACCCGGTCGAGCAGGTCACCCAGAGCGACCCGGCGGGCGGCGCCGCGACCCAGCGAGCGGGCGGCCAGCAGCGTGTTGTCGCGTACCGACCGTTGCAGCACCAGCCCTTCGCTCTTGCGGTCCTCGGTGAGCAGACCGATGCCGCGGCGGATGGCGTGCCGGGGCGAGCGCAGCCGGTGCGGTCTGCCGTCGATGGTCAGGGTGCCGGCTGTCATCCGGGTCGCGCCGAAGAGCAGCCGGGCCAGCTCGGTACGACCCGAACCGGCCAGCCCGGCCAGCCCGACGATCTCGCCGGCGCGCAGGTCCAGGTCGACGTCGCGCAGCAGGCCCGCTCCGGCGCCGGAGACGGCGAGCCGGACCGGACCGATCCGCTCCGGCGCGGCCCGCGGCGGGTAGTAGTGGTCCAGCTCCCGGCCGACCATCAGATGCACCAGCCGCCGGGTGTCCACCTCGGCGGTGTCCACCGTGTCCACCCGGCGGCCGTCCTTCAGCACGGTGATCCGGTCGGTGAGGTCGAAGACCTCTCGCAGCCGGTGCGAGATGTACAGCACCGTCAGCCCGTCCGCGCGCAGCCGGCGGATCCGCTCGAACAGGGCGTCCACCTCGTGCGGGCTCAGGGCGGCGGTTGGCTCGTCCAGCACCAGGACCCGTGGGTCGAACGAGAGCGCCTTGGCGATCTCCACGAGCTGTTGCCGCGCCACCGGCAGCCGCCCGGTCAGACCGCGCGGGGAGATCACGTCCTCGGCACCCAGGGTGGCCAGCAGCCGGGTGGCTGCCTCGTCCATGGCGGCCCGGTCCACGCCGAACCGGCGCCGGGGTTCCCGACCGAGGAAGATGTTCTCCGCGACCGTGCGCTCCGGGAGCAGGTTGAGTTCCTGGTGGACGATGCTCACCCCGGCGGCCAGCGCCTGCCGTGGGTGGTGGAAGCGCACCGGCGCGCCGTTCAGCTCGATCCGCCCCGCGTCGGGTTGGTGCACCCCGACCAGGATCTTCATGAGGGTGGACTTGCCGGCACCGTTCTCGCCCATCACCGCGTGGATCTCGCCGGTCCGGCACTCCAGGCGTACGTCGTCCAGAACCGTCACGCCGAAGAAACGCTTGCTGATGCCGTACATGCCGAGCACGACCGGGTCGGGCGGGCGAGGGTCAACGGTCATCCGGCCACCTCAACGGATCGACGACGGTGACATCGAACCCTAGGCATGGGGTGACGGACGTGTAAAGCAGAAGTTAAGCTCACTCCCACGGAACTTTTGCAGTTCTGACCAAAAGACGCGGGCCATCCGGCAGAAGGTGGATGGTCGGCGGTGTGCGGCCGCTCCGAACCCGACAGTGGATCGTGGTCAGACCCCGCTGGGCTGCCGGATGCCGAACCCGGGATTGCGCAGCAGCCACGCCAGGTAACCGGGATGCGGCGTCAGTGAGTCGCTGTACGCCTGCTTGGCCGTCGCCAGCACCATCTCGGCGCTCCGGGCGGCGGACGAGTCCGGGTGCCAGCCCAGCATCAACCGCCAGCGCAGCGGTATCCCGGCCAGCCGTCGGGTCACCAACCCCGCCACCGGGCGGAACGTCGCCTGGCAGAGCGCCACCGCCTCGCCCGCGTCCACCAGGTCGACACAGCCGCGCACGTCGGTCTCGTACACCTTGCGCGGGGTGAAGCCGGCGCGGGCGCAGGCGGCGGCGAAGCAGTCGCCGAAGCAGCCGTCGCCCGGCGCCGCCACCCACTGCTCGCGGCGCAGGTCCACCAGGCGCACCTCGTCGCGCCCCGCGAGCGGGTGGGTCTCCGGCAGCAGCACCAGCACCGGGTCGACGGCCACCTCCCGCCACCTCAGGCCGAACTCGGCCGACGGTACGGCGTCGCCGCACACCCCGGTGAGCGCGAAGTCCAGCCGGCCGCCGGACACCAACTGCGCCAACTCGTCCACCGACCAGGAGGCGTAGGTGGTGATCTGGGCCGTTGGCTGCTCGGCGGCCAGCCGGTGCACCAACCGTCCCAGGATCGGGCTGTTCACCCCGCCGAACCGGTACCAACGGGGCACCTCGGCGGCACCGGCCAGCCGGGCGGCCTCGTCCTGCAGGCCCTTCATGGCCGGCAGCAACACCCGGGCGCGGGCCAGCACCAGCTCACCGAGCGCGGTGGGCCGGGCGCCGCGCCGGTCCCGTTCGAACAGCGGCCCGCCCAGCGTCCGTTCGATGCGCTGGAGCTGGGCGGTGAGCGCCGGCTGCGCCAGGCCGAGCGCCGACGCCGCCTTGGTCACGCTCCCCGTCTCGGCGATCGCGCAGACCACCCGCAGGTGTCGCAGCTCCAGGTTCATAGAGTGACGGTAGGACCAGGCGGCAGCCGACGGAAGAGCCCAGGCGGATCGGCAGGAATGAATGCCTGTCCGAGTGTCGTCGCTCCTCAGCCGCGCGGCGGCTCCGGCAGGTCCGCCAGATAGGTGGGCCGCCGGGTGACCGCGTCGAGGACCTTGTCGACGACCCCCACCGCCGGCTCGACGATCCGGTTCCAGGGCGGGGTGGCCGGGGTGCCCGGGTGCGGCCGGGTGGGTGCCGCCTCCTGGGCGATCTCCAGCCGGTTTCCCAGCCGGATCAGCTCCTCCTGGGTGGCCACCTCGCGCAGCTCGGAAACCAGAGCTCCCACGCCGTCGACGTGCTCGCGGACCCGCGCGGTGACCTCGGTCAGCGTCTCGTCGGTCATCCCCTTGAGGGTGGCCAGCAGCGCGGCGTCCGCGGCGATCTCGGCGTCCACCCGCTCGGCGGCGCCCGGCAGCGCGGCCCGCACCGCCGGCAGCAGATACTGCTCCTCGGCGGAGAGGTGCCGCGACAGCGCGGCCGTGAGCACCGGCAACCCCGCCTGCGGAGTGGTGTCCGGACCGTTCAGCTGGGCCAGCAACTCCAGCAGCTGCCGGTGCTCACGGTCCACGATGTCGGCGACGCTGCGCCCGCCGGGCCGGAAGCCCTCCTCGGGCGTGGGCGGCAGCGGCGGCAGGGGAACGGCGGACATGGTGCCCTCCTCGACTGGCGGGCGGAAACGCCGGCAGGTCATGTGCGGTTGTCGGCGGCGGTACCCGCTCGGCCGCCCGCCGAAACCGGCACCCGGATCCGCCGCCCTGAATGCCCGGTGCGCCGCGCCGGTGCGCCGGTCCGCCGGCTCGGCCGGGCTGGTATGAAGAGGCGATGACGAGCAACGCCGCCCCACCCCGACCGGAACCCACCGCGGAGGTCGTGGACCTCTGCCGCGACCTGCTGCGCATCGACACCACCAACACCGGGGACAACGACACGAGCGTCGGCGAGCGCCGCGCGGCCGAGTACGTGGCGGAGAAGCTCGCCGAGGTCGGCGTGGAGTCCGTGCTGCACGAGTCCGCCCCGGGCCGGGCCAACGTGGTGGCCCGCATCCCCGGCACCGACCCGAGCCGGGGAGCGCTGCTGGTGCACGGGCACCTGGACGTGGTGCCCGCCGACGCCGACGAGTGGTCGGTCCACCCGTTCTCCGGCGAGCTGCGCGACGGCTACCTGTGGGGCCGGGGCGCGATCGACATGAAGGACTTCGACGCGATGGTGCTCGCGGTGGTGCGGCACTGGCAGCGCACCGGCGTACGCCCGCCGCGTGACATCGTGCTCGCGTACACCGCCGACGAGGAGGCGGGCGGCGACTACGGGGCGCACTTCCTCGTGCAGCGGCACCGGGAGCTCTTCGACGGCTGCACCGAGGCGATCGGTGAGGTCGGTGGCTTCTCCTACTCGATCAACGACAGCCAGCGGCTCTACCTCATCGAGACCGCCGAGAAGGGCCTGGACTGGCTGCGGCTGCACGCCAAGGGCCGCCCCGGGCACGGTTCGATGATGCACGACGACAACGCCGTGACCGCGCTCGCCGAGGCGGTCGCCCGGATCGGCCGGCACCGCTTCCCGGTGGTGGTCACCGACACCGTGCGGGCCTTCCTGCAGGAGGTCTCCGACCTGCTCGGCATCGAGCTGGACCCGGAGGACCCGGAGGCCGCCATCGCCAAGCTCGGCCCGATCGCCAACATCATCGGCGCGACCATCCGCAACACCGCCAACCCGACCCGCTTGGACGCCGGCTACAAGGACAATGTGATCCCCGGCCGGGCCAGCGCCACCATCGACTGTCGGAGCCTGCCCGGGCAGTCGGAGCTGCTGGAGCGGCAGCTGCGCGAGCTGGTCGGCCCGGACATCGCCATCGAGTACGTCCAGCGGCAACCCGCCCTGGAGACGACCTTCGACGGTGCCCTGGTCGAGGCCATGTCGGCGGCGCTGCGGGCCGAGGACGCGGGCGCGCGGCCCGTGCCGTACATGCTCTCCGGCGGCACCGACGCCAAGGCCTTCTCGCAGCTCGGCATCCGCTGTTTCGGTTTCGCCCCGCTGCGGCTGCCCGCCGACCTGAACTTCTCCGCGTTGTTCCACGGCATCGACGAGCGGGTTCCGGTGGACGGACTACAGTTCGGCGTGCGGGTGCTCGACCGGTTCCTCCGCACCTGCTAGCCGTGTCCGGCAGTTGCTGCCGGCGCGCAACCTCCCCATCGTGAAGGGACTGCCCCACATGACCGACCAGCACGGTGAGCTGGACGCCGCTCTCGAGCGGGTGATCGAAGCCGCCCGCCACCACCTGGCCGCCGTACGCGCCGCCCAGGGCCGCGTCGACGACGACGACGTCTGGCAGGCGTACGTGGCGTTGAACAACGCGTCCTACGCCTACGACGAGCAGCTGCTCGACGCCTTCGGCGAGGTGACGCCGTGGGACGTCGACTCGATCGACCCGGACGAGGCCGACGAGCGCTTCGGCGCTGCCGAGGGGGCCGAGTCCACCGATCCGCACCCCCGGGTCATCTCGGTACGCCAGCGCCGCGACTACCGGGTGCCGAGCGTGTCCGCGCTGCTGCGGGTCGCCGAGGCTGCTCGTCGCGAGGGCACTCCGGAGGACGACGAGCCGGCACCGGTGGAGGGGGTCGGCGAGGCGGTGCTGGAGCTGCTGCAGAGCGGCGACGGCTCGCTCGGCGCGCTGGACGTCCCCGAGCTGGAGCCGCTCGACGGGGTGGTCATGGTCAGCGAGGTGGGCACCCCGGTCGACCTGGAGTCGTTCGACGACGACGACCCGGCCGGCCCGTTCCAGCCGGCGGTCGACGACCGGCTGGTCGGGCGGCTCGATGAGCACCCGTTCCTGGAGCTCGACGACGATCACGACCACGCCGGCCACCAGCACTAGGCACGACGGCGCCCGGGCCCGATCACCTGCTGATCGGGCCCGGGCGCGTGCCGCCGGCCGGGCGTCCACCCGGCCGGGCCGCCCTCAGTACGACAGACCCGGCTGCGGGTGGTTGACCCGTCGCCGGCGGAGCACCACCTGCCGGGTGCCGTCGCGGAACAGCCGCACCCTGGCCAACTCCCATCCGGAGAACTCCGCCTGGATCGCCAGCTGCGCCGCGGCGGTCAACCGGTCGACGTTCGGCGGCAGCCGCAGCGGCGCGTATTCGTAGTCCATGCCATCCATGCTGCCCAGCCCAGCGGCGGTTCGCCACCCCCTGCGGGGTGACCGGCGCCGCTGCCACGGGTGGTTCGTGCCGCCCTGGGCGTCGACGCGTGTTCTTCGCCTCGCCGCCGGGCGCTACCCGGTCGGTGCGTTCACCCTGGAACGGCATGGCGCCGGACATCGATGTCGACGTGAACGCGACCCGTCGACTGGAGACAGCCGCGCGACAGGTCGCCGGTGCGTTGGCTGCCCTGGAGGGCCAGATCGCCTCGGCCGGTGACGTGCCGTCGGACGCCTTCGGCCATCTGCCGTTCGCCAGCGACATGCTCCGCGACAGGTACGCCGAGCAGGTCGCCGGCGGCGCGGAGCTGTTCGGCGCGCCGCGCCAGGGCGCCGAGCCCCGGCAGCCGCTGCCGTTGACCCCGGAGCAGGAGGCCTTCCGGGCGTTGTTCCGGCTGAGTCAGTTCCGGCCGCTGGCCGACCAACTCGCGGAGATCGCCTACCGTCGGCGGTACGTCTTCAGCGGCGACCTGGCCACCCTCGCCGGTAGCCTCCTGCTCTTCCTGGAGCGCTACACCGGCACGCCGCTGGCCGTGACCGACACGCACCTGCACCTGCTGCGGATGGGCCGTCGCCCGGACGAGGGGCGGCCCGACCGCCGGCAGCCCCGGGTGCTGTTGAGCGTGGAGCTGCGCCGGGTGACCCGCATCGACTGCGACCACGGCACCGCGCGGCTGATGCAGTTCCCGTCCACCATCGGGTTCGACGACGGCTCGTGGATCCGGATCGTCAACCCGGCGACCCGCGACGACCAGGCACGTTTTCTCGCCGCCGTCCGCGGCGTCGCGGGGCAGCGGCCGGAGATCTGAGGTCGGCGTTCCGGAGGCTGCCGCTAGCCGTCCCGCTCCGGGTAGCCAACCGGCACCGCGGACACGTCGTCCAGCGCGGTGGTGATCTCCTCGGGCAGGGTGATCCGCTCCACCTGGAGCGCGCCGAGCAGCTGCCCGACCGTCCGGGCGCCGAGGATCGGCGCGGTCACCCCGGGTCGGTCGCGGATCCAGGCCAACGCCACCTCCAGCGGAGACACACCCAGACCGCCGGCCGCGGTCGCCACCGCCTCCACGATGCTGGAGCAGCGCGGTTCCAGGTACGTCGCCACGAACCGTTCGAAGTGCGGCGAGGCGGCCCGGGAGTCGGCGGGACGCCCGTGCCGGTACTTGCCGGTCAGCACTCCCCGACCCAGCGGCGACCAGGGCAGCACGCCCAGGCCGAGCGCGTCGCACGCGGGCAGCACCTCCCGTTCCACGCCCCGCTCCAGCAGCGAGTACTCCACCTGGGCGGCGACCACCGGTGCCCGCCCCGGCCAGGCGGTCTGCCAGGCGGCCGCCCGCGCGGTCTGCCAACCGGAGAAGTTCGACACGCCCACATAGCGGACCTTGCCGCTGGCCACCGCGTGGTCCAACGCCGCCAGGGTCTCCTCCAGCGGGGTGTCCGGGTCGTACCCGTGCACCTGGAACAGGTCGACGTGGTCGGTGCCGAGCCGGCGCAGCGACGCGTCCAGCGTACGCAGCAGGTGCCCCCGGGAGCCGTCACGGCGCCGGCCGCTGCCCGGCCGCAACCCCGCCTTGGTGGCGATCAGCAGGTCGTCACGGGGTACGAGGGTGCCCAGCAACGAGCCGATCACCGACTCGGCGTCCCCGTCGCCGTACACGTCGGCGGTGTCGATCAGGTTGCCGCCGGCGTCCAGGTAACTCTTCAACTGGGCGGCCGCGTCGTCGGCGTCGGTGTCCCGGCCCCAGGTCATGGTGCCGAGCGCGAGCCGGGAAACCGCCAGCCCGCTTCGGCCGAGCGGTCGCTGTTGCATGGGTGAACCTTATTTCGAACCCGCCGCCACGGATATCCTCGCTCCCGTCATCTCTGCCGGTTCTGCCGGTTCCGCCAGCGGCGGATACCGCGACGGACGGGGGATCAAAGGTGTCGAGCCGGTGATCGGGTGCGTTATCGGCATTGCGTAACCTGGTGCGACCTGTGTCACGGATGGGGGAGGACCAGTGCGACTCGGGCTCAGCCTCGGATATCAGACGGCGTGGAGCACGCCAGCCGACCACCTGGCGTTGGCCCAGGAGGCGGACCGGCTCGGCTACTCGGTGGTGTGGGCGGCGGAGGCCTACGGCTCCGACTCGCCGAGCATGCTCGCCTGGATGGCTGGCCAGACCGAACGGATCGACGTGGGGGCCGCGGTCATGCAGATCCCCGCCCGTACGCCGGCCGCCACCGCGATGACGGCGGCCACCATCGACGCGCTCTCCGGCGGCCGGTTCCGACTCGGCCTGGGCGTCTCCGGCCCGCAGGTCTCCGAGGGCTGGCACGGGGTGCGCTTCGCCAAGCCACTCGCGCGGACCCGCGAGTTCGTGGACATCGTCAAGCTGGCCATCGCCCGCAAGGAGGTGGCGTACGACGGCGAGCACTACACGCTGCCGCTGCCGGACGGTCCCGGTAAGGCGCTGCGGTTGGGCTTCCACCCGCCTCGTGAGCACATACCGATCTACCTCGCGGCGGTCGGCCCGAAGAACCTGGAGTTGGCCGGCGAGATCGCCGACGGCTGGCTGGCCGTGTTCTACGCCCCGGAGTTCGCCGACGAGCAGCTCGCCTCGGTCAGCGCCGGGCGGGCCAAGGTCGGCAAGGAGTTGGCCGGCTTCGACGTGGTGCCGTCGGTGCCGGTGGTGGTCGGCGACGACGTGGCCAGTTGCGCCGAGTTGGTGCGGTGGTACGCCGCGCTCTACGTCGGCGGGATGGGCAGCCGGGAGCAGAACTTCTACAACCAGCTCGCCACCAGGATGGGCTACGGCGACGCCGCCCGAGAGGTGCAGGACCTGTACCTGGCCAAGCGGCAGCGCGACGCGGCCGCCGCGGTGCCGATGGAGTTCATCGACCGCACCTCCCTGCTCGGCCCGAAGGAGCGCATCGCCGAGCGGATGCGGGAGTACGCCGCCGCGGGCGTCACCACGCTGTCGGTGACCCTGTTCGTGGCCGATCGGGACAGCGGCGTGCAGACCCTGCGTACCGTCGCCGAGGCTCTTGATCTTTCGGGAGTCGGCGAGTGACCTGGGTCGAGGCCATCGTCCTGGGCATCGTCCAGGGACTGACCGAGTTCCTTCCGGTCAGCTCGTCGGGGCATCTGCGGATCACCTCGGCGATCTTCTTCGACCGTGACGCCGGCGCGTCGTTCACCGCGGTCACCCAGCTCGGCACCGAGGCGGCCGTGCTGATCTACTTCGCCAAGGACATCTGGCGGATCACCCGTACCTGGCTGGTCGGCCTCAGGGACACGTCGGTGCGCTCCAGCCTCGACTACCGGATGGGCTGGTACGTGATCGTCGGCTCGATCCCGATCGGGCTGTTCGGGTTCGTGTTCAAGGACCAGATCAAGACCGCCGGGCGCAACCTGTGGGTGGTGGCGACCACGCTCATCGTGTTCGCGTTCGTGCTGGCGTTCGCCGAGTACTGGGGCCGGCAGACCCGCACGCTGGAGAACTTCCGGATGAAGGACGGCGTGGTGATGGGTTTCGCCCAGGCCATGGCGCTGGTCCCCGGGGTGTCCCGCTCCGGTGGCACCCTCACCGCCGGGCTGCTGCTCAACCTGACCCGGGAGGCGGCGGCCCGGTACTCGTTCCTGCTGGCCATCCCGGCGGTGGTGATGTCCGGGGTGTTCAGCCTCGGGGACGTCTTCGAGCCGTCCGCCCCGGGCACGTCGGTGCCGTCCGTGGCCCAGACGATCGTGGCCACGCTGATCGCCTTCGGGATCGGTTACGCGGCCATCGCCTGGCTGCTGCGCTACGTCGCCCACCACACCCTGTACGTCTTCGTGCTGTACCGGGTGGCGCTGGGCACCCTGGTCCTCGCCCTGCTGCTGACCGGCGCGATCGAGGCCACCTGACCGATCGACGGTCCACGCCGCTTCCGGTCGAGCGGCACCGGCCCAAGCAGCAGAGACGCCGCTGGCCGGCACCCCCACGTGCGGGTGCCGGCCAGCGGTCAGGTCAACGCGGTGCGGGGTCAGCTGTTCCAGTACTGCCCGACGAGGTCGGCGGCCTGCTGCTCCCACTGGGCGTAGGCGTCCGGGTACGCCGAGACCTGCACGGTCTGCGCGGCGTCGGTCAGCGGCATGTCCTGCCATCCGTCGACCTGCCGCAGGCCCTTGAGGAACGCGGTGGTGGAGTAGGCGGGGTCGGTGATCTGCTCCGGCGTGCCCCAACCGGAGGACGGGCGCTGCTGGAACAGGCCCAGCGAGTCGTGGTCGTTCATGTCACCCAGGTGGCCCAGGTTCTCCAGCTTCGACTCCTGCAGGCTGGTGGCGATCGAGATGACCGCGGCCCGCTCGGGCAGGCCGGCCTTCTTCGTGGCGGCGATGATCGCCTTGGCGTTACCGGTCTGCTCGTCGTCGAGGTCGATGTGCGACTGGTCGCCCTGGGTGCCGTGCGGGATCAGCTTGCTCACGTCCGGCTTGTCAGCCCGCACCGCGACCGCGACGGGCCTGCCCTCGACGGGGGCGGCGGCGTGGGCGGCGATCGGGCCGGCGAACACACCACCGGCGAACGCGAGACCAGCAACGGACAGGACGCTCTTGCGCATGATCGTGTTCATGGGGGTAGCTCCTTCGGGGTAAGGACACCCGCGCGGGGGCGCGGGTGTGAGCACCTCGTCCGGCGCTGCACATACGGGGACGTCTTTCTGGCCGGCGGCCTGCGAGCGGGGCTCGCGGCGCGGGTCCGGGGATGACGACCGGAGGCCGGGATGCCGGCGGTGCTGCGATCGTCAGGGTGTGTAACGACGCCGGGCCCGCCCCGATTCCACCACCCGAGTGCACCAGGTCACAGTCCAAACACCGCATCGCGGACAACCTGTGCGAGTCGTGCCCTCCCGGACCGGGCGCCCCACCCGCACCGAGCGGCACGGCGTCCCGGAAACGGACGCCTCGGGCGGTCGGGAACACCGGGCGCCTGCCGGCGCTGAGCTGCCGGAGGTAGGCCCTAGGGTTGTCACCGTGGCGACCCTCCTGCTTCTGCGACACGGCCGTACCACGGCGAACGCCGACGGCGGCCTGGCCGGTCGGCAACCGGTCGAGTTGGACGAAACCGGGCGCGCCCAGGCTGCCGCCGTGGGTGAGCGGTTGCGGGGCGTGCCGCTGGCCGCGGTGGTGACCAGTCCGCTTCTCCGCTGCCGACAGACCTTGGATCTGGCGCTCCCGCAGGCCGCTCCGGTGGTCGAGGAGGGACTGATCGAGTGCGACTACGGCAGGTGGGAGGGGCAGCCGCTGAAGAAGCTCGCCAAGGAGCCGCTCTGGCCGGGGGTTCAGCAGCACCCCAGCGCGGTGGTCTTTCCGGACGGAGAGGCGATGGCGGCGATGGCGGCGCGCGCGGTGGCGGCGGTGCGGTCGTGGGACGCCCGTGTGAGCGCCGAGCACGGGCCCGAGGCGGTCTGGTTGGCGTGCAGCCACGGTGATGTGATCAAGGCCATCGTGGCGGACGCGCTCGGCGTACACCTGGATCTCTTTCAGCGGATCGTGGCCGACCCGGCGTCGGTGACCGCGATCCGGTTCACGCCGCTGCGGCCGTTCCTGGTGCGGCTCAACGACACCGGCGGCGACCTCGCCGCCCTGGTACCGCCGCCGCGTAAGCGGCGTCGACGGGCGACGCGTCCGGCGGATTCCGACGCGGCCGTGGGCGGCGGGGCTGGCGGGTCGTGATGACCCTCGCCGCGACGACGTCGGTCGCCTCGGGACGTACCGCGCCGGCGAGCCGGGACGCCGGGCGCCGGGCGGTGTCACCCCCACCCACCACGTCGGCGTGCGGTCAGCGGGCCGCCACGCCCGGGTCCAACCGCTGGTACGCCGGGCGCGCCGCCGCCGCGGCTATTCGGGTCGGTGGGGTGCGCGACGCCATGGCGGGCCGGATAGGGTCGTGGGTATGACCCACCAGGTGCACGCCTTCGAGCCGCCGGAGCGGTTCGTCGCCGGGACCGTCGGGGCGCCGGGGGAGCGCACGTTCTTCCTGCAGGCCCGCGGCGGCGGTCGGCTGGTCAGTGTCGCGCTGGAGAAGGTCCAGGTGTCCCTGCTGGCCGAGAAGCTGGAGGAGCTGCTGACCGAGGCGCAGCGGCGCTTCGGGGTGGACCTGCCCGAGCTGGCGGCCGTGATCGGCGACAACGAGCCGTTGGACACTCCGGTCGACGAGGAGTTCCGGGTCGGGACCCTCGGGCTGGCCTTCGACGTGGACACCGCGACCGTGGTGATCGAGGCGATCGCCGCCGGCGAGGCGGAGGTCGAGGTCGAGCTGGGCGACGACGACGACGACGAGGACGACGACGACGAGGACGAGGAGCCGGACGAGGACCTGGACCGGCTGCGGGTCCGTCTCACCCCGCAGGCCACCCGCCAGTTCATCGAGCGGGCCCGGCGAGTGGTGAACGCGGGCCGGCCCCCGTGCCCACTCTGCGGCCAGCCGTTGGACCCCGCCGGGCACCTCTGCCCGCGGCACAACGGTTATCACCGGTGACCTCGTCGGGCCTCCAGCCTCGCCAGGACGGCGACGCCGCGCTGCGGCTGTTGCGTGACGGCGCGATCGACCTGGAGGGGCGGCTGGTCGACGCGTCGAACACCACCCTCCGCGGCATCCTGACGCTGGACGGGCTCACCGCGCGCTGCGTCTACAAACCGGTCCGTGGCGAGCGCCCACTCTGGGATTTCCCGGACGGCACGCTCGCGGGCCGGGAGGTCTCGGCGTACCTGGTGTCCCGGGCCACCGGCTGGGATCTGGTACCCCCCACCGTGCTCCGGGACGGCCCGCTCGGGCCGGGTTCCTGCCAGCTCTGGATCGACGAGCCGGAGGACGCCGAGCCACTGGTCGGCTTCGTACCCGCCGAGGAGCTGCCGCCGCGCTGGTTTCCGATCGCCGCGGCCCGTGACGACGACGGCGCGGCGTACGTGCTGGCCCACGCCGACGATCCGCGGCTGGCCCGGCTGGCGGTGCTCGACGCGGTGATCAACAACGCGGACCGCAAGGGCGGCCACGTGCTGGTCGGCTCGGACGACCGGATCTACGGCGTCGACCACGGGGTGAGTTTCCACGTCGAGGACAAGCTGCGCACGGTGCTCTGGGGTTGGGCCGGCAAGCAGTTGCCGGTCGATGCCGTGGAGATGCTCGACGAGCTCGCCGGGCAGGTCGCCGGCGCGCTCGGCGACGAGTTGGCCGACCACCTGACGATCAGCGAGATCGCCGAGGTGGCCGCGCGCGTCGACCGGCTGCGCCAGACCGGCCGCTTTCCGCAGCCGCCGGAGGACTGGCCCGCAGTGCCCTGGCCGCCCATGTGAATCGCTGTCATTTTGATCACCCGTGGGGTCGCCCGGGGCGGTCGGAGGGCTGGTTAGGCTGAGGCCATGGAGTCTTGGGCGGGACACGAGGTGCCACGGCTGCCGGGCAGGGGCAAGCCGTTGGCGTTGTACGACTCGGCGCGACAGGGTGTCCACCCGAGTGAGCCCGTCGACGCGGGAAGCATGTACGTCTGCGGCATCACGCCCTATGACGCGACCCACCTCGGCCACGCCGCCACCATGATCACCTTCGACCTGGTGCAGCGGATGTGGCGCGACGCCGGCCGGCCGGTGCGTTACGTGCAGAACGTCACCGACATCGACGACCCGCTGCTGGAGCGGGCCGCCCGCGACGGCGAGGACTGGGTGGTCCTGGCGATGCGCGAGACGGCCCTGTTCCGGGAGGACATGGAGGCGCTGCGGATCATCCCCCCGCAGCACTACGTGGGCGCGGTCGAGTCGATTCCCGACATCGCCGACAAGGTGCAGGTGCTGCTCAAGGACGGTGCCGCATACCGGCTCGACGACGGCACCGGCGACGTCTACTTCGACATCTCCTCGACGCCCCGGTTCGGCTACGAGTCGAACCTGACCCGTGAGCAGATGCTGGAGGTCTTTCCGGAGCGCGGTGGCGACCCGGACCGCGCCGGTAAGCGCGACCCACTGGACCCGCTGCTGTGGCGCGGCATCCGCGAGGGCGAGCCGTCGTGGCCGGGTGGGGAGCTGGGTCCGGGTCGCCCCGGCTGGCACATCGAGTGCGCGGTGATCGCGCTGAACCTGCTCGGCGACCGGATCGACGTGCAGGGTGGCGGCAACGACCTGCTGTTCCCGCACCACGAGGCGTCCGCCGCGCACGCCGAGCGGCTGACCGGTCAGGCGCCGTTCGCCCAGCACTACGTGCACGCCGGGATGATCGGCCTGGACGGCGAGAAGATGTCCAAGTCCCGCGGCAACCTGGTCTTCGTGTCCCGGCTGCGCGCCGACAAGGTCGACCCGATGGCGGTCCGCCTCGCGCTGCTGTCCGGGCACTACCGCAGCGACCGTACCTGGACCGACGAGCTGTTGGGCGCCGCACACGAGCGGCTGGCCCGCTGGCGGCAGGCTGCCGCCGCGCCCGCCGGGCCGTCCGGGGCCGAACTGCTGGCGGGGGTACGCGACCATCTCGCCGACGACCTCGACACCCCCGGTGCCCTGGCGGTAGCCGACCGCTGGGCCGACGCGACCCTGTCGGGCGCAACCGACGACCCCGACTCCCCACCCCTGTTCGCGAAGACCGTAGACGCCCTCCTCGGCATCCACCTCTAATCCCCACCCCGGGGTTCCACCGGGTCGATCACTGACGGTGGATTCGATCTCCAGCCGCCTCGTCAACCTCACGATCGACTGAGGTGGTTGGAGTGGGGGTGGGTGCTGGGTCAGGCCAGGATCAGGCCGGGGTCGGGTTCCGGGTCGGGGGTTGGGCCGGGGATCTGGTACTCCTCGGTGAGGGTGGTCATCGGGCCGGGCCAGGTCGCCTGGGCGACCTCGATCGGCTTGCGGCGGCCGTCGTACGCGACGTGCAGCAGGTGCAGCACCGGGGTGTCGGGCCGGATCTGAAGGGTTTCGGCCTCCTCCCGGCTGGGCTGGCGGGCGCTGATCGTGTCGGTGGCCGAGACGTAACGTCGCCCGGTGACCTCCTCGGCCTCCTGGTAGAGCGGTCGACCGAACGCCTCGGCGCGCTCCAGGCTGGTGCCGGCGGTGTCGGCCGGCAGGAACCAGGACGCGCCCACCTCCACGGGGGAGTCGTCGGTGCGTACCAGGTGCCGGCGGCAGAGCAGGTCGGTGCCGTCGGGCACCCCGAACGCGTCGGCCACCTCGGCGGGGGCGGGGGTCCGGCCTACCGAGACGAGTTGCTGGCGGTACCGGGCGGCCAGGTCGGTGTGGTAGCCGCGGAAGCCGCCGTACCGGCCGCGGGAGAGCCGGTTGAGTCGGCGGCGGGTGCCCCGGACGTACGTACCGGAGCCGGGCTTGGTGATCAGGATGCCCTCGACCCGCAGCTGGTCGACGGCGCGTTGCACGGTCTGCTTGGCGACCCCGAACATCTCGGCGATGGCCGGAATGGACGGCAGCCGTTCGCCCGGCCCCCAGTCGCCACGGCGGACCTGCGCCTTGAGCTGCGTGGCGATCTGCCGGTGCGGAAACTCGGCGGCTCCGGGATTGATCTGCATACCCGCCTCCTTGATCACATCTAGGTTCCTAGGATGCCCTAGAGGGTGTGGCGGCGCTACCCCGGACACGCGCGGGAGACAACGAAAGCGGGCCTCGGACACCCCAGGGGGGTCCGAGGCCCGCTCAAGAACGGGGGAGGAGCGCTACCAGGAGCCCGCCGTAGGGCCCGCCGAACCGCCCCGGCGCCGCAGGTACTTCTCGAACTCCTGCGCGATCTCGTCACCGGTCAGCGGGGTGATGCCCTCGTCGCCGACCCGTTCCTCCAGCTCACGCACGTACTCACCGAGCTCGGCGTCCTGCTCGGCGGCGTTGCGCACCCGCTGCTCCCACTCGGCGGCCTCCTCGGCCAGGTCGGCCATCGGCACCGGCAGGTCGACGACCTCCTCGACCCGGTGCAGCAGGGCGAGGGTGGCCTTCGGGCAGGGTGGGTTGTTGGCGTAGTGCGGCACGTGCACCCAGAACGAGACGGCGTCCACCTCGGCGCGGGTGCACGCGTCGTGCAGTACGCCGACGATGCCGGTCGGCCCGTCGTACCGGGTGGGTGTGAGCTGGTAGCGCTCCGCGGCCTGGGCGTCGGAGGCGCTGCCGCTGATCGGCAGGGGTCGGGTGTACGGAACGTCGGCGAGCAGCGCGCCGAGCAGGACCACCCGCTCCACCTCGAGGCTGTGGCAGATCTCCAGCACCTGCTCGCAGAACGTCCGCCAGCGCATGCTCGGCTCGATGCCCCGGATCAGCACCACGTCGCGCTCGGTGCCCTCGGGGCTGGCCACCATGAAACGGGTCGTCGGCCACTCCACCCGGCGGGTCTCCCCGTCGGCCATGGTGATCGTGGGGCGGCTGACCTGGAAGTCGTAGAAGTCCTCCGGATCCAGCTCGGCGATCTGCCGGGCGTTCCAGACCTGCTCCAGGTGCTCGACCGCCGCGGTGGACGCGTCGGCGGCGTCATTCCAGCCCTCGAACGCGGCGATAGCCACCGGGGACCGCAGCACCGGCAGTCCGTCGAACTCGGTCACGCCGTCACCTCACCCTGCTCATCGCGGCCGGCACCGGGACCGCGCCCGGCCGTCGGGCCGTAGGGCACGGCCGTGTCCCTGTTGTGCTTCACGTCCGTCAGCCTACGTGCCAGGCGGGGGCGCGGCCCGTCGGCCGCGCCGGTCGGGCGGACCAGGGACCGGTCATACGATGGCGAACCGGACAGCGTGATCCCGCTGACACAATATGGGATCGGCGCGGACGGCGGTGGGCAGCGGCGGCATCCGCACTAACCTGAACGGGTGCGGACTTCGTTGATGGATGTGCTGGCCGACCGGATCCTCATCGCCGACGGGGCGATGGGCACGATGCTGCATGCCGCGGACCTCACGCTCGACGACTTCGACGGCCTCGAAGGATGCAACGAGATCCTCAACGTCATCCGGCCGGACGTGGTGCGCGGCGTGCACGACGCCTATCTCGCCGCCGGCGCGGACTGCGTGGAGACCAACACGTTCGGCGCCAACCTGGCCAACCTCGCCGAGTACGACATCCCGCACCGCATCCGGGAGCTGTCCGAGGCGGGCGCCCGGATCGCCCGGGAGGCCGCCGACGCGGCCAGCACCGCCGAGCGCCCCCGGTTCGTGCTCGGCTCGATCGGGCCGGGCACCAAGCTGCCCACCCTCGGGCACGCCGACTACGCCACGCTGCGCGACGCCTACCAGGAGAACGCCGCGGGGCTGATCGCCGGCGGCGTGGACGCGCTGATCATCGAGACCTGCCAGGACCTGCTGCAGGTCAAGGCGGCGGTGGTCGGGTCGAAGCGGGCCATGGCCGAGCTGGGCCGGCAGGTGCCGATCATCTGCCAGGTGTCCGTCGAGACCACCGGCACGATGCTGGTGGGCAGCGAGATCGGGGCGGCCCTGGCCGCCATCGAGCCGCTCGGCGTCGATCTGATCGGTCTGAACTGCTCCACCGGCCCGGCGGAGATGAGCGAGCACCTGCGCTACCTGTCGCAGCACTCCCGGATCCCGCTGTCGGTGATGCCGAACGCCGGCCTGCCGGTGCTGACCGCCGACGGCGCGTACTTCCCGCTCACCCCGGTCGAGCTGACCGACGCGCTGCAGCGGTTCGTCACCGAGTACGGCGTGTCGCTCATCGGCGGCTGTTGCGGCACCACCCCCGAGCACATCCGGATGCTCTCCGAGCGGCTGCACGGGGTCACCGCGACGGTCCGCGAGCCGCGGCACGAGGCGGGCGTCTCCTCGGTGTACCACCCGGTGCCGTTCGCGCAGGACGCCTCGGTGCTCATGGTGGGGGAGCGGACCAACGCCAACGGCTCCAAGGCGTTCCGGGATGCGATGCTCGCCGGGGACTGGCGGGCCTGCGTGGAGATCGCCCGCAGCCAGGCGCGCGACGGCTCGCACCTGCTCGACCTGTGCGTGGACTACGTGGGCCGCGACGGCACCCAGGACATGCGGGAGTTGGCCGGCCGGTTCGCCACCGCGTCGACGCTGCCGATCGTGCTGGACTCCACCGAGCCGGGCGTCGTCGAGGCCGGGCTGGAGATGCTCGGCGGCCGGTGCGTGGTCAACTCGGTCAACTTCGAGGACGGCGACGGCCCCGACTCCCGGTACGCGCGGGTGATGCCGATCGTCCGCGAGCACGGCGCGGCGGTGGTGGCGCTGCTCATCGACGAGGAGGGGCAGGCGCGTACCCAGGAGTGGAAGGTCCGGGTCGCGGCCCGGCTGATCGACGACCTGACCGGCCGCTGGGGCATGGACCGCTCGGACATCCTGATCGACGCGCTGACCTTCCCGATCGCCACGGGGCAGGAGGAGACCCGCCGAGACGGCATCGAGACGATCGAGGCGATCCGGGAGATCGCCCGCCGTTATCCGGGGGTCAACTTCACGCTGGGCATCTCGAACATCTCCTTCGGGCTCAACCCGGCGGCCCGGCAGGTGCTCAACTCGGTGTTCCTGCACGAGTGCGTGCAGGCCGGGCTGACCTCGGCGATCGTGCACGCCAGCAAGATCCTGCCGATGTCGAAGATCCCCGACGAGCAGCGCGAGGTCGCCCTGGACCTGGTCTACGACCGGCGTCGCGAGGGCTACGACCCGGTGCAGCGCTTCCTCGAGCTCTTCGAGGGCGTCGACGTGACCAGCGCCCGTGCCAGCCGAGCACAGGAGCTGGCGGCGCTACCGCTGGACGAGCGCCTCAAGCGGCGGATCGTCGACGGTGAGCGTAATAGCCTGGAGGCCGACCTGGACGCGGCGATGGCCGGCGGCCGGTCACCCCTGTCGATCATCAACGACATCCTGCTGGACGGCATGAAGGTGGTCGGTGAGCTGTTCGGCTCGGGCCAGATGCAGCTGCCGTTCGTACTCCAGTCCGCCGAGGTGATGAAGACCGCGGTGGCCTACCTGGAGCCGCACATGGAGACCGCGGAGGACGGCGGCAAGGGCCGGATCGTGCTGGCCACCGTGCGCGGCGACGTGCACGACATCGGCAAGAACCTGGTCGACATCATCCTGAGCAACAACGGCTACGAGGTCGTCAACATCGGCATCAAGCAGCCGATCAGCGCCATCCTGGACGCCGCCGAGCAGCACCGCGCCGACGCGATCGGCATGTCCGGGCTGCTGGTGAAGAGCACGGTCATCATGAAGGAGAACCTGGCCGAGATGGCCACGCGCGGGGTCGCGGAACGCTGGCCCGTCCTGCTGGGTGGGGCGGCGCTGACCCGCGCGTACGTCGAGGACGACCTGCGGTCGCAGTTCCCCGGGCAGGTGCACTACGCGCGGGACGCGTTCGAGGGGCTGTCCCTGATGGACAAGGTCATGACCGCCAAGCGTGGCGGCGCTCCGGTCATCGACCCGGACCGGGAGGCGGCCCTCGCGGCGCGGCAGGCCCGCCGGGAGCGGCAACGGTCGTTGGTCACCGAGTCGCTGCCGGAGCTGCACGACTCCTCGGTCCGCTCCAACGTGGCCGCCGACGTCGCGGTGCCCACCCCGCCGTTCCTCGGCACCCGGGTGGTCAAGGGTGTGCCGATGGCCGAGTACGCGGCGCTGCTCGACGAGCGGGCCACCTTCCGCGGGCAGTGGGGGCTCAACGGCGCCCGGGGCGGCAACGGACCGTCCTATGAGGAGCTGGTGGAGACCGAAGGTCGCCCGCGCCTGCGCTACTGGCTGGACCGGCTGATCTCCGACCAGGTGCTGGAAGCCGCCGTGGTGTACGGCTACTTCCCCGCGTACTCCGAAGGCAACGACCTGGTGGTGCTCGACGAGAACGGGCACGCGGAGCGCGCCCGGTTCTCGTTCCCCCGGCAGCGCCAGGAGCGGCGGCTCTGCCTGGCGGACTTCTTCCGGCCCAAGGGCGACCAGCTCGATGTGGTCGCGTTGCAACTGGTCACCGTCGGTCAACCCGTCAGCGAGTACGCGGCCAAGCTGTTCGCCCGCAACGAGTACCGCGACTACCTGGAGGTGCACGGGCTGTCCGTGCAGCTCACCGAGGCTCTCGCCGAGTACTGGCACCGGCGCATCCGCGCCGAGTTGACCCTGCCCGACGGCCGCGCCGTCGCCGCCGACGACCCGGCGGACCTGGCCGGCCTGCTGCGCAACGACTACCGGGGCTGCCGGTACGCGTTCGGCTACCCGGCCTGCCCGGACCTGGAGGACCGGGCGAAGATCGTGGAGTTGCTCGGGTCGGCGCGCATCGGGGTGGAGCTGTCCGAGGAGTTCCAGTTGATGCCGGAGCAGGCCACCGACGCCATCGTGGTCCACCACCCGGAAGCCAGCTACTTCAACGCCAAGTGACGGCCGCAGGTGCACTGCTGCATTTCAGGTCGCCCGGAAGGTCACCGAGCCCTGATCAGGCCGTCGACGGCTTCCGACCGGCTGTCCTGGTGTTCGGGGTCGATGGTGCGGGTGTCGAGTGCTGGGCGGCGGTTGTCATGGTCGTGATCAACGCGGCGCTCGTAGGATCTGCTGATGATCGAACCTTCGCCGGTGACCCGGTCGTCCCTGCACCGTGTCTCGCCGATAGTGGCGCCGATGTCCGTGGCGGTGCTCCCGACCCGAACCTGGTCCGACGAGCAGTGGGAACGGATCAAGCTCGGTTACGAGGCTCGCGGCATGGACGAGAAGTGGAACGTGTTCGTTGAGGACGAGGTCGCGTTCCTGGATCGCAGCTGGACCGGCCACGGAATCTTCGAAGCCTCGTTCTCGCCGGTGGTGGGCGGTGGCTGGCGAATCTCGGCGGCGGTGGTGGAGTCCGAGCCGTCGCGTTACCGCCGCAGCTCGGATCGATACGACCGGGTGATGCTCGAGCCTGTGCTGAGCGCGATCGTGCTTGGTGAGGCGGCCGTGGACCTGCGCGCCGAGCTGGTTGCTCTGACATCGCAGGAGTCCGGGCGCACAGACCTTCCACCCGGCCTCATCGAACACAGCGCGCTCGGACTGCGATCAACCTGATGGGCACGGACGTCTGCCGGTCAGGGCTGTTGGTGACGTCCCTGAGCCTGACCCGGAATGGTGATCTGGTGCTTGGCCTTGGTGCGGTTCAGGTCGGTGGTGCTGCGGCGGGGCCCCCCGTGATCGGGGTGTCGGCGTCGTCGACCGTGACGACGCGCTGGTCGAGGGCGACCGTGCGGAGTTTGCGGGCCTGTACGACGCCGACTTGGACGCTGCCGGTGACCGACACGACCCGTTCGAAGGCGGTTGCGGCGGCTGGGGGTGGTATCGGGGAGGCGGGTCGGGCGTCGCGGATGCGAGGCATCGGTCGGCCCGGCGGGTCCTGACGGGATCAGACGCTGTCCCGCATCTTCAGTCGCAACGCGTTGAGGGCCACCTCCTCGAACGACTGGTCGAACACCTCAACCGTCACATCGTCGGCGAGGACCTCGACGAGGTCCTCGTGGCACACCAGCAGGAAGTGCCGCTGCCGCCATGAGGACGTCGCGTCGGGGAATCGCACACGGTTTTGTGCCTCCAACCGTCCCGGCCACGGCGATCCCTGCACCTCATAGAAACCGTAGTCCCAGCCGTCCGCCAGGTCACAGAGGGGATGACCGGGCAGCGCCTCATCATTGGGGTAGCCAAAGACCACCTGCGCGAAGCCGGCGAAGGTAGCCATTGCGACTCGTGGCGTCCCCGCCTCCGTCGAAGGTACGAAGACGAGGCGACAACTACGCTCATCGGCGAGCAGCAGCTCACCCGATCCGGACGGCGACGGAATCACTCCGAGGTCCAGCACGACCACCTGCGGCTTCATCCGCAATACCCCGCGACGAGCACGACCACGTCGTCGAAGAGGTCGGGTGCCCGGTGCACCACGTTCAGATGCCCGGGAGTGAAGGGATCAAAGCTGCCGGGATAGACGGCTCGCACCCGTACGCGACCGGGGGTGCCCGCTGTGGAACGTGACCCTGCGGATGGTTCGGCCGTCATGGCCGCAAGACCCGCTGCGCATCGAGGATGACCTGTTCAGAGGCCAGTGCGGCCCACGAGGCGAACAGCTCCCGGAAGTAGGAACCGTGCTGGTCCGCCACCGCGAGATCCTGCTCGAAGACGTCCAGTTCGTTGACGATGCTCAGGTCCACGAGCGACCGAAGCTGAGCCGCATCCGGCGTCCTCACCTGACCCACGAAACGGTCGAACACCTGCCCGGTCTGTGCCAGCCCTCGCCAGCTGCGTCCACGGTCGCAGGCGCCATACAGATACACGAGCTCCTCGGCATCGGCACCAACGAGATCCCGCAGTACCGCACGATCGGCCCGATCCAACAGGGCAAGGTCGAACCCGTCCGTGCCGTAGACGGCGTGGGTAAGGCCCGCGGCCTTTACCTCACTGCCGCAGCCAAGAACGGCAAGTCGTTCGCTGACGCGACACAGGTGGGCGTACAGGTTGCCGCCGGGATGCGCGATCTGCTCAGCTCCCTGCCGGCGGAGCCAGACCCGCACGCCTTCGTCGGTGCCCATGACCCGACTGTAGGTACCGATCGTCGAAATCGCTGGCCCCTGGGTGTGGGCAATATGTCACAGCGCCGTGGACACGTCTGGCACTCGCCTGGCTGACGTCAGCAACCCTCAAGACCTGAACGCCACCTGGTCTCGGTGTTGGACGTCGCTCAGCGCGACGTCGGGCAGGGCCATTAGCATGGACCGATGTCGTCGAACGAGAGCGGGCCGTCGGCCGGGCAGCTGCTGGCCGCGACCGCGGATCTGGTGACACCGATGGCGGTCCGGGTGGCGGCCACCCTGCGGCTGGCCGACCTGCTGACCGACGGTGCCGTAGGCGTCGACGAGTTGGCCGAGCGATCCGGTTCCCACGTCGACGCGCTCGGCCGGCTGCTGCGGCATCTCACCTGCCACGGCGTGTTCGTCGAGCCGTCGCCAGGGCGGTTCGCCCTCAACGAGACGGCCGACCTGCTGCGGTCGGACCATCCGTCCGGCATGCGGATGTGGTTCGACCTGGACGGGTTCGGCGGCCGGATGGACCTGGTGTTCACCGAGTTGTTGCACACGGTCCGCACCGGTCAGCCCGCCTGGGAGACGGCCTTCGGCGCGCCGTTCTGGGAGCATCTCAACGCCGATCCCGCCCTGGCGGGCTCGTTCGACGCGACGATGGCGGGTTCGTCACGCACCACGGCGGCCACCTCCTACGACTGGTCCGGCGTGCGACACGTCTTCGATGTCGGCGGCGGGACCGGGGCGCTGCTGGCCGAGATACTGGAGGCCAACCCCGACATCCGTGCCACGTTGGTGGATCTGCCGGACACGGTGGCTCGGGGGCGCCGGTTGCTGGCCGACCGCGGGTTGGCCGAGCGGTGCGACTTCGCCGGGCAGAGCTTCTTCGATCCGCTGCCCGCGGGTGGCGACGCGTACCTGCTCAGCGCCGTGCTGCACGACTGGGACGACGAGTCCGCCATCGCGATCCTGCGCCGGTGCGCCGAGGCCGCCGGCGAGACCGGGCGGGTCGTCATCGTCGAGTCGCACGGCAGCGCCGGGAACGACCCGGGCGCGTTCGCCGAGATGGACCTGCGCATGCTGGTGCTCAGCGGCGGGCGCGAGCGCGATGTCGAGGACTTCGCAAGGCTCACTGCAGCGGCCGGGCTGGCAACGGTCGATGTCCGGAGGCCGCCGTCCGGTCTCCTCATCATCGACTGTCGACCCGCCTGATCCGTTCGTGGGCGAGGTCGACGGTCAGGTCGACGGTGTGGAGTCCGGCCACCCGCTCGGCATCCCTCCGATGACGATCACCGATAAGGTTCAGCGTCATGACGGACCTTGAGGATCAGGCGTTTCCTCGACCACCCCTCGCGGCCGACGAGGCCGCGACCCTGCTGGGCTTCCTGGATCGGCAGCGCGCGACGCTGGCGTGGAAGTGCGGAGGCCTGGACGAGGCCGGGCTACAGGCGCGGCTCGCGCCCTCGTCCATGACGCTGGGCGGTCTGCTCAAGCACCTTGCCCACATCGAGGACGACATCTTCTCGACCTGGCTGCTCGGTCGGGACGCCGATCCGCCGTGGAACGCGGTCGACTGGGACGCCGACCCCGACTGGGACTGGCGCTCCGCCGCCGGGGAGTCGCCGGAGCACCTGGTGGCCCTGTGGCGGGGCGCGGTGGCCCGGTCCCGCACGATCGTCGCGGAGGCGCTCGCGGATGGCGGCCTGGAGCAGCTGGGTCGTTTCCGCAACTCGCGCGGAGAGTCCCCGACTCTGCGGTACATCCTGATCACCCTCATCGAGGAGTACGCGCGCCACGTCGGGCACGCCGACCTCATCCGGGAATCGGTGGACGGACTTACCGGGGAGAGCCCCGCCGACTGACCGCCCGGCGGGTCGTGGTGCCGATAGTGGACGGGGGGAGGCCGGATGTCCGGGAAGCACCGTTCGTGGTGGGGCTGGGGGCACGTCGAGGACGCGGTGGCCGGCGCGGAGGCAACGGCGTTGGCAGACCGGGTGCGTACTCTGCTGCCCGACGCCGACCTGACCGAGCACGTCGCGCCGCCGGTGGCCGAACTCGGCCTGCGCCCGCCGCGGGTCGACCCGCCGACGTCACTCGCCCGGCTGTGCTCGACGGACCTCGCCGACCGGGCGGCGCACGCCCACGGCAAGGCGTTCCGGGACGTCGTGCGCAACCTGCACGGCGATGTCGACGACCCGCCGGACCTGGTGGTCCGGCCGGAGACCGAGCAGAACGTCGTCGACGTGCTGGACTGGTGCGCGGAGCGGGACGTCGCGGTCATCCCCTACGGCGGCGGCTCGTCGGTGGTCGGCGGTGTGGAGGCGCGACTGGGTGACGCGTATCCCGCTGCGGTGAGTCTCGACCTCGGTTGCCTGGACCGGGTGTTGGAGGTGGACACGACCAGCCGGGCGGCCCGCATCCAGGCCGGCGTGTTCGGCCCGGCGCTGGAGGACCAGCTCCGCAGGTACGACCTCACACTGCGCCACTTCCCGCAGTCGTTCGAGTTCTCCACTCTGGGCGGCTGGTTGGCCACCCGCGCCGGCGGTCACTACGCCACCGTCCTCACCCACATCGACGACCTGGTGGAGTCGATGCGGATCGTCACCCCGGCGGGCATCAGCCAGTCACGCCGGCTGCCCGGCTCCGGCGCCGGCCCGTCCCCGGACCGGCTCTTCCTCGGCTCGGAGGGCGCGCTCGGTGTCATCACCGAGGCGTGGATGCGGCTGCAGGACCGGCCCCGCTGGCGGGCGGTCGCCTCCGTGCACTTCTGCGACTACGACGCGGCGGTCACCGCCACCCGGGCCATCGCCCAGTCCGGTCTGCACCCGAGCAACTGCCGGCTCCTCGACCCGGCGGAGGCGCTCCTCAACGCCGGCGCGGCCACCAGCGGCGGCGTGCTGGTGCTGGGATTCGAGTCCGCCGACCATCCGGTCACACCGTGGCTCGACCGCGCCATCGAGCTGTGCCGGGACCACGGGGGGACCCTGCCGGACCAACCCCGCAACGACGAATCCTCCGGCCCCGCGCGGCAGACCGGCACCGCCGACGCGTGGCGG
Organism: Micromonospora sp. 067-2; assembly: GCF_046549295.1. Taxonomy (NCBI): domain Bacteria; kingdom Bacillati; phylum Actinomycetota; class Actinomycetes; order Micromonosporales; family Micromonosporaceae; genus Micromonospora; species Micromonospora sp. 067-2. The sequence goes on along the minus strand of NZ_JAJPWB010000001.1, from coordinate 566,465 downwards.
TCGGCGTTCCTGCGGATGCCGTACCAGCGTGACGCGCTCGCCGCCCGGTCGATGATCGTGGAGACGTTCGAGACCGCCTGCACCTGGGACCGCTTCCCCGCCGTACGCCGAGCGGTGCTCGACGCTGCCGACGACGCGCTCCGCGCGGTCGCCGCGACCGGCGTGGTGACCTGCCGATTCACGCACGTCTACCCGGACGGCCCGGCGCCCTACTTCGGCGTCTACGCCACCGGTCGCTGGGGCGCGACCCTCGCCCAGTGGGACCAGATCAAGCAGGCCGTCTCCGACGCGCTGCTCGCCGCGGGCGGCACCATCACCCACCACCACGCCGTCGGCCGCGACCACCGACCGTGGTACGACCGGCAGCGCCCGGACCCGTTCGCGCTCGCGCTGCGCGCCGCCAAGAGCACGCTCGACCCGTCCTGGATCCTCAACCCCGGCGTCCTCGTCGATCCCGCCAGCTGAGCGCGTGTCCAACCACACCGCCGTGCTCCCGGCCGTGACAGAGTGGCTCATGCCCTTGAGTGAGTATCACCTCAGAACGTCGATCGCCGTGTCCGACATACAGGCGGCGGTCGCGTTCTACGAAGGCAAACTGGGCCTGCAGGCACTGCGGTCCGGGCCGAGCGCCGACATCCCCGACGGTAGCCGTATCTATGGTTCGGGCGGTGGGCCGGCGCTGAACGTGTACCAGTCGGTCACTGCCGGGAAGACCCCGGCGACGCTGGCAACGTGGTACGTCGACGACATCGACCAGATTGTCGACGAGCTCGTCTCGTCCGGTGTCGATATCGTCCGCTACGACGGGCTCGACCACGACGACAGGGGGATCACCGCTCGGGCCGGCGGTGGACGTATCGCGTGGTTCCAGGATCCAGACGGCAACACCTTCGCCCTCGAAGCCGACGTCTGATTCCTGAACCCGGGTCACCAGCGGGGCTGTCAAGCCCCGGCTCTGCGAAAGACCGGATCACCTGGTCTCCCACCCTGGCGTCGCCCGTGACGTCATGACCCCGCGAGCAGGGCGTACGTGTACCCGTCCACCCAGCCCAGCTCGGAGTGCCAGGAGTCGCCGACGCCGTGCTGCTCACGACGCATGCCGACCTTCTCCAGGATCCGCACCGACGCCAGATTGTCCGCGAAGCACTCAGCGGTGATCCTTCGAACGCCCAACTTGTCGACGGCGTGCGCGACCACCGCGCTGACCGCCTCGGTCGCGTAGCCGTGGCCGCCGTACGCCGGGTCGAAGATGTAGCCGAGCCGCGCCTCCGTCCGCGGGGGCATGCCGGGCTGACCCATACCGTCGACCACGTCGAGCGAGACGGTTCCGATCACCACGCCGTCGAGAGTGGCCGCGACGCTGTGGTCGTCCGGATCCTCAGTGGCGCGCTGCCACTCCGCGCGGAAGTTCGCAGGATCGACCTCGGTGCGCAGCAGCCAGCGGGTGACCTCCGGCAGGTTGCGGTACCCCAGCATCGCGTCGACGTCCTCGGCACGCACCGGACGGAGCTCGAGGCGTTCGGTGCGTAGGTTGGTGATCTCCACGAGTGAGACGTTAGGCGACGCCGCACGGCGACACATCCAATTATCGTGCCGTCCGCCGATCCTGCCCCTGCCGACCGTCGTCGGCGAAGGTTTGGTGCAGCGCCGGGCCGAGCGATCGGCCGGTCGTCGGCTCGATGAACAGCTCGGCGAGCAGGAGGTCGGCGAGGTGGCTCGGGTCGATGCCCGACTCCTTGCCGCCCAGGGCCTGCAGGGCGCCACCGAGTCGTAGGGACGCCTTTACCGCAGCGGCCGGCAGGCGAGTGACCCGACGGCGTCGGCCGACGGCCTCGGCGATGCGCCCGACCATGTCGTTCCAGGTGAGGTTCTCGTCGGCGACGGGAATGTCCGCGCCGCTGGCCTGCTCCAGAGCGTCCACCGCGATCTCGGCCACGCTGCGCGCCGAGGCCGCGGCCGTCCCGCCGGCAGGGGCCACCAGGGGTGTACGAGATCGTGCCCACCGGTCCAGCGGTCCGGCCCAGTTCGGCAGCCGGTCGCCGGCCCGGCCGAAGACGAAGGGCAGTTCGAGTACGGCGACCGGCAGATCCGGGCCGGCGGCCGCCCGTCCCTCCCGGGCCTGCTCCACCCGGCATCGGATGTACGTGTGACGGGCCGGGAGGCGCCACTGCGGGTGCAGCCGATCGACGTAGGTGTAGTAGGAGCCCATCACGACGCCGCGGGTGAGACCTTCCTGGCGGGCGGCCGTGAACAGGCGCACCACAGGCTCGACGTTGTCGCGGCGGAACGCCGGATAGATCGGCCTGGGCAGTGGCCGTTGCTCGTCCGTGCGGGTGGCGTACACGACGCCGTCCTGACCGGCGAGCAGCGGCCGCAGCTCGTCTGCCGACGCTGACCCGACATCGAGCACATGGTCGACACCCGGACGGGCGGTACGCGCCACCGTGGTCGCCGCATGGCCTCGCTCGCGCAGCACGTCCACGACATGGGCGCCGATCAGACCACTTCCACCCACCACGAGAATTCGCACACCAGATCGTCCATCCTGGAGGGTGCGTCTTGTCAAGCCGCGATCGGCATCAGTCAGAGGGGACCGAGTGGTGACCTACGCATCACGAGTGCGTAGGTCGGTCGTCCTACCCTCTGGTTCGCTGATCTGGGGTCGGTGGACGACGACGGCGGGTAGGTTCGACGATCAGAACGGGATTTCATCGCCATCGACGGGGTTGAGAATGCCTGATCCGCGCGCCTTCTGGCTGGACGAGCAGTTCGACCGCGAACGCGGCACCGACGGGCACGGTCGCTACGCGGCCGAGGTGCTCGGTCGGATCGACGAGTTCGCCGACACCTGGGGTGACATCGCGCCGGTCACGTTCGCGGCGACGGCGTGGCGGGTGGCCAGTGACCTGTCGCCCGGCTTCGTCCGCTGGCACCGACGGATCGTCTCGGCGACCTGCACGCGGAGTCCGTGGGACGGGAGCATGGTCTGCGCGGTGACAGTGATCTCCCGCTGGCCGGCCGAGCTGACCTGGACGAAACAGTGGCAGCGTGATCGCGGTTGGCGGGACTGGCCGCAGTTGTTCGGGCAGTACACGACGCCGTCGGAGCAGGACCTGACGCGCAGCCCACATCTGCGCGCGATGCTCCAGGTCGAGGCCCCGGTCCCGCTCGACGATCTGCCGCCGGCGCCCGACGGGCCGGATGATGCCGTCGTGCCGGCGGCGCGCAGAGCGGTCACGGTGCTGGTCCGGGAGCTCAACGAACTCCTCGCGCCGATGATCGGTCAGCTCGACGCCGGGGTGCCGGCGGACTCCTGACACAGGCGGCGGAGTCCGGGGCGACGACGCCGCCCCGGACTCCACGCGCGCATCAGGCGATCCGGTACGCCCGCTGGATCGTCTGCGTCACCGTGTTGCCGGCGGTGTCGGTGGCCGTCACGCGCAGGGAGACGAAGCCTGCCCGTCGCGGGTGGGCGATCAGGGCCACGCCCCGCAGCACCGGCAGCGCCACCCAGGTCCGGCCGTCGTCGAACGACGCGGAGACGCCCAGCGTCCGGTTGGGTGCGGCCGTCGAACCCGCCTGCCGGTCCAGAGCCACCGGGATGGCCATCAGCCTGCCCGCCCGGGCCGTGTTGGTGTCGTCGAGCGTGGGCGTCGGCCGGGCCGTCGTCAGGGGCAGCCGCTGCGGCGACGACGTGTGCGCCGAGGTGAAGGTCCAGGCCACCGTGACCGATGTCGACAGCGTGTCCGGAGCGCCGCGGGTGATGGTCGCCTCCAGGCGGTAGTCGGCTCTGGCGGCCGGCACCGCGAACTCCGCCCACGGGCTGTCGGAGGTGCCGACCTCCGTACCGTCGCGCAACAAGCGGATGCGGACGGGCAGGTCGTCACGGTTGGCGGGGCGGCCGGTCGCGTCGCCGAACAACGGCAGCGACGCGACCGAGATGGTGTCGCCGTCGCGGCCGGCGTACCCGAGCGGCTGCAGGGTCGGTACCTGGGCCACCGAGGGACCGAACGGTGCCGCGTTCCAGATCTGGGTGTACGTCCGGCCCGGCTGGAAGGTGGACTCCTGCGTGGCGAGGGTGTCGCCCTCCTGGAAGGTGGACGTCCAGGTCAGCCCGCCGTCGGTGTTGTAGTACTCGGTGGCGTGGAACGGCAGGTCGATCGGCGTGTGCGACCCGATCGGGCCCGAGCCGCCGGGAGCCGCCGCGCGGTGGTACCGGACAGCGGTCGCGGCGGTGGACTGGCTCCGGTAGGTCGCCCGCACGGTGGCGAGGTTTCCCGGCGACAGTGTCCTGGACAGGCCCGTGAACATGTCGCCCTTGCGGACGTACGCGAGGTCGTAGGTGTAGGGGCTGTTGCGGAAGGTGCGGTCCCTGCCGGGGCGGGCGAGCCCGACGCCCAGCGTCGCGGCGAACTCGGGCGCCGCGACGGCGGGGCCGATCCGGCCGAAGAAGACGTCCGCGAACGACGTCCCGCTGAGCTGGACGCCGGGGTAGCGGAAGCCGTCGTCCCAGTTCGCGCTCACGTTGATCGAGGTGGGTGCGGCGTCGCGCTGGGGCACCGTCAGGGCGACCGGCTTGGCGGTGCGAGCGTCGATGTTCTCGGTTGTCGGGCCGCGGACGTCCAGGACCGGCTGCACGAGCAGGGTCGACATCTCGCCCTCGTGGATCGTGCTGTAGAGGGCGTAGCGGCCCTTGGGCAGCCGCATCGTGCCACCGCCCGGCTCGCCGGCGAGGGTGGTGAACTCGCCGGTGCCCAGGTTCGCGGCCACCGTCGTGTACTGCGTGGCCGGCTTGCCGTCGCGTCCGGTGTGGTCGAGCCGGACGTCGTAGCTCTCGATCTCGCGGTTGAGGGCGTACGGCGTGCGTACCCGCAGGTCCCCGGCGCCGGTGGCGGTCAGCGCCCCCGGGTAGAGGCCGTCGGCGGCGTCCAACCTGGTGTCCACGGTGATCGTCGCCTCGGCGCGGCCGCCGGCCGGCACCACGAGGGTGGCCGGGCTGACGGTGATCATCCCGGCGGGGACCGGGCCGACGGCCAGCGTCAGCGTCACGCGCGCGGTGCCCGTGTTGCGGTAGCCGACGACCCGGGTGACCGGGGTGTCGTCGGCATGCGGCCAACGCTGCACCGGGAAGTCGATGGCGGCGACGTCGGCGGCGATCGGCTGGGCGACCGCGCGGGCGATGTCGACGCGGCCGGCGCCCTGCTCGTAGAGGCTGTCCTCGCCGCCGGGCTTGGCCGAGTCCATCAGGGCGGCCTTGAGCTGCGGGCCGGCCCAGTCGGGGTGCTGCCCGGCGAGGATCGCGGCGGTGCCGGCCACGTGCGGGGTGGCCATCGACGTGCCCGACATCGAGGCGTAGCCACCACCGGGGGCGGCGGCCACGATGTCGACGCCCGGCGCGCTGATCTCGGGCTTGATGTGGTTGTCGCCGAGGCGGGGACCTCTGCTGGAGAAGTAGGCGCGCTGGTCGTCGGCGTCCACGGCGGCGACGGCGAGCGCGTCGTCGGCGGTGGCCGGCGAGGACACCGACTTCGGCTTGCCCTCGTTGCCGGCGGCGACCACGAAGAGGGTGCCGTACCGGTGGCTCAGATCCTGGATCGCGGTTTCGAGGGGGTCGAGACCGGGCGCGTCGGTGCCGCCCACGCTCAGGTTGACGACCCGGGCCTGCGGCGCGAGCCACTGCATGCCGGTGATGATGTCCGAGTCCTGGCATTCGGTGGTGGCGCAGACCTTGCCGACGAGCAGCTTCGCGCCCGGTGCCACACCCCGGTACCTGCCGCCGGAGGCGGCGCCGCTGCCCACGATGGTCGAGGCCACGTGGGTGCCGTGGCCGACACTATCGCCGGGGTCGTTGCCGCCGGTGAAGTCCCGGACCTCGGTGAGGTGCCCGGCGAAGTCGGGGTGGCTGGCGTCGATGCCGGTGTCCAGCACGCCGACGGTGACGCCGGTGCCGTCGAAGCCGGCCTGCCAGGCCGCCGGGGCGCCGATCTGCGGCACGCTGTGGTCCAGCGAGACCCGGCGCTTGCCGTCGAGCCAGATGTGGGTCACCCCGGCGGCGAGCGTGCGCGCGGACGGCGTACCCCGGGTCAGCGACGACCAGAGCGTCACCCGGTCGTCGCGGTCGGCCCGCACGGACAGGGCGTGGGCGGCGGGCAGGTCGGCCCGCACGCGCCCGTCACCCCCGGCGGTCGCGGTCCGCGCCTGCGCCGCGCTGTTCCCGGGGTACGCGACCAGCAGCGGCAGTTCGGCCGCCCGGTCGTCGTAGCCGAACCCGCCCAGCGTGGTGAGGTCGAACAGTCGCCGGTCGAGTCGGCCGTCGCGCAGCAGCGGCACGGCGTCGGCGGGAACGACGTACTGGTGGCCACCCTCGCGGCTGGTCACGAACCGCATGGCGGCCCGCCCCGCAGCCCGCTGGATCTCCGGGTGCCCGCTCGCGTCCAGGGACACCCGGTCACCGGTGATCAGCGTGAAGGTGCCCGGTGTGCCGGAGGCGACGGTCGCTGGGTTCTCCCGCGCTGCCGCCGGGCTGGCCGTCAGGCCCGCCGCGATCAGCGCGGTCGCGAGCACTCCGGCCGTCAGGGCGCGTCGTTGACGTCGTCGCACATCGTCCTCTCCGCCACGGGTGTCTCCCGGGACGGCACGATGACGTCTGGATCGATCCCTGGGTTGATCTACGCGAGTGTGACCACTGTCACAAACTCGCCCCGCGCCGGTCGGGTCGGGCCACCCGGCGGAGTTGCATGCGCGGTGACCACGGGACGAAATTGGGGGAGGTGCAGGTCAGATGCGTGATGCAGAGGAGTTCGACGCCCTCTACGCGGCCTGCGCGGGCCGGATCGTGGGTCACGTCTATGCGCTGACCGGCAACCGCAGTGAGGCCGAGGACGCCGTGGCCGAGGCGTTCATGCGGGCGTGGCAGCGCTGGCACACCGTACGGAACGCCGACAGCCCGGAGGCGTGGATCCGCACGGTCGCCTCCCGCGCCGCGGTGAGCAGTTGGCGCAAGACGTTCAACCGGATGCGCGCCCACCACCGGGCCGCCGTCGACCTGAGCGTGCCCGGCCTCAACGAGAACCACGTCGCCCTCATCCAGGCGCTGCAACGGTTGAGCGCGAACGAACGCCGGGCCGTGGTGCTGCACCACCTCAACGATCTCAGCGTCGCCGAGGTGGCAGCCGAGATGCAGGCACCCGTCGGGACCGTCAAGACGTACCTCGCCCGCGGCCGCAGAGCGATGGCCGCGCTGTTGAGCGACGCGCACCAGGAGGGGGCATCCCATGGCTGATCCGCACGACGACCTCACGGCGATCGTCGACGAGGTCCGCCGGGTCGCGACGCTGCCCCCGGCGCAGACGTTGCGCCAGCGCAGCGACCGGCGGCGACGGCGTCGGGCGGCCGTCACGGGTGTGGGGCTGACCGTGGTGGCCGTCACCGCCGGCGCTGCCCTGCTGCAGGCCCGCGCCGAGGTGGGAACACCGACCCCTTCGATCGGCACGGCCGGGGTTGCCCCGCCGTCGGACCTGCCGTCCGCGACCACCCCGGCGGGGCCGCAGGACATCCTCGGCGGCCGGCGGCAGGTGCGCATCGTCGTGCCCGGCCTGGCCGGGGCCGCGTTGGCGGTCGGGCGGAACGACGACCGGGTGCGGGCCTCCACCGAGCCGGGTGTCGACGACCGGGCACTGTGGGTCCTGCGCCCCGCCGGGGACACCGTCCGGATCGTGTCGGCCGCACCGGGCGGCGCCGGCGAGGTCTGCATGACCGTCGTGCACGACGCCGCACCGGGCAGTGTCCGGGCCCGCGGGTGCGACCCGACCGCGCAGGCGCAGCTGTTCCGAGTCGAGCAGGTCGCCGACGGCAGCTATTCGATCTTTCAGGGCAGGCGCTACGTTCAGGTGGTCGACGGCACGAATGCCCTGGTCCCCGACCTGACCGAGGCACTGACCACCACGTACGCGTTCGAGGACCGAGGTCCGTCGGGTTCGTGACCGCCGCCGTACGCCGGCAGGCCCGGCCCGGTGTGTGACCAGGCCGGGCCCGCCGTGCGCTCAGCCGGTCAGGTCGAACTTCTCCCAGGGCCCGATCGCCGTCCGGTTGGCGATCAGCGCAGCCGCCCCGGCGTTCTCGGCTGCCACGATCTGGTTGTTGACCAGGGCACGCAGGCTGACCGTTCCGTCGGTATTGGAGATGAGCTGGAAGGTCTCCCACGGCCCGATCGCCGCACGGTTCGCGATCAGCGGCTCCTTACCCGCGTTCTCCGCGCAGACGTACAGGCCGTTGGCGCGCGACCGTAGGGCGATGGTGCCGTTGCCGGCGTCGACGCGGTCGAACTGCTCCGACAGCCCGACCGTGGGCCGGTTGGCGATCAGCGGGCTGGTGCCGACGGCGGACACGTACTGGCTGTTGATCTGCGCCCGCAGGCTGATCGCCCCGGCGCCACCGGAGCCGGTGGTGAAGGTGAAGGAGTCGACGTCGAACAGGTTTCCGGCCCCGCCCTTGAACACCAGGTAGAGCGTGGTGGTCGCCGCGGGTGCGTTGGTGACGGCGCCGGAGACGGTGGTGAAGGTCTCCCAACTGCCGGTCACCGGCACCGCGACGGTGCCCAGCAGGGTGCCGGTGGCCGAGCCGGCCCGCACCTCGATGGTGCCGCCGGCGCCGGCCGAGGAGACCCGTGCCGTGAACCGGGTGGCGTTGGCCAGGAGGTACGGCTGGTACGAGATCCAGTCGTTGTTCTCGATGAACCCGGCGGTCCGGCCACCCTCGGCGCTGGCGTGGTCGGCGATCTGGACACCGGACTGGGCGCCGAAGTGCTCGCCCTGGCGGTGCTTCGGTTGCAGCGTCCTGATGCTGTGCGTGGTGAGGCCGCCGTTGTCGGTGTAGGCGGCGTCGAAGACCCCGTAGATGTTGGCCGCCGCGTCGTGCTCACCGTCGACCGGAACGGTGATGGTGCCGCTGCAACCGGTCTTCGAGGTGATCTGGTGGGCGTGGCTGTCGTGGCCCAGGGCGTACGTGACGCTCACCCGAGCACAGTCGATCGTGCCGTCCTGCGGGTCGCTCACGCTGACCTGGAACGGCACCGTGTCACCGAAGGTGAAGAGCTGCCCGTTGGCGGGCAGGGTGAGCGACACCGTCGGAGCGGTGTTGCCCACGGTGATCACCAGGCTTGCGGTTCCGGAGAGGCCGGTGGGGTCGGTGACCTTCAGCGTGGGGGTGTACGTGCCGTTCGTGGTGTACGTCTTGGTGGGGTTCGCCGCCGTCGACGTCGTCCCGTCGCCGAAGGTCCACAGGTAGCTCAGCGCCCCGCCCTCCGGGTCCGAGCTACCGGCCGAGGAGAAGGCCACGGTCAGCGGGTTCGTTCCCGAGGTGGGGTTCGCCGCGGCGACCGCCACCGGGCTGCGGTTGCCGCCGCCGATGTACTCGATCCGGTAGAGCGCCTGGTTGTTCGCGCCGGTGCCGTAGTCGAGGACGTAGAGCGCGCCGTCCGGCCCGAAGGCCATGTCCATCACCTGGGTGCCGGTCCACGGGAAGGCGGAGATCTCTCCGCGCGAGCCGTCGGCGTTCACCCCGATCGCCTTGATCCAGCGGCGACCGTACTCACCGGCGAAGAACTGGCCGTCCAGCGACGCCGGGAACTTGACGCTGGAGTTGAGCGAGGCGTTGTACCGGTACACCGGCCCGCCCATCGGCGACTCGGAGCCGCCGCCGAACTCCGGCGGTGACCCCGCGTCGCCGTACTTGATCCAGCTCGGCTTGGCCGCGGGCAACGTGCTGAGCCCGGTGTTGCGGAACGAGTTGTTGGTCGGCCCGCCCGCGCAGTCGTAGCGGGCCTGCGACGGCCCGGACGGGAAGGTGTACTCGTTGTACGTCTCGGCCGCCGTGTTGGTGCCGGTGCAGTACGGCCAGCCGTAGTTGCCGGGGGAGGTGATGCGGTCGAACTCCACCTGACCGCCGGGGCCACGGTTCGGGTCGGCGCCTCCGGCATCCGGGCCGTAGTCACCGAGGTAGACGATGCCGGTCGGCTTGTCGACGCTCATCCGGAACGGGTTGCGGAAACCCATCGCGTAGATCTCCGGGCGGGTCCTGGCCGTGCCAGGCGCGAACAGGTTGCCCGACGGGATCGTGTACGAGCCGTCCGCCTGCGGCCTGATCCGCAGCACCTTGCCCCGCAGGTCGTTGGTGTTGCCCGAGGACCGCTGGGCGTCGAACTGCGGGTTGCGGTCGGTCCGCTCGTCGATGGGCGTGAACGAGTTGGACTCGAACGGGTTGGTGTCGTCGCCGGTGGTCAGGTACAGGTTGCCGGCCGCGTCGAAGTCGATGTCGCCGCCCACGTGGCAGCACTGGCCCCGGTCGTTGTCGACCTGGAGCATGATCCGCTCGCTGCCGAGGTTGAGCGTGTCGTCGGCGTTGAGGGTGAACCGGGACAGCCGGAGGTGTCCCTTCCACCGGTCGAAGTCCGCCGCGGTCCCGTTGGCCGGCGCGTCCCCGGCGGGGGTGTTCAGCGTGGGCGAGTAGTAGAGGTAGACGTACCGGTTGCTGGCGAAGTTGGGGTCGACGGCGACGCCCTGCAGACCCTCCTCGTCGTGGGTGTAGACGGCCAGGGTGCCGGCGACCTTGGTGTTGCCGGCCACGTCGGTGACCCGCACGGTGCCGTTGCGGGCCGTGTGGATCACCGAGCGGTTGGGCAGGACGGCCAGGGACATGGCCTCGCCGAGCTCGGCGCCGCCGGAGGCCAGAGCGACCTGTTGGTAGTCGGCGGCGGGAATGACGGCCGCCTGGGCGGCCGACGGGGTGGCCAGGGCCAGGGTCACGCTCGCGGCGGTGGTGAGTGCCGCGAGGAGTGCCCGGGGCCAGCGCCGGGGGTGTGCAGACATGATCGTCCCTTCTCGACGACCGGGGGCCGGGCGCGTGGGGGCGCACCACGACCGGAGGGGTGGTGTCAGGTGGACCGGGTGGAATCAGCCGGTGACGAGGTCGAACTTCTCCCACTGCCCGATGGCGGCACGGTTGGCGATCAGCGCGGCGGCGCCGGCGTTCTCCGCGACGACGTACCGGTTGTTCACCACGGCCCGGAGGCTGACCGTGCCGTCGGAGTTACGGACCAGTTGGAAGGTCTCCCAGGCGCCGGCGGCGGCCCGATTGGCGATCAGCGGGGCGGCGCCGGCGTTCTCGGCCGCCACGTACTGGCTGTTGGCCCTGGAGCGCAGCGCCACGTTGCCGCCGCCCAGGTCGACCAGGTCGAACAGCTCGGTGGTGCCGACGGCGCTCCGGTTGGCGATCAGCGAGGTGGTGGCGTTGGGCGCGCTGACGTACTGGTTGTTGGCCCGGGCACGCAGGCTGGAGCCGCTGGGCGGCGGCGTCGTACGCGGCGTGCAGTCGGCAGCCACGGCGCCGGCGGCGACCCGGAGGCCGCCGAGCAGCATCCGGGTGAAGTTCGGGTCGGTGTACGACTCCTCGGTGTGCCCGAGCCCCGTGTACCAGGCCCGCCCGCCGCCGTAGGCCCGGCACCACGTGATCGGGTGGTCGCCCATGCTGCCGCCGCTGTAGGACGACTCGTCGAGGCTGGCCAGGACCCGCACGTTCGGCCGGGGGTTGGTGCGGTAGTTGTACCACTCGTCGGCACGGACCCAGGTGTCGCCCAGGTGCGAGGTCGAGGGGTTCGACCGGTCCTCGACCCGGATGGTGGCGGTCTGGATCGCCGGGTGCGAACTGAACCACGCGCCGACCAGCCCGCCGTACCACGGCCAGTCGTACTCGGTGTCGGCGGCGGCGTGGACGCCGACGTAGCCGCCGCCGGCGGCGATGTAGGACTCGAAGGCCGTCTGCTGGGTGGCGTTGAGGACGTCACCGGTCGTCGACAGGAAGACCACCGCCTGGTACTGGGCCAGGTTGGCGGCGGTGAACTGCGCGGCGTCCTCGGTGGCGGTGACGCTGAATCCGTTGGCGGTGCCGAGTTGCCGGATGGCGGCGATGCCGTTGGGAATGGACGAGTGGCGGAAACCGGCGGTCTTGCTGAACACCAGGACCTTGGTCAGCGGTGCCGCCGAGGCCGGGGCCGGCAGGGCCACCAGGGTGGCCAGCACCACGGCCAGGCCGGTGATGAGTGCCAATGCACGGGAACGCATGCTCTGCTCCTCTGCTGAGCGTCGGCCCGAGCGGGCACGTCACTGACGTGCGGGCTCGCCGAGGGCCGCGGTGGCGGTGGTACGGGAGCCGGGCCGCCGATGCTCGGCTGAGGTGATGCGGGTGGTGGGTGCGGTCGGGGGCGCCGATCGACCAGTGTGGACGATCGAACACCCATCGATTTGGATCGCTGAGGAAGTTAACCGCCGATGTCGGAGATCCGTCAAGCCCGAGAACGATCGACCGACCGGTCGGACTCGAGGGCCTGTCACTTCGGGCGATGACGGCGTCGAACGTGGAGGTGCGCAGCCCGGCCCCCGGTGTCGACGGCGGGTTTCAGCGACCGAGGACGAGGTACGCGAGGCCGAGGATGCCGCGGTAGCCGCCAACGTACTGGCGCAGCCGGTCGTCGAGCTCTGCGCGGACCTCCGCCGCGCGGGGATCCTCCGGATACCTCAGCAGCCACTCCTGCCCGCCCGCGAGCCAGGTGGACTCGAAGTCGTCCCACTCCCGTTGCCCGGCGGTGCTCAGGTGCAGGACCCGCCAACCGTGCTCGCGGGCAGCCTCGACGAGGCCCGGAAGGTCGGTCGTTCCCGCGCCGAAGATCTCCTCGACCTCCATGGGAGGCGGACGTTCCCAGTAGGTCGCTCCGAACAGCAGCCGGCCCCCGCGCCGAACCACGGTGGCCAGCGCGCCGAGGGCGCTTCCGGTACCACCGAAGGCGTGCGCGGCACCGATGCACAGAACCCGGTCGGCCGGCTCCTGCCAGCTCGCCGCTTCCCCCATCACGAAGGCGACGTGCCGGTTCAGCGACCGGCCGGTGGCCAGTCGCCGTCCCCGGGCGAGCGCCGCGTCGTCGGTGTCGACGCCGACGCCCCGCGTCGCGACCGGGCCAGCCACACCGCCGGCGGCGACCGCCCTGAGCAGCAGCTCGCCCCAGCCGCAGCCGAGGTCGAGGACGCGCGAGCCGGGGCGGACGTCGAGTCGCTGCAGGAGCAGGGTCGCGTGCTCCTCGGACAGCGGGGTGTCCCAGCGCATCCGGGCCTGGCGGCTGACGGCGAGGTCGTCGGTTGGCGGCATCCGTTGAGGGTGTCAAGTGGTGATCGACCGCGCTCGCCCAGGGCCGTCGCCGTGTGTCGGAAGCGGTGACCAGTCGGTGGACCGTACGGCAGGATCGGGGAATGGAGGCGGGCGGGTCCGGGCCGTTCCCGCGGCCGACGCGACAGGAGGTGGCCGCGGCGGCCGGCCGGGGGCTGGTGGACGTGATCGGTCCTGATCTGCGGGTGCTGTTCTGCGGCTTCAACCCGGGCCTGTACTCCGCAGCGGTCGGGCTTCCCTTCGCGCGGCGCGGCAGCCGCTTCTGGCCGGCGCTGCACCGTTCCGGCTTCACCGATCGCCAACTGCACCCGTGGGAGCGCGACGAGATGCTGCGCCAGGGCGTGGGCCTCACCAGCCTGAGCAACCGGGCCACCGCCCGCGCCGACGAACTGACGCGCGCGGAGCTGGTGGCCGGCGTGACGCGGTTGGCGGCCAAGACCGAGCGCTACCGGCCGCGCTGGGTGGCCATCCTCGGCGTGACCGCGTACCGGATCGCCTTTGTGCGGCCCCGGGCCGGGTTGGGCCCGCAGCCGGCTCGGCTGGGCCCGGCGCGGGTCTGGGTACTGCCCAACCCCAGCGGCCTGAACGCGCACTTCCCGCTGCCGGCGTTGACGGCCGAGTTCGCGGCGCTGTCCGCGCAGAGCTAGGCGTGCCGGGCGGCCTGGGCCTGGTAGTAGGGCTGCATCGCCGGGTGGTACTCGTCGAACTCGGGCCGGGGTGAGCCGTCCCGGGAGGCGACGAGCATGTCCAGGTAGTACTCCCAGCCGGCGCCCACCTCGGCGATGCCCTCCAGGCTGGTCAGGTGCTGGACGAACCGTAGCTCGGTGCTGCCGTCGGTCTCGGACAGCGTCATCTCCAGCAGCCACTGCCCGTCGCTGTCGCCCACCGATACGGCGAGGTGCCGCTGCGGCTCGCACGCGTCGATGTGGACCTCGAACCAGGGCTGCTGCTCCTCGTACGCCATCTGGACCCGGATGGTCCGGCCGGGTGCGGCGTCGCCCTCCCAGGGGCCGAACCAGCGGGCGGTACGCTCCGACTCGGTCAGGCTGGCCCACACGTCCGCCGCCGGTGCGCGGAACGTGCGGGTGAGGACGAGATCGTGGCCGGCGGCGGTGCGGAACAGTCGTCCGGCGGGTGTACGGGTCATGCGGTGTGCTCCCTTCGGTGCTCCGCCGGGCCGCGGCTGCGGCGTTCCCGGCGGGTTCGATGGACCTCGGTCTCCAACGCGTCGAGGTGCCGCTCCCACTGGTCGGCGGTGACGAGCGCGGTGAGCCACTCGACCAGTTCGACGAGCGGGCCGGGATCGAGGCGGTAGATCCTGCTGCGGCCGACCAGCTCGTCGCGGACGAGCCCGCTCTCGCGCAGCACCCGCAGGTGACGGCTGACCGCGGGTCGGCTGATCGCGAACCGCTGGGCGATGTCGCCCGCGGCCAGCGGTTCGTCGCGCAGCATGGCCAGGATGCGCCGTCGTACCGGATCCGCGATCGCGGTGGCGATCTCGTCCACCGCGAAAGCGTAACTTATGAGTTACGGCTTTTCGCCACGGGCAGGTGGCTGCGTCGATGGTGGGCACATGATCACCTGGCCTGGCACTCTTGACCCATGACCGCCCTGCTTCGTTCCCGCCTGACCGACTGGACCGTCGCCGTACCCGTGCTCGCGGTGTTGGTGCTGGTCGCCACCTGGGGGCGGCAGTTGCCCGGGGCCGTGATCGTGGTGGTGGCCGTGCTGCTCGGCGGCGCGGTGCTCGCGGCGGTGCACCACGCCGAGGTCGTCGCCCACCGGGTGGGAGAGCCGTACGGCTCTCTCGTGCTCGCCGTCGCGGTCACCGTGATCGAGGTCGCCCTGATCGTCACCCTCATGATCAGCGGGCCGGAGAAGACCCAGTCGCTCGCCCGGGACACCGTCTTCGCCGCCGTCATGATCACCTGCAACGGGATCCTCGGCCTGTCCCTGCTGCTCGGGGCGCTGCGCCGCAGGGTGGCGGTGTTCAACCCCGAGGGCACCGGCGGGGCGCTGGCCACCGTGCTCACCCTGGCCACCCTGAGCCTGGTCATTCCGACCTTCACCAGCGCCCGGCCCGGCCCGCAGTTCAGCCCCGCCCAGCTCGCCTTCGCCGCCGTCGCGTCGCTGGCGCTGTACGGGCTTTTCGTCCTGGTGCAGACCGGACGGCACCGCGACTACTTCCTGCCGGTCGACAGTGCGGGCCGGGTGATCGACGCGGAGGAGCACGCCAAACCACCGTCCACCCGCGCGGCGCTGGTCAGCCTGGGGCTGCTGCTGGTGGCGCTGGTCGCGGTGGTCGGCGATGCCAAGACCGTCTCACCGACCATCGAGGCCGGGGTGGCGGCGGCGAACCTGCCGCACGCGTTCGTCGGCGTCATCATCGCCCTGCTGGTGCTGCTGCCGGAGACCCTCGCGGCAGCCCGCGCCGCCCGCCGCGACCGGGTGCAGATCAGCCTGAACCTCGCTCTCGGTTCGGCGATGGCCAGCATCGGCCTGACCATCCCGGCGATCGCGATCGCCTCGATCTGGCTGGACGGCCCCCTGCTGCTCGGCCTCGGCGGCACCCAGCTCGCGCTCCTCGCGCTCACCGCGGTGACCGCGGTGCTGACCGTGGTGCCCGGCCGGGCCAACGTGTTGCAGGGCGGCGTACACCTGGTGCTGCTGGCCGCCTTCGTCTTCCTGGCCGCAAGCCCCTGACCCACCCCCTGTTATGCCCTCAGCGCCCCGGTGATCATGCAGTTATTGTCACGACACGCCTCGCAGGTCGGCAATAACTTCATGATCGACGGGCTGGGGGCGCCCGGGCTGGGGGCGCCCGGGCGGGGTTGGCGGGCCGGGTTAGCGTGGCGGGATGACTACCTTGTGGGTCGTGGTGGGGGTCTTCGCCGTGGTGGCCGGTGTGGCGTTCGGGGTGGTCGCCTGGCGTGATCGGGGGCGGTCGAGCTCCGGCGACGATGACGCGGCCGGCCGGGACGCCCGGGCCAGGCAGCACAGGTACGAAGCCGAGCGGCACGGCGATCAGGGCGCGGTGTGGGAGCGCGGGCGCGACAGCAGCGGCTGACGATCAGCGCACCGTGAACCGCCAAGCACCGGCGCGCGTGACATCGGTACGGGGGCGTGGCGGTCGTACCGTCGGGGTATTGCGCAGTGCAGCACCGGCACCAGGGGAGGACACAGTGGGGGCTCGGTCAGGACGCGACGCCCGCGGCCCGTTGGCGGGCCTGCTGATCGCCGCGCTGGTGTCGGCCGCCTGCGCCGGCGGTGGGCTGGCCGAGCCGGAGGGCGAGCGCCCGGAGCCGAGCCGGCAGACCGCTTCCCCGGGGCCGAGCGCCACCCGGACCGACAGCACCACCAGCGTCGCCGAGTTCCAGCAGGACGTCGCCGACGCGCAGGTCATCGCCGAGCGGTACTGGGCGGCGCAGTTCAAGGCCTCCGGGCAGCGCTTTCAGCCGATCAAGCGGATCACGCCGTACCAGCGGGCGGGTGAGGTGTCCTGCGGCGGCGAGGCGTTGCCGCGCAACAACGCCGTCTACTGCTCGCGGGGCGACTTCATCGCCTACGACGTCACCTGGTCAGTGGCGGCGTTCCGCCAGATCGGCGACGCGTTCGTGTTCTACCTGCTCGGCCACGAGTACGCCCACGGCATCCAGGCGCGGCTCGGCATCAACAACAGTTTCACCATCCAGCAGGAGTTGCAGGCCGACTGCATGGCCGGGGCGTACCTCGGCGACTCGGTACGCGCGGACGCCCTGACCCTGGCCGACGGTGATCTGGACGAGTTCCGCGACGGGCTGGCGGCGGTCGGCGACGACCCGGACCAGCCGTGGTTCGCCGAGGGCTCGCACGGCACGGCCGAGCAGCGCACCCAGTCGTTCTTCCGTGGTTACGAGCGTTCCCTGAGCGCCTGCGACCTGGGCTGACCGGGTTGCCCGGATCACCCCTGTGCCCGCCGCGGGCACCGGCGGCCGCCAGCCCTGGCAAAATCGCCGGTGTCGGCCACGACTCTGGAGGATCCGCTGAGCAGCCAACACCCCGCCGCCGTGCTCTTCGACATGGACGGCACGCTCGTCGACAGCGAGAAGCTGTGGGACGTCGCGCTGCAGGAACTCGCGCGCGAGTACGGCGGCGAGATCTCCCTGGCCGCCCGCCGGTCGATCATCGGCACCAGCATGGCCGAGTCGATGCGGATCCTGCACGACGACCTGGGGCAGCCTGAACGCGATCCGGAGGTCAGCGCGGCGTGGATCAACGCCCGGATCCTGGAGCTGTTCCGCAGTGGGCTGCGGTGGCGTCCGGGGGCGCTGGCCCTGCTGCGGGCGGTGCGCGCCGCGGACATTCCCACCGCGCTGGTCACCTCCAGCGGCCGGCCGCTGGTGGAGATCGCCCTGGACACCCTGGGCCGGGACAGCTTCGACGCGGTGGTCTGCGGCGACGAGGTGGTCGCCGCCAAGCCACACCCGGAGCCCTACCTCACCGCTGCGCGGCTGCTGGGCGTGCCGATCGGCCGCTGCGTGGCGATCGAGGATTCACCGACCGGGGTGGCCAGCGCGCTGGCCGCGGGCGCGGCAGTGCTGGCCGTACCGGCGGAGGCGCCGCTGCCGACGATGGCCGGTGTCCATCAGTTGGCGAGCCTGACCGGCGCGGACCTGGAACTGCTCGCCGCACTGCTGGTCGACCGGGCCGGCGCATCCGGCTGACCGAGCGGCCGCTCGACGGTGTGCGGCCGACAGCACGGGACCTCCGGCGCCGCGAGCGGCGCCGGAGGTCCCTGAGATGCCGCTCAGTCGTGGGCGATCGCGCCCAGGACGTTGATCCGTGCCGCCCGGACCGCCGGTAGCACCGCGGCCACCACCCCGATGAGCGCGGCGAGACCGAGGAAGACGCCCATCTGCCCCCAGGGCAGGATCAGGTCGGTGATCCCCTCGTCCTTGAGCGCCTGGACGACCGCGGCGCCGAGGCCGCTGCCGACGACCACGCCGAGCAGCGCGCCGAACACCGAGATCACCACCGCCTCGACGGTGATCATGCCCATGGTCTGCGAGCGACGCAGGCCGATCGCCCGCAGCAGACCCAGCTCCCGGGTCCGCTCCAGCACCGACAGCGCCAGGGTGTTGATGATGCCGAGGACGGCGATCACGATGGCCAGCGCCAACAGGATCTGGATCATCGTGAGCAGCCCGTCCAGCTGACCGGTCTGCTGCTTGATGAACGCGGCCCGATCGGCCACCGACACCTCGGGGCTGTCCGCGAGGAGCGTCTCCACCTGCGGCTGTACGTCGGCGACACGGGTGCCCGGTGCCAGCTGGATGTAGCCCTGGATGGGCTGCGGCACGGCGAAGTCCTTCGCCGCCGCCGCCGGCAGCACCACCGGGTTGGTCAGCTGGGTGGACTTGTAGATGCCGCTGACCGTGTACGTCCGCGCCTCGCCCCGGGTCAGCTGCACCTTCACCGTCGAGCCCACCGACCAGCCACGCGAGGTGGCGGTGTCCGAGCTGGACAGCATCTCGGCCGGCCCGAGCCTGTCGATGGTCCCGGCCGTGGGCTTCCCGCCGAAGATCTGCCGCAGCGACGTGATGTCGCTGCTCGCCCCGACCCAGGTGCTCTCCCCGTCGATCTTCGCCATGTCGCCGTACTCGCCGTCGACCATCTGCACGCCGGGCAGCGTCTTGGCCCGGTCCAACACCCCGGGGTCGAAGCTCGGCGGGCGTGGACCGTTCTGCGCCCCGGAGATCACCAGCTCGGCCTTGATGGTGTCCTGGGCGAGTTTGCCGATGCTGCCCTTGGCCGAGTCGAGGATCACCGTGACACCGGTGACCAGCGCGATGCCGACCATCAGCGCGGCGGCGGTGATCGCCGTGCGGCGCGGGTTGCGCCCGGAGTTGAGCCGGCCCAGCTTGCCCGGCACCGACCAGGAGAAGATCGTGCCGAGCAGGCTCACCACCGGCCGGCTGATCAGCGGCGTCAGCAGCGCCACACCGATGAAGGCGAACAGCACCCCGCTCAGAATGGTGGGCAGCGTGTGACCGCTGGCGTTGCCGCTGAGCCCGAGGAAGAGCAGCACGGCACCGATGCCGGTGACCACCGACCCGGCGACGGTGACCTTGGTCAACGGCCGGTCGGGGGTGGCCACGTCCTGCATTGCCGCGATCGGCGGGATCCGTGACGCCCGCAGCGCCGGCAGCAGCGCCGCCACCACGGTGATCACCAGACCGACGGCGAACGAGCCGATCACCGCCGCCGCCGGCACACCGATCCCGGCCAGGGTGAGACCGCCGGCCAGCTTGCCGAACAGGTACGCCAGCAGTGCGCCCACCCCGATGCCGGCGGCCAGGCCGAGCACCGAGGCGATCAGACCCACCGCGATGGCCTCCAGCACCACCGAGCCGATGATCTGCCGGCCGCTGGCCCCGATGGCGCGCATCAGCGCCAGCTCCCGGGTGCGCTGCGCCACGATGATCGAGAAGGTGTTGAGGATCAGGAAGGTGCCCACCAGCAGCGCCACCGCGGCGAAGCCGAGCAGGATCTTGTTGAAGAAGGACAGGCCCTCCTTCAGGCCGGCCGAGGCGTCCGCGGCCACCTGCTTGCCGGTCTTCACCTCGTAGTCCGCGCCCAGGGTGCGGGCCACGTCGTCGCGCAGCTTCTCGTCCGACACCCCGTCGGTGGTGCGTACGGTGATGCTGCTGTACGCGCCCGGGGCACCGAGCATCAGCTGCTGCGCGACCGGTGTGGTGAAGAAGGTCTCGTTCACCCCGCCGATCGAGTCCCGGTCACCGCTGTAGCCGAGGATCCCGACCAGCGTGAAGTCACGCTTCTTCGACTCGAACGCGGTGAGCACCCCGACCTTCTGGCCGACCCGCAGCTTCGCCGCCGTGGCCAACGACTTGTTGATCACGATCTCGTCGTCAGCCTGCGGCCCGCGTCCCTCCCGCAGCTGCATCAGCTCGCTCTCGCCGGTCCAGTTCTCGCCCAACTGGGGCGGACCGAACGAGGTGACCACCTTGCCGTTGCTGCCGATCACACGCGCGCCGTCGACGTTGACGATGCCGGTCGCCGAGGCCACCCCCGGCACCTGCTTCACCCGGTCCACCACGGCGGCGGGCACCGGTGCGGCGGTCTGCTCGCCCTCGAACTCGCCGAGCTCCACCTTCGGCTTCGCCGCGACGTTCACGTCGATCTCGGAAAAACCGTCGGCGAAGACCGAGTCGAACGAGCGGCCCAGCGTGTCGGTCAGCACGAAGGCGCCGGAGACGAACATCACCCCGAGCACCACCGCCAGCCCGGACAGGATCAGCCGGACCTTGCGGGCCAGCAAGCTTTTCATCGTCGCCCGGAACATCAGTGCATCCTTTGTTCGCGACTGCGGGACTCGCTGCGCTCATTCCTCGCGCTCACGGCTTGCCCACCTCGGTCGGCGTGTCCAGCTTCTTCATGGTGTCCAGCACCGTCTCGGCGGTCGGCTCGATCAACTCCGAGACGATCTCGCCGTCGGCCAGGAAGACCACCCGGTCGGCGTACGCGGCGGCGGTCGGGTCGTGGGTGACCATCACGATCGTCTGGCCGTGCTCGCGGACCGAGTTGCGCAGGAAGTTGAGCACCTCCGCGCCGGAGCGGGAGTCAAGGTTGCCCGTCGGTTCGTCGGCGAAGATCACCTCAGGGCGGGAGACCAGCGCCCGTGCGCAGGCCACCCGCTGCTGCTGCCCGCCGGAGAGCTGCGCGGGCCGGTGGTCCAGCCGGTCGCGCAGGCCCACCGTGTCGATCACCGTGTCGTACCAGGCCGGGTCCGGCTTGCGCCCGGCGATCGACAGCGGCAGCAGGATGTTCTCCTTGGCGGTGAGCGTGGGCAGCAGGTTGAACTGCTGGAAGATGAAGCCGACCTTGTCGCGGCGCAGCTTCGTCAGACCGGCGTCGCCGAGCCCGGTGACCGTGGTCTCACCGATCGCCACCGTTCCCCGCGTCACCGAGTCCAAGCCGGCCAGGCAGTGCATCAGCGTCGACTTGCCGGAACCCGACGGGCCCATGATCGCGGTGAACCGACCGCGTTCGAACTCCGCGGTGACCCCCCGCAGTGCGATGACCTGCGCCTCACCGCTGCCGTACACCTTCCACACGTCGCTCGCCCGGGCCGCGGCCTGCGCCTGCTGGCCTACCGTCGCGGTCACGTCATCTACCTCTTCCGTCTCTGCCAATACGCGCCGCCCCCGCTGGTCCGGCGCGACTGTTCCATTCTCGGCGCCGCACGCGCCCGCCCTGTCCGTCCACGGGGTGACCCGGTGCGGATTTCGCGCTGCGGGTGCACCCCCATGCCGGCTCAGGGTTGCCCCTGACCCGACGGTCCGTCGATCCGTTTTCCGACCGGCGAAACCCCGCCGGCCTGAACGCTAGGAGCCGACCCCACGAGAGGGTCAACCGCGCCAGGCCGTCTGCGGTCACGGTAGGTGAGCGCGGCAAGCACGCCGTCACCCTGCGGAGGGATCTTCGGGTACGCCGGGTGAGGTAGTCGGAGGGGTACGGGCTACGCCCGGGGACGGACCAGCCCCGACTCGTACGCCAGCACCACCGCCTGCACCCGGTCGCGTAGCCGCAGCTTCGTCAGCACGTGCCCGACGTGTGTCTTGATGGTGGTCTCACTGACCGACAGCGCCACCGCGATCTCGGCGTTGGACAGCCCCCGTGCCACCTGCACCAGCACCTCGCGTTCGCGATCGGTGAGCGCCTTGAGGGCCGCCGACGGAGTCGCCGCCGGGTCGGGCAGCAAATCGGCGAAGCGGTCCAGCAGCCGCCGAAGGATCCGGGGAGCCACCACCGCGTCCCCGCCGGCCACGGTGCGGATCGCCGCGATCAGATCCTCCGCCGCGACGTCCTTGGCCAGGAACCCGCTGGCGCCGGCGCGCAGCGCACCCACCACGTACTCGTCCAGGTCGAAGGTGGTCAGCACCAGCACGCGCACCGGAAGACGGGCGTCGACGATCGCCCGGGTCGCGGCCACGCCGTCCATCCGGGGCATCCGGATGTCCATCAGCACCACGTCGGGCAGCAGTCGGCGGGACAGGTCCACCGCCTCCACGCCGTCGCCGGCCTCCGCCACCACGTCCAGGTCGCGCTGGGCGCCCAGCACCATCCGGAAGCCCGTACGCAGCAGCGGCTGGTCGTCGGCGAGCAGGATCCGGACCGGCCGCGCCGAGGCCACCTGGTCGTTCATCT
Source organism: Micromonospora sp. 067-2 (assembly GCF_046549295.1). Lineage (NCBI taxonomy): Bacteria > Bacillati > Actinomycetota > Actinomycetes > Micromonosporales > Micromonosporaceae > Micromonospora > Micromonospora sp. 067-2. Next base: position 544,046 of record NZ_JAJPWB010000001.1, on the reverse strand, counting down.
CGTGCCCCCTGTCGCCGCGCCGACGCCGCTGCCGCACCGGCCATCCTCGCGTATGCCGGCCCGTGCGTCGCGCACCACGGCGGAGCCCGGCCCGAGGGTCACGCGTCGCGCACCACGGCCGGCCCGTTGCGGCGCGGTGGACGAGCGCCGAACACGGACCGGGTGTAGCCCGACCCGAGGGTCACTCGTCGGCGCCCGGGGCCGCCGGACCGGACCGGGCGTCCCGCAGAGGATCGCCGCCGCCCACCGTCACCGGAAACGGCGGCGGAGTGCCGCCGAAGGTGGGGCACAGCGCCTGGTGGCTGCACCAGTCGCAGAGCCGGCTCGGTCGGGGCCGGAAATCCTGTCGCACGGTGGCCTGCTCGATGGCCCGCCACAACGCCACCACCGTGCGCTCGAAGCGGACCAGCTCGTCGGCGTCGGGCGTGTAGTCCAACACCTCGGCGTCGCGCAGGTAGAGCAGCCGCAGCACCCTGGGCACCACGCCCCGGGTGCGCCACAGCACCAGCGCGTAGAACTTCAGCTGGAACAGCGCCCGCGCCTCGAACGCCTCCCGTGGCGCGCCACCGGTCTTGTAGTCGACCACCCGCAGCGCGCCGTCGGGGGCCACGTCCAGCCGGTCGAGGTAGCCCCGGATCAGCAGTTCCTCGTCGACCACCGCAGAGATCAGGCTCTCGCGTTCGGCCGGCTCCAACCGGGTCGGGTCCTCGACCGCGAAGTAGCCCTCCAGGAGTGCGGCGGCGGAGCGGAGGAACTCGACCGGACCCGCCGGCTCGGCATCCTCGAAGAGCCCCGCCAGCTCCGGCTGCTCGGTGACCATCCGGTCCCACTGGGGAGCCACCAGGTCACCGGCGGCGGCCGGCGTGCGACCCGGCGCGGGCAGGTCGAACAGTCGCTCCAGCACGGCGTGCACCAGGGTGCCCCGTGCCTGCTCGACGGTGGTCCGCTCGGGCAGCCGGTCGATGCTGCGGAACCGGTAGAGCAGAGGGCAGGTCTTGAAATCCGCCGCCCGGGACGGGGACAGCGAGGCCCGCACCGTCGGCGGCACCTGCGCCGGGGAGAGGGACTGGGTGGTGGTGACCGTTTCCGCCGTCATGTCCGCAGAGGTTAGGGCACCGGTGTGACACCAACCGACGCCCGGCCGGTCCGTAGCATCGTCCCGATGGAGCAGACACCCCCGCCGCCGCGCCGGCCCGACCGCCGCGCCGGCCTGAACGTGGGCCGCGTGTTCGGAGTGCCGCTGCACCTCAACGGCTCCATGCTCGTGCTCGCCGTGCTGGTCGCCCTGCTGTACGCCGAATTCGTCCGCCGGCAACTGGACCTGCCGCAGGTCAGCGGCTATCTGATCGGCTTCGGCTTCGTGGTGTCGCTGCTCGGCTCGGTGCTGCTGCACGAGCTGGGTCACGCCCTGACCGCCCGGCGGTACGGCATCGGTGTGCGCGGAATCACCCTCGAACTGCTCGGCGGCTACACCGAGATGGACCGCGACGCCCCCTCACCCGGCGTCGACCTGCTCGTCTCGTTGGCCGGCCCGGCGGTCTCCGCGGTGCTCGGCGCGATCTCGGTCGCCGCCACGCTCGCCCTGCCCGAAGGGACCGTGGCCCACCAGCTCGCCTTCCAGCTCGCGGTGAGCAACGTCATCGTCGCGCTGTTCAACAGCCTGCCCGGGCTGCCACTGGACGGCGGCCGGGCGCTGCGCGCCCTGGTGTGGGGGCTCACCCGCGACCGGCACCGCGGCACCGAGGTCGCCGGCTGGGCGGGCCGGGTGGTCGCCGCCGGCACCGCCGTCCTGGTTCTGCTGCTCACCCTGGCCGACCACCTCGCGCCGTTGGCGCTGCCGCTGATGCTGCTGGTCGCCGTCACGCTCTGGCGCGGCGCCGGTCAGTCGATCCGGGCCGCCCGGGTCAGCCGCCGGTTCCCGCTGATCGACCTGGCCCGGCTGGCCCGGCCGGTCTGGCCGGTGGCCACCGGCACGCCGCTGTCCGAGGCCCAGCGGCGGCGCACCGAGGGCGGGCAGCCCGGTGCCGCGCTCCTGGTCACCGACTCCAGCGGCAGGCCGGTGGCGCTGGTCGACCCGGCCGCCGCCGAGGCGGTGCCCGTCGAGCGTCGGCCGTGGCTGGCGGTGGACGCCGTCGCCCGGGCGCTGGGCACGCTCCCCGCCCTGCCGGTCGGTCTGGACGGGGAGCGGGTGGTCGAGGCCGTGCAGACCCACCCGGGCGCACAGTACGTGGTGACCGCAGGCGAAGATGTCGTCGGCATCCTGCACATCGCGGACCTGGCGCAGCTCCTCGAACCCAACCGGAAGATGACACCGTGACCGCAACTCCCTCCACCGTCCCGGCCGACGCCGCCTCCCCGGCGCTGACACCCGTGCACCGCGGGCCGTTCCGGCCCGGCGACCGGGTGCAGCTGACCGACCCGAAGGGGCGGATGCACACCGTGACGCTGGAGCCCGGTAAGGAGTTCCACACCCACCGCGGCATCCTGGCGCACGACGCGCTCATCGGGCTGCCCGACGGCAGTGTGGTGACCACCTCCGGTGGCGGCACGGCATTCCTGGCGCTGCGGCCGCTGCTGTCGGACTACGTGCTCTCCATGCCGCGCGGCGCCCAGGTGATCTACCCGAAGGACTCGGCGCAGATCGTCGCGATGGGCGACATCTTCCCCGGCGCTAAGGTGCTCGAGGCCGGCGCCGGTTCCGGCGCTCTCAGCTGCTCACTGCTGCGCGCGGTCGGCGCCGAGGGCGAGCTGCACTCGTTCGAGCTGCGCGACGACTTCGCCCAGATCGCCAAGCGCAACGTCGAGTCGTTCTTCTCCGGGCCGCACCCGGCCTGGCACCTGCACGTCGGCGACGTCGCGCAGTGCCAGGAGACCGGCTTCGACCGGATCATCCTGGACATGCTCACCCCCTGGGAGACCCTCGACATGGTCGAGCGGGCGCTGGTGCCCGGCGGCGTGTTCATCGGCTACGTGGCCACCACACCCCAGCTCTCCGAGCTGGTGGAGGCGCTGCGCGAGCGCGGCGGCTGGACCGAGCCGCGGGCCTGGGAGTCGCTCGTTCGGGACTGGCATGCCGAGGGCCTTGCCGTGCGGCCGGATCACCGGATGATCGCGCACACCGCCTTCCTGGTCTCCGCCCGCAAGCTGGCCCCCGGGGTCACCGCGCCGCCCCGGCGGCGAAAGCCCAGCAAGGGCACCGAGGCGTACGTGCAGCGCCGGCAGGTGCTGCGCGAGGCCGAGGCGGCCCGGCAGGCGGCCGCCGCACAGGCGGCAGGTGTGGAACCCGACGCGACGGGGGAGATGGACAGGCCGTGACCATCGAGCTGGGTGCCGGTGTCGCGGAGCGGGGAGAGGCGACGGCATGAGCCGACCGGGCTACGGCGGCGGTGATCTTCCCGCGGTGTTTCCGGACTGGTCGCCCTACACCGACCTGGAGTCGGCGGCGCGCGCCTACCTGCGCGACCCGGACGTCGCCCTGGAGGCGCTCGGTGGGGTGCTGCGCGGCGCATCGGTGCTCGGCTTCACCCTGGAACGCTTCGTCAACGAGGTCAACGGCGTGTGGCAGGAGGTCGTCGTCTGTGACGGCAGCCGACTGATCCTCTGGCACGGCGAGGACGTGCCGCCGGGGGAGGGGCCCGCGGGCTCGATGACCTCGTCGCTGCGGGTGGTGCCGGTCTCCACCGTCACCGAGGTCGGCTGCCGGCGTCGGCTCAACCGTTCCGAGAGCGGCGAGATCCGGGTCGACAGCATCGACGTGTACCTGCTGCTCACCTCACTGGACGAGGCGCCGCCGAGCGAGGAGATGGTCGGTGCGCCGCGACACGACGCGTTGCGCTTCGGCAAGACCCTCGACGACGGCGGTGCCGGGCAGATCGCCCGGTTGGAGGAGTTCGCGCGGCTGGTCGCCTCGGTCGTCGGCCGCCCGATGCTCTGACGGCGTACCCCGTCGGGCCGCCCCGCCGTCCGCGCGGACGCGCCCGGCGGGGGTCGGTCAGTCCTCGGCGTCCGGCCCGGCGACCTCGACGCCGTCGCCGCGCACCACGTGGATGCAGTCGCCCGGGCACTCCTTCGCGGAGTCGATCACCTCGAGTCGCAGATGCTCGGGAACGTCGACCCGGCTGCCCGGCGCCATCCGCAGCTCACCGTCGGCGCCCTTGACGTACGCCAGGCCGTCGATGTCGAACTCGAACACCTCCGGCGCGTACTGCACGCAGAGTCCATCGCCCGTGCAGAGATCCTGGTCCACCCAGACCTGCAGCTGGTCGGTCGCGACCTCGGCCACCGGAGCACCCCCCATGTTCTCGCGTCCCACGCTTCGACGGTACCCGAACGCCGGTACCGGCCCGCCAGGCCACCCTTGGCGATCAAGGTTCGGTGACGAGGGTGTTGCGTGGGACCGAATCGGCCTCATAGCGGCTAGTGTTAGGGCAGAACGTTCAAGCCCCCCGGGGAGGTGGGACGTGGCAGCACGCAGCGACGACGCGGACTCGCGCGCCGCACGGTGGGAGAAGGAAGCCCACGATCTCTCCACGCAGGTCGCGTTCCTTCAGGAGGAACTCGCTCTGGTGCGGCGTAAGTTGACCGAAAGCCCCCGACACGTCCGGCAGCTCGAAGAGCGGCTGGCGGCCACCCAGGCACAGTTGGCGCGGCTGACCGAGAACAACGACCGGCTGGTGAGCACCCTCAAGGAGGCTCGCACGCAGATCGTGACGCTCAAGGAAGAAATCGACCGCCTCGCGCAACCACCGAGTGGCTACGGCGTCTTCCTGGCCAGGCACGACGACTCGACGGTGGACGTGTTCACCGGCGGCCGCAAGCTGCGGGTCGCCGTCTCGCCGTCGCTGGACGCCGACGAGCTACGGCGTGGCCAGGAGGTTCTGCTCAACGACGCGCTCAACATCGTCGACGCGTTCGGCTTCGAGCGGGTCGGCGAGGTGGTGATGCTCAAGGAGATCCTGGAGGGACCCAACGGTGGGCCGGGTGACCGGGCGCTGGTGGTTTCCCACTCCGACGAGGAGCGCATCGTGCACCTCGCCGAGACGCTCATCGGTTCGGCGATCCGGGCCGGCGACTCGCTGATGATCGAGCCCCGCTCGGCATACGCGTACGAGCGGATCCCGAAGAGCGAGGTCGAGGAGCTGGTCCTGGAGGAGGTGCCCGACGTCGACTACACCGACATCGGTGGCCTCCAGGCGCAGATCGAGCAGATCCGCGACGCGGTGGAGCTGCCGTTCCTGCACGCGGACCTGTTCCGCGAGCACCAACTCCGCCCACCCAAGGGCATCCTGCTCTACGGCCCTCCCGGCTGCGGCAAGACGCTGATCGCCAAGGCGGTGGCCAACTCGCTGGCCAAGAAGATCGCCGAGCGGCAGGGCAAGGAGAAGCACACCAGCTTCTTCCTCAACATCAAGGGCCCGGAGCTGCTCAACAAGTACGTCGGTGAGACAGAGCGACACATCCGCCTGATCTTCCAGCGAGCCCGGGAGAAGGCCGGTGAGGGCACCCCGGTGATCGTGTTCTTCGACGAGATGGACTCGATCTTCCGGACCCGCGGCTCCGGTGTCTCCTCGGACGTGGAGAACACCATCGTCCCGCAGCTGCTCAGCGAGATCGACGGCGTGGAGGGCCTGGAGAACGTCATCGTCATCGGCGCCTCCAACCGGGAAGACATGATCGACCCGGCGATCCTGCGGCCCGGTCGCCTCGACGTGAAAATCAAGATCGAGCGGCCGGACGCCGAAGCGGCCAAGGACATCTTCTCCAAGTACATCCTTGCCGGGTTGCCGCTGCACCCGGACGACCTGGCCGAGCACGGGGCCGACCCCCAGGCCACCGTCGCGGCGATGATCGACGCCGTGGTGCTGCGGATGTACTCGGAGACCGAGGAGAACCGCTTCCTCGAGGTCACCTACGCCAACGGTGACAAGGAAGTCCTCTACTTCAAGGACTTCAACTCCGGCGCGATGATCCAGAACATCGTCGACCGCAGCAAGAAGATGGCCATCAAGGAGTTCCTCACCTCCGGCCGGAAAGGTCTGCGCCTGCAGCACCTGCTCGACGCCTGCGTCGACGAGTTCCGGGAGAACGAAGACCTGCCCAACACCACCAACCCCGACGACTGGGCCCGGATCTCCGGCAAGAAGGGCGAGCGGATCGTCTACATCCGCACGCTCGTCTCCGGCGGCAAGGGCGCCGAGGCCGGCCGGGCCATCGAGACCGCCAGCAACACCGGCCAGTACCTCTGATCGAGCACACCGCGGCGGCACCGGCTCTGTCCGGTGCCGCCGCCGTCTGCGTCCGGCCGCCACCCGTCCCGACGCGACACCGCTGGGCCGAGGTCCCCGCCCGTTCCGGCTAGACTGCGGCGACTCCGCCGACCGACCGAACGAGGACCCCGTGCGCGCCGACGCCACCGTAGAAAAGTCAGCAGTGCCAGGTGGCACGGACAGTCGGAACCGGGCGGCGACGCCGCCCACACCGCCGGCCGCCCGGCGCCCCGGGATCGGCCTGCTGCTGGCCGTGCTGCTCGCCTGCTGGCTCCTGCCGTTCGCCGCGAACGCCGTGCACGCCGCCTGGCTGCTACCTCCGCTGGTCCTGTTCGGCACGGCCAGCCTGCTGCGCTCCGGGCGTACCCTGCTCGACCGGGTGGTGCTCGCCCTGGTCCTGCTGGCCGGCCTCACCTGCGCCGCCGGCCTGGCCTTCAGCGTCTGGCCCTGGGGCCTGCACCCGGTACCGGTCGCCGGGCTGGCCTTCACGGTCCTGACCCTGACCGCCGTGCTGTCCCGGCGCGCGCCCCGACTGCCCCGCCCCGGCTGGTCCGACCTGGCCTCGCTGGCCGCCGCCGCCCTCGCCGCCGGCTACCTCGCCACCCCCTACCTGCGCGCCAGCGGCTTCGGCCAGCGGCTCAACCTCGCCATGGTGGGCGAGGACAACGGCCGGCACCCGGCCCTGTTCGACGTGATCGGCCGTCTGGGCGGTTATCTCTTCCTCGACCCCGACACGGCCCGCGAGCAGATCTTCTCCGGCCTCGTCCACTACCCCCAGGGCTGGCACCTGACCACCGCGCTGCTCGACGGCTTCCTGCGCAGCTCCGGCCCCGCGCCCACCGGGGCGGCCCTCATGGACCACTACGTGCTCTGGTGTCTCGCCACGTTCGGCCTGCTGGTGCTCGCGCTGATCTGGGCCGCTCAGCACGTCGCCGGCCCCCTGCACCCGCTGCGCCGACTGGTCCTCATCGTCGCCGTGACCGCGCTGGTCCTCGGCACCGAACTGCCCCGGCTGCTGGTCGCGGGCTACCCCAGCGAGATGTTCGGGCTCAGCCTCGCGGTGATCCTGATCGCTCTCGTCGCCCGCCCCCTGCACCGGCTCCGCGAACACCTCATCCTGGTCGGGGCGCTGCTGATCGGCATCGGCTTCAGCTACTACCTCTTCCTCTTCCCGACCGGCGCCATGGTGCTGTGCTGGCTGATCGCCGACCGGCGCCGGCTGCGGACCCGCCCCGGCACCGTCGCCATCATCGCGGTGTTCACCGCCGCCCTGGCCCCGCTGACCGCGCTGCTCGGCCTGCTCGTCGCCGGCCAGAGCGAGGCCCTCGCCGCCCCCGGCGGCACGCCGCCCTTCGAGACCTACAACGCCATGCTCGTCCTCGGCACAGTCGTCCTCGCCGCCGTCTTCACCCGGACCAACCGCGGCGAGTCCACCTGGCGGCGCTTCCTCGTCGTGCTGGCCGTCGCGCTGCTCTTCTCAGCCGCCATGGCCGCCGTGAACCTCGCCAACGGCACCCAGCCCGCGTACTACTTCGGCAAGACCGCGCACCTGGTCATCGTCGTGCTCGTCATCGGCACCGCCGCGCTCGCCCGACTGCTGCCCGTTCCCGTGGAGAGCACCGACTCCGAAGCACGACGCCCGATCACGGGCGCCCTGCCCTCCCTCGCCACCGCCGCACTGGTGATCGTCGCGCTCTTGGCCGGCACCGGCCTGATCGGCTGGACCGGCGGCATCTTCCACCGCAGTGGCAGCAACGGCACCTGGGCGAAGGACTGGGCCAAGCGAGACGTGCGAGCCATCACCCGCTCCGCGTCGGTCACCGCCATCGCCTACCGGAACTACCCGGCGATCCCCGGCACCGTCACCCTCGTGGTGGACAAGCAGGGTCTGCAGGGCTACCGGGAGTCGATCTTCCTGTCCGCCATGCAGGGCACGAGCGGTCAGACCGAACCCGGCATCTACTTCCGCATCTACGACGAGCCCGCCCGGACGGGGGAGATCCTGCGTCGTGTTCCCCGCCCGCTGCGGCTCGTCGTCGCCGACCCGGCGGCCCAGCAGGCCATCGATGGGGCCCTCAAGGCGGACCCCTCGCTCCGGGACGGTCTGACGCTGGTGCCGCTCAAGCCCGCCACGCCGCGGTAGCCGCGCCGCGCCGCGCGTCAGGGCTGCGCGGTGGGCCACCACGCAGACTAGTCTCGATGGTGGAAGCGGCGGGCACGCCGGCTCCGTGGGCGAGCGAAGCGAGTGGTCGCATGACGGTACGTCGGATCATGGGCACCGAGATCGAGTACGGCATCTCCGTTCCCGGCCAGGCCGGAGCCAACCCCATGGTCACCTCGTCGCAGGTGGTCAACGCCTACGGGGCCCGCCCCGAACTCAACCGGGGCGGCCGGGCGCGCTGGGACTACGAGGAAGAGTCGCCGCTGCGCGACGCCCGAGGCTTCACCTACTCCGGCGCCGCGTACGACCCGGCCGAGGCGTTGGCCGACGAGGACCTCGGCCTGGCCAACGTGATACTCACCAACGGGGCGCGCCTCTACGTCGACCACGCCCACCCGGAATACTCCACGCCCGAGGTCACCACACCTCGGGACGTGGTGCGCTGGGACAAGGCCGGCGAGCGGGTGATGGCCGAGGCATCGCGCCGAGCCGCCACCATCCCCGGCAGCCAGCCGATCCACCTCTACAAGAACAACACCGACAACAAGGGCGCCAGCTACGGCGCGCACGAGAACTACCTGATGCGTCGGCAGACTCCGTTCGCCGACATCGTGGCGTACCTGACGCCGTTCTTCGTCACCCGGCAGATCGTGTGCGGCGCCGGCCGCGTGGGCATCGGGCAGGACGGCGGGCAGAGCGGCTTCCAGGTCTCCCAGCGCGCCGACTTCTTCGAGGTCGAGGTCGGCTTGGAGACCACCCTCAAGCGACCGATCATCAACACCCGCGACGAGCCGCACGCCGACGCCGACAAGTACCGCCGGCTGCACGTCATCATCGGCGACGCCAACCTCTCCGAGATCTCCACCTACCTCAAGGTGGGCACCACCGCGCTGATCCTCACCATGATCGAGGAAAAGGCGCTCGGCGCCGACCTCGGCATCGCCGACCCGGTCAGCGAGCTGCGGGCGGTCAGCCACGATCCCGGTCTGTCGCACCGGATGCGGCTGCGCGACGGCCGCCGGCTCACCGCCCTGGACCTGCAGTGGGCATACCTGGAGCGGGCGCGGTCCTTTGTCGACGACCGGTACGGCACGGATGCCGACGAGCAGACCATCGATGTGCTCGACCGTTGGGAGAGCGTCCTGGACCGGCTCGGCCGTGATCCGATGCTGTGCGCCGACGAGCTGGACTGGGTGGCCAAGCTACGGCTGCTGGAGGGCTACCGGGATCGGGAGAAGCTGGGCTGGGGCTCGCACAAGCTGCAGCTGGTCGACCTGCAATACTCCGACGTCCGGCCGGAGAAGGGCCTCTACCACCGGTTGGTGACCCGGGGGGCGATGAAGACGCTGCTCACCGACGACGAGACGCGTCTCGCGATGACCGAGCCGCCGGAGGACACCCGGGCCTACTTCCGCGGCCGCTGCCTGGCCCAGTACGCCTCCGAGGTCGTCGCCGCGAGCTGGGATTCGGTGATCTTCGACGTGGGCCGGGAGTCGCTGGTGCGGGTGCCGATGATGGAGCCGGAGCGGGGCACCCGGGCGCACGTCGGGGCGCTGTTCGACCGTTGTGCCAGCGCCAAGGACCTGTTGGAGACGTTGACCGGGGGTTGAGCGGAGGTCCGGATGCCCGTCGGGTGCCGTAAGCCGGCGCGCGGCGGGCTTTTCGTCGCCCGAGCGAGGTAAGTTGATCGCAGACGATCGTGGAGGAGGCAGCAATGGCCACTCATGACAGCGGCGGCCAGTCGCAGTCCGGCAAGTCCCGCCAGGGCGAGGAAATCGAGGACGTCACCACCGAGGCCAATCCCGAGGTGGCCGAGCGGCACGCTGAGATCACCGAGGACGTCGACGATCTCCTCGACGAAATCGACTCTGTCCTCGAAGAAAACGCAGAAGAATTCGTGAGAGGTTACGTGCAAAAAGGAGGTCAGTGAATATACTGGGGCAATTCAGACATGCCTAGAGCGAGCGATGATCACGACGGGCTTCGTCGCTGCCGAGACTGCAGCGAGTGGAAAGCGCTCGATCAGTTTTGCGTGAGTTCGGAGAGGCCGGATGGCCGTGGCAGTTACTGCAAGGGCTGCTTCAATGAGCGGTCCAAGGCCAGCTACGCGCGTCGGGTACGGGCAAAATTCGACCGTGACGTGCGCGAAGGTCGGGTCGTGCCGGAGGGGCACAAGTTTTGTCCGGCCTGCGGCACAGTCAAGTTACTCGAGGCGTTTCCTCGGAACCGGGCGGAGGCTTCCGGTTATGCCACCTACTGCAAGCCCTGCCACAACACGAAGACCCGAGACACGAAAGAGCGGCTGTACGGGGGAAACCGCGAGTACCACCTGCGGCGGCGGTACGGCATCGGGGAGAAGGAGTTCCAGGAGCTCCTAGCCGAGCAGGGCGGGGTCTGTGCGATCTGCGGTGGGGAAGATCCGCAACACCTGGACCACGATCATCGCACCGGATGGGTGCGCGGGATACTCTGCTTCAACTGCAACGGTGGTCTTGGCCAGTTCCGTGACAGTCCGATGAGGCTGGCCAGGGCGATCACGTACCTGAGAGGAACCACGTGGCAGCGGGCTTTGATCCATCCGGGCGTCTACCAGATGTGTTCACCAACGCGGGGACGTCCTCCTTCACGACGTTTCTGAGCCGGGTGGCGCCCGAGATGCTGCCCGGTCGGCGGCCGCTGCCGCCGGGCATGGCCGCCGACCTGGCACCGCACGCGACCACCATCGTGGCCATCGCTGCCGCCGACGGCGTGGTGATGGCCGGCGACCGACGGGCCACCATGGGCAACCTGATCGCCCAGCGCGACATCGAGAAGGTGCACCCGGCCGACGCGTACTCGCTGGTCGGTATCGCGGGCACCGCCGGCATCGGGATCGAGCTGATGCGACTGTTCCAGGTGGAGCTGGAGCACTACGAGAAGATCGAGGGCGCGATGCTCTCGCTGGACGGCAAGGCCAACCGTCTGGCCTCGATGATCCGGGGCAACCTGGGTGCGGCCATGCAGGGGCTGGCCGTGGTGCCGCTGTTCGCCGGCTTCGACCTGGCCGCCGCCGACCCGACGAAGGCCGGTCGGATCTTCAGCTTCGACGTCACCGGCGGCCCGTACGAGGAGACCGGCTACGACGCCATCGGCTCCGGGTCGCTCTTCGCCAAGTCCGCGCTGAAGAAGCGCTTCCGGGCCGGTCTCCTCGTCGAGGACGCGACGCGGCTCGCGGTCGAGGCGCTCTACGACGCCGCCGACGACGACACCGCGACCGGCGGGCCGGATCTGACCCGGCGGATCTACCCGGTGGTGATGACCGCCACCGCCGAGGGCACCTACCGGCTCACCGACGCCGAGACGGCGACGATCGCCGAGGGTGTGGTCGCCGGCCGGATGGAGAACCCGGGCGGTTGAGCCCCGTCCACCCCCACCAGTCAGCAGACGTCAGCACAGCGTTGTAAGGAGAACCGCCGCCGTGGCCATGCAGTTCTACGCCTCGCCCGAACAGATCATGCGCGACCGTTCCGAGCTGGCCCGCAAGGGCATCGCCCGGGGGCGTAGCGCGGTGGTCCTGAGTTACTCCGGCGGCGTGCTCTTCGTCGCGGAGAACCTCTCCAGCGCCCTGCACAAGGTCAGCGAGATCTACGACCGGATCGGGTTCGCCGCGGTCGGCCGGTACAACGAGTTCGAGAACCTGCGGCGGGCCGGCGTGCGGATGGCCGACCTGAACGGGCTGAGCTACGACCGTCGGGACGTGACCGGCCGCGCGCTGGCCAACGCGTTCGCGCAGACCCTGGGCGCGATCTTCACCGAGCAGTCCAAGCCGTTCGAGGTGGAGATCTGCGTGGCGGAGGTCGGGGCGACCGCCGAGGACGACGAGCTGTACCGGCTGACGTACGACGGCTCCGTCAACGACGAGCCGGGGCGGATGGCGATGGGCGGGCAGGCCGAGGCGATCACCGGTGTGCTGAAGTCGAACCACCGCGGGGACATGTCACTCGCCGAGGCCGTGAAGGTAGCGGTGCAGGCGTTGAGCAGCGTCGGCGGTGAGGGCGGTGCCGCTCGGACGATCGCCGCGAACCAACTCGAGGTGGCCGTTCTGGACCGCCAGCGGGTCGGGCGGACGTTCCGGCGGATCACCGGGGCCGCCCTGACCGCGTTGCTGGACGGAGAGGCGGCGCCGCCGGCGGGCGATCGGCCGGACACCCCGAGCGTGCCGACCGGGGATGCTGGTAAGCCGACCAGTTCCGCGGGCTCCGCGGACCTGGAGGATCGGCCCGGTCAGGCCGACCGCTGATCGTTGGAGCAGCAGCGCCGGGGACCGCGGAGGCGGTCGCCGGCGCTGCTGTCCGAGGGGTTCGTCAGCGGCGCTGCAGCAGTGGCCGGGCCAGCGCCCAGTAGCCGGCGGCGACCGCGTTGAACACGCCCATCCCGGGGGGCGAGTCGACGTTCGACGGGGCGACCCGGGCGGTCATCAGCTCGGCGATCACGCCGTCGGGCACGGTGCGTTCGTTCTGGAGCTGACGGCGGCGGGCTCCGAGCCAGGAGCGGTTGCGCCACAGCCAACCCCAACCACGGGCCTTCTGCCTGGTCCAGCCGCCGGCGAGCGCGGCGGCGAGCATGGCGGCCTCGGTCAGCAGCAGCATCGGAGCGAGCACCACCAGCGTCCGGGTCTGGTACGCGGTGAGCAGCGTGACCAGCCGGTTGCGTTCGACCAGGTAGAGCTTCAGGTCGTTGCGGGAGAACTCGTAGTGGTGCCGCACGACGGCGTCCGGAACGTACTCCAGGCGCAGGCCGCGCTGCCAGAGCCGCAGGCTGAGTTCGGTGTCCTCGTGGTAGGCGAAGTATTCGGCGGCGAAGCCGTCGAGGTCCTGCCACCGCTGCCGGCTGATCACGAAGCAGCAGCCGCTGAGCGAGGGGACGCTGGTGCGGTGGGCGTGGGCGGTGGCCGGTTCGCCGTTGCCGCCGGCCCAGGACAGCCCGGTGAAGTGCAGCGGGTTGCCCGAGGTGTTGATGAGTTCGGGAGTGTCGGCGAGCCGGATCGAGGCCATCGCGGCGCCGACGCCGGGTTCGGCGGCCACGCTGACGGTCTTGGCGAGGGCGTCCGGGGCGACGACGGCGTCGGAGTTGACGAAGGCGAGCCATTCGCCGGTGGCCTCTGCGGCGCCGACCCGGCAGCCGCCGGAGTAGCCGGTGTTCTGCTCGGGTCGGACCACCCGGACCTGGGGGAAGCCCTTGACGATGTCGATGCCGTCGCCGGTGCAACCGTTGTCGACGACGATCAGTTCGATCTCGACGTCGGTGCTGGCCAGCACGGCCCGGGCGGCGTCGACCAGGTACGGCTCGGCGCCGTAGGCGAGCATCACCGCGGTCACCTGCGGGCGGGTCATCGGATGCCTCCGGATACGGCGGGGGCGACGGCGTCGTCCTGTGGCCGGGTGGGGGTGGGGGTGCGTGGGGTGCCGCCGCGCAGTAGCACCGCCATGGTGGCGGCCACGACGACGGAGCCGACGGCGTAGGCCAGCTCGACCCGCAGGGTCACCGACACCGGGATCAGCGTCACCGCGATGAGGGCGACGACGCCGGCGGTCCAGGCGAGGGCCTGGGCGCGGTGCCGGTCGAGCGCGAGGAGCGCCTGACCGAGGACCATGGCCCACAGGTAGGCGAGGGTGGCGGCGGCCAACCAGGCGAAGTCGCCGTGCCCGAGGACGCCGGGGGCGTCGAACAGGGTGCGTACCAGCCAGGGGCCGACCAGCACGGCGCCGAGCGCTCCGGTGAGGCCGAGCGCGGTGACGATACCGAGCGCTCGGCGCAGCAGGTTGTGGAAGCCGGCGCGGTCGCCGGTGGTGGCGGTGGTTGCCAGGCCCGGCAGCAGTGACGCCTGCATCGAGCCGAAGACGAACAGCGGGATGCGCACCAGCACCAGGGCGGAGAGCAGCGCGCCGGCGGCGGCGTCGTCGGAGGGGGCGAGCAGCTCCGCGTTGATGACGCCGACGTTCACCACGACCTGGGAGAGCAGGCTGGAGACGGTGAGCAGGCCGAGGCCGCGCAGCAGGGCGGCCCAGGCCACCGGCGGGCCGCCGCCGACCGTGCGCAGCACCGGCGGCAGGGTGAACAGGACGCTGACCAGCGGCGCGGCGACCAACACCAGGCCGTACCAGACGGGCGAGGTGACCCCGGCCAGCCCGAGCAGGGCGACGAGGACGATGCGCAGGCCGCCGTCGACGCCGAGCTGGGTGCCGTACCAGGGGAAGAGTTGCAGGCCGGAGAGGACACCGCGGGTGGCGTACGCGACGGCCATGGCGGCGAGCGCGCCGACCAGCACGGTGACCATGGTGTCGTCGCCGGCGAAGAGTCGGTCGGCGAGCGGCTGCCGGCCGGCGGTGACGGCCAGCACGAGGACGGCCAGCACCACGGCGGCCACGGTGACGCCACGGGCCAGCACCGGCCCGGGGGGCAGCCCCTGGCTGTGTCGGGCGGCGACGACCCGGGCGACCTCCTGCTCGACGGGCATGAACACGCCGATGCCGAGGGTGAAGACGATCGACCAGAGCACCGCCAACGAGGAGTAGTCGGCCTCGGTGAGGTTGTGGCCGGCCACCGCGAGGTGGACGTAGGAGGCGAGGCCGAGGAGACCCAGCCCGGCACCGACAGCGATGGTGCCGGGCGGGATCAGGCGCAGCAGGCGACGGATCACCGGCGGATGAGCGCCAGCGTGAGCACGGCGAACGCGCGACCGAGGTAGATCATCGCCCGGGCGGGGGAGTGGCTGGGTGTGCCGGCCATCCGCTTGCGCATGGCGACCGGTACCTGCCGGATGCGGAAGCCGCGTCGGGCGGTGTGCACCAGGGTCTCCACCGTGTCGCCGAGGTACTCGGCCGGGTACCAGCCGGCGAACATCTCGATGACCCGCCGGTTGGCGGCCCGGAAGCCGGAGGTGGTGTCGGTGAGCTTGGTGCGGGCGACCCGGGACAGCACGGCGGAGAGCATCACCATCGCCCAGCGGCGGGGGCCGCGGACGTTGTATTCGCCCTCGCCGGCGAACCGGGCACCGATGACCAGGTCGTTGTCCTCGAGCAGGTCCACGAGCTTCGGCACGTACCGGGGGTCGTGCTGGCCGTCGGCGTCGATCTGGACGGCGACCTCGTAGTCGTGGTCGCGGGCGTAGCGGTAGCCCAGCCGCATGGCTCCGCCGACACCGAGGTTGTACGGAAGTTTGGCGACCAGGGCGCCAGCGGCGGCGGCGACGGCCGCGGTGCGGTCGGTGGAGCCGTCGTCGACGACGAGCACGTCGACGCCGGGCAGCTCGCCGCGGACCTCGCCGACCACGTCGGCGATGGAGCCCGACTCGTTGAGGGCCGGGATGATGATCAAGGTGCGCTTGCCGTTAACCATCGCTGGACACCAGTTCGTCTCGGGCCGCCCGGTCCGCGTCGATCTGTGCGCGGAGCAGGGCGAAGTCTTCGGCCAGGGTGCGGGTCTCCTCTTCCAGGGCGCTGACCTCCCAGCTCAGGTGGACGCACACCAGCAGCAGGAAGACGATGCCGAGGAAGAGCACGAGGCTGACACCGGAGGCGACGCCGAGGAGTTCGGCGACGTTGTCGAGCAGCCGGGGGAACAGGGACAGCGGGATCACGATGATCAGAACGGCGAGCCAGAGCATGCCGTACTTCTCGCGCAGCTGACGGCGGCGGAGCAACTCGACGATGGTGGCGAGGAGTAGCAGGCCGGTCAGGCCGGTGACGAGGGTGAGCTTCATGCGACCTTCCACGGGGCGGGCGGAGCGGGGGATTCGAACGCGTCAACCAGGCTGGTGTGCCAATCCGGAAGCGGCGGTAGACCCGCGGCCGCCCAGCGGCGGTGCCCTAGCACACTGTACGCCGGACGGGGAGCGGGACGGAGATACCGGTCGCTGGTGGTGGGTCGGATCCGGTCCGGATCCAGCCCTGCCAGCGCGAACGTTGCCCGGGCCAACCCGTACCAGGTGGTCTGCCCGGCACAGGTGCCGTGGTACACCCCGGGAGCCGCGCGGCCGGCCACCGCCGCGTCGGCGAGGGCGACCAACTGCCCGGCGAGGGCGTACGACCAGGTGGGTTGACCGTGCTGGTCGTCGACCACGTCGAGGTGCTCCCGCTGGCTGGCGAGCCGGAGCATCGTGGCCACGAAGTTCGGCCCGTGCGCGCCGTACAGCCAGGCGGTGCGCACCACGTACCCGGTGTGGGGCAGCTGCCGCGCGACGGCCTGTTCGCCGACGAGCTTGCCGCGGCCGTAGGCGTTGGTCGGCGCGGGAGCCGCGTCCTCGGGGTAGGGGGTGTTCGCGTCCCCGGGGAGGACGTAGTCGGTGGAGACCTGGATCAGCCGTGCTCCGCTGGTCGCGCACGCCGCCGCGAGGTTCGCGGGGCCCGCGCCGTTGACGGCGGTGGCCGCCGCCTCGTCGGCCTCGGCGCTGTCGACGTTGGTCCACGCCGCCGCGTTGATCACGAGGTCGTGCCCGGCCACCGCGGCGTCGACCGCGGTGGGGTCGGTGACGTCCAGGTCGGCTCGGGTGGCGGCGGTCACCTTGAGATCGGGCCGGGTCGCCAGGACGGCGACCAGGTCCTGACCGAGCATCCCGCCGGCACCGGTGACGAGCAGTCGGGTCATGCCGTCGGGGTGGACTTGAGGGGTTCCCACCAGGTGCGGTTGTCCTGGTACCAGCGGACGGTCTCGGCGAGGCCGTGGTCGAGGTCGATGCTGGGGGCGTACCCGAGTTCCTCGCTGATCTTGGTGATGTCCAGCGAGTAGCGGCGGTCGTGGCCCTTGCGGTCGGCGACGGGTACGACGCGGTCCCAGTCGGCGTCGCAGGCCTGCAGGAGTCGGCCGGTGAGTTCCTTGTTGGTCAGTTCCGTGCCGCCGCCGATGTTGTAGACCTCGCCGGCGCGGCCCTTCTGCTGGACCAGGGCGATGCCGCGGCAGTGGTCGTGCACGTGCAACCAGTCGCGGATGTTGCCGCCGTCGCCGTAGAGGGGCACGGTGGCGCCGTCGAGGAGGTTGGTGACGAACAGGGGGATGAGTTTCTCGGGGTACTGGTACGGGCCGTAGTTGTTGGAGCAGCGGGTGACCACCACGTCCATGCCGTGGGTGCGGTGGTACGCCAGGGCGAGCAGGTCGGAGCCGGCCTTCGACGCCGAGTACGGCGAGTTGGGGGCCAGGGGCCAGGTCTCGGTCCAGGAGCCGGAGTCGATCGAGCCGTACACCTCGTCGGTGGAGACGTGCACGAACCGGCCGGTGCGGTGGCGCAGGGCGGCGTCGAGCAGCGTCTGGGTGCCCAGCACGTTGGTGGTGACGAACGGCGCGGCGCCGGCGATGGAGCGGTCGACGTGCGACTCGGCGGCGAAGTGCACGATCACGTCGTGCTCGGCGACGACCTGGTCGACCAGGACCGGGTCGCAGATGTCGCCCTGCACGAACCGCAGCCGCGGATCGTTCTGGACAGGGGCCAGGTTGGCCCGGTTACCCGAGTAGGTCAGTTTGTCGAGCACGGTCACCGCTGCCGGCTCGATCGGCGGCACGCCCTCGGCGCCGCCGAGGGGCTTGCCCAACAGCAGACGAACGTACTCCGACCCGATGAATCCGGCTCCGCCGGTGACGAGGATCCTCACGGGTCCGAGAGTGTACGCCAATCGACGCGCCGGCCGGGGGATGCGACCCGGGCGCACGCACAGTAGCCGTGCCGGTATCCTTCGCCCGGTGCGTGGAATCCTACTTGCCGGCGGCACCGGATCGCGGCTCTGGCCGATCACCCGTGCGGTGTCGAAGCAGCTGATGCCGATCTTCGACAAGCCGATGGTCTACTACCCCCTGTCCACCCTGATGATGTCGGGTGTCCGGGAGATCCTGGTGATCACCACACCGGAGGATCAGGACCAGTTCCGTCGGCTGCTCGGCGACGGCAGCCAGTTGGGGCTGCGGCTGGAGTACGTCAGCCAGGAGCGCCCGGAGGGCATCGCGCAGGCGTTCATCCTCGGGGCCGACTTCATCGGCGACGAGTCGGTGGCGCTGATCCTCGGCGACAACATCTTCCACGGCGTCGGCCTGGGCCGGCAGCTCGCCGACCGGGGCGACCCGGTCGGCGGCCGGGTCTTCGCCTACCAGGTGGCGAACCCGCAGGAGTACGGCGTGGTCGACTTCGACGCCAGTGGTCGAGTGCTGTCGATCGAGGAGAAGCCGGCCCTGCCGAAGTCCCGCTACGCGGTCCCCGGCCTGTACTTCTACGACAACCGTGTGGTCGACATCTCCCGCAAGCTCACCCCGAGCGCCCGCGGCGAGCTGGAGATCACGGCGGTCAACGAGGTGTACCGGGAGACCGGTGAGCTGTCGGTGACCGTGCTGGACCGGGGCACCGCCTGGCTGGACACCGGCACGTTCACCTCGATGATGCAGGCCGCCGAGTTCGTCCGGGTGGTCGAGGAGCGGCAGGGCCTGAAGATCGGCTGTGTCGAGGAGGTGGCCTGGCGGGCCGGCCTGATCGACGACGCCCAGCTGCGCGCGTTGGCCACGCCGCTGACCAAGAGCGGCTACGGCGACTATCTGCTCGGTCTGCTGGCCGAGCGGAGCGCCAGCGGCGGGGGAGCCTGGTGAAGATCCGGGAGCTGAGCATCGAGGGCGCCTGGGAGATCACCCCGCAGCAGCACGGCGACCCGCGCGGCATGTTCATGGAGTGGTACCGCTTCGACCGGCTCGCCGAGGCGGTGGGGCATCCCCTGCGGCTGGCCCAGGCCAACCTGTCGGTCTCCGCGCGCGGCGTGGTGCGCGGTATCCACTTCGCCGACGTCCCGCCCGGTCAGGCCAAGTACGTCACCTGCGTGCGGGGCGCGGTGCTCGACATGGTGGTGGACCTGCGGGTGGGCTCGCCGACCTTCGGCCGTTGGGAGGGCGTCCGGCTGGACGACACCGACCGCCGGGCGGTCTACCTGAGCGAGGGGCTGGGGCACGGCTTCTGCGCGTTGACCGACGACGCGACGCTGAGCTACCTCTGCTCGGCCACGTACAACCCGACCGGCGAGCACGCGGTGCACCCGCTGGACGAGGAGTTGGCCATCGAGTGGCCGGCCGACGTCCCGCTGCTGTCGGCGCGCGACGACGCGGCGCCGACGTTGGCGCAGGCCCGCGAGCGAGGGCTGCTACCCGAGTACGACAGCTGTCGGCGTTTCGTGGCGAGCATCGGTCCGGATGGAATGTCGCACTCAGCCGGTATGTGACCACGCCCGGGGTGCGACCTGTGGTGCGACAGTGACGAACCGGGCCTCCGGGCGGCTAGTGTCACACCATGGAGCGGCGAATCTTCGGCCTCGAGACCGAGTACGGCGTCACCTGCACCTATCGCGGGCAGCGGCGGCTGTCCCCGGACGAGGTCGCGCGGTATCTCTTCCGCCGCGTGGTGTCCTGGGGTCGGTCGAGCAACGTCTTCCTGCGCAATGGGGCCCGGCTCTACCTGGACGTCGGGTCACATCCGGAGTACGCCACCCCGGAATGTGACTCGGTTACCGACCTGGTGGCCCACGACCGGGCCGGCGAGCGGATCCTGGAGGGCCTGCTCGTCGACGCGGAGAAGCGGCTGCACGACGAGGGCATCGCGGGTGAGATCTATCTGTTCAAGAACAACACCGACTCGGCCGGCAACTCGTACGGCTGCCACGAGAACTATCTGGTCTCCCGGCACGGCGAGTTCGGCCGGCTCGCCGACGTGCTCATCCCGTTCCTGGTCACCAGGCAGCTGATCTGCGGGGCCGGCAAGGTCCTGCAGACCCCACGCGGCGCGGTCTACTGTCTGTCGCAGCGGGCCGAGCACATCTGGGAGGGCGTCTCCTCGGCGACCACCCGCAGCCGCCCGATCATCAACACCCGTGACGAGCCGCACGCCGACGCCGAGCGCTACCGGCGGCTGCACGTGATCGTCGGTGACTCCAACATGAACGAGGTCACCACGCTGCTCAAGGTCGGCACCGCCGACATCGTGCTGCGGATGATCGAGGCCGGGGTGGTGATGCGCGACCTGTCGTTGGAGAACCCGATCCGGGCGATCCGGGAGGTGTCGCACGACATCACCGGCCGCCGCAAGGTCCGGTTGGCCTCCGGCAAGGAGGTCAGCGCCCTGGACATCCAGCAGGAGTACCTCGCCAAGGCCACCGAGTTCGTGGAGCGCCGTGGCGGCGACCAGGCCGCCAAGCGGGTGGTCGAGCTGTGGGGCCGGGTGCTGAACGCGGTGGAGACCGGCGACCTGGAGCCGGTCTCCCGGGAAATCGACTGGGTCTCCAAGCTGCGGCTGATCGAGCGTTACCAGCGCAAGCACGACCTGCCGCTGTCGCACCCGCGGGTGGCGCAGATGGATCTCGCCTACCACGACGTCCGACGCGGTCGCGGCCTCTACGGGCTGTTGGAGCGCCGCGGCGAGGTCGACCGGGTGGCCACCGACCCGGAGATCTTCGAGGCCAAGGAGACCCCGCCGCAGACCACCCGGGCCCGGCTGCGCGGCGAGTTCATCCGGCACGCCCAGGAGAAGCGGCGGGACTTCACCGTCGACTGGGTGCACCTGAAGCTCAACGACCAGGCGCAGCGCACCGTGCTCTGCAAGGACCCGTTCCGGGCGTACGACGAGCGGGTGGAGCGGTTGATTGCCAGCATGTGACCGGGAACGCCGGCCCCGACGGTGGTGTCCGTCGACGGGGCCGGCGCTTTCGGTAGGCTGGGCGCGCCATGACGACTTCCGGACCTTCCGACCGCTCAAAGCGCGGCACCGAGCGGCAGAACTGGGTCGAACGCCGCCGCGAGAAGATCCGCGCCGAGATCGAGCGCAACCGGCGCGGCGAGTACACCGTGCCGACGTGGGTGCTCGCCCTGGCGCTGGTGCTGATCGTGGGCGGCTGGCTCGCCCTCATCTTCCTCGCCTGAGGTGTCGGCGGAGGTCGACCCGGCGCGGTGCCCCTTCGACCCTGCGACCGCGCTGACCGTCGTGCGGTCCCTGGCTCCTCCGGTGCCCCCCTCGGCCTCGGCGCAGCGGCGGAGGCGGGCTGCGTCAGGACAGCAGGGTGACGGCGTGGCGGCCGGCGGCGGCCGCGGCCAGGAAGTAGACGTGGTCGGCGTCGAGGCCACGGCCCATCGTCGACAGCGGCACGGCGCTGGCCCGCAGCGCGGCGTCGAGGCCGGTGGTGGATACCCGGACGATCCGGTGCCGGGCCGCCAGCGGGGTCAGCGCCGAGTCCACCTCGGCGACCAGCGTCGCGTCCAGGTCGTCGGGCACCACCAGCTCCGCCGGGGCCAGCGCCACCCGGCCGTACGCGGTGAGGCTGTGGTGGGACACGCCCCGGTGCCGGGGGCGGGGGTCGGCGTCGGAGATCCGCAGGGACCCGACCGGCCGGCCGCCCAGCGTGGCGATCGCGTTGACCGCCTCGCCGACGGCGACCCCGGAGAAGCCCCACCGGGTGCCCGTACCCAGATTGCCGGGTCCCTGTGCGACCACGGCGACGTCGGCGCGCAGGACGTGCCGGGCGGCGAGCAGGCCGCCGTGCAGGGTCGTGGCCTCCAGGTCGCCGCCGAACGCCTGCCCGACGGTGATCGTGCCGGCCAGGTCGGCGCGCAGCCCGGCCAGGGTGCGCGAGAACCAGGCCGGCAGGGCGCCGCCGTCGGTGTACAGGTACGCCACCCGGGCGTGCGGAGCGTCCGCGCGGATGCCGGCCAGGATCGCCGGGAGGGCCGAGTGCAGGTCGGCGGTGACCACCGGCAGCCCGCCGAGGTCGTCGGCGTCGGCCAGCGCGTCGCGGTGTGGGGACGCCTCCTCGTCGACGCCGAGCAGGATCGGCTGCAACGGTGTGTAGCGGGCCTTGACGAGGTGCCCGGCCGCACGGGTGTCGCCCGCGTCCGACGGGTCCGGCGGTAACCGGTCCGGCAGTGCCACCACCAGGGCGTACCCGCCGGTGCCCAGCCCCATCAGCAGCGCACCGGCGTTGAGCAGCACCCGGTCGCCGGGCTCGGGCGTGCCGACCAGCTCCGGGTAGGCCAGCGCCCGCATGCGGGCGCCGTCGGGCAGGTCGACGTCGAGCTCCATCGCCCCGGCCCACTGCCGTCGCAGCGCCGCCACCGTCCCCGCCCGCCATCGCACCATGACGGGCACGCTAGCCGCGCACGTCCGGTGGTCCGCCTCCGGGTGGTCCGGCGACGTCGCCCCGGGTGTGATCGGGCTCGCCGCCGGCGTCGGGGCTCGGTGCGGCCTGGGTGTCGCGGGCCCGCCCGCTGGCGCCGGGTAACGAACGGGTGGGGTCGAGGAAGACGTACCGGACCTCCGGGTATCGCTCGGTGAGTCGCCGTTCGGCCTCGTCCGCGGTGGCCTCGATGGCTGCGCCGGTGGCCGCGTCGTTGAAGTCGACCTTGGCGGCGACCAGGACGTCGTCCGGGCCGAGCTGCATGGTCAGCAGGGTGTCGATCCGCTCCACCTCGGGCAGCCCGGCCAGGTCCCGCTCGATCTCGCGGCGTAGCCGCTCCGGGATGGCCCGGCCGACCAGCAGCGACAGGTTGTTGCCGGCCAGGATCCCGGCGACCGTCAGCAGCAGCAACCCGATCAGGATCGACGCGACGCCGTCCCACACCTCATCGCCGGTCGCCTGGGACAGGCCCACACCCAGCCCGGCCAGCACCAGACCGATCAACGCCGCGCTGTCCTCCAGAAAGACCGCCTTGACGGTGGTGTCGGCGGTCAGCCGCAGGAACCGCCGGGACGTGGTGCGCCAGCGTCGGGACTCCCTGCGGACCTGCCGCACGGCACGGGCCAGCGAGATCGACTCGATGACGAAGGACACCCCCAGCACGACGTACGAGACCAGGTAGTTCCCGCTGTGCTCGTGCACCAGGATCGTGGTGACGCCGTGGGTGACGGCGAAACCGGCGCCGGCGACGAAGGTGAACATGGCGGCGAAGAACGCCCAGACGTAGCTCTCCTTGCCGTACCCGAAGGGGTGTCGGGTGTCCGCCGGGCGGGCGCCGCGGCGCAGGGCCAGGTAGAGCAGCACCTCGGTGGTGGTGTCGGCGACCGAGTGCGCCGCCTCGGAGAGCATCGCGGCCGAGCCGGACATCAACCCGGCGATCAGCTTGGCGACCGCGATGGCGAGGTTGGCCGTGCCGGCGACGACCACGGTGCCGACGCTCTCGGTCTTGACGTCCGGCTGCGACATGAGCGCAACCCTATGGCCGGTGACGGCGGCGCGCGCGGGGAGTGGCATCGCACCCCCCGATCCGAACAGGTGTGCGGCACGCCCGCGCGGGTGCACGATCCGGGCGCGTCGGCTGCTAGCGTCTACCCGTGTCGCGGACCCGCACCGAACGCCTGGTCAACCTGGTGATCTGCCTCCTGTCCACGCGACGGTTCCTGACCGCCGCGCAGATCGCCGCGACCGTGCCGGGCTACGAACACGATCCCGACGACGCACGTGACCACGAGGCGTTCCAGCGCAAGTTCGAACGGGACAAGGCCGAGCTGCGTGAGCTGGGCGTGCCGTTGGAGACCGGAACGGCCAGCGTCTTCGACGCCGAGCCCGGCTACCGGATCGCCCACCGCGAGTACGCGCTGCCCGACATCCTGCTCGAGCCGGACGAGGCCGCCGCCGTCGGTATCGCGGCGCGGCTGTGGCAGCACGCCGGGCTCGCCGCCGCCGCGTCGTCCGGGCTGGCCAAGCTGCGTGCCGCCGGGGTGGACGTGGATCCGCAGGCCACGCTGGGCCTGGAGCCGATGGTCACGGTCGACCCCGCGTTCGCGCCACTGACCGCCGCCGCCCGGGACCGTCGCGAGGTCGGGTTCGACTACCGGGTGCCCGACCGGGACGCGCCCACCCGTCGACGCCTGCAGCCGTGGGGCGTGGTCTGCTGGCGCGGCCGGTGGTACGTGGTCGGCCACGACCTGGACCGGGCGGCGACGCGCTGCTTCCGGCTGTCCCGGGTGGTCGGCGGGGTCCGGGTCACCGGCGCGCCCGACGCCTACCAACCGCCGGCCGGCGTCGACCTGATCAGCCACGTGGCCCGCTGGTCCGGGCCGGTGGAGCGCACCGGCCGAGCCACCGTGCTGGCCGCGCCGGGTCGGGCCGCCGGGCTGCGCCGCTGGGCGGTCGAGGTGACCGCCGGGCCGGACGGTGACCAACTGGTCCTGCCGTACGCCGACGCGGACGGGCTGGCCGGCCACCTCGTCGGATACGGTCCGGACGTGCGGGTGCTCGACCCGCCGGAGGTCCGTGAGGCGGTCATCCAGCGACTCAAGGAGATCGCCGTCCGCCACGACGACCTGGCCGTCACCGGGGGCGTCCGGTGACGCGGCCGGCCGCCCGCGGAGGCTCCCGAGCCTCCGCCGACCGTCTGGCCCGGCTGCTGAACCTGGTGCCCTACCTGCTGGCCCGACCGGGGATCGAGATCGCCGAGGCCGCCGGCGACCTCGGCGTCACGGAACGGCAGCTGCGTGAGGACCTGGAGCTGCTCTGGGTGTGCGGGCTGCCCGGTTACGGCCCCGGTGACCTCATCGACATGGCCTTCGACGGCGACACGGTGACCATCACCTACGACGCCGGCATCGACCGGCCGCTGCGGCTCACCCCCGACGAGGCTCTGGCTCTCGTGGTGGCTCTGCGGATGCTCGCCGAGACGCCCGGCGTGGCCAACCGGGAAGCCGTCGAGCGGGCCCTCGCGAAGATCGAGGACGCCGCCGGGGACCTGGTGGGAGCGCCGGTGGCGGTCCGGCTGCCGGGCGACAACCGGCGGGTGGAGGCGCTGCGCGCCGCCGTGGAGGGCGGAAAGGCGCTCCGGATCACCTACTACACGGCGGCCCGGGACGAGACCACCGATCGTGTCATCGACCCGCTGCGGATGCTGATGGTCGGCGGCCGGGCGTACGTGGAGGCGTGGTGTCGCCGAGCCGAGGCGGTCCGGCTGTTCCGGGCCGACCGGATCGACGCGATCACCGAGCTGGACGAGCCGGCCGCCGCGCCGCCGCAGGCCGTTCCGCACGACCTCACCGAGGGTGTCTTCCGTCCCTCACCCGACCTTCCGCTGATCACGCTGCGGATCGCCCGCAGCGAGCGGTGGATCACCGAGTACTACCCGTGCGAGCGGGTGGAGGCCGGCGACGGCGACCAGTGGCTGGTCTCGCTACGGGTCACCGACCTCGGCTGGGCCCGCCGATTCGTGCTCGGCCTCGGCCCGGACGTCACCGTGGTCGCCCCCGCCGAATTGGCCGAGCAGGTCCGTGCGACGGCCGCTGCCGCGCTGGACGCGTACGCCGCGCCGGTGTCGATCACGTCCCGGCCGTCGGTGCCCGATCCGGCGGACGTGCCGAACATGCCGTCGGGCGACCCGGCGGTGGCCGGCCGCACCCAGTAGGCTGACCGCCGTGCTGATCTGGATCGTGCTCGCGGTGGTGCTGCTCCCGCTCGTGGTGCTCGCCCTGGCCGTGCGTCCGGTGCTGGCCCGACTGCCCCGCCTGCGTCGCGCCGCGGTGGCGTTGCAGCGACGGGCCGCCGAGGCTGAGACGCTGCGGGACACCGCCGAGGCGCTGCAGCAGCGCGCCGAGGGCGTCCAGCGTCAGCTCGACACCACCCAGCAGCGGCTCGCCTTGATCAAGGCCAAGCGCGGCTGATCGAGCTCCTGCGCCGTTCGGTCACGGCCCTACTGGTTGACGGATCATCGCGCTTGGTCAAGACTTCACCGTCCCAGCCCGTACCACCACCACCCGGCAGGTGGCATCCCGCCGATCCGCACGTACGATGGGCGACGTACCACCCCCCGGACACGCAGAGCGACTGGAGCTTCTCATGGGTGCCCTCAAGCCGTGGCACATTGCCATTCTCGTGGTTGTGCTGATCCTGCTCTTCGGTGCGAAGCGCCTTCCCGACGCGGCCCGCTCGCTGGGCCGTTCGCTGCGGATCATCAAGGCCGAGACCAAGAGCCTGCAGGATGACGACCGCGACCTCGCCGAGAAGGCCGACGCGCAGGCCGGCTACCAGCCGCTGCCGCCGCAGGTCGCGCAGCAGCCGCCGTACGCCGCGCAGCCGCAGCAGCCGCCGTACGCCGCGCAGCCGCAGTACCAGCAGGCGCCGCCGCAGCAGCCGGTCGCCGACCCGGTGCACCGCGTCCGCGACAACTGATCGAGAGGCCCGAGCACCGTGGCCTTCGCACTCCGTAAACGCGGCCCGAGCACGTTCGAGAGGGCCTCGGACGGCTCGATGACGCTCATCGAGCACGTTCGCGAGCTGCGCAACCGCCTGTTCCGCGCCTCGCTGGCGATCGTCGGCGGTCTGATCGTCGGGTTCTGGCTCGCCGACCCGGTCTTCATGCTGCTGAAACGTCCGTACTGCCGGCTGCCCGGCACGACTGACGTCTTTGGGCAGTGCCAGGATCTGCTGGCTCTGGCGCCGACCACCGGGTTCGTGCTGAAGCTGAAGTTGGCGCTCTGGCTCGGCCTGATCATCGGCGGACCGGTCTGGCTCTACCAACTCTGGGGGTTCATCGCCCCCGGTCTGCACCGGCACGAGCGCAAGTGGGCCTACCTCTTCGTCTCGATCGCCGCGCCGCTGTTCGCCGCCGGTGCGGCGCTGGCCTACGTCGTGGTCGACAAGGGCCTCGAGTTCCTGATGAGTTCCGGGGTCGGCGGGCTCTCGAACCAATTCGAGGTCACCGCGTACATCGGGTTCATCACGAACATGATCCTGCTGTTCGGGGTGGCGTTCGAGTTCCCGCTCATCCTGCTCATGCTCAACTTCGCCGGGATCGCCAGCGCCCGGAGACTGCTGAGCTGGTGGCGGGCGGTGATCTTCGTGTGCTTCGCCTTCGCCGCCGTCGCCACCCCGGACCCAGGTCCGTTCGGGATGACGCTGTTGGCGCTCTCCCTCACGCTGCTCTACTTCGTGGCGGTGGGCATCGCGTTCGTCAACGACAAGAGGCGTGGTCGGGGCAAGGAGGTCTACGCGGGCCTCGACGACGACGAGGTGTCGCCGCTGGAGTACGACCGTGAGCCGGTCGAGGCCGGGCAGCGGATCGACGTGGGCGCGCCGGTCGGCGTACCAGAGCCGATCGCTCGTCCGGCGCCGATCGAGCGCCGCTACGACGACATGACCTGACCGGTCGAACAACGAGAAAGCCGCCCGACCTCGGGCGGCTTTTTCGTTGCCGCCCTCCCTCGGCCCAGTGCTCTGGTGGGCGTCGCACCAGCGCACTGGCCTGTCGCAGTCGGGGAACGGGCAACCCCGATCCCGCAGCGCGAGGGCGCGTCGGAGAGGGCCGGTGAGGCAGACCGTCCAGCTAGTGCTCGGCGACGTGCGGCACGAGGAACTCGACCCGTTGCGACGTCAGCAACGGATCCTTCGCCGCGTGGAAGGCGATCACGTGTGCGGCCTTCTCGTGCTCCTGGAAGGCCGCCTCGTCGGCGTACACCTCGTAGAACACCCGCGACAGCGGTGCACCGGCCACCGTGTGCGTGGCGTACACCAGGGTGCCGGGTTCGGCGCGGCGGATCTGGTCCACGGCCTGCCTCGTCAGCTCGTCGAACCGGGCCGCCGACTGGTCGTCACGCAACTCGAAACGCACCACCAGAGCGAACACGCTGCCTCCAAAAGTCTTCTCAGGAAGATTACGGCCGTGCCCGTCGATCTCGGGGGTCCGCGAACCGGGACGGTCTCGCCACGGCGGGCATGCCCCGCTCGGGCGTCGTGGACGATGTCGTACCGTGCTCGCCGTGACCGCAGACGATCGCCGCGCACCCGGCCTGGTCGCCGGAGGCCCCGTCGCCGTGCTCGCCAACCCCGCGGCCGGATCCGGCCGGCACCGGGGCCTGCTGCCGCGGCTGCTGGACGGCCTGGCCGCGGCGGGTCGGCCGGTCCGGCTGCTGACCGCGACGACACCGGGCGAGGCGGAGATGGCCTGCCACGCCGCGCTCGCCGACGGCGCCGGCGCGCTCGTCGCGATCGGTGGGGACGGCACCGTGCACCGGGCGCTGCAGGCCGTCGCCGGGACCGGCGTGCCGTTCGCCCCGGTGCCGGCGGGCACCGGCAACGACTTCGCCGTGGACACCGGCTTTCCGAGCGATCCCCTCGCGGCGGTGGCGGTGATCGCCGATGCGTTGCGCGCCGGCCGCAGCAGCCTCGTCGACCTGGCCCGGATGACCGGTGCCGACGGCGCCGAGCGCTGGTACGGCGCGGTCCTCGCCGCCGGGTTCGACGCGATCTGCAACGAGCGGGCCAACCGGATGCGCTGGCCGCGCGGTCCCCGCCGGTACGACCTGGCGATCCTGGTCGAGTTGGCCCGGCTACGACGCCGCCGCTACACGATGCTGCTGGACGGGGTGCCGCACGAGTTGGACGCGGTGCTGGTGGCGGTGGGCAACTGCCCGACCTACGGCGGCGGGATGCGGATCTGCCCCGACGCCGACCCGAGCGACGGGCTGCTCGACGTGGTGGTCGGCGGCCGGATCAACCGGCGCACCCTGATCCGGATCAAGCCGCGCATCTACCAGGGCACCCACGTCAGACATCCGCTCGTGCGCAGCTACCGCGCCCGGACGGTGGAGCTGAGCGCCGAGGGCATCACCACCTATGCCGACGGGGAACGCTCGCTGGACCTGCCGGTGACGATCACCGCCGTGCCGGGCGCCCTGCGGCTGTTGCGCTGACCCGCCCCGCTGACCCGCCCCGCGCTGGCCTGCACCGCGCCGATGCTGGCCGTGATGACCAACGCGATGGCGGCGCACTCCAGCAGCGTCAACGCCTGATGCAGCACCAGCCAACCGGCCAGCGTGGCGATGGCCGGGCCGAGGCTCATCAGCACCGCGAAGGTGGCGGTGGGCATCCGCCGTAGCGCCAGCAGCTCGAGGGTGTACGGCAGCCCGGACGCGAGCACCGCGAGCGCCGTGCCGAGCGCCAGCACGGCCGGGTCGAGCAGTACGGCGCCGCCCTCGGCGATACCGAGGGGCAGGGTGACCAGCGCGGCGAGAGTCAGCGCCAGGGCCAGCCCGTCCGCGCCCGGGAACCGGCCGCCGACCCGGGCGCTGAGCACGATGTACGCGGCCCACATGGCGCCGGCACCGAACGCGAACGCCACCCCGGCCGGGTTCAGCCGGTCGAAGCCGCTCTGCCCGAGCAGCGCCACCCCGGCCAGTGCCAGCCCCGCCCAGCACCAGCTGGCCAGCCGGCGGGCGGTCAACACGGACAGAGCGAGCGGGCCGAGCACCTCCAGGGTCACCGCCGGGCCCAGCGGGATCCGTTCGATGGCCTGGTAGAACAACGAGTTCATGCCGGCCAGCGCCAGCCCGAACGCGCCCGCGGCGGCCCAGTCCGACCTGTCGTACCCGCGCAGTCGGGGTCGGCACACCAGGAGCAGCAGCACCGCCGAGATGGTCAGCCGCAGGGTGACCGCGCCGGCTACCCCGGTGCGTGCGAAGAGCAGGGCCGCCACGGCGGAGCCGAACTGCACCGACAGCGCCCCGCCGAGGACCAGGCCCACGGCGGTGATGCCACCGTGCCGGGCCGACGGCGCGTCGGCGGCGGGCAGTGGGGTCTCGGTCACGGCCACGACGCTAGGCGGTCCGCTCCGGCCGCCCTCCGGCGGTGTCCGCGACATCGCCCGCGCGTCGACACCGTCGTGAGTGGTCGCCAAAGCGGTGCTACCGGCGTACCTTGCAAAGTATGACCAGCGCGATGCGGAAACTGTCGATATCCGTCCCATTCGACGTGGCTGAGCGCCTCCAACACGAGACCAATGCCAGCGCCTACGTCACACAGGCAGTCCGTGACCGGATGCGTCTGGACGCTCTGGACGCGGAGTTGGCCCACCAGGGCATCCCGATCACCGAGCAGGGCGTGGCCGAGGCGCGCGCCCGTCGCGCCGCCGTCGAGGCCGAGTGGTCGCCGGAGCGCCGGGATGCCCTTCGTGAGCGGGCACGCCAGTTCACGCTGGACGCCGCCGCCGGCACGCCCGAACAGCCCGCCGCGTGACCAGCGAGGACGACCGACCGGTCCGGCTCGTGTTGGACCGGTCGGCACTGCTGGCCTACCTGGCGGGCTCGGTGCATGTCGGTGAGCCGTTGCACGAGGTCATCCAGGATCGCAACAGGTTCGGCGTTACCGCCGTGACCGCAGCGGAAGCCCTGGCGATCGTCAGCGACCCGAAGGAACGGGCGACCCTGCACCGGCTGCTGGCCCTGGACGCCTGCAAGGTGCTTCCTACCGAGGGGCACTCCTGGCACGAACTCAGCTTCTGGCGCACGCTGACGGGCCGTGTCGATCTGGCCACCACCGTGCTGGCCGTCCTCGAACACGACGCCGCCATCCTCAGCGGAGAGGACCGGTACGGCGACGGCGATCTACCGGTGATCCGCATCCCGGGCTGACGGCGCAGCGACCGCCGGGGGTGCCGGTCAGGCCGGCAGGGCCAGGTCCAGCACCGCGCCCAGCCCGTTCTCCCGCCCGGGGTCGGCGGCCGGTAGCACCAGCACCGCGCAGCCGGCGGCCACCGCGCCCGCGTCCGCCGGCGTGTCACCGACCATCACCGTCTGTTCCGGGTCGACGCCGAGCATGCCGCAGGCGCGCAGGAAGATCGCCGGGTCGGGCTTGCACCGCCCCACCTCGTAGGAGAGCACGAACGCGTCGACCAGGCCGGTCAGGCCCCAGGCGTCGAAGTGCGGCCGCAGGTCGAAGCCGATGTTGCTGACCACCGCCACCCGGACTCCGGCGTCGCGCAGAGCGGTCAGGGTCGGGGCGGTGTCCGGGTACGGCACCCAGCCCTCGGCGATCAGCAACCGCTCGTACAGGGCGTCGGCGAAACCCTCGATGCCCGCGTCGACGGTCTCGGCCAGACCGGTGTAGGCACCCCGGTGCGCGTGTGCGTAGAGGTCCCGGTCGGCCCAGAGCTCGGCCAGCCGGGGTGGCACCCGGGCGGGCAGTGGGCCGCCGGCCCGGCCGGCGGTCAGCAACCGGTCGGCCAGCGAGGTGGCCCGGACCCGGTCCAGGGTGATCCCGCACGCCGCCGCGGCCGACAGCACCCACTGCCGGGGTTCCTCCACCTGGGCCAGGGTGCCGTGGAAGTCGAAGAGCACCGCCTTGACGGGCCGTCGGGACGCCCGGCGGGCGGCGGCGTCCTCGGCGCTGCCCGGCGGATGGGTCTGGGGCGGTTCGGCATGGTCCGGCACGCCGTGCACCCTACCGACCGCCGCCGCCGGCACATCCGGACGGCCTTGTCGGGTGTCGTGTCCCGGCACGCACTAATCTTGGTCACATGTCGAGCCCCGCTGAGCGCTACGCCACGGCGCGCCGCCGGGCCGCGCAGGCCGCAGAGTTCCCGGCGCTGGACGAGTTCGCCCTCGACCTGGGGTTCGATCTCGACGACTTCCAGCGCGAGGCGTGCCAGTCCCTGGAGCGGGGCAGCGGGGTGCTGGTCTGCGCTCCCACCGGGGCCGGCAAGACCGTGGTGGGGGAGTTCGCCGTCCACCTGGCGCTGCGGGGGCGGCCCGGCGACCCGGCGGCAGCCGACGACCCGGCGACGCCGCCGGTGCGGCGCAAGTGCTTCTACACGACGCCCATCAAGGCGTTGTCGAATCAGAAGTACCACGACCTGGTGGCCCGGTACGGCGCCGAGCAGGTCGGCCTGCTCACCGGCGACAACGCGATCAACGGCGACGCGCCGGTGATCGTGATGACCACCGAGGTGCTGCGCAACATGCTCTATGCGGGCTCGAGCACCCTGCAGGGGCTGGCCTACGTGGTGATGGACGAGGTGCACTACCTCGCCGACCGGTTCCGCGGCGGGGTGTGGGAAGAGGTGATCATCCACCTGCCCGCCTCGGTCACGCTGGTCTCCCTCTCGGCGACCGTCTCCAACGCCGAGGAGTTCGCCGACTGGCTGGTCACCGTGCGCGGCGAGACCGCGGTGGTGGTCAGCGAGCACCGGCCGGTGCCGCTGTGGCAGCACATGCTGGTCGGCAAGCGGATGTTCGACCTGTTCCACGACGCCGACGCCGCCCGTAAGCACGACGTGCATCCGGAGTTGCTGCGCTACACCCGGGACCAGACGCGCCGTCTGGAGCTGGGCGAGGGGCGAGCCGCCGGACCCGGCTCCGGCCGGCGGGGCCCGCGCTGGCGTGGCCCGATGCGCCCGGACATCGTCGACCGACTGGACCGCGAGGGTCTGCTGCCGGCGATCCTGTTCATCTTCAGCCGGGCCGGCTGCGCCGCCGCCGTGCAGCAGTGCCTCGCCGCCGGGCTGCGGCTCACCTCACCCGAGGAGCGCACCGAGATCCGCCGGGTGGTCGAGTCCCGGGTCACCGCGATCCCCGGCGACGACCTGTCCGTGTTGGGCTACTGGGAGTGGCTCGACGGCCTCGAGCGCGGCCTGGCCGCCCACCACGCCGGCATGCTGCCGGTGTTCAAGGAGATCGTCGAGGAGCTGTTCGTCCGGGGCCTGGTCAAGGCGGTGTTCGCCACCGAGACCCTCGCGCTGGGCATCAACATGCCGGCCCGCTGCGTGGTCCTGGAGCGGCTGGTCAAGTACAACGGTGAGGCGCACGTCGACCTGACCCCGGGGGAGTACACGCAGCTCACCGGGCGTGCCGGCCGGCGCGGCATCGACGTGGAGGGGCACGCCGTGGTGGTGTGGTCCCCGGAGACCGACCCGCGGCACGTGGCGGGGCTCGCCTCCACCCGCACGTACCCGCTGCGCTCCAGCTTCCGGCCCTCGTACAACATGGCGGTGAACCTGGTCGGCACGGTCGGCGCGGAGCCGGCCCGGGCGCTGCTGGAGTCCTCGTTCGCCCAGTTCCAGGCGGACCGGTCGGTGGTCGGCCTGGCGCGGCAGGTGCAGCGCAACACCGAGACCATCGAGGCGTACGGCGCGGAGGCCGCCTGCCACCACGGTGACTTCGACGAGTACTTCGCGCTGCGGGTGGCGATCGCCGACCGCGAGAAGGCCATCGCCCGGCAGGGGCAGACCCAACGCAAGGCCGCGGCGGTGGCATCTCTGGAGCGGCTGCGGATCGGTGACGTGATCCGGGTGCCCTCGGGCCGGCGGGCCGGTCTGGCCGTGGTGCTCGACCCGGCGACCGGCGGGTTCGGTGAGCCCCGGCCCATGGTGCTCACGCAGGACCGCTGGGCCGGGCGGGTCAGCCCCGGCGACTTCACCACCCCCGCCGAGGTGCTCGCCCGGATCCGGGTGCCCAAGCACTTCAACCACCGCTCTCCGGGCGCCCGGCGTGACCTCGCCGCCGAGGTCAGCGGCACCGGCCTGGACCGGCACGGCGGCCGGCGGGGTGGCCGTTCCCGGCAGACGGCCGGCGAGGACCACCGGCTCACCCAGCTGCGTACCGAGCTGCGCAACCACCCCTGCCACGCCTGCCCCGAGCGGGAGGACCACGCCCGCTGGGCGGAGCGTCGGCGGCGGCTGGAAGGCGACACCGAGGAGCTGCGCGAACGGGTCTCCGGGCGTACGGGGTCACTCGCGCGGACCTTCGACCGGATCGTCGCGCTGCTGACCGATCGCGGCTACCTCGGCCGGGACGGCGCGGTCACCGACGCCGGCCGGATGCTCGGCCGGATCTGGACCGAGGCGGACCTGCTGGTCGCCGAGTGCCTGCGCCGGGGGGTCTGGGACGGGCTCTCCCCGTCCGAGCTGGCCGCCGCGGTGTCCGTGGTGGTCTTCGAGGCGCGCCGGGACGTCGACGAGCGGGCGTCGCTGCCGCGTGGGCCGGTGGCCGACGCGGTGGACGAGACGCTGAAGCTGTGGGGCGAGATCGAGGCCGACGAGGCGGCGCGCGGGTTGAGCGCCACCCGGGAGCCGGACCTCGGCTTCGCCTGGCCGGTCTTCCGGTGGGCCCGGGGCGAGGCGCTGGCCAAGGTGCTCGGCAGTGGTCACGAGATCGACGGCGAGATGCCGGCCGGCGACTTCGTCCGGTGGGCGCGGCAGGTGGTCGACCTCCTGGGTCAGCTTGCCGACTCCGGCGGCGCGTCGCCGGAGCTACGCTCCACGGCCCGGCAGGCCATTGCGGCCATCAACCGGGGCGTGCTGGCGTACCACACCTCCGCCTGACCGTCATTTTCGGTCATCGTGGCCGAGCAATCGACGCATCATAAAGTCACCGCAACAGCACCCGCCGAGAGGGCCGGGGGCGCTGTTGCGCCTGCTCAGAGCACCCCGCATCATTGCCCGAGCGCCGCCTTCACGCGCGGTGACGGATGGGGGAACGACCGCCGTGGCGGAGATCAATCATTTTGAGTACGGGTGGATCACGCCCGCCCTGAGCTACGCGCTCTCGGTGCTCGGTTCGGTCCTCGGGCTGATCTGCGCCGGGCGTATCCGCACGGCCGGCACCGGCGGCCAACGCGCGTGGTGGGGCCTGCTCGCCGCCTGGGCGCTCGGCGGAACCGCCATCTGGGCGATGCACTTCATGGCCATGCTCGGATTCGCCGTGCAGAACACCCGGATCCGGTACGACGTGCCGCTCACCGTCGCCAGCACGGTCATCGCCGTGGTGGCGGTGGGCATCGGGCTGGCCATCGTGGGCACCGGCCGACTGAGTCCGGTACGGCTGGTCGCCGGCGGGATCTTCACCGGTGCCGGTGTGGCCGCCATGCACTACACCGGGATGGCGGCGATGCGCCTGAACGGCAGCCTCGGCTATGACGCCACCCGGGTCGTCCTGTCGGTGGTGATCGCGATCGTGGCGTCCACCGTCGCGCTGTGGCTGGCCATGACCGTCCGTCGACCGCTGGCGATCTTCGGGTCCGCGCTGGTCATGGGCGTCGCCGTGAACGGCATGCACTTCACCGGCATGAGTGCCCTGTCGGTGCACAGGCACGAGCTCCGGGGTGAGGTGACCGACGCGACCGGCGCCGGAATCAGCACGCTGCTCGTGCCGATCGTCCTGGCGGTGATCTTCGGTGTCGTCGGTCTGCTCTACGCCCTGCTCGCCGCGCCCACCGACGACGACCGGGCCGGAGCCGCGTACCTGGACGCGCGGCGGATCCCGGAGCCGGCCGTGGCGACGCCCGCCGCCGCCCCGGACCCGGTCGGGCTGCGCGCCCGGTCCACCCTCGGTCAGCCCGGCACCCCGTTCCCGTCCCGCCGGGACACGCCGCCCCGCTGAACACCGCCCCCGCCCGCGGGAGCAGCACACCGGCCCGGGACCGAAGCGGTCCCGGGCCGGTGTGTGTCGTACGCCTGGTCACCTGATCAGCTTCCAGGGGCCGTTCTGGTCACCGGGCCCCACACCGAGGAGATCCTGCGTAGCCCGCGCAGCACCGACCCGTCGGCGCCGGAGGTCTGACCCGCGGCTACATCCGGACCCAGCGTGTACCACCGTCGTACCGGTAGCGGCGCTGCTCGGTGCTGCCGTTGGCCGTCCTGACGGTCGTCCGGACGATGCCCCGGTCGACGGAGTAGCTCAGGAAGGTCATTCTCCGGTCGAAGTCCGGCGGTATGTCGGCCTGAATGGAGGAATGTTCGGAGCGGGTCTTCTGGTCGTTACCAAGCTGGATCATGAGAAGGATCTGTTGCGTGGTGTCACCACCGCACTCGACGAGAACGAGCGCGTCCTCGGTGGCGGGGCTGTTCGCCGGTTCTTCGGTGATGAAGTCGGCATAGTAGGGACGCGCACCGCCGGGCAGCATGGTGCAGTTGTTGTAGCCCAGTGCCGCCTTACCGTCGCGGAACCTGACGTCTCCGTATTTCCGGAGATTGGCGATCGTCACGTTCCGCCAGTCGGTTCGGCGGATCTCGCTGCTTCCGGTGGACGTCGACCCGGTTGGGCTCGTCGGAGCGGCGGTCGGAGTCCGGGGAGCCGACGACGGCGTGGGGATCGACGCCTCCACCGCGGCCGAGCTGGAGACCGACGTCGAGGGCGCCCCCGGACTGCCCGCCGGCCCCGCGTCCCCGCCGACCCGATCCAACCCGGACGTGCAGCCGCCCGCCACCGAGAGGCCGAGGATGGCCGCCGTCAACACTCTGACTCGCATGGGTTTCCCTCCGTCGCATTGCTGTCGTAGCAATGGATGTGATGCCCAGATCGGGGCAATGGTTCACGTCGGTGACCGACGATTGTGATCGCCGGGCGTGGCACACCCGCCGATCCTCGGTGGGCTGGTGCTGGCGCGCCGGCGCGGCGTCGGCTGACGGCGGCATCGCTGACTGGGCGACGTGCCGGGTCAGCGATGCCCAACCGAGGGACGGCGTTACGGCAGGGGCGTGCAGTGCACAACTGTGGCGTCGTCGGGAATCCGATCGTCGCGGCCCGTCACGGTGCCGGTTTCGGCCTGCCGGACGCGGCCGATGACCTCGGCCGGCCCGTGGGAACCGAGCATTTCCAGCACGCCGGGCCAGCCCGTCAGGCCGTACGGGCTGACGATGCGGCTGGCCCCGTTACTCAGTAGCGCGACGCTGTCCAGGTCAGCGAGGGATCGGCTGCCGGTTACCGCCTCCCGGGCCGCACGCGGGTCGTCCTTGGCGATCCAGTAGCCGCCCGGCTGGTTCCGGCGGGCCCGAAGCGCCTCGGCGCAGGACTCTCGGACGCGGGCGTACTCCGGCGTTCCCGTCGGAACGCCGTCCAGGGGCACCGAGCAGACCCGCCGGCAGGTGACCTCACGCTCGTCGGTGATGACCTGCAAGCTGCCGCCGGCCGGTCCGAGGACGACCACGGTGTCCGCGAGCAGGAGGTAGTCCAGGCGGCCACGGTGGGCGCGGACGATCGCCACGGTCGCCTGCGGGCTGCTGGGATTCGTGATGTCGCAGGTGCCGCGGTGATCGGCCGCTATCTCACCGATCGCGTCGGCGAGGATCGCCGGGAGGTCGCGCCCGTCGTCACGTGACAACCGGCCGAGCAGTACGCCGCCGAGACGGTGGGTGTACCAGGCGACACCATGGGAGCAGACCGACTCGCTTCCCGGAATCCCGGCGCCGTCCAACAGCACGGCAGCGCCGGGAACAGCGCCGGCGAAGTCCTCGTTCGGGCGGTTGGCCCTGCCGGCACTGGTCGCCATGCTGACGCGCACTCGCGGGCTCCTCGGATCGCAGGGGTGACCGACCAGCGTGGAGAGTCAGCCACCGGGGCCGAGCTCGGACCGGCGTCAGGCGTCGGCCCGGACGGCGAGGGCGTCCACCAGGCGGCGGGCGGAGCCGGCCAGATTCCACGTCGCGGCCAGCTCGAGCAGTCGATCCGGGTCGACCGGCGCCGTCGGCAGCGCGGTGGGCAGCTCCGGCAGCGGTACGTCCAGCGCGACCCGCACCACCGTCGGCGCGACGGCCAGGTAGTCGCGGGCGGCGACCAGCTTGGCCCGCAGGCCCGGCGCGAACGACGAGTCCGAGTCGTCCAGGGCGGCCAGGATGCCGGCGATGGTCCCGTACCGCTCGATGAGTCGGGCGGCGGTCTTCTCGCCCACGCCCTGCACCCCCGGCAGCCCGTCGCTCGGGTCACCGCGCAACGCGGCGAAGTCGGCGTACCGGTCGGCCGGCACGCCGTAGCGGGCCCGCACCGCGGCGTCGTCGCAGTCGTCGAGCTTCGCCACCCCGCGCCCGATGTAGAGTAGCCGGACCGGCCGGGCGTCGTCGATGAGCTGGAACAGGTCCCGGTCGCCGGAGACCACCTCCACCGGCCCCGGCTGGGTCACCGACAGCGTGCCCAGCACGTCGTCGGCCTCGTAGCCGGTCGCGCCGACGACGGTGATGCCGATCGCGGCCAGCACCTCCAGGATCATCGGCACCTGGGGAGAGAGCGTGTCCGGCACGACCTCGCCGCCCTGCGGGGCCACCCGGTGCGCCTTGTACGAGGGCAGCAGCTCGACCCGCCACGCCGGGCGCCAGTCGTGGTCCATCGCGCAGACCATCCGGTCGGCGCCGCGTCCC
This sequence comes from Micromonospora sp. 067-2, assembly GCF_046549295.1. Lineage (NCBI taxonomy): Bacteria > Bacillati > Actinomycetota > Actinomycetes > Micromonosporales > Micromonosporaceae > Micromonospora > Micromonospora sp. 067-2. Next base: position 505,754 of record NZ_JAJPWB010000001.1, on the reverse strand, counting down.
CGGATCAGGGTGGCGAGCATGTCGAGGAAACCACGGACCGCGTTGACCGGGGTGCCGTCCTCGGCCCGGGCGGCGGATTCCGGAATGCCGAAATATGCGCGGAAGTAGAGGCTGGGTGCGTCGATCAGCAGGATCGGGGATCGGTGTGCCACGCCCGACAGCCTGGCACAACCCCCCGACGATCAGGGGTACGCCCGGCCGCTGGCCGAGTCAGCGTCGCTCGCCGTGTCGATAGACCGTCTCCCGCCGGGCCAGGTGCTGCACGACGTAGCCGGTCACCAGCAGCACGATCGCCACCACCACCTCGACCCAGGCCGCGACGCCGTCGGCCACGGTGAGACCGATGATCAGCAGAACCAGGCCGACAAGCGCGAGAACTCCGGCCCACAACTGCCGGCTACGGCGCGTCGCCGCCCGGTTCGCGTCGTTCGGTGCCACGTCGGTCCTCCCGGCCGGGCGCCCTGGTGGGCACCCTGCCCCAGGCTATGACCCGCGGGGACGCCCGGGCCGGAAAACCGCCGTGCGGGCTGGTCGCCGCGCGGCGCAGACTGCCGGCACGGCATTCCTTTCCGGCCTGACGCTGGCCCGGCGCTACCCGGACTGCGCGCCGCGCTGACGCTGACCTGCCGGTGGAGTTCCTCGGGCGGCCGACCCGCTTCGCGGGCGAGGACGGGTGGCTGGGCGTCCTCATCGTGAACGCGCTGGCTCGACGCCAGCGCGTTCCAGTCTGGAACGGACTAGAGTCGGTGTCGTACGGATGGAGGCGACTGGTGCGGCGAGAGGATCTTGCCGACGCGGACTGCGGTATCGCGCAGGCGCTCGGCGTGCTGGGGGACTGGTGGACGTTCCTCATCGTGCGGGACGTCGCTGGCGGGACGACCCGCTTCGACGCGCTCCAGCGGGAGCTCGGGGTCAGCCGACGGGCGCTGACCGAACGCCTCGCCGCGCTGGTCGACCATGGCGTCCTGCGACGCCGGCCGTACTCCGAGCACCCGCCGCGCCACGACTACCTGCTCACCACGAAGGGCGAAGGGCTGCTGCCGGTGCTGATCGCACTGCAGGACTGGGGAACGAGGCACCTGATGGGTGACGGGAAGCTGACGGCGACCGCCGACGCCGCCTCCGCCGAGGCCCGCCGGGTGCGCGACCTGGTCGGGCGGCGGCTGCCCGAGGTCGCCCTTCCCGGGCCCGACGGCCGGCCGGTCGCGTTGACCGACACCGACGCGTGGAGCGTCCTCTACTTCTTCCCCGGGGCGTACGCGCCGCAGGCGAACGGGTATCCGCTGGACTGGGCGGACATTCCCGGAGCCCGCGGCTGCACCCTGGAGTCGAGCACCTACGCCAGTCGGTACGCGGACTTCCAGGCGGCCGGGGCGGACGTGCGAGGGGTCAGCACGCAGCGACCGGATCAGCTCGCCGACTTCGCCGCACACGCCCACGTGCCGTTTCCGCTACTGTCCGACCAGGACGGTCGGCTGGCCGGAGGGCTGCTGCTGCCCACCTTCCGCGCCGGTGGGGTCTCACGGCTCAAGCGCCTCACGCTGCTGGTCGACCCGTTGGCGGTGGTCCGCGCCGTGCAGTTCCCGGTCACCGACCCGGCCGGCTCGGTCGACGAGATGCTCGACCTGGTGCGCGCCCACCGACCCGCCTGATCGGGCCGGGCACCCCGAAGGGCTCCCTGCCGTACGGCAGGAAGCCCTTCGGCACGTACCGTCAGGCCGGGAGGGCCCAGCGCTGGTTGGCACCGGCGAAGCAGTCCCAGATCTGCAGCCGGGTGCCGTCGGCGGAGGTGTTGCCGGTGGCGTCCAGGCACTTGTTCGACTGCGGGTTGCGCAGCGTGCCGTTGGACTGGGCCTGCCAGACCTGGGCGCCGCTGCCGTTGCAGTCCCACAACTGGACCTTGGCGCCGTTGGCGGTGGAGCCGCTGGTGATGTCGGCGCACTTGCCGAGGGCGCGCAGCGTGCTGTCGCTGGCCACGGTCCAGGTCTGGGCGTTGGTGCCGTTGCAGCCCCAGAGCTGGATGGCCGTGCCGTTGGCGGTGCTCGCCGAGGCCACGTCGACGCACTTGCCGCCGATGCCGGTGATCGGGCCGGTACGGCCGGTCGGCGGCGGGGTGGTGCCACCCGTGATGGTGTCGTACATCGCGCTGACCAGTGACGTCGAGCCGGTGGTGTCCTGCGACAGCTCCCAGTTCATCACGCCGCCGGCGTTGGCCAGCGCCCACTGCGTCTTGCGCTTCACCGTCGGGATGCCGTTGTAGCACTGCTGCGCCCCGCCGGCGGTGGTGCAGTCGCGGTTGGCGTTCGCCGGGTCCAGTGCGACCAGCGCCGAGTACGTGTAGTAGCCGGGGCGGCTGTAGAACGGGATCCCGAGCACGGCCTTGCCGGCCGGCAGTCCGCGCGACTTCCACAGGTTGATGCTGGCGATGGACCAGTCGTAGTTGGCGTGCGGGTTGCCGCCGTCGTACGCCATGATGTTGAGCCAGTCGACCTGGGCGAAGACGGCCGTCTGGACGCCCTGGACGCTCGGGCCCTCGGAGACCACGGCGGCGGTGAGCAGCTTGCCGCGGCTGTGCAGGGCGTTGCCGAGCTGCGTCATGAGAGACGCGTAGTTGTTGGCCGAGGCGCCCGGGTCCGGGTACTCCCAGTCGATGTCGACGCCGTCCAGGTTGTACTGGTTGACGAAGTTGACCAGGTTGTTGACGAAGGCGGTCCGGCTGCCGGAGTTGCCCGCGAGGGACTCGAAGGCGGAGTCGTTGCCGTCGTTCCAGCCGCCGACCGCGATCGAGACCTTGACGTTGTTGGCGTGCCCGAGGGAGACCAACGAGGAGAGCTTGCCGGGGTTCTCCACGGCGCGCAGGCTGCCGTCGTTGTTGGGCAGTACGAACGAGTAGTTGATGTGGGTGAGCTTGTTGTACTGGATGCTGTTGACGTCACCGGCCCAGGAGGGCATGTAGCCGACGCTCTTGAAGTTGTTCGGCAGCACCACGGCCTGCGCGGCAGTGGGGACGAGGGTGAGGGTGGCGCTGGCCGTGGCCAGCGCGAGCAGGCCGGCGGCGAGTGCGCGGCGCAGTGGTGAGGACATCGGGGGCCTTCCCGTGGGCGGGGGACGACAGCCGCCAGCGCAGGGTCGTCGCGGGCGGCGATGAGCTGATCAGGGACGGGGGGCCTCGAGGCAGCCAAATCTTAAAGAGTGTTAACTATCCGAGTCAATCAACGCCGGTGGATTTCCCGGTTTTCGTCGGCCGGGATGGACGGGATGCGCCGCCGCGCCCACTCCCGGCGATCCCAAACGACCGTTAAGCTGACCGGATGGGAACCGACGAGCTCTACCCGCCGGACCGGCTGACCGCCGCGCGGAGCGCCACCGCCGCCGCCGGCCTGGATGCCCTGCTGCTCACCCCCGGCTCCGACCTGCGCTACCTGACCGGGTACGACGCGCACGCGGGGGAGCGGCTGACCTGCCTGGTGCTGCCCGCCGAAGGCGAACCCACGCTGATCGTGCCGAGGCTGGAGCGCCCGGCCGCGGAGGCGTCCCCGGCACCCGCCACCGGCGTACGCATCGTCGACCACGCCGACGGCATCGACCCGTACCCCCTGGTCGTGGCCGCCCTCGACGGTCCGGTCGCGACGGTAGGTCTGGCCGACCGGATGTGGGCCGAGCAGGTCCTCGCGCTGCGCGCCGCGTTGCCCGGCGCCGCCCAGAGGCTCGCCGGCGAGGTGCTGCGCGAGCTACGCATCCGCAAGTCCCCGGCGGAGGTCGCGGCGCTCGCCGAGGCCGGCGCGGCGATCGACGAGGTGCACCGGCGGATGGGGCAGTGGCTGCGGCCCGGGCGCACCGAGGCCGAGGTGGCCACCGACATCACCGCGGCGATCCGGGCTGCCGGGCACGTCACCGTCGACTTCGTCATCGTGGCGGCGGGCCCGAACGGAGCCAGCCCGCACCACGGCACCTCGGATCGTCCGATCGGCGCCGGCGAGCCGGTGGTGGTGGACATCGGCGGCACCATGGCGTCGGGCTACCGCTCGGACTGCACCCGCACCTACGTCGCCGGTGGCCCGGCGCCGGCCGACTTCCTCGACTACTACGAGGTGCTGCGGAACGCCCAGCGCGCCGCGGTGGCGGCCGTACGGCCGGGGATCACCGGCGCGGAGGGCGACGCCGCAGCCCGGGAGCCGATCGCCGCCGCCGGCTTCGGCCCGGCGTTCCTGCACCGCACCGGCCACGGCATCGGTCTGGACGGTCACGAGGAGCCGTACCTGGTGGTCGGCAACGACCGACCGCTGGAGGCCGGGATGGCATTCTCCATCGAACCGGGCATCTACCTGGCGGGCCGGCACGGCGCCCGCATCGAGGACATCGTCGTCTGCACCACGGACGGCGTGCAACGGCTCAACACCACCCCCACGGAGCTCATCGCGCTATGACTGTCGACCGGATCCTCCCCACCGACGAGGCCCACGACCTGCTGGACCTCGCCACCGAGCTCGCCGACCGCGAGCTCGCCCCCAAGGCCGCCGGTTTCGAGGAGCGCGCCGAGTTCCCCCGCGACGTGCTGCGCACCCTCGGGCGGGCCGGCCTGCTCGGCCTGCCCTATCCGGAGGAGCACGGCGGCGCGGCCCAGCCGTACGAGGTCTACCTGCAGGTGCTGGAGATCCTCGCCAGCCGCTGGCTCGCCGTCGCCGAGGCGGTCAGCGTGCACACCCTGTCCTGCTACCCGGTGGCCGCGTTCGGCAGCGACGAGCAGCGCAAACTGCTGCCGGACCTGCTCGGCGGCGAGTTGCTCGGCGCGTACTGCCTCTCCGAGCCGCAGGGCGGCTCCGACGCGGCGGCACTGGAGACCCGGGCGGTCCGCGACGGCGACGCGTACGTGGTCTCCGGCACCAAGGCGTGGATCACCCATGCCCGGACGGCGGACTTCTACAACGTCTTCTGCCGCACCGGCGGGCCGGGCCCGAAGGGCATCTCCTGCCTGCTCGCCGACGCGGGCACCGCCGGCATCACCCCGCAGGCGGCGGAGCGGACCATGGGGCTGCGCTCCTCGCCGGTGGCGCAGATCGCCTTCGACGATGCGCGGGTGCCGGCTGATCGGCTGATCGGCGGCGAGGGGGTCGGCTTCACCATCGCGATGTCCGCACTGGACTCCGGCCGGCTGGGCATCGCGGCCTGCGCGGTCGGGCTCGCCCAGGCCGCGCTGGACTACGCGGTCTCCTACGCCCGGCAGCGGCAGCAGTTCGGCCGGACGATCATCGACTTCCAGGGGCTCGGCTTCATCCTCGCCGACGCGGCCACCCAGATCTCCGCCGCCCGCGCGCTGACGCTCGCGGCGGCCCGGCTGCGGGACGCCGGCCGGCCGTACTCCATCGAGGCGGCCAAGGCGAAGCTCTTCGCCACCGACATGGCGATGCGGGTGACCACCGACGCGGTCCAGGTGCTCGGCGGCGCCGGCTACGTGTCCGACCACCCGGTCGAGCGGTACATGCGCGAGGCGAAGGTGTTGCAGATCGTGGAGGGCACCAACCAGATCCAGCGGGTGGTGATCTCCCGGGCGCTCGCGCAGGGCTGAGCGCCGGACGGTAGGTGGTGGCGCGGCTGCGGTGGGTCCATCGCGGCCCGCCGCCGCACGGTCCGACGGTCGCCTCGTCGCCGTCGCGCGGTTTTCCCGGTAGGTTGCTCGCCGTGGAGGAGATCGACCGCGCCATCGTCGCAGCACTGACCGCTGACGGCCGCCTGTCGTACACCGACCTGGCCGAGAGGGTGGGGCTGTCGGTGTCCGCCGTGCACCAACGGGTACGCCGGCTGGAGCAGCGCGGGGTGGTCAAGGGGTACGCCGCCAGGGTGTCCTTCGAGGCGCTGGACCTGCCGCTGACCGCGTTCGTGGCGATCCGGCCGTTCGACCCGTCGCAGGCCGACGACGCACCCGAGCGACTGGCCCACCTGCCCGAGATCGACTCCTGCTACTCGGTGGCGGGGGAGGATTTCTACATGCTGCTGGTGCGGGTGGCCAGCCCGACCGACCTGGAACGCGTCCTTCAGGAGATCCGCACCTCGGCGAACGTGACCACGCGGACCACGGTGGTGCTGTCCACGCCCTACGAGAACCGGCCTCCGAAGATCAGTGCCGGGGCGCCGAGTCGGTCGCGGTCCCGGGTGCCGGAGGAGCCGGCTGGTTCCACCGCAGGATGACCTGCCGGCCGTGCTCGTGACCGAGCGCGCTGACCGTTGCGGTCTCCAGGCGCAACCGTCCGCCTGCGGACGGGGGCAGGCCGATCCAGCGTGCGCCGAGCACCCGCAGGCTGTGCGCGTGGCCGACCAGCGCCACGGTGCCCCGGTCGAGCAGGGGGGTGACCCGGGCCAGCACCCGGTCCAGCCGTTCGCCCACCTGGGCGGGTGACTCCCCGCCGGGGCAGCCGTCGGTCCAGATGTTCCAGTCCGGCTCGTTCTCGTGGATGTCGACGGTCGTGCGGCCCTCGTACTCGCCGTAGTTCCACTCGCTGAGGTCCTCGTCGACGCTGTCGACGGTGAGCCCGGCCAGTTGCGCGGTGCGCAGCGCCCGGGAGCGGGGGCTGGCGAGCACGGTGACGAACCGTCGGTCGGCCAGGAACGCGGCCAGGAGTCGGGCCTGTCGTTCGCCGTCGGGGGTCAGCTCCAGGTCAGTGTACGAGGTGTGCCGCAGGCTGGCGCTCCAGGTGGTCTCGCCGTGCCGGATCAGCAGGAGCTCTCCCATGCGGCCAGTTAACCACTGGCGGCGCGACCGCACCCGGTGCCGGCCGATGCCGCCGCCCCGACCAGCTTACCTATCTTCCTAGGATGCCCTACGCGATGTGCGGTCCGCGACAAGCGTTTCAGCACTCACCAGACGGGGACCCGGTCTGGACAACCGCCAGCCGGAGGAGGCGCAATGGGCTTCACCGATAAGGCACGTAACAAGGTCGAGCAGGTTGCCGGTGCCGCCAAGGAGCGGATGGGCGACGCGACCAACAACGAGTCGATGCGCGGTAGCGGCGCGAGCCAGCAGAGCGACGCGCGTACCAAGCAGGCCGGTCAGAACATCAAGGACGCGGGCGGCAAGGTCAAGGACGCCTTCGACAAGTGACCTGAGCGGTCGTGGGGTCCCCGGGCAGGTGCTGCCCGGGGACCCCACGCGCGCGGGCGGGCTAGGGTCGGCGGCGTGACCGTGCTCCGTTCCCTGGTGTTGTTCGTGCTGGCGGCGCTGGCCGAGATCGGCGGTGCCTGGCTGGTCTGGCAGGGCTGGCGGGAGCAGCGGGGCCTCTGGTGGATCGCCGCCGGCGTGGTCGCGTTGGGCTGCTACGGCTTCGTCGCCACATTCCAGCCGGATCCGAACTTCGGACGGATCCTGGCCGCGTACGGCGGAGTGTTCGTGGCGGGCTCGTTGGGCTGGGCCATGGTGGTGGACGGCTTCCGTCCGGACCGGTGGGACCTGGCCGGCGCGGCGCTGTGCCTGATCGGCGTCGCGGTCATCATGTACGGCCCGCGCGGCGCCTCGACGTAGGCGGTCGGGGCGGACAGTGAGCGACGCTCGCGTCTGGGATGATCCACGGCGTGATCCGATTTCGGCTTCTGTCCGGCGTCCTGGTCGCGGCGTCCGTCGTCGGCATCGCCGCCTGCGCGGACCCGTCACCCCGGGGGCCGTCGTCGAGTGCGCCGATCTTCGTCGACCCGTCCGCCGTGCCTTCGGTGAGCGCTTCCGCGCCGCAGCGGCGAGCGGGAGTCACCGTTCCCGGGGCGACGCCGGTGGGCAGCGTGCCGCCGGTGGTGGATCACGGGCCGCGGACCGGTAACCGGGTCGCGTTGACCTTCGACGCGGACATGACCGACGGGATGCTGGCCAACCTGCGCTCCGGGAAGGTGAAGTCCTACGCCAACCTACGGATTCTCGACCTGCTCGAGCGGGAGCAGATCGCGGCGACGTTCTTCCTGACCGGCAAGTGGGTGGAGCGGTATCCGGAGCTCACCCGGCGGATCGCTGAGAATCCGCGCTTCGAGTTGGCGAACCACACCTACGGGCATCTGGCGTACACAGCGGACTGCTACGACCTGCCCCGGGTGGCGGCGGGGGGCATGACCGAGGACGCGGCGAAGACGTTCACGGTGATCGAGCCGTACGGGGGTCGGCAGACCCGGTACTTCCGCTTTCCGGGGCTCTGTCACGACGCGGCGGCGCTGGCGGCGCTCGCGCCGCTGGGGGTGACGGTGGTGGACGGGGATGTGGTGAGCGGGGACCCGTTCGCGAAGGCCTGGAAGCCGCTGGTGCGGGCGGTGCTGGACAACGTACGCCCCGGGTCCGTGGTCATCATGCACGTGACCGAGGCGAACGCCGCGATGACCGACGAGGCGCTCCCACACATCCTGGCCGGGCTCCGTGAGCGCGGGCTGATCCCCGCGCCACTGTCCGAGGTCCTCACCCCCGCGTGACACTCCCGTTGATCTAGGGCGAATCGCTGGTTGACCTCCAACAGCAGCGATTCGCCCTAGATCGACGGAGCGGGGCGTGGGGGTTAGTCGTTGCGGTGGTCGGTCCACCACTGTTGGCCGTTGGCGGGCAGGGTGTCGATCGGGTCGTAGTAGGCGTAACGCTTGTTGAGGGCCTCCAGGTCGGCGGACTCGATGGAGGTGCGGTAGTTCTTCGTCCAGTAGGAGATGCCGTGCTCGCGGTCGTAGTCGGTGAGCATGTGCACCCAGCGCTTGCCGACGAAGGGGACGTCGCAGACGATGCGGGGGGTGGCGTAGCCGGGCAGGTAGCCCATGATGTCGTGCTGGAGCTGCTGGGCGTGCCAGACGGGGACGCGCCAGTGTTCGGCGTTGGGGATCATGTCGCACATGTAGAAGTAGTACGGCAGGATCCCGGCCTCGCCCTGGAGCGCGAAGCAGAGGTCGAGCAGCTCGGGGGTGGTGGCGTTGACGCCGCGCATGAGCACGCCCTGGTTGCGGACGTCGCGGACGCCGACGTCGAGGGCGGTCTGGGCGGCGCGGGCGACCAGCGGGGTGAGTGACTGCGCGTGGTTGACGTGGGTGTGGATGGCGAGGTTGACGCCGCGGCGCGCGGCGGTGCGGGCGACGCGCTCCAGGCCCTCGACGACGTCGGGCTGTAGCCAGTGCTGGGGGAGGCCCATGAGGGCCTTGGTGGCGAGCCGGATGTCGCGGACCGTCTCCAGTTCGAGCAGGCGCATGAGGTACGACTCGAGGTTGCGCCAGGGCACGTTGGCGACGTCGCCGCCGGACACGACGACGTCGCGGACGCCGGGGTGGGCCTTGAGGTAGGTGATGTGGGCGTCGTAGCGCTCGACGGGCTTGAGGGTGAGCTTGAGTTTGTCGACGGCGGGGGTGGAGTTGCCGACGAGGTCCATCCGGGTGCAGTGCCCGCAGTACTGGGGACAGGTGGAGAGCAGTTCGGCGAGGACCTTGGTGGGGTAGCGGTGGGTGAGGCCTTCGGCGACCCACATGTCGTGCTCGTGCAGGCTGTCGCGGCTGGCGTAGGGGTGTGACGGCCAGTCGGTGCGTCGGTCGGAGGCGACCGGAATCATGTAGCGCCGGATGGGGTCGGCGAGCAGCGCCTCGGTGGTGAGGGGCGGGAACGGCACCATCGTGTTGATCATTTGTGGTGGCACCAGCATCGACATGGTGGCCAGGGCCTTCTGGTCGGCCTCGAGGTCGGTGTAGAAGCTCTCGTCGATGAGGTCGCCGAAGACGGTGCGGAGCTGCTTGATGTTCTTGACGCAGTTGACGCGCTGCCACTGGGCGGATTCCCACTGGTCGCGGGTGACGTGGCGCCAGCCGGGGAAGCGGGTCCAGTCGGGCTCGACCAGCGGGCGACGGTGGTATTCGTACGGCTGCCCGGCGGTCGGTACGGCGACCGGGGCGTGACGGGGTTGAGGGATGGTCTCAACCGGTTGGGTCTGGGTCACGGCCCCTCCTCGGTGCTGCGGCTGATCAAGAAACCCGAAGGCTACTGGAAAATATCCGGTGAAGAAATTAGTCTGCCGTAAGTTTTCCCGTTGCGCGAGCCTTGATCGGGGCTTCGGACGGCTGAGCAGGGGAGGTGGGCGTGACGTCACCGGTGGGACTGCACCGCGTCGTGGAACCGGCGGGGGTGCTGCCGCAGGCGGCCTGGCGGTTGGACACGTCTGCCGTGATCGCCCCGAACGAGGTGCGGATCCGTGTGCAGCGGCTGAATCTGGACGCGGCGAGTTTCCGGCAGCTCTCGGAGAAGCACGGCGGCGACGGGAACGCGGTCCGCGCCGAGGTGCTGGAGATCATCTCGACCCGGGGGAAGATGCAGAACCCGGTGACCGGCTCCGGCGGCATGCTGATCGGCGTCGTCGAGGAGGCCGGCCGGCGCTCCCCGCTCGGCCTGAAGGCGGGTGAGCGGGTCGCCACCCTGGTGTCGTTGACGCTGACGCCGTTGGTGGTGACCGACGGGCTGGCCCGCTGGGACGGGCGCAGCGAGCAGGTGCCCTGTGACGGTTGGGCGATCCTGTTCGCCCGCTCGATCGCCGCGGTGCTGCCCGACGACGAGGACCCGCAGCTGTCCCTGGCGGTGCTGGACGTGTGCGGTGCGCCCGCGCTGACCGCGCGGGTGGTGTCGCGTTACGTGGAGGATCGTCGCCGCAGCGGTGATCCGACGCCGGTGCGCGTCGCGGTGATCGGTGGGGCGGGCAAGAGTGGTTCGCTGTCGCTGGCCGCGGCGCGGCGGGCGGGTGCCGCGCGTACCGTCGGCGTGGTGCCGGTGGAGGCGGAGCGCGACGCGCTGACGGCTGCCGGCCTGGCCTCGGCGGTGGCGCTGGCCGACGCGCGGGACCCGGTGGCGCTGTCCACGGCGGTGACCACGGCTCTGGGCACTCCGGCGGACGTCACGGTGGTGTGCGTGGACGTGCCGGGCTGTGAGCACGGTGCGGTGCTGGCCACCGCCGACGGCGGCACGGTGATCTTCTTCTCGATGGCGACGAGCTTCTCGGCGGCGGCGTTGGGCGCCGAGGGGCTCGCCGCGGACGTGACGATGCTGGTGGGTAACGGGTACGTGCCGGGTCACGCGGAGTTGGCGTTGGGGCTGCTGCGGGCCGAGCCGGGGGTGCGTCGGCTGTTCGCGGCGCGGGTCGCGGCAGACTGAGGTCATGACGAACCCCTCGACGTTGTACCGCGGCGGCGTGTTGCACTGTCCCGCCGATCCGAGCGCGACCGCGCTGCTGGTCTCCGGTGGGCGGATTACCTGGTTGGGGACCGACGGTGACGTGCCGGCCGCCGATCGGGTGGTGGATCTGGGTGGGGCGCTGGTGACGCCGGCGTTCGTCGACGCGCACGTGCACGCCACCGACACCGGGTTGACGCTGTCCGGGCTGGATCTGTCCGGGGTGCGGTCGGCGGCGGGGTTGCTCGACGCGGTGGCCGCGTTCGCGTCTGGTCTGCCGGTGGACGCGGTGGTGCTGGGGCACGGTTGGGACGAGTCGAGCTGGCCGGATCCGGCGCTGCCGGACGCCGCGGCGCTGGACCGGGCGGCCGGGGGCCGACGGGTGTACCTGTCGCAGGCGTCGATCCATTCGGCGTTGGTGTCGACCGCGTTGCTGGCGGCGTGCCCGCAGGCGGCAGCCGAGGCGGGGTACGACGCGTCGGGGTGGTTGCGTCGGGACGCGCACCACGTGGTGCGGGCGGCGGCGCAGGGGTCGGTGAGTCGGGCGCAGCGGCTGAGCGCGCAGCGGGTGGCGCTCGCCCACGCGGCGTCGTTGGGTATCGCGGCGGTGCACGAGTGCGGTGGCCCGGAGATCTCCGACGAGGAGGACTTCACCGGCCTGTTGGGCATCGCCGGGGTCGGGTTGCCGGAGGTGTACGGGTACTGGGGTGAGCTGGGTGGCGCGGCGCGGGCCCGGGAGTTGGGCGCGGTGGGCGCGGGCGGTGATCTGTTCGCCGACGGGGCGTTGGGTTCGCGTACGGCGCACGTGTCGCAGCCGTACGGCGACGGTGACGGCTGTGGGCACGGGTACCTGTCGGCGGAGCAGGTGCGTGATCACCTGCTGGACTGCGCGGCGCACGGCATGCAGGGTGGTTTCCACGCGATCGGCGACGCGGCGGTCGGCACGGTGTTGGAGGGTTTCGCGGGGGCGGCGTCGAGGCTGGGCGTGGAGCGTCTGCGTGCCGGCCGGCACCGTATCGAGCACGCGGAGATCATGAACAGGTCGATGATCGCCCGGTTCGTGGAGTACGGGATCGTGGCGAGCATGCAGCCGGCGTTCGACCGGTTGTGGGGTGGTGCTGGCCGGATGTACGAGTCGCGGCTGGGGCTGGACCGGTCGTTGGAGTCCAACCCGTTGGGTGCGATGCACTCGGTGGGTGTGGCGTTGGCGTTCGGGTCGGATTCGCCGGTGACGCCGCTGGATCCGTGGGGGTCGGTGCGGGCGGCGGCGGCGCATCACAATCCGGCGCAGCGGATGAGTGTGCGGGCGGCGTTCGCGGCGCACACCCGGGGCGGGTGGCGGGCGGTGCACCTGGACGTCGAGGGGGTCCTCGCGTTGGGTGCGCCGGCGACGTTCGCGGTGTGGTCCACGCCGGCCGGTGTGGAGCGGGGCCTGCCGGTGTTGCAGGCCGAGGACCCGGAACTGCGGGGTCCGGACGACCCGACGCCGCTTCCGGTGTGCCGGCGGCTGGTGCTGCGCGGTGAGGTCATCCATGGGGAGAGGTCGTCGTGAGCGAGCGGGGCATGAATGAGCAAGCTTGATCTTGATCCGGTGTTGGTGGCGCGGGCGCGGGAGTTGGCGCGCCGGGCCGGGCAGCCGGTGGTGGACCTGGCGCGTAGCCACACGACGGTGTCGGTGGAGCGGGCGGTGTTGCGTCTGGCCGGGGTGACCGGCGCGGATCCGGATGGCATTCCGTGGGTGAACCGGCTCGTCGACGCGGTCGTCGCCGACGTGGGGTTGGGTCACGGGGTGGCGGTGCCGGTGTTCGACGCGCTGACCCGCGAGGGTGTCGCGGATGTGACGTTGCTGGCGCAGAAGGCCGCGGCCGGGTCGGTGCGCTTCACCGTGCCCACGGGTCGGGCCGCCACGTCCGCCCGGTCGGCGGCGCGCAGGGCCGTCGGTGCGGGGATCCGGCGGATCGACCGGCGGCGCGCGGAGCGGGACCGTCTGGTGAGGCGGCACGGGGATCCGCAGCAGCGACCGTGGATCTACCTGATCGTGGCGACGGGTGACATCTACGAGGACATTCCGCAGGCGCAGGCGGCGGCGCGGGCCGGCGCGGACGTGATCGCGGTGATCCGTTCCACCGGGCAGTCGCTGCTGGACTACGTGCCCGAGGGCGCCACCCGGGAGGGGTTCGCCGGCACGTACGCCACGCAGGAGAACTTCCGCCTGATGCGCGCGGCGTTGGACGAGTCGTCGAAGGAGGTGGGCCGCTACGTGCGGTTGACCAACTACGCCTCCGGGTTGTGCATGCCGGAGATGGCGACTCTCGCGGGCCTGGAACGGCTCGACATGATGTTGAACGACTCGATGTACGGGATCCTGTTCCGCGACATCAACCCGATCCGTACGTTTGTCGACCAGCGGTTCTCCCGGCAGGTCCACGCGCGCGCCGGGATCATCATCAACACCGGTGAGGACAACTACCTCACCACGGCCGACGCGGTCGACGAGGCGCACACGGTGACGGTGTCGCAGTTGCTCAACGAGTTCTTCGCCCACGAGGCGGGGTTGGCGGACTGGCAGTTGGGGTTGGGGCACGCGTTCGAGATCAACCCGGAGGTGCCGGAGTCGTTCCGCCTCGAGTTGGCGCACGCGTTGCTGGCCCGGGAGTTGTTTCCCGAGGCGCCGTTGAAGTGGATGCCGCCGACGAAGCACATGACCGGTGACGTGTTCCGGGGCAACCTGCTCGACGGGTTCTTCAACCTGGCGGGTGCGCTGACCGGTCAGGGCATCCTGCTGGTGGGGATGATGACCGAGGCGGTGGTGACGCCGTGGTTGTCGGATCGGGACATCGCCCTGCAGAACGTGCGGTACGTGCTGGGTGCGGCCGGCGGGTTGCACGAGGACTTCGTGCCGGCGCCGGGCGGGTTCATCCGGCGGCGCGCCAACCAGGTGCTCGGTGAGGCACTGGATCTGCTGGAGCGCATCGGGGAGCAGACGTTGCTGACCGCCATCGCGGAGGGCACCTTCGGGATCATGAAGCGGCCGGCGGACCGCGGTAAGGGCCTCGCCGGGGTCGCCGCGCACGAGGCCGACTACTGCAACCCGGCCACCGAGATTCTGGAGGCGGCGGCGTGAGCGAACGCAGCGACCCGCACAGCAGCAAGGCGATCGTGCGCCCGTACGGGGACACCACCGGTGACGGGATGGTGCAGGTGTCGTTCACCCTGCCGGTGGCGCACGACAAACGGGCCGAGGGCGCTGCGGTGCAGCTGGCCAACCGGATGGGCATCGACCCGGCGATGGTGGTGCACGCCAAGCCGATGGGTGACGGGTTCACGTTCTTCGTCGTCTACGGGCGGGTGAACCACCTGGTCGACCTGAACGCGGTGCAGGTGGTGGAACGGGATTTCGCGCTGCTGTCGGCCAAGGACGTCAATACGGTGATCAAGCAGCGGTTGCGGCGCAAGCTGTCCGTGGTGGGGGCGTGCATCGGCACGGACGCGCACACCGTGGGCATCGACGCGATCCTCAACGTCAAGGGCATCGCGGGGGAGAAGGGCCTGGAGTACTACCGGGAGTTGAAGGTCACCAACATGGGCGCGCAGGTCAGCGTGCCGGAGCTGGTGGAGGCCGCCCGGGCGGAGAGGGCCGACGCGGTGCTCGTGTCGCAGGTCGTCACGCAACGCGACGCGCACCTGCACAACACCCGGGAGATGTCGGCGGCGTTCCGCGAGGCGATGCCGGCCGGGCGTCGGCCGCTGCTGATCGTCGGTGGTCCGCGGTTCGACGAGTCGATGACCGGCGAGTTGGGCGTGGACCGGATCTTCGGTCGCGGCACCACACCCGGCGAGGTGGCCAGTTATCTGGTGCACGCCCTGATCACGCAGCGGAAGGCGATGGCATGACCGACTCCAGGCTCGGGTTGACGGTGACGCACCGGCGGTATGTCCCGTACTCGCACGCCCACTACGCCGGCAACCTCGTCGACGGCGCGTACGCCCTCGGCCTGTTCGGCGACGTCGCCACGGAGGTGTGCATCCAGACCGACGGCGACGAGGGCCTGTTCGCGGGGTATTCCGATGTGCGGTTCAGCGCCCCGATCCGCGCCGGTGACGTGGTGGAGGTGACCGCGCAGGTGTCGCGGGTGGGAGCCCGCAGCCGCACCCTGGAGCTGAGCTGCGCGGTGGTGTGCCGGGGCCGCCCGGACCGCTCCGAGTCCGCCGCCGAGGTCCTCGACCCGCCGATCGTGGCGGTCACCGCGACCGGCACCGTGGTCGTCCCCGCCGCGTCGTGACCCTGGCGGTCTGCGCGGACGTCGGCTCCACGTACACCAAGGCGGCCGTGGTGGATCTCGCCGCCGGTGTGCTGGTGGGCGCGGCGTCGGCGCCCACCACGGTGGGCACCGACGTGCTGCACGGCCTGGACGCGGCGGTCGCGGCGGCCACCGTCGGGCTCGGCGTGCGTGACGTGCCGTGGTACGTCTGCTCGTCGGCAGGCGGTGGGCTGCGGCTGGCCGTGATCGGCTACGAGCCGCTGGTCACCGCGCAGGCGGGCCGGCGGGTCGGATTGTCGGCCGGCGCGCACGTGGTGCACGTGGCGGCCGGGCGGCTCGGCGCGGCGGATCTGGCGGCGCTGCGGGCGGCCCGACCGGATGTGGTGCTGCTGGTGGGTGGCACCGACGGCGGCGACGCCGAGACGGTCACCCACAACGCGACCCGGTTGGCCCGGGCCCGCTGGCGGGTGCCGGTGGTGCTGGCCGGCAACGGCGAGGTACGCGTCGAGCTGACCGCGTTGCTGGAGTCCGCCGGGGTGCCGGTGACGGCCGCGGACAACGTGCTGCCCCGCATCGGGGTGCTCGCTCCCGCGTCGGCGCGCGCGGCGATCCGCGCGGTGTTCCTGCGCCACGTCATCGGCGGCAAGCGGCTGTCGCGGGGTGCCCGGTTCGCCCGGTTGGTGCGGGCGGCCACCCCCGACGCGGTGCTCACCGGCGTGGAGGTGCTCGCCGACAGCATCGGCGGGGACCTCGCCGTGGTCGACGTGGGTGGCGCCACCACCGACGTGTACTCGGTGCTCACCCCCGACGAGCGGGCCACCGGCCCGGGTCGGGAGGTCGCCGGCAGCCTGTGGCGGGCCCGCACCGTGGAGGGGGACCTGGGCATGCGGTGGAGCGCACCGGGGGTCGTCCGCGCCGCCGTGGAGGAACGTCTGCTCACTCCCGCGGAGCAGGACGACCTGAGCGCGGCCGCGGCTCGACGTGCCGCCGACCCGGCGTTCCTGGCGGCCGACGACGCCGAGCAGGCCGTGGACCGGCGCATCGCCACCCTCGCGGCCACGGTCGCGTTGCGGCGGCACGCGCGGGGCGCCGCGACGGGCGAGCGGGCCGGGCGCGACCTGCGCGACGTGCGGTTGATGGTGGGTTCCGGTGGGGTGCTGCGACACGCCCGGGCGGGGACGGCGGGGCAGGTTCTGGCGGCCGTCCTCGCCGACCACGCCGGGGGGTGGGCGCTGCCGCGTGCCGCCGTCGCAGTGGTCGACGCCGACTATGTGCTGGCCGCCGGCGGGTTGCTCGCCGAGGAGCATCGAGCGGCGGCGGGGGCGCTGCTGCGTCACCATCTGCGGGCGCATTGAGACTCGCCGACCCGACACGCCGTGGCGCAACACACGACAGGCCGGGGGTGGGTTGACAACCGACGGGGGTCGGCACGTACCGTCTTTGAGTCCTACCACGGGAAGCGGCTGTTGTTCGCTTCGTCCCTTCGTCCGCTGGCCGAGCGACATGTTTCAGCGTCATCGTCGCGGCGGCCAGGTCCAGCGGGCGGGGGTCGGCGGGGCGGCGCGAACCGGTCGCGGTTACCGGTGTACGGGCAGGGTGAGGTGCACGGCCAGTAGACAACGGCCCGGCGGGGGCAGCCAGTCCGCGTCCGGTCGGTCCGAAGGTCGGCGTGCCTCGTCCCCGCCGCACCGGCCGGGGAGGGCCTGGGAGCATCGGGGCGCGGCGTGAGCCGCGCCCCGATTTCATGTCCACCGGCCGGTTCGTCCCCCGACGGCCCGCTGCGGCCGCCTCACCCGCAGGCCGGGTAGCCTTCGCCCCGTGATCGAGGTGAAGCTGCGGTGACGACACTGGACCGCAATGAGGCCCACACCCCGGCGGTGCCGGCTGAGCCGGCAGTGGCCGGCCGGCCACTGCCGCTGAGGGTCGCCGCGCCGATGGCGTTGGTCGCCGGGCTGGCCCTGCTGGTGGCGTTCCCGCCGTACGGGGTGTGGCCGCTCGCGCCGGTCGGGGTGGCGCTGCTGGCCGCCGCGGCGCACCGGCGTCGTCTGCGCGCCGGCGCCGGCCTGGGCTTCCTCACCGGGCTGACGCTGTTCGGGCCGTTGCTGGCCTGGACGAACCTGCACACCGGCTACCTGCCGTGGGTGCTGCTGTCGCTGCTGCAGGCCGGGTACCTGGCGCTGCTCGGCGCGGCCTCGGCCTGGGTGTCGCCGTTGGCCGACCGCGTCCGGTGGGCGTGGCCGGCGCTGACCGGGCTGCTCTGGGTGGGGCAGGAGGCGCTGCGCGACCGCACCCCGTTCGGTGGTTTCCCGTGGGGACGACTCGCGTTCAGTCAGGACACGTCGCCGTTGCTGCGCCTGGCGGCGCTGGGCGGCGCGCCACTGGTCACCTTCGCCGTGGCGCTCGTCGGCGGGCTGCTGGTCACCGCCGCGTGGCGCGGCTGGACCGCCGCCCGGGAAACCTCCACGGACACCGCGCCGGCGCGACGGTGGCTGCCGGTTGCCGTACCCGCCGCCGCGGCCGTGGCGCTGAGCGCGGCGGGCCTGCTGGTGCCGGTCGCCGCCGCGGGTGACGGCACCCCGGTCACCGTGGCGATCGTGCAGGGCAACGTGCCGCGCCTCGGGCTGGACTTCAACGCCCAACGGCAGGCGGTGCTCAACAACCACGTCGACGCCACCCTGGAGTTGGCCACCCGGGTCGCGACCGGGGCGCAACGCCGACCCGATCTGGTGGTGTGGCCGGAGAACTCCAGCGACATCGACCCGCTGCGCAACCCCGCCGCCGGAGCCCGGATCTCCGAGGCCGCCGACGCCATCCGTGCGCCGATCCTGGTCGGCGCGGTGCTCCTCGGCCCCGGCGCCGGTCAGGTCCGCAACGCGGGCATCCTGTGGTGGCCCGGCAGCGGTCCGGACCTGGCCCAGCTGTACGCCAAGCGGCACCCCGTGCCGTTCGCCGAGTACGTGCCGCTGCGCGACGTGGCCCGGATGGTCAGCGACAAGGTCGACCTGATCCGGTCGGACTTCGTGGCCGGCAGCACCCCGGGCGTGGTACGCACCGGCCGGACCGTCCTCGGCGACGTCATCTGCTTCGAGGTCGCCTACGACGAGGTGGTCCGCGACACCGTCACCGGAGGCGCGCAACTGCTCGTGGTGCAGACCAACAACGCGACGTTCAACGTCGCGGAGGCCCGCCAGCAGCTGGCCATGGTGCGGTTGCGGGCGGTGGAGCACGGCCGGCCGGCGTTGATGGCCTCCACGGTCGGTGTGTCCGGGTTCGTCGCCCCCGATGGGCGGGTAAGCGACGCCACCGGGTTCAACACCCGGGAGGTCGTGGTCCGGCAGCTGCGGCTGGGCGGCGGAACCACCCTCGCCACCCGGCTCGGCTGGTGGCCGGAGGTGGCGCTCGCCGGGCTGGCCGCGGCCGCCCTGGTCGGCGCGGCGGTGGTGCGCCGGCGGCAGCGGGTCGTGCCCGGATAGCAAGGCCGGTACGCCGGCGGGAGCGGAGGAACCGTGATCCAGGCGACCGATACGGTCCGGCGTTTCGACGAGGTGCCCGGCGTGGGCCGGGTGCTGGTGGTGATCCCCACCTACAACGAGGCCGACAATGTCGCCGCGATCGTGGGCCGGGTCCGCCGCGCGGCCCCCGCGGTGGAGATCCTGATCGCCGACGACAACAGCCCCGACGGCACCGGCGCGATCGCCGACGCCCTCGCCGACGGCGACGCGTACGTGCGGGTGCTGCACCGGGAGGGCAAGCAGGGCCTCGGGGCGGCGTACCTGGCCGGGTTCGGCTGGGCCCGCGAGCGCGGCTACCACGCGGTGGTGGAGATGGACGCCGACGGCTCACACGCCCCGGAGGACCTGCCCGCGCTGCTGGAGGCCGCCCGCGACGCCGACGTGGTCATCGGGTCGCGGTGGACCAGGGGCGCGCAGGTGGTGAACTGGCCGCTGCGGCGGCTGCTGCTGTCACGCTGCGGCAACCTGTACGCGCGCCTGGCCCTGGGCATGCCGGTCTCGGATGCCACCGGCGGTTACCGGGTGTACCGGGTCAGCGCGCTGGACGCCATCGACCTGGCGTCGGTGTGCTCGCAGGGCTACTCGTTCCAGGTGGAGCTGTCCCGGCTGGCGCACCAGGCCGGGGTGCGGATCGTCGAGGTGCCGATCACCTTCGCCGAACGGGAACGCGGGGACAGCAAGATGAGCCCCCGCATCGTGGCCGAGGCCCTGTGGCGGATCACCACCTGGGGGGTACGGGACCGGCGTCAGGCGTTGCGCCGGGGCCTGCACGGCACCCCCACCGGTCAGGTGCGCTGGCCGTGAGCGCGACCGTGTCATGCTGGAAGGGCGGCACTTGTCCCGGTGCCGCGGACAGGGCGATGAGGTGAGATGCGCCGAGGACTGAGGTTCGTACCGTTGGCCCTGCTGCTGGCGGTGCTTCTGGAGCTGGCGGTGTTCGTCACGGCGGGACGGGCGCTGGGGTTCGGTACGGCGGTGCTGCTGGTGTTCGCCGCCTCGCTGCTCGGGCTGGTGCTGCTGCGCCGGGAGGGCATGCGCGCCTGGCGTGGTTTCCGCTCCGCGGCGCAGGCGGGGCACCCTCCGGGCCGGCAGGTCACCGACGGGCTGGTCGGGTTGGCCGGGGCGCTGCTGCTGGCGGTGCCCGGTCTGGTCAGCGGACTTGTGGGCCTGCTGCTGCTGGTGCCACCGCTGCGTCGTCTGGCCCGCGCCGCGGTGCAACGCACCGCCGAGCGGCGGGTGTCGTCGATGGTCGCCGGTGACCTGTTCGGGCCGCGTACGGTGCGGGTGCGCCAGGGTGCGCCGCAGGCGGCACCGCGTCCGACGCCGGAGCAGCCGGTGGTGGCCGACGGCGGCCGGGCCATCGAGGGCGAGATCGTCGAGCCCGGCCGCAACTGACCGGGGTTGGACATGACGGCGCCCCCGGGGGAAACCCCCCGGGGGCGTCGTGTCGTGCGGGTGCGGCTCAGGCGCGGCCGCGGCGGGTACGAACCTCCTGGAGCCGCTCAGCGAGGATGTCCTCGAGTTCGGCGATGGAGCGCCGCTCCAGCAGCATGTCCCAGTGGGTACGCGGCGGCTTGGCCTTCTTCTGCTCCGGCTCGTTGCCGTCGACGAGTCGAGCGACGCTGCCGTCGAACTTGCACTCCCAGGTCATCGGGACCTCGGCGTCGACGGCGAACGGCACCTCGAACTGGTGGCCCTTGGCGCAGAGGTACTCGCGGGTCTGACGCGGCGCGAGCTCGGTGTTGCGGTCGGATTCATAGCTGACCGCGCCCAGGCGGCTTCCGCGCAGCATACGCTCGCCCATGATCGACTTCCCCTCGTTCGTGGTGCTGGTCTTCTGGGTGTAACGGTGCGTTCCCGTGCCGCCATTCCCGCCCGAGGGCGTGCGGCGTCCACGGGTGGGCCGGGACCAAGGGTAGCCGGCCAGGACGGTCACCCCACCGGGTGATCCCCAGCCGGTCGCAACGGTGGAGCGTTTTCGCCTGCCACCGGGGATGTTAACCGCCCGGGTGCGGGGAAGGTTGCGCCCTTCGGTGACGGACCGCTCACACCGCGGGAGTCGGCGGCAGCGGCAACGGCAACCCCGGCAGGCCGTCGATGCTGCGCGCGACGTGGTCCTTCCTACTGAAATACTCGCTCAGCGACGCGTCGTCCTCCCGGGCGAAGCGCTTGCCGTGCAGGTCGCGGTCGGCCTCGTAGGTCATCAACGGCACGGCGTAGCCGCAGGTGTCGCGGATCAGCTCGGCGCGCACCACGACGATCGCGCGCAGCCCGTGCTGACTGGTGTCGACGTCCGGGAAATGACCGGTCAGGTCCGACCAACGCGGGTCGTCACGGAAGACCACCGCACCGCGTCCGTGGACCCGGACGATGTTCGGCGGGCCCTCGAAGGCGCACCACATCAGCGTGATCCGGCCGTTCTCCCGCAGGTGGGCAACCGTCTCGGCGTTGGAGCCGGCGAAATCGAGATAGGCCACCGTCTGCTCGTCGAGGACCGCCCAGGACCCGCGAAGCCCCTTGGGGGAGAGGTTGATGGTGCCGTCGGCGGCCAGCGGCGCGGTGGCGGTGAAGAACATCGGCTGGGCTTCGATGAAGGTCCGCAGTCGGCCCTCGATGCGCTCGTATGACTTTCCCACCCGCCCATCATCACCCGAGTGACGACCACGCCGACACCCCGCGACCGCTCAGCCCGGCGCGCTGTCCGCTGCGGCGGCGACAGGCGGCGGGGTGGGACCCAGCCGGGCCAGCGCCACGGCCAGGTCACTGACCTGGTCGCCGAGCTGCGCCACCCGCCGCTGGGCCAGGTCACGGTCGGTCTCGGCGGCGTCGAGGCGTACCGCCAGGGTGGTGAGCCGGCCCTCGGCGGCGGCCGTGGCCTGCCGGGCGGCGCTCATCTGCGCGGCCAGCGCGTCGCGCTGAGCGACGGTGGCGGCCAGCTCCGCGCGCAGCTGCGCGGCCAGCTCGGCGGTCTCCTGCCGGGCGGTGTCGGCCTCCCGGGCGGCGACCTGCGCGCGGTCCCGGGCCCGGTCGGCCTGCTCCCGGGCGCGAGCGGCGTCGGCGGCCTCGATGCGGGTCCGCGCGGCGTCGGCGCGGGCCTGCTCGATCTGACGCCGGACGTCCTGCACCTCCCCCTGCCACCGCTGCGCGCGGTCGGTCGCCTCGGCGGCGGCCCGGGTGGCCCGCTCGGCGTCGGCGCGCACCGCGTCGCGTTCGACGGTCAGGTCGGCCACCCGCTGCCGCTGCGCGTCCCGATCCACGCGCAGGTCGCGCAGCTCGTGGCGGGCCTGGTCGCGGTCGCGCTCGGCCTGGGTCCGCAGCGCCTCGGCCGCGCTGGCGTCGTGCCGTGCCTGGTCGCGGGCGACCTCGGCGCGCTGGGCCCGGTCATCGGCTGCGTCGGCCCGCTGGAGGGCCTGCTCGGCGCGCTGCCGGGCCTCCCCGGCGTCGGCCAGCGCGCCGCGGGCCTGCTCGCGGGCGCGGGCCGCGTCGGCGGCCGCGTCCTCGGCGTCACCGCGGGCCTCGTCGCGTTCGGTCTGCGCCGCCGCGACGTCGGTGGCCGCCTCGGCGCGGGCCTGGGCGAGCTGCCGCTGCACACCCGTCGGGGACAGCTCGGCGTGCAGCGACTCGGTCAACGTCTCGACGATCTGGTCGAGCCGGTCCACCGCCTCCCAGGTGCGCGCCACCTGCCCGGGCAGGCCGGGGGCGTTGCGGTGGCGCATCCGGCTGTTGCGGGAGGCGCGCTGGCAGGCGCCGTCGTTGTCCCGGCAGTAGCGAAACGGTCGACCCGCGCCGACCCGCTGCGGCACCGGTGCTCCACAGTGGGCACACGCACGGGTGTCGGTGGAAGTGTGCTGGGCGTCCATCGAGGGCGAAGTCTAGTGCCGGTCGACCGACGGCGCTCCCGCGCCCGCTCGGTGCGTCGTATGACTCAGGGGGTGGCAATCGCGGCGCGAGAGCGGTCCGTGGCGATCCGGACGGCCAGCGCGGCCAGCGCCGTGCCGGTCACCCACCGCTGCACCCGCAGCCACAGCGGCCGACGGGCGAAGAAGCCGGCGAGGGAGCCGGCGCTGAGCACGATCAGCGCGTTCACGGTCAGTGCCACGGCGATCTGGGTCAGACCGAGCAGCAGGCTCTGCGCCGCGAGGTGCCCCCGCTGCGGGTCGATGAACTGCGGTAGCAACGAGACGTAGAGGATGGCGATCTTCGGGTTCAGCAGGTTGGTGACCAGGCCCATGGTGAACAGCCGTCGCGGCTGGTCCGGCGGCAGCGGCGCGGGCGTGAACGGGGACTGCCCACCCGGGCGCAGGGTTCGCCAGGCCAGCCAGAGCAGGTAGCCGGCCCCGGCCAGCTTCACCACCGCGTACAGCGTCGGCACCAGAACGAAGACGGTGGCCAGGCCGGCGACCGCCGCGGCCAGGTAGACGCCGAAGCCGGCGGCCACCCCGAGCAGCGAGATCAGCCCGGCCCGGCGGCCCTGCGCCACCGATCGGGACACCAGGTAGACCATGTTCGGGCCGGGAGTGAGCACCAGGCCCAACGCCACCAGCGCGATGCCCAGCAGTGCGCCCGCACCCACCATGACGATTCCCCGTTCGCCGACACCTGCCCCCACGATAGGGGCGACGACCATGCCGTGCCCAGGGCCACCGGTGAGGCCGTGGTCTGCCCCGCCGAACCGCTCAGGTGGGCGGAAAGCACCCGGTGGACGTCCGCCGGGAATGGTCAACGGTCCGGAAGCGCTGATGCCGTGCGGTGCGCGTCGCCGTGTGGAGGCGTCGCGTTACGGTGGCCAGGGAGGTGCCGCAGAGTGACCGAGGCGTGGGAAGCGGCCGTCGAGGCGCAGATCCGGGGAGCCGTGCAACGCGGCGAGTTCGATGACCTGCCCGGCATGGGCAAGCCGATCCCGGGCCGCGGGACGCCGTACGACGAGTCGTGGTGGATCAAGAGTTTCCTGGAGCGCGAGGCGCTGCCCAGCGATCTTCTGCTGCCGACTCCGCTGCAGCTGCGCCGGCGCATCGAGCAGGTCCCCGACGAGGTCCGTGACCTGCCCACCGAGCAGTCCGTCCGGGATTTCGTGGGGCACCTGAACGCGCAGATCCTGGCCTGGTTGCGTAACCCCGAGGGGCCTCGGGTGGCGGTGCGGCCGGTGAACGTCGAGGAGGTCCTACGACGCTGGCGCGAGGAACGCAGCCCCGTCGCCGTCCGGACGCCGGCCGGCGAACCGGTGGGCGCCGTCGCGCCACCGGCGCGCCGACCGTGGTGGGCGTGGCGGCCGTGGCGCCGCCGCCGGGCGATCTGAGCCACCCGCGATGCTCACGGCACGGCGGCGTGCCAGCTCCACGAGGTGCGCCGGGTCTGGCCTGGCAGCTCACCGCGGCCGGTCATCCACAGCAGCACCTCAGGTGCGGCGCCGGCCGGGGCGTCCGGAAAGAGTCGCCGCAGCACCAGTGCGCTGAGCCGACGCGGTGGCTGCCACGGGACGCCGAGACCGCGGGTGATGTCGTGCGTGTGGAGCACGGTTTCGGCCACACCCATCGCCGCGAAGCCGGCCGGGTCGCAGGGGCCGTAGTGCCAGGCCCGCGCGTCCGGTGCCGCGGCGTCGACCGCGGTGGCGAGGAGCCCGGCGCAGGCGCGCACCACGCTGAGCACCTGCGCCGGGCTCGCGTCGGCGCGGACCCGCAGGTCGTACGGGAGGTAGGCGTCGTCGGGCCCGCCGCTGACCTGGCCGGCGTACGCGAGCAGGTCGTGCGCGACGTGCGCGGCGGTGGTCCAGCAACTCCAGCTCAGCGTGCCGGCGGGCACCGACCAGTTTCGGTGCCGGTGTGGGCTGAGGACCCCGGTCATCTCCTCGGCCGCGTTCCGGACGTCGGCCCCGTCGATCTGTGTCATCCGCCGACCCTCGCAGCGTTTCCTGGTGGGCGCACCTCAACGGGTCTGCGGTGGGTCCGGGTGGTGTCCGGCACGGCTGGCCTCGATCTGTGGGACGTGTTCGATGGCCCACCGGGCGAGGGTCAGCGCGGGCGCGAGCAGGCTCCTGCCGACGGCGGTCAACGCGTACTCCACCCGGGGCGGCACCTCGGCGAACACCGTGCGGGTCACCAGGCCGTCGCGCTCGAGGTTGCGCAACGTCAGGGTCAGCATGCGCTGGGAGATCCCCGGGATCTGCTGGTGCAGGTCAGTGAAGCGCAGCGTGCCCTGATCGAGGGTCGCCACGGTCAACAGCGTCCACTTGTTGGCGATCCGATCGAGGATCGACCGGAGTGTCCGCCCGCCGTCTCCTCGGATCATGCAGGTGTGCTCGTACTCCGACATGACAACCCCCTGTGCCTGACGCACACGTCTGTGCCTTTTGTACGCCCGCCGACGGTGACGCATCATGGGGCTTCTTACGGATAGTAACCATGCCGCCTGAGGCCGTTGGTTCGCGCTGCTGAGGAGCTCTTCATGGAACTCGCGTACTGGATCGTCGCCGGGCTGCTGGCCGTCTTCTACCTCTATGCCGGAGGCAAGAAGGTGACCCAGGGTCAGGAGCAACTCCGGCCCATGATGGGCTGGGTCGACCGCGTACCCATGTCCCTGGTCCGGACCATCGGGGTGCTGGAGGTCCTCGGCGCAGTCGGCCTGATCATGCCGCCGCTGTCCGGGATCGCGCCGTGGTTGGCCATCGCCGCGGCGATCGGCCTCGTCCTGATCCAGATCGGTGGCATCGTGGTCCACCTGTCCCGTGGCGAGGCCCGGCTGATCGGACTCAACATCGCTCTCCTCCTGGCCGCCGCCGCGACGGCCTGGCTGGGCGTCGTCACCTGGCTCTGACAGCCCAGCGGCCCGCGGCGCACCCGGCGCCCGGTGGCACGGGCAGACTGGGCGGATGCACCTCACGCTGCGGGCGGCCGCCACCTCGTCGGCGCCGCCACTCGTCCTGCGCCCCTGGCGCGACGACGACCTGGACGATCTGCGGGAGGCCTACCGGGATCCCGTGCTGCAACGGTGGACCAGCTGGCCGGTGTCCACGCCGGAGCAGGGCCGGCAGTGGCTGGACCAGGCGCGCCACGACTGGGCCAGCGGCCACCGATTCACCTTCGCCGTCTGCGAGAACGGTGTGGACGGTCCGCGGCTGGTGGCGAACGTGGTGCTCAAGAAGGTCACCCCGGGACGACCGGTGGCCGAGGTGGGCTACTGGACGGCGGCGTGGGCCCGCGGTCGGGGCGTCGCCCCACGGGCGATCACCGCGCTCAGCGGCTGGGCGTTCGACGAGTTCACCGGGCTGAATCGCCTTGACCTGCTGCATCAGGTGGACAATGTGGCGTCCTGTCGGGTGGCGCAGAAGAGCGGGTACCTCCTGCAGGAGGTGGTGCCGGCCTACCCGCCGTACCCCCGCGACGGACACCGGCACGCCCTCGCCGCGCCCGCCACGGCGCGGTAGGGCAGCGCGAAGCGGCCCTCTTCGAGGATGAAGTCGAGATCCGGTGAGTGCTGCTCGATCCCAGCCGAGTACCCCGTGCCGACTCGCGGAACGCGACGACCACCTGCGGAGGCAGATCGCGCACCGATTAGGTTTCCGCGCCGCGCCCGTCCGTACTTCTGAGATCGGCTCACGAGAGGCTGGCATGGTGCGGAAACTGACCTTTGGCATGAATGTGACCCTGGACGGCTACATCGCCGCGTCCGGCGACGACCTCGGCTGGAGTGGGGGTGAGGGGCCGGACTCATCGCCGAGCGACGAGCTGTTCCAGTGGTGGTCCGACCGGGTGGCGGCGACGGGCCTGGCGCTGTATGGGCGCAAGCTGTGGGAGGCGATGAGTTCCCACTGGCCGACCGCCGACCGGCGGCCCGGCGCCACACAGGCAGAGATCGAGTACGCCCGCCGCTGGCGGGACATGCCGAAGGTGGTGTTCTCCTCGACGACCAGCACGGTCGGCGGGAACACCCGCCTGGTCACCGGCGACGCGGTCACCGAGATCACCCGGCTCAAGACGGAGGACGGCGGCCCGATGGACATCGGCGGTGCGACGCTCG
The DNA here is from genome assembly GCF_046549295.1 of Micromonospora sp. 067-2. NCBI lineage: Bacteria > Bacillati > Actinomycetota > Actinomycetes > Micromonosporales > Micromonosporaceae > Micromonospora > Micromonospora sp. 067-2. The sequence goes on along the minus strand of NZ_JAJPWB010000001.1, from coordinate 478,821 downwards.
CCGGGGCGGCCATGCGGGCCGGGCTGATCGACGAGTACATGCTGGTCACCGTGCCGGTCCTGGTGGGCGGCGGCACGCCGTTCTTCACCGCACTGGACAGCTGGGTGAACCTGAACCTCGTGGAGACGCGGACGTTTCCCGGCGGCGTCGTGCTGACCCGGTACGAGAGGAGGCGATGAGCACGGGCCAGCTTCTCGGCTCGTGAGGAGGCCGGGTCGACATCCTTCCCCATGCGTGACCCTCGGCGATGAGGGAACCTTTCCCCCTTTCCGAGCGAGCTGTCGACCGACTCGCCGGCGATGGGGACTTGCCTGATCACAGTGTCGGGGGCAGGTCCAGCCACGGTTTGTCGGTGGCGTCGAATCCGGTGAGTTCGGCGATTTTCCCGTCGACGATGTGCAGGACCGCGATGGTGAACAACCGGTACTCCGGCTCGTCGGGGGCGCGGAGGTACAGCGCGGCGGCGGGCATGCGGTTGACCATCGTGGTGATACAGCGCCAGTCGTCGTAGCCGGGCTGGAAGAGCCCACCGGAGACCCAGCCATCCACCGCGTCCTTGGCCGTGATGACCGAGGTGCCCGCCTCGGGCAGCATCACGAAGCGCAGGTCGTCGCGCAGCAGGGACATCAGCCCGTCGAGGTCGTTGCGCTCATGGGCGTCGATATACGACTTCACCACGCCGCGCTCGTCATCCGACAGCTCGTGGGTCGCGGGTCTCCGCCAGTCGAGGCGGCGGTCGGGCAGCTGCTCGCGCATCGTCACACGGGCCCGCTGCAGTGCGCTGGTCACCGATGCGACGGTCAGCTCGAGAGCGTCGGCGGCCTTCGCCGCCGGCCAGCCGAGGACGTCGCGCAGGATGAACACCGTCCGCTGCCGCGGCGGCAGGTGCTGGACGGCGACGATGAACGCCAGCTCGATCGTTTCCCGCGCCACCACCGATTCCTGCGGGTCCTCGGGGAGCATCCGGTCGGGGTACGGCTGCAGGTACAGCACCTCGGAGCCGACGTCCGCCAGCCCGGACGGTACGGGCGTGCGGTCGTTGCGCTTCCTCAGGAAGTCGAGGCAGGCGTTCGTCGCGATCCGGTACAGCCAGGTCCGCAGGGCCGCGTGGCCCTTGAACGACGCCCGCTTGTTCCACGCGCGCAGGAACGTCTCCTGCGTCATGTCCTGGGCGTCATCGTAGTTCGCGAGCATCCGGTAGCAGTGCACCTGAAGCTCACGCCGGTGGCGCTCCGTCATGAGTGCAAACCGCGCCGTGTCGTCCGAGCGGACCGCCGCGATGAACGCGGCCTCGTCGGCGCCCAGCAGTCTGGCGTCGGTCATCGTCATCAATCCTTCCACCAATGCGGGAGTCTGACAGAACTGACGACGTGACGGAGGATTTCTGATCGGCGGAGCCGCTGATCGGTTTTCCTTGATCGGCCCGGTCCGACTGACGATGGTGCGGGCGGCACGCGCAGCGAGCCGGCGGCTTTCCGGTCACGCCGTCAGACCGCCGTCGAGCGGGACGATCACGCCGTTGAGGTAGTCGGCGCCGGGGCCGGCGAGGAAGGTCACGACGGCGGCCACATCCGCCGCGGTAGCCAGTCGGCGAGCCGGGATCGTCGGCAGTACGTCACGCTCGACGTCGAGAAACGTCTGTACTGGTGCGGACATGGGGCCGTCGATGACGATGCCGGGGTTGACCGCGTTGACCCGTACCCCGTCTGCGCCGTGCTCCAGGGCCCAGGTGCGGGTCAGGTTGTCCAGCGCGGCCTTCGACGAGTTGTAGATCGCCGTACCCCAGAAGGTCTTGATCGTGCCGATCGAGCTGATATTGACGATCCGTCCGGCGCCGGACGCGATCAGGGCCGGTAGCGCGGCCTGAGTCAGAAAGAACGCAGCCTTGTAGTTGAGCGCGACAACGCGGTCAAAGTCCTCCTCCGTGCCCTGGATCGCCGGTCCGCTGGTGTGCGCGGCGGCATTGTTGACGAGGATGTCGAGCCGGCCCAAACGGTCGACGGTGGAGTCGACGATGCGGCGGTGCGAGTCGCGGTCGGTCAGGTCCGCAGCGACGAAGGAGGCACGCGGCAGGTCCTGCACGACGGCCTCGCCGGCCTCGCTACGGCGGCCGACGACGGTGACCGCCGCGCCGGCCTCGGCGAGGGTGCGGGCAATGACGGCGCCGATGCCGCCCGTCGCGCCAGTGACGATCGCGGCCTTGCCGTCCAGGGGAGATGTGGCATCCATGTGGACGACGGTAGAAATCAGAGATCATAAGATCAAAGACGATTTTTAGATGCTTTGATAACGTACGCGCATGAAGTTCGACCTACGGCAGCTGGAGGCCTTCGTCGCCGTCGCCGAGGAGCTGCACTTCAGCCGCGCCGCAGCCCGGCTACACGTGGCCCAACCGGCCCTCTCCCAACAGATCCTGCGCCTGGAGTCGGCACTCGGCGTCGACCTGCTGGTGCGCCAGCGACGCCGCACGGCGCTCAGCGACGTCGGCCGGCTCTTTCTGGTGGAGGCGCGGCGCACGCTGGAGCTGGCGAGTGCGGCGGAGTCGGTGGCCGAACGCGCGCGGCGCGGGGAGCTGGGCCGGCTCCGCGTGGGCTACCACCCGACCGCCTCGTCGCAGTCGTTCCTCACCGCACTGGCTACCTTCGAGCGGGCCGTCCCCGACGTGGAACTCAGCCTGCGGGAGCTGCCCATGGGCGTCCTCGGTCAGCCGCTGCACGATGACGTGGTCGACATCGCGTTCCTCAGTACCCTCGGCGACCTGGGATGCGGGCAGCCACAGCTGCGGATGCGAACCCTCTCGACCGAACGGTTCCTCGTTGCCGCGCCGGCGGGGCACGCGTTGACCTCACGCGCCGAGATCGAACTACGCGACCTCGACGGCGAGACACTCGTCATGTTGGGCCGCGACGTCTGCGCCTTCTGGCACGACGATCTCGTATCGATGTGCGGACGAGGCGGCTACACCCCCCGGTCGACCCGGTATGTCGGGGAGCTTGGCACGCAGCTCACGCTTGTCGCGGCCGGGCTCGGGGTGGCCCTGGTGCAAGAGTCGACCAGGCTCCTACGCAGCGACGGACTCCGCTACGTCCCCGTCCGCGACGCCGACCGACCGGTCATCTCCGCGGCGATGTGGCGGACGGCGGACACGTCACCGGTGCTCGCCCGGTTCCTGGACCTGTTGCCCGCAGCCGCAGAGGGGAACGAGGCGCCGCGCTCGCTCGACCCGGCCGGCCCCTAAGGAGTCGGCTGGTCTGGCCGACTGCGTCGACGAGCTTTCGCCGTATTGCACCAGTTTTTCTGGCGGGATCGCCGCGGACGCTCGTGTCGCTGCGACGTCCGACTGACGTGTGGTCGGCATGGTGTACACGCCGATGCCCAGTCGGGTCAGCGCGAGCACGGCTGACAGCGCGACCACGACGCGGATGGCGTGACCGACGTCCGGTGCCCACAACTGGAATGGCCAGTTCGGCGCTCTCCCAGACAGCCGGACCGTGTTGATCCGCTTGATCCCGGGCAGCGCGGGCCGGCCGCTGCCGTCGTTCCGCACTTCTACCGAGACCATCGAGCCTCCAACTCGGCTGCGAAGCGACAACCGGCACTGGCAACTCGTCCAACGGTCACTCAGTAGCTCATTTTTGATTTGTCAGTAACAGTAATCCGATAATTAGCCATCACAAAAGCGGCAAACCGGATGCACATCATAATGACAGTTCTTGTGCGTAATGGATCAGGATGTTGTGACAGCACGCTGGAAGCTGCTGCAGACCGAGCAGATGTGGTGCCTGACCTAGCCGCGGCCACCTCGGCACGCCACCGACCACAGCTGGCGAACCTGCCGGATGCCGGATGAGCGTCGAGCCGCCGCCGCTTGACCCGATGCCTCGACCAGGTAGGACAGGGGCCTGCGGGCGGCAGCGCCGTCACGCTGTCAGCACCACTCATCTCCACACATCTACCGTTATACCTTCGTACCCGATACGTTGATGGCGTGGAGACACCGGTACGCGAACCCACGTTCCTGATCCTCACGGCGTTGGCCGAGGAGCCACTTCATGGCTACGGACTGATCGCTGAGGTGGCCCGGCTTTCCGACGGCCGCGTGTCGCTGCGCCCCGGCACGCTCTACGGCGCCCTCGACCGGCTGCTCGACGCGGGTCTGGTCACCGTTGAGCGGGAGGAAGTGGTGGACAGCCGGCTGCGCCGCTACTACCGGCTCACCGAGCACGGCGGTGACCTGCTCGCCGACGAGACCGAGCGGATGCGCCGCAACGTCGAGGCCGCAACCGCGCGGTTGAACACAGGTATCCGCCGGAGCGCGCCCCGATTCAGTGGAGGGATCGCATGAGCGACCTGGAACGCCGCTATCTGCGACTGGTCCGGATCTTCTATCCGGCCGGCTACCGCGACGAGCGCGGCACCGAGATCGTGGGTACGTACCTCGCTCTGTCCTCGCCGGATCGGCGGTGGCCTTCGGCCGCCGACGTGACCGACGTAGCCGGCGGCGGGCTACGTCAGCGCCTACGCGCGGCCGACGCCACTGGAATCGGCCCCGGCGTGCGGCTGGCCGCGACCCTAGCGTTGTTGACCGCCACGGCTCTCGCCGGCGGCTGGGCCATGCTGGAGCTCAATCCGTGGAAGACGGCGTGGTTCGGCTTCGAGCAGCACGGCACGTCAGTCTCGCTCGGTATCGGCGTGTGGGCGGCATGGCTGCTCGCCGCGGCGGTGCACGTGGTGGCACCCGGCCGGCGGACCCGCCTGGCGATCGGTCTCGCCCTCGTCCTCACCGTCGCCGTCGTACCGCTTGCCGCCGTCGTCGACCGGTCGCGGCCTCCGCTGTTCGTCCTACTCGCCCAGGCCTGCCTCGGACTCGTGGCGCTCGGCGTCGCCGCCCAGCCGCCCGTGTGGTCACGGCTGCTACCCCTCGCCGCCGCCGCCGCGGCGCTACCCGTCGCGGTGGCTTTTGCCCGTCACGGTGACAACGGGTACTACGGCTGGCCCGCCGGGCAGGTTCTGCCCGGCGCCGGGATGGCACTTCTCTTGGTGACGTTGCTCGGCGGCGTAGGGCTGGCGGCGCGCAACGACCTCCGTGGTGCCTGGGCACTGCTGGTGCTGCTCTGCCCGATCGGCATGCTGTGGCTGCATCCGCTGGCCGAAGAACTCGCCGCCAGCCTGTACGGCGGCGGACCGAATGCGGACTGGACGACGCTGGCCACAGCGGCGATCATCGTGGTGATCGCGGCGCTGATCGTCATGTCGGCTGTGCTGATGGTCCAACGACGGGCCGCCGTCACCCACGCCACCGTCGTGCGCTGTACGGCGTGCGGCTCCTTCACCAACCACAGCAGGAAGCGATAGCAGCCCGGCTAGCGCCAAGCGACTCGTCGACTGTCGTCAACGCGCTGCCTGGCCACCTGTGACACACAATCTCGCTTCCTACCTACCGAGATCACAAAAACCGGGGCGCTGGTGCGCGCTCGGCGCAACCGGCTGTACCAGCGCGTTCACGACACCGGCGTTCGTGCTACGTCGGGGGCATCAGGATCGGCTCACCCTCGTCATCCGGGGCGTGCTGGTCATCGAACTTCGTGCCCCGGCCGCGATCGGACACGACACCGTGCGCACTCATCCCGGCTGCCGCCCGTGAGCAGCCCGTGCCGCGGCAACCTCCGCCGATTCGCGCATGCGCCATCGTCGTTGTGCCTCGCTGTTGCACGCTCGACACACCTTGCGGTATCGACCACTCGCGAGATCGATCTCTCGCTCGTGCCCGTTCCGGCAGCGCGGCTGTTGGGTGCGGTTGCGGCAGGTGTCGGCGTGTGTCACCTGCCGCAGGTGAGTGGGTTCGATGCAGTCCGGCACGCCACAGAGGTGGTGCACGTCCAGGCTGGGGTCGTAACCACCCACGAAGACGACGTAGGCCGAGACGTGCGCCCACGCCCGCCCGGCGACCTTCTGGTAGACGCCCCGCCGGCTGCCGTAACCGCGAACGATCAGGCAGCCGTCCTCGCGGCGGACCGAGCGATCGATGAGGTACGTGCGCAGGGTCTCCTCCGTGAAATGCCCCGACAAGCCCTTCAGCTGCGACACCATTCCACCAGGCTAGGTCAGCGCTTCGACATGCCCGATCAGCCGGGGTGGCGTACCTCGACCGGCCCTCACCGACGCCACGGCCCGGAGGCCCAGGGATGGCCACGGCACGTCCTCCGCACCCTCCACTGTGGGCGCCTGTCCAAGGCCGGCGGAGCGCCTTCCCACGATAGATAAGCTAACAGTGATTGTGCGCGATCGGTATCGGGCAGGCGACCGACTGCGCAGGTCAGCGGCGCTGGCTAAGGTCGCCCAATGCCCACCGACATGATCACTGCGAGTTCCGCTGGCACCTGGACCCTCGGCGACCTGACCGTCAACCGGATCGGGTTCGGCGCGATGCGCCTGACGGGCGACGGCAGCGCGGCGAGCGACCGCGCGCGGGTCGTCGGCGTGCTGCGCCGGGCGGTCGAGCTCGGTGTGAACCACATCGACACGGCGGCGTTCTACTTCTCGCCGCTCCGGTCGGCCAACGAGTTGATCAATAGTGTGCTGTCGCCGTACGCCGATGACCTGGTCATCACCACGAAGGTCGGGCCGGGCCGCGGCCCCGCGGGGGAGTGGCTGCCGCTGGCCCGGCCGGACCAGCTGCGCGGGCAGGTCGAGGAGAACCTGCGCCAACTCGGTCGCGACCATCTGGATGTCGTGAACCTGCGCCAGCACGGGCTGGACTCGGTCGCGGAGCACTTCGGCGCGCTGGCCGAGCTACGCGAGGCCGGTCTCATCCGGCATCTTGGCCTGTCCAACATTCGCCCGCAGCACCTCGCGCAGGCGCAGGCGATCGCCCCGGTGGTCTGCGTGCAGAACACGTACGGTGTCGACACCCGACGCGCGCACGACCAGTTCGTGCGGACCTGCGGTGAACAGAACGTCGCATTCGTACCGTTCTTCGCGATCGCCGGCGACGGACGTGAGGCCGGCGGCGTGGCGGCCAACACGGCAGTACGGGCCATCGCGAGCACGCACGGCGCGACGCCGGCACAGGTGCGGATCGCGTGGACCCTCAGCCGCGGCCCGCACCTGCTGGCCATCCCCGGCACCGGCAACCCCGATCACCTGGTCGAGAACCTGGCCGCCGGGGCGCTGGTCCTGTCGCCGGACGAGTTGGCCAGCCTCGAGTAGCGGCCCCGGCAGGATGCAGCCCTGCCACGAGCCCACGTTCCTGATCGGGACGGCCCTGATCGCCGCCACGTCCACGATGCCCGGATGGCTCGCCGCCCCGGCGGTCGTCCGGTGGGTGAGCGAACGCGTGCGGACTCACACGAGGCCACCATCCACCCCGCCGCCATCAACGAGTGGCTGTGGCTGACGTCGACACACGCGCCAGTGGACCGGCCTGTTCGCGGGCGGCACCGAGGGCCGCCTCGGTGTCCGCGGTGGCCAGCTGGGCGTTGATGTGGGCTCCGGTCAGCGCGCCAGCCGCCGCGGAGGCGCCGAGCTGGGCGGTCAGGTCGGTGGCGTTGCCGGCCACCCACACCCCCGGCACGTCGGTGGCTCCGGCCATGCCGGTGGCGAAGCGTCGGCCCATGGTGTCGGGCAGGTCCTCCATCGGCAGTTTCAGACCCTCCAGGCCCTCGGTGCGGGCCTGCATCCGCGTGGCGACCGCGAGCACACGGCGGGCCACGACCCGGCCGTCGGTCAGGCGCACCCCGGAGAGTGCGCCGTCCTCGGCGGTGATGACGTCCCGCACGGGGGTGTCGACGACGCGGATGGCGCGGGCGGCGAAGCGTGCGCGGGTGCCCTCATCGAGCCGAGTGCCGTGAGTGAAGTAGGTCAGGTCCTCGGTCAGCTGACGGAAGAGAAATGCGTGGTGGACGGAGGCGGGGCCGGTGGCGAGGATGCCGATGGGCTCGTCGCGCACCTCCCAGCCGTGGCAGTACGGGCAGTGCACCACGGAGTGTCCCCAGTGCTGGGCGAGCCCGGGAACCTCGGGCAGTACGTCCCGCAGACCGGTTGCCACCAGCACGCGGCGCGCGGTGACGCTCCGGCCGTCGGCCAGCGCGACGGTGAAGCGCAGATCCCCGCCAGCCGTCGGGGCGGCGGGCTCGGTCGAGGTCACCTCGCCGAAGACCACCACGCCGCCGTACTGGCGCACCTGCTCTCGGCCCCGTTGGAGGATCTCGGAGGGCGGGGTTCCGTCCAGGACGAGGAAGCCGTGCATGGCGGCGGCCGGCGCGTTACGCGGAGTGCCGCTGTCGACCACGACGACCGAGCGGCGCGAGCGGGCGAGCATCAGCGCACCGTTCAGCCCCGCGGCGCCGCCGCCGATCACCACCGTGTCGACGGTGCCGTCGGGCAGTGCGTCACTCGCGTATGGAGAAGTCGTCACAGCCATGTCCTCCTACCGTTGCCTCTGCTGGTTCCAGGCGTTGCGGACCATCTGCACACGACGTTAACCACGGTTTGCACCTGAGGCATACCATGTTGCGCATGACGCAAGAAGATGGGGAGCTGGACGGCCTCGTACGCAAACGCCTCCGGGCCCTGCGGGTGGCGCAGGGCTGGTCCCTGGAGGAACTGGCAAGCCGCGCCCACCTCAGCCAGTCCTCACTGAGCCGCATCGAGAACGGCCAGCGCCGCCTCGCACTGGATCAACTGGTCACTCTCGCCCGGGCCCTGGACACGACGCTGGATCAGCTCGTGGAGACCGCCGCCGACGACGTCGTCTCCAGCCCGACGATCGACGCAACCCACAGCGGGATGAGCTGGCTCGTCAAGGGTGATCCCAGCATCAGCGTGGTACGCCAGCGCATGACCGAACCACCGCCCGACAACCCGGCACGCATGCGTGCCCACCCGGGACGTGAATGGCTCGTCGTCCTGTCGGGCACCGCGATTCTCCTGCTCGGCCACCGCCGCTTCCGCCTCGAGGCCAACCAGGCCGCCGAGTTTCCCACGATGATGCCGCACGCGATCGGCGCCGAGGGTGGACCCTGCGACATCCTGGGCATCTTCGACCGCGACGCCCGCCGTGGCCACCAGCGCGACGAGAGCGGTGACGCACGGGGTGCTCCCGAATGACGGCGTGGGACGCACAATGCGCCCCGTCTTGCGCGTCAGGCAGCAGACTCGACCACCGTCTTGCGTAAACAGGGAGCTGTTGTGCTGGAGAGGCATAACCGTCCTACTCTGCAGGCATGACCCACGCCCACACCCCCCACCATGGCCCCGCGCACGGACGCCACCAGGAACACGGCACCGACGGCCAGGCGGAGATCCTCGACCTGGACGCCGAGGTCGTCGCCGAGCACACCGCCTCCATCACCGCATGGCTGCCGCTGACGACGAGCCCGCGACAGATCGTGGATCTGGGCTGCGGCACGGGAGCGGGCACCTTCGCCCTCCTCGATCGCTTCCCCGACTCGCACGTCACCGCCGTCGACGCGTCCGCCGAACACCTTCAGCGCCTGCGCACCAAGGCCTGCGCCCTCGGCGTGCAAGAGCGCGTGAGCAGGGTGCAGGTCGACCTCGATGAAGCCACCTGGCCCGACCTCGGCGCACCGGACCTGGTGTGGGCATCGGCCTCGTTGCACCACCTGGCCGACCCCGACCGCGTACTGCGCGCCGTCCACGACCTGCTCCCGCCCGGCGGTCTGTTCGCCGTCGTCGAACTGGCTGGCTTCCCCCGGTTCCTGCCCGACAGCGCCCCCGAGGACCGGCCCGGCCTGGAAGAGCGCTGCCACGCCGCTGCCGACCGCTTCGCCGCCGAGCGCATGCCCCACCGCGGCGCCGACTGGGGCCCGATGCTGACCGCCGCCGGATTCACGATCGAGGGCGAACGCGCCATCACCGTGACCATCGAGGGCTCCCGCAGCGAAGCGATCGGCCGCTACGCCCTCGGCGGCCTGCAGCGCATCCGCGGCGCTGTCGCCGAAACGCTCTCCCCCGAGGACCTCGCCGCGCTCGATCAGCTCCTCGACCGCGGCAGCCCGCACAGCATCCTGCGCCGCGACGACCTGACGATGCGCACCGAGCGCACCGTCTGGGCCGCCCGCCGCACCTCACACGGATCGTGTCCGTCGGCCTGATCAGTACTCGGCCGCGACGGTGCGCGATCAGGAGTCGGCGGGCCGCAGGAGTTGACAGAGCACGGCTTCGTCGCCGGTGCGAACGGCCTTGCCGGTCGTGAGTGCGGTGGCCAGGTCGGTGTCGCCGCTGAGGAGGGCGTTGAGCGTCGCGGGATCGGTGCGCAGGCCGGCCTGCGCCTGAGCTGGCTCGCCGGGCTCGATCTGGACCTGACCGTCCTGGGTACGGATGGTCCAGACCCTCTCGTCGAGCTCGAAGCGGTAGACGGCTGCAGGCGCCTCGGGATTCGGGCGCACGGAACCACGCAGGAAGAGCAGCACCGAGGTGGCGCTGAGGTGCAACGGAGTCGCGGGCAGGGCAACGCGTAGGCCCCATCCGCCGAGGGCCAGCACGATCGGCTCCAGCTCGCGTCCGGACTCGGTGAGCTCGTACACCACCGAGGCCGCAGGGGGCGGCAGTCGGTGTCGGTGCACCACGTCGCGGCTCTCCAACTCCCGCAGGCGGTCGGTGAGCATGTTGGAACTGGCCCCGGGTAGTGCCCGGCGCAGGTCCGAGAAGCGTTGCCGTCCGAGAAGGAGCTCGCGGACGACGAGCAGCGCCCACCGCTCGCCGACGACGTCGAGGGCGCGGGCGATGCCGCAGGCATCGCCGTAGGTACGACTGGTCGGCATGCCGCCCTCCCGCGTGACCTCGACCCGGCACCGCACCGTGGACGATAGCACCTGGTTGTTTTTAACAACCGGGAGCGTTACGGTCTCCGCCAACAGGTGTCGCGGCGCAGGAAGGAGCACACCCATGGGACGACCAGTGGTGCACTTCGAGATCATCGGAACGGATCCGCAGCGGTTGCGCAGCTACTACGCCGAGCTGTTCGACTGGCAGTTCGACGTCGGCGACGCCGCCGCCGAGGCGGTCTCGGCACCGGGCACCTACGGCTTCATCCACCCCGACGCCACCCTCGACGGTGCTGCCGGGATCCCGGGCGGTGTCGGCGGCGGCGCGGGCTATCCGCACCGGACGCTGTTCTACGTCGGCGTGCCCGACGTCGCCGAGGCGCTGCGACACGCGGAGCGCCTCGGCGGCACCCCCGTGTCCGGGCCGCACCACAACCCCGACGGGACATTGGTGGTCGGTTACTTCACCGACCCTGAGGGCCACCTCGTCGGGCTCGCCGCCGCGCGATGACACCCGCGCCCGGGATCCCTGCCCGTCGGCGCGGGACCGGACGGCTCAGCGCAGCTCCTGGATACGGACCAGGTTGCCGGCGGGATCACGGAAGGCGCAGTCCCGGATGCCGTACGGCTGCTCGGTCGGCTCCTGGACGACCTCGGCGTCGCCGCCCTGCACCTTCTCGAAGATGCCGTCGAGGTCCCGGGTCGCCAGCAGGATCCAACCGTAGGTGCCCTTGGCCATCATCTCGGCGATGGTCTGGCGCTCGTCGTCGGTGACCCCGGGGTCGATGGCCGGCGGCGCCAGGAGGATGGAGGTGTCGGGCTGGCCGACAGGGCCGACGGTGATCCACCGCATCGTGCCCTGACCCACGTCGTTGCGGACCTCGAAGCCGAGGACGTCGCGGTAGAAGGCCAGGGAGGCGTCCGGGTCGACGTGCGCAAGAAAGCTGGTGTGAATGGTGATGTCCATGGCGATGATGCTAGGTGCGGCTACCTGACCTGCACTTCTTGATTCCTGACCGATCGCGCGGCTGCGCCCGGGACGGTGCGGGCGCAGCCGCGGCGGACGTCGGGGTCAGCGCCCGAGCCACGCCCGGTAGGCGGTGGGCGCGACAACGGCGCCGTTCTTGGCGATGAGGGCGTCGCCGGGTACGGCGGCGAACATGCCCGCGCTGTCGTCGGTGACCACGGTGCGGTGGTCACCGTGGGCGGCGAGGGTGATCCGGCCCAGCTCGTCGAGCGGGAAGACGTCGGGCCCGGCGACACTGCGCGTGCCCCCCAGGGGGGCGCCCACGCTGACGTCGGCGACAGCCTGTGCGACGTCGGCCGCCGCGATGGGCTGCAGCGGGTTGCTGGGCAGGCGGACGGTGTCCCCGTCGGCGGTCCAGGAGAGGATCGAATCGATGAACTCGAAGAACTGGGTGGCACGGACGATCGAGTACGGCAGGGAGCTGGCCTTGAGGATGTCCTCCTGGAGCACCTTGGCGCGGTAGTAGTCCAGGTCGGGGACCAGGTCGGCTCCGACGATGGAGAGGACCACCGCGTGGCCCACGCCTTCGCGCTGGGCGGCCGCGAGCAGGTTGTCCATGGTCGTGCGGAAGAAGGCGGGTGAGGCGTCGTCGAAGGTCGGCGAGTTGGTCAGGTTGACCACGACCTCGGCGCCCCGGAGTGCCTCGGACAGGCCCTGCCCGGTGAGCAGGTCCACCCCGTTGGACAGCGAGAGCGGCACCGCCTCGTGGCCGGCCGTCTGCAAGATCTTGACGACCTGCGAACCGATGAGGCCGGTTCCACCCAGCACGGCGATCTTCATGTCCATCACACCTTCCTGTGCGATCTGATTGCTGTCGTCCGACTTCCAGCGCAGCAGAAACCCGGACTCCGTATGTCCGAGTAATATACTCGGACAGGATGAGTCCGAGTAACGGGGTGGCTAGGGTGAAGCGATGAGGATGTCCGGCGGGGTGGAGTGGGCGCTGCACTGCTGCGTCGTCCTCACCACCAGCAGCAGGCCCGTGCCGGCGGCCAGACTCGCCGAGCTGCACGACGTCTCCGGCAGCTACCTCGCCAAACAACTGCAGTCTCTCGCCCGCGCCGGTCTCATCCACTCCGTTCAGGGCAAGTCCGGCGGTTACGCGCTGACCCGCGAGCCGGCAGGCATCACGCTGCTCGACGTGGTCCGGGCCGTCGACGGCCCGGACCCGGCATTCGTCTGTACGGAGATCCGCCAGCGTGGCCCGCTGGCGACCCCGGCAGAGTCCTGCACGACGCCGTGCCCGGTCGCCCGTGCGATGTGGTCGGCCGAGGAGGCGTGGCGCCAGGCACTCGCCGCGGTCACGATCGCCGATCTCGCCCGCGACGTCGGCGCCGACTCCGGCCCGGAGGCGCTGCCCGCCGTACGCGCCTGGTTGACCGGCGCGAACGACGGCTGATCCCGGCGTCAGCCGGTGTGGCGTACCTCGGTGTCCCAGATCTGCGCCCACGGACGCCGCAGCCCCCGGCACACGAAGATCGGCCCGCCGTTCTCGTCGTTGTCGACCTCGACCCGCTGGTCAACCCGACCAGCCGGTACGCACCCGTCGAACCAGGCGCTCAACGGGTCGGCGCGTTCCCAGCCGACGACGATCACCACGTCGGCGTCGGCGGGAGGGCGGCCGAAGTCGACCATGCTGTTGTGTCCGGAGTACGCGCGGGGCAGGTCACGGGTGGGGCCGTAACGGGCCAGCGCGCCGGCCTCGCCGTAGTTTCCGGTCAGGATGACGGCCCGTGCGCGCTCCTCGGGCGGCAGAGCACGATGGACGGTGGCGACCGAGTCGGCGAACGCCGGCCAGCCGATGGTCTCGCCGGCGTCGTAGTTGACGTCGACCACGAAACCGGGCAGCCGGTCGGCTGGCAGCACCGGCAGCAGCAGCACGACGCTGGGCAGGAGCAACGGCACCGCGCCCAGCGCGAGCAGGCTACGGCGCAGCCTCGGGGCGCCACGCGACGCCCACGCGGCGGTCACCGCCGCGCCGGCGGCGGTGAGGACCAACAGCAGCGGCGCGTCGTAGTAGCCCTTGCCACCGGCGAGCACCACGATGCCGACGACGACCAGCCAGGCCCAGGCCACCGCCCGATACGCCCGCCACCGCGTCTGTCGCAGCAGCGCGACGAGACCGGCGATCCAGATCGGCACGGCGTACGGGCTGATGACGATGAACTGGAGGGCCAGCACGTCGAGGCGGCCACTGTAGGAGCTGTCACCGTCGGAGATCGAGGCGGCCACGCCGAGCTGTGGGAAGCCGTGCGCCGCCTGCCAGACGATGTTCGGCGCGGCCAGGAGCGCGGTGAGCCCGACGGCGGCGAGCACCCACCGGTCGCGCAGCAGCCCGCGTGGGCCCGCGATGGCCACCCCGGCGATCAGGCCCACCGCCAGCAGCGCGGGCAGCAGCTTGTTGAGCATGCCCACGCCGAGCGCCAACCCGATGCCGAGCGCCCACCGGCTGTCGGCGGTACGCAGCAACCGCACCGCGCACAGCGCCGCGGCCAGCCAGACCAGCAGGTCGACCGTGGTGGTGCTGAGCAGGTGGCCACCGGCGAGCACGATGCCGGAGAACGCCGCGAGCAGCGCCGCGAAGGTCTGCCCGCCCCGACCCGCGCCCAACTCCCGGGCGATGGCGGCGACCAGTAGAACCGCCGCGCCGGCCAGCAACGCCGACGGCGTCCGCAGCACCGTCAGGTTGCCCGGTGCGATGGTGTCGAGCAGCCGCGCCAACGCCGGGACCAGTGGGCCCTGATCGACGTAGCCCCAGTCGAGATGCCGGCCGCAGAGGAGGAAGTACAGCTCGTCGCGGTGGTAGCCGTAGCGGCCGGCGAGCAGCAACAGCGTCAGGCTGACCGCGCCGGCCACCAGCCACGGCCCCACGGTGCGGGGGCCGGGCACCGGTGGCCGCACCGACGGTGACGCCGGAGCGGGCCGGTGCGGCCGATCGACGTCGGTCGCGGGCTCACTCACCCACACATCATGACCTCCGGAGCCCTCGTACGGCTGCCCCTGCCGCGGTGGCTTCCGACGTGCGAAGATCAGTTTCGTTCGTCGACGGGGGAGGAAGACATGCGTTACCGCACCTTGGGCGCCACGGGCACGGTGGTGTCGACCCTGTGTCTGGGCACGATGACATTCGGAGCGGAGACCGACGAGGCGGGCAGCTTCGCCCAGCTGGACCGGTTCGTCGAGGCCGGTGGCACCTTTCTCGACACCGCCGACGTCTACTCCGCCGGTGTCTCCGAGGAGATCGTCGGTCGCTGGCTGCGGGCACGGCCCGACCTGCGCGACCGGCTGGTCATCGCCACCAAGGGCCGGTTCCCGATGGGGCCGGACGCGAACGACGCCGGCCTGTCCCGGGTGCACCTCACCCGCGCCCTGGACGCCAGCCTCCGGCGGCTCGGAATCGAGGCCGTCGACCTCTACCAGGCGCACGCCTGGGACCCGCTGACCCCGCTGCCGGAGACGCTGCGCTTCTTCGACGACGCGGTCCGCGCCGGCAAGATCCGCTATGCGGGGGTCAGCAACTTCATCGGTTGGCAGTTGCAGAAGGCCGCCCTGCTCACCCAGAGCCTCAACCTCACCCCGATCGTGACCCTGCAGCCGCAGTACAACCTGCTGGCCCGGGAGATCGAGTTCGAGCTGGTGGAGGTCTGTGAGAACGAGGGCATCGGCATCCTGCCGTGGTCACCGTTGGGCGGTGGCTGGCTGACCGGCAAGTACCAGCGCGACAACACGCCCACCGGCGCGACGCGACTCGGCGAGAACCCACAGCGGGGCGTCGAGGCGTACGCGGGCCGCAACGCCGAGGAGCGCACGTGGCGGGTGATCGACGCGGTCAGGCAGGTCGCGGATGACCGGGGCGTGTCCATGTCGGCGGTGGCGCTGGCCTGGTTGGCGGCCCGACCGGCGGTCACCTCGGTGATCCTCGGCGCACGGACCACAGCGCAACTCGACGACAACCTGACCGCCGCCGACCTGGTCCTCGACGCGGAGCAGATGCGGTTGCTGGACGAGGCGAGCGCACCGCTGGTGGGGGACTACCCGTACGGCGAGGCCGGTGTGCGGCAGCGCGCCCGCGATCTGCCCAGCGCGTCATGACCTCCTTCCCCGAGCCCACCGCCCCCGCCGGCAGCCGCGGCGAGGTCTTTCTGCGCTACCTGGACTACTTCCGCGAATCGGTGCTGGACAGGGTGTCGGCGCTGTCCGAGTCGGAGCTGCGGCGCAGCCGGCTGCCCTCGGGATGGACCCCGCTGGAGCTGCTCAAGCACCTACGCCACGTCGAGCTGCGCTGGATCGAGTGGGGTTTCCAGGGCCGGGACGTCGCCGAGCCGTGGGGCGACCGCCGCGGCGATCGCTGGCACGTTGCTCCGGACGAGACCTGCGCGGATCTGGTGGCGGCGCTGCGAGATCAGGGGGCGCACACCAGCGCGGTCGTGGACGCGCACGACCTGGCCGAGATCGGCGCGCCGGGCCCGCGCTGGAACGGCGCGGACCCGGCGTCACTGGAGCGGGTGCTGTTCCACCTGGTCCAGGAGTACGCGCGCCACCTCGGCCACCTCGACGTGGTCACCGAACTCGCCGGCGGCCCGACCGGAGAGTGAGGCCGCCGGCGGGATAGTGGGCCGCATGCCTCTACTCGTCGCACCCGCCCTGCCCGCCGGAAGCCTCGGCGCCCAGGTTACCGGCCAGGTGAGTCGGCGTACGCCGGGGACGAGCGCGGTGCCCGCGCAGGAGGCCAGGACCAGCAGGCCCGCAACGGCCAGCGGGACGGGTGCTCCGAACGCGTCGGCGGCCAACGGCGCCCAGCGACACCAGCCAGTCGTACGAGGTGACCCGGGCCAGGACCTCGGGCGGGAAGTGATGCTGTACGACGGTCCCCCACACCGGGTTGAGGTAGCCCAGGGCGGTCAGCGCCACGGCGTAGGCGGCGATCACCGCTGGCGCGGGTGCTGCGACGGCGAGCAGGAACAGCGGCGCGGCGTAGCAGGCCAGGCCGAGGTTGGCCAGCAGCATCGGCCGGTGCAGCCGCACCCGCCCGGCCAGCAGCGATCCGGCGAGCATCCCGATCGCGCCGGCCTGCAGCAGCAGCACCCAGGTCGTCTCGCCGCCGAGGCGGTCGATGGCGACGGCCGGTCCGAGGGTCGTCAGCACGGCGGCGGCGCCGTTCCACACGCCGTGGCCGAGCAGGCTGGTCCAGAACCAGTCGCGGACCGCGCGGGTGGACGCGCTGCTGCGGGGGATTTCGTACGCCGGATCCCGTCGACAGTCGACTGCCACCGCGTCGACGTGGAACTCACCGAGGCGGGTCAGGCCGCGTGGCGCGGGGCGGTGGAGGTCCAAAGCGCGGAGAAGCACCGTCTGCTCGGGGCGCTCACCGCGACCGAACGGCGACATCTCTCGGATCTGCTGCGCCGGTTGCTGCTTGTCGCCGAGCAGCCGCAGACCGCCTGATTGGGCCGCACCCTCGAGTGAGCGGGCCGCAGACCGATTGAGGGGGCCGGAAATCGCCTGGCGGTCCGCGTACCGTTGATGGAAGGGTGACCGGCGTGACTGCGCATGTGCTGGCCGGGGCCCTTGCCGACGACGGACGGCGACGGATCTTCGCGGCGATCGTGCTGGGTGCGACCAGCGCGACCGAGGTCGCCGAGCGGGCCGGCCTGCCGGCGCGGGTGGTGCTCACCGGGGTCCGCCGGCTCACCGACGCGGGTCTCGTCGTCACCGGGGCGGACGGCGCGCTCGCGGCCGACGACGCGTCGCTGCGCGCGAATAGCCGCCCGGCCGACGACGCCGAACCCGGCGTCGACCCGGTGCTGCGGACCTTCCTGCGCGCGGGCGTCCTGGTGGGCCTGCCGGCGCAGCGGGGCCGGCGACGGGTCCTGCTGGCGCACATCGCCGAGCAGTCGTTCGAGCCGGGCACCCGCTATCCGGAGCGGGCCGTCGACGACGCCCTCAAGCCGTGGTGCGCCGCGGGAGGGTCGGATCACGCGACCCTACGCCGGTGTCTGATCGACGAGCAGTTGCTCACCCGCGAGCACGGCATCTACCAGCGGCTCTGATCGGCAGCCACGCGAACCGTCTCGTCGCGGAGGATCTTGCTAGCCTCGGCGCATGACCTCCTGCACGCCCTCCGACGGCCCGCCGGACCTGTTGTTCCTGCTCTCCTGGGCTAGTCACGCGTTGCAGACCGAGCACGCCGCAGGGCTGGCCGAGCTGGGCATCTCGCCGCGGGCGCACTACGTGCTGGCGCAGGCCCGCACCGGTGACCTGACCCAGCGCGAGATCGGCGAGCGGTGCGGTGTGGACAAGACAACGATGGTCGTGACGCTCGACCAGTTGGAACGGGCCGGGCTGGCCGAGCGCCGTCCGGTGCCGACGGACCGGCGTGCCCGGTTGGTCGCGGTGACCCCGGCGGGGGAGCAGGTTCTGCGGCAAGCGCAGCAGGTGGTCAGGCGCATCCAGGACGACCTGCTCGCGGCCCTGCCCGAGCAGGACCGGGAGGTGTTCCTTCGGGCGCTGCTGGGGCTGGTGAGCGGGCCACTGGCAACCACCTCCCCGTACGCGCCGGGTGGCCGCTCCGGCTGTTAGTTTTGGGAAAGATAGTTCCGAACAAGACTATCTGTTACGGTCGTACTCGTTCGTTTCCCCTGAACGAGGAGCCGTCATGAGTACTGCCGCCGTCACGACCCCCGCCCCCTCACCACTGCGCCGCCGCGCCCTCGGCATCGTCGCCGCCGTCGTGGCCCCTCTGGTCATCTGGTCGATCGGCGCGCTCGCCGGAGTCGACTACACCGTCGAGAGCCCGGGCCAGCCCGCCACGGTCATCGGGGCCGGCGCGATCGTCATGATCGCCCTGGGGGCCGCCCTGCTCGGCTGGGCAGCGCTGACGCTGCTGGAGCGGTTCGCCACCCGGGTCGCCCGACCGGTCTGGATCTCACTGGCGATCGTCGTGACGGTGCTGTCCTTCGTCCCCCTGCTCAGCGTCGAGGCCACCGGCGGCGCCAAGCTCGCCCTCGGCGCGACGCACGTGGCCGTGGCGGTCGCGCTGATCGCCCTGCTGCCCGCTCGCCGCTGATCACCCGGGTAAAGCCGTTGACCGGGCTGTGATGATCGACAGGTGACCACCACCGCCCGACCAACCTGGGTGACCACCGCTGCCCCACCCGACCGGCCCGACGCCGCGCTGCTGCTGCGCGACTACATGACCGAGATGGTGGTTCGCTATCTCCGTCGCCCGGCCCTGCCTGGCGAGGTCGACGCGGCGCTGGCCGAGATGCCCAATGACGACCTGACCGCGCCGAGCGGGCTGCTCCTGCTCGCCCACCACGGCCGCGACCCGGCCGGCTGCGCCGGGTTGCGCTGGCAACCGGGTTGGGCCGAGCTGACCCGGGTGTTCGTCCGCCCCCACCATCGCGGTGCCGGTGGGGGCGCCGCGCTGCTGGCCGCCGTTGAAGAGCGGACCCGCGCGGCCGGGGCGGACCGGATCCGGCTCGACACCCGGCACGACCTGGTCGAGGCCCGCGCCCTGTACGCCCGGCACGGCTACCGGGAGATCCCGGCTTACTCGCAGGGCCCCTACGCCGAGCACTGGTTCGAAAAACGGCTGCCCTGAGCGGTTGAGGTCCGTACGCGAACACGCCCAACAGGAAAGGAAAGTCGAGTCACCCCGCACCGAGCCAAGCCCCGCCGGGTGACCATCAAGGCCAACGGCGACGCCCGCCGGCAGATCAACGCCTGATCCGTTCTCAGCCTCGGGTGGGACCGGCGCGCCTGCACGCCGATCCCACCCGAGGCTGAGAGTCTTTTTCACATGGTGTTCTCCGACGCTCCGGTGCTCGCCCGCCCGCCCGCGCCACCGGCGCTGCCGAGCGGGCCGGTCGAGGTCACCGAGGCGTGGCTGCGTAACCGGCGGCTGTCCGAGCACACCCGCGACGCGTACCGGCGGGACGTCACCGGCTGGCTGCGTTGGTGCGCCGACCGCGACCTGGACCCGCTGCGGGCCACGTTCCTGCACGTCAACGAGTACGCCCGCGCCCTGGAGAGCAGCGTCGGCGCCCGCAGCGGCCGCCCCCTGACCCCGGCGACCGTCGCGCGCCGACTCTCGGCGCTGTCCAGTTGGTACGACTTCCTCGTCAAACTGGGCGCTGTGCCGGCCAACCCGGTCTCCGGCGCCGACCGCCCCCGCGTCGACCGGGACCACTCCGCCACCATCGGGCTCACGCCCGAGGAGGTGGACGCACTGCTCAGCGCCGCCGACGCGGACACCGGCGCGACCGCCGTACGCAACCGGGCGGCGCTCGCGCTCCTCGCCGACCTGGGTCTGCGGGTCGGCGAGCTGATCTCGCTGGACCTGACCGACCTCGGCTCGGAACGCGGCCATCGCAGCGTGCGCTTCGTCGGCAAGGGCGGCAAACAACGTCGCCGCGCCCTCACCCCCGGCACCGGTTACGCCCTGGACGCCTACCTGGCCCAGCGGGCCGCCACCACCGGTGTGCCGGTGTCGCAGCTCACCGGCCCGCTGCTGGTCACCGCCAGCGGTGCCCGACTGGACCGGCACTCGGTGTTCCGGATGGTCCGGCGGCTCGCCCGCGCCGCCGGCATCCCAGCCTGGGCGAAGCTGTCCCCGCACTCACTGCGGCACGCCTTCGCCACCACCGCCCGCTCGGAGGGCGTGCCGTTGGAGGACGTGCAGGACGCCATGGGGCACGCCGACCCCCGCACCACCCGCCGCTACGACCGGGACCGGCACAACCTCGACCGCGACCCGGCCTACGCGGTGTGGGCGGCCCGGTCGCGGCGTCGCGGCTGAGCAGCGCCTGCGGCGTCACGACCGGCAGTATGCCTCCGAGTCCTACAACGTCGGCCCCGCGACACCGGCCGCCCCCGGGTGTCGGGCCCCCGCCCTATGGTCCAGGGATGAGACACGGTCTGGAGATTTCCTGCGGCGGCGCCTCGATCGCGGTGTCCACCCTGGTCGAACTTGGTGAGCTGGCCGAACGCGCCGGCTGGGACGGCGTGTTCCTGGAGGACTACCTGATCCACTACTCCGGGGACGACCCGTTCACCTACGACCCGTGGCTGGTCCTCGCCGCGATCGCCGGGCGTACCGACCGGGTGCGACTGGGCACCACGGTCACCGCGCTGCCCCGACGTCGCCCGGCGAAGCTGGCGCGAGAGGTCCTCACCCTCGACCACCTCAGCGCGGGCCGGGCCACCGTGGCGGTCGGTGTCGGCGACCCCGGCGACCGGGGCCTGGCCGCCTTCGGCGAGCAGATCGAGGTGTCCGTACGGGCTGCGATGCTCGACGAGGGTCTCGACGTGCTGACCGGGCTGCTCAGCGGTGAGCGGGTCAGCCACCAGGGCACCCACTACCGCGCCGAGGGGGTGGCGCTGCGACCTGCGCCGGTGCAGTCACCACGGGTGCCGGTCTGGGTCGGCGGGAGCACCCAGGCCGGGGCGGTACGCCGCCGGGCGGCCCGCGCCGACGGCATCGTGCCGTACAAGCTCACCGACACCGACGGGTGGTCCGACTTCACCCCCGACGAGGTACGCGACCTGGCGAACGCCCTGCCGTCGACGCGCGCCGACGGTGAGCCGTTCGACGTGGCGATCGGCGGGCGGCGGCGCCGTTCCGACGAACGCGCCGAGCGGGCGTACCTCGGCGAGTTGGCCGCCGCAGGCGCCACCTGGTGGCTGGAGTTCGTCCCGGCCGGCGATCCGGCGACGATGCGCGCCGCCGTCGCCCGGGGCCCCCTGCGTTGACCGCGGGGGTCACGGGGCGTCGAGAGGCCAGAACGTCACGCGGGCCGTGCCGTCGCGGCAGATCAGCCCCGCGCCGACCCGTCGGCAGTCGGTCAGACCCGCCGGAAGCACCGCGGACACCCGATGACCGTCGCGTCCCACGGTCGCGACCAGGGAACGCCTGCCGTCCGCCGCCATCCCCAGCACCACCAGGGGTTCCGTGGAGACCCGGGGGCCCGCCACCGTGCGCCAGTGCGCCCCGGCCGGCCATGTCCACAGCCGAGCCCCGGTGCCCGCGTCGATCGCCCAGCGTCCCTGCTCGTCCTGCCCGCAGATCAAACCCTGGCAGGGCCGCAGGGTCAGCTCACCCGGCTGCGCCGACGCCCGCCAGCGCGGCGCCAGCCCCGGTAGGTGGTACCCGGTGAGCGCCACCTCGCCGCCGCTCGGGTGGCGCAGCACCAGGTGCGCGCCGACGATCTGGGGGTTGTCCGGGCCGTAGTCGGCCGGCGGAAGCTGTCCCCGCCCGCGCTCGGTGCCGTCGCGGGCGTCGAGCAGCCGGGCCAGCCCGTCGTCCTGCACCAGCAGCACCCGCCCGGGCAGCGCCCGTAGCACCGCCGTGGAGGGCAGCGGAACCGACCACCGGGTCGCGCCGGTGGCCGGATCGACCCCGTGCACCGTGCCCTCGACCCGCCGTCCCGGATCGGAGGCGCTGCGCACCTCGCTCACCGCGACCGCCGCGTCTCCGGCCGCGTACACCCGCTCGGGCCGCCGCCACACCGGCTGGCCGGTACGCATCGACCGCGCGGTGGTCGCCCGCGCCCCGCGCGCCTGGTCGCGCTCGACGAGCAGCAGCAGGTCACCGACGACCTCGGCGGACCACCCGGCGGCGGGCGGCACGGTGACCCGCCACCGCGGCGGGCCGTCCGGCGCGGCCGAGTCGTAGGCGCTCAGCGTCGGTGGGTTCGGGTCGGGGTCGACGACCATCAGCAGCGGACCCGCGCCCAGCACGGTCGCCCGGGCGGGCACCACCGGCCCGGGCCGGGGTGTCAGGCGCGCGGCCGGGGCAGAACCGCCGAGCAGGACACAGGCCGCCACCAGCGCTGCCACCCAGCAGCGGCGGGACACCTGCGGCGGTGGCGGGCGCTCGTCCAGTCCGGCGCCCCGGTCGTCACCCAGCTCGATCAGCACCGACACGGTCGCTCACCCGCCCGCGCGCCGGCCGGTCAGCAGAGCAGGTCCAGGTGGTGGTGGGCGTCCTCGGCGATGTCCTCGTGTCGCAACCAGCGCCGCGCCCACAGGCGGGCGGCCAGTTCCGCCTGCTCGTCACCCCACGCCGCGTGCTCGACGAGCAGTGCGGTGCCCAGCGCGTACGCCAGGCGCAGCGCCAGGCCGCGAGCGCCGGCGAGCACCGCCGCGCCGCCCGGTTCGGCGGTGACCGCGGTGATCGTGTCGCGCAGCTGCGCGGCGGCCGTGGCGAGCGTGTCGGCCAGTGCCGGTGACAGCGGCCGGGCCAGGTCCACGGCGGCGGTGAGCCGGCTCAGCAGTGGCGTCCCGGCGTCCTCCCGGGCCAGCGCGCGCAGCACGTCCAGGGCCAGCACGTTGGTGGTGCCCTCCCAGATCGGCAGCACCTGCGCGTCGCGCAGCAGTCGGGGTACGCCGGTGTCCTCCACGTAACCGGCCCCGCCGAAGCTCTCCACGTACTCGCTGGCGGAGCTGACGGCCAGCCGAGCGGTGGCCAGCTTCGCCAGCGGCGCCACGATGCGCAGTTCCTCGGTGGCCGCCGGGTCGGCGCCGACCTCGACCCGACCGAGCAGCGCGAACGCGTGCCCGGCCAGGGCGAACGCGCCCGCCGCGTCCACCGCGAGGGTGCCCAGGGTGGCGCGGTGCAGCGGCGACGACGCCAGCGCGCCGCCCGCGACGTGGCGCGCGTCGGCGTACGCCCGGGCGTAGGCCAGGCCGCGCCGCATGCCGCCGGCCGCCGCGGCGGCGTTGTGGACCCGGGTCACCACGACCAGGGTCATCGCCCGGACCAGGCCGGGCACCGACGGGTCACCCAACGGCACGGCGTACGCGTCGTGCAGGCCGATCTCGGCGGTGGGCAGCGCCCGGGTACCGAGCTTGTCCTTGAGCCGGTGCACGGTGACGCCCGGGGCGGGCGCGTGCGCGGGGAGCCCGTCGGCCAGGGGTGAGTCGGCCGCGTACCGGGGGACCAGGAACGGGGCGAGCATCCGGCTGCCGCGCCCGGCGCCATCCGGGCGGGCGAGCGCCACCGCCATCGCCGAGTCGGCGGCGGAGCAGAACCACTTCTGGCCGGTCAACCGCCACGATCCGTCCGCGGCGGGCCGGCCGACGGTGCTGGAACGGCCCAGGTCGGAGCCGCCCTGCGACTCGGTCATCCACTGCCCACTGGTGATCGCCGTGGCCGGGTCGGTGGAGACCAACCGGGGCAGCCACGCGGCACGAACCTCGGGGTCGACGTCGGGCAGGCTGAGCAGCGCGGCGGCCCCGTCGGCCATCGCCACCGGGCAGGAGAACGTCGCCGACTCCGGGCCGTACAGGTGCAGCAGGGCGTGCTGCACGACCCGCGCGGCGGCACCCCAGGTGCCGCGCGCATCCGGCAGGTAGGGCAGCGCGACCACGGCGTGCCGGGCGGCGGCGGCGCGCTGCGCCTGCCAGCCGGCGGACACCTCGATCCGGTCGATGCGGGCGCCCCACGGGTCGTAGCGGACCAGCGTCGGCGGGTGGGCCTCGGCGTCGGCGTGCGCCGCGCGCAGCGGCCCGGTGACGTCGGCGGCCAGGTCGGCGAGGCGGCCCTTCGCGGCGGCGTGCCCGGCGGGGCCGAGGTGACGCTCCAGCCAGGACCGCAGCAGGCCGTCGCCGGCGTACGGGTCGACGGGGGGTGGTACCGGCTGCACGAAGCGGCTCATCGATCGGCTCCCTGGCGCTGCTCGGGGTGTGCGCCGACGGTAGACGATTCGTGGCCGCTCCGAACAGGCCCAGTTTCCGGCTTGCCGCAGCCCACCGCGATCGCATTCTCTACGGTCGGTAGTCGTGGGTGTTGGGCAGTCGTGGAGCCGACCGGCCCGGCGGCGCCGTCCGATGCGCACCGGGCTGGCCTTCGCCGGGTTCGGCGTGGCGCTGTGCTGTGTCGGGGTGGCCGGGCTGGGCGCCTGGAACCTGCAGACCGTACGCGCCGCCGCCGGCCCGATCCGGGAGACCGCCGACGGTTTCCTCGGCGAGGTGGCCCTCGGTGACACCACCGGGGCGTACGGGCGGCTCTGCGCGGACGCCCGCAGCAGGTGGAGCGCGATCGGGTTCACCAGTTGGGTGCGCACCCCGCCGATGGTCACCGACTACGAGATCACCGACGTCTCGGTGGCCACCCGGGGCGGACGTCCGCACGGCACGGTGACCGTGCGGTTGACCCGCGACGGCGGCACCAGTGAGGAACGTCGCCTGCCGGTGGTCCGCGAGGACGGGGACTGGC
Organism: Micromonospora sp. 067-2; assembly: GCF_046549295.1. Taxonomy (NCBI): domain Bacteria; kingdom Bacillati; phylum Actinomycetota; class Actinomycetes; order Micromonosporales; family Micromonosporaceae; genus Micromonospora; species Micromonospora sp. 067-2. The sequence continues at coordinate 453,788 of NZ_JAJPWB010000001.1, read as the reverse complement.
GGGTGTGCGGTGACCCGTTCTGAGCCGTCAGTCGCGCGGGCCGAGGTCGCCGCTGCGGTAGTGCCGCCGACAGAGCACCTGGTAGCGCACGTCGGCGGTGTCGACGGTGTCGCCGATGACGACCTGGGCGCCCTCGCGGACCACCCGGCCGTCGACCACCCGGGCGTTGAGCAGCCCTTCCCGGCCGCACCAGCACAGCACCTCGACCTGGATGCGGGCCACCTGGTCGGCCAGTTCGAACAACCGCTGCGCGGCGGGGAACAGGCGGGACCGGAAGTCGGTGGCCAGGCCGAACGCGAAGACGTCCACGTCGTAGCTGTCGACCAGTTCGGCCATCTGCTCGACGTGCTCGACGGTGTAGAAGCACGCCTCGTCGCAGATGAGGTAGTCGACGCGTACCCCGTCGGCCCACCGGCCCCGCACGAGCGCCCGCAGGTCCAGGTCGTCGGTGACCTCGATCGCCTCGTGGGCCAGACCGATGCGCGTGGTGACCTGCGGGCCGAGCGACCGGTCGATGCGGGTGGTGACCAGCCCGCGCCGACCCTGCCGGGCGTGGTTGTAGTTCATCTGCAGCGCCATCGTGGACTTGCCGCAGTCCATCGGCCCCCAGAAGAACTTCAGAGCGGCGGCGTGCACCGGGCGCCCGTCGAGCCCGCGCGCGGCCGCGCACCCGGCCGGAGCGTGCGGCTGGCCGGGAAACGGGTGGGCCAGGCAGGTCGGGGCGGTGGCGGCGTCGTCGGTCACGGTCGGGCAGCCTATCTGATCGACCAGGGCCGATCAGCCGATGCGGCCGTGGTCAGAGCACCCGGGGCGGGGTGTTCCCGGCGGCGACGATGGCCCGGCGGATCGGTACGGCCGCGAGCAACGCGAACCCGACCACGAAGAAGATCAGCAACGAGACCAGGCCCACCCGGTAGGAGGCGGTGAGCTGGAACACCAGGCCGAAGGCGAGCGGACCGAGCCAGCTGGTGCCCTTGTCGCTGATCTCGTAGAAGCCGTAGTACTCGCCCTCCTTGCCGGCGGGGATGAGTTGGCTGAACAGAGACCGGCTCAGCGCCTGGCTGCCGCCGAGGACCAGGCCGATGGCAGCGCCGAGGACCATGAACGGCACCGGTGCCTCGGCGGGCAGCCGGAAGGCGCCGATGATCACACCGGTCCACAGCACCAGGCTGAGCAGCACGGTCTTCCAGGCGCCGATGCGCCGGGCCAGCGCGCCGAGGCTCAGGGCGCCGCCGAAGGCGAGGAACTGCACCAGCAGGATCGTCACGATCAGGGTGCTCTGCTCCAGCCGCAACTCCTCGGTGCCGTACTGGCTGGCGAGGGTGATGACGGTCTGGATGCCGTCGTTGTAGACCAGGAACGCGAGCAGGAAGAACAACGTCAGGGGGTACGCCCTGACCTCGCGCAGCGTGCGGCCGAGCTGCCGGAACCCGTCGGTGAGTACGTTGCCACCCCGGGTCAGCGCCGCTGCCGTGGGGCGCTCCCGCAGCCAGCGCAGCGGCACCAGCGTGAACGCCGCCCACCACACCCCGGCGGACACGATCGACCAGCGGGCCAGGTCCAGGGTGCGCTGCGGGTTGTCGTCCTCGGCGAGCAGGGTGACCGCGACCAGGTTGAACGCCAGCAGCAGGCCGCCACCGAGGTAGCCCAGCGCCCAGCCGCGACTGGAGATGCCGTCGCGCTCGTCGGGGCCGCCGAGCTGCGGCAGGAACGAGTTGTACACCACGATCGCCGCGCCGAAGGAGATGTTGGCGACCAGGAACAGCGCCCCGCCGAGCAGGTAGCGGTCGCCGGTGACGAAGGCCATCGCCATGGTCGCGCCGGCGCCGGTGAACGCTGCGCCGCCGAGCAGCCGCTTCTTGTGCGCCGAACGGTCGGCGATCGCCCCGATCACCGGCAGCACGAACACGGTGAGAAACACCGACAACGAGATCAGGTACGGGTAGTAGGACCCGGCGGCCACCCGGATGCCCAGTGGGTGCACGTACCCGTCGCAGGTGTCCGCACCCAGCTCGCAGCCGGCGGCCAGCTCGGCGACGGTGGTGAGGAAGGGCCCGAGGAACACCGTGATGACGGTGGTCTGGAAGGCGGAGTTGGCCCAGTCGTAGATGTACCAGCCGCTGCGCTCGCGGCGGGTGCTCGCCGGGGGCGGGGTCTCGTCCACCGTGGGGGTCACGGTCTCGGCCATCGGGGTCCTTCGCCGTCTCAGGCGGCCCAGTGGCCGCGGCTGCGGTAGACGTCGCGCAGCACGCCGACGTGATCGGTCATGATGCCATCCACGCCACGATCCAGTAAGTCGTGCATCTGGGCGGGTTCGTCGATCGTCCAGACGTGCACCTGCAGGCCGATCCGGTGGCAGTAGTCGAGGAACCTGCGGTCCACGACCGGCACCCTCCCGTAGCGCGGCGGCACCTGCGCGGCGACCACCGAGGGTGGCAGCCGCAGGGGACGCCCGTGCAGGGAGGCGAGCCGCAGCCGGGCGACGCCGCGCATGCCGAGGCTGGTGGCGACCCGTCCCTCGGTGAGGGCCCGCAGCCGGGTCAACCGGGCGTCGCTGAACGAGGCGAGCAGGACCCGGTCGGCGGCGCCGGCCCGGGTCACGGTGGCCACCGTCGGCGCGACGCCGCCGTCGGCCTTCACGTCGATGTTGAAGCGGACCTGCGGCCAGGCACCCAGCACCTCGTCGAGCCGGGGTACGACGGCGGCGCCGCCCACCCGTACCGAGGCGAGGTCGGCCCAGCGCAGGTCGGCGATGCGCCCCGGTTCGCCGGTGACCCGGGCCAGCGTCGGGTCGTGGAAGATCACCGCCACTCCGTCGGCGGTGGAGTGCACGTCGGTCTCCACGTACCGGTAGCCGAGCCCGACGGCGCGGGCGAAGGCCTCGGTGGTGTTCTCGTCGCCGTCGGCGGCGCCGCCACGGTGGGCGAACGCCAGCGGCGCGGGCGCGTCGAGGTAGCCGAATCGGGTCAACACGTGACGCAGTATGCCCGCTGACGGTGGGCCGATCATCCCGCTGCCCCCGGATCGACCTGAGCTGCGTCGTCGCTGCCGGTCAGTGACGGTCGGCGGTGTTCACTGCAGCCAGCCACTGGTGAGACGGTCGACCGCGCTGCCGTCGAGGTCGGCGAGCTTGACCCCGACGAACTGGCGGGCGCCGTCGGAGGTCTGCACCCGCACCGGCGGTGTCGGGTCGGTCAGGGTGCCCACCACGACCGCCGCGGCGTCCGCCGGCGACTGCGCGGCGGCGAAGGCCGCCGCGCTGCGGGCCAGGTACGCGCGCAGCGCCGGCCCGTACACCCCGGCGTCGGCGATGGCCGCGTCCCGGTCGATGCCGACGTTGGCGACGAACTCGCTGGCCACCGCGCCCGGCTCGACGAGTGTGACCCGTACGCCGGTGGTCGCGGCGAGGGGGGCGAGGGCCTCCATGAATCCCTCGACGGCGAACTTCGCCGCGCAGTACGCCTCGTTGAAGGGCTGTCCGACGATCCCGCCGACGCTGGAGACGGTGACCAGCCGGCCCCGGCTCTCGCGCAGGTGCGGCAGGGCGGCCTGGCTGACGTGCAGCACGCCGAAGAAGTTGACCTCCATGACGGCCCGGATGTCGTCGACGTTCTCCTGCTCCAGGGTTCCCAGGTGCCCGGCGCCGGCGTTGTTGACGACCGCGTCGAGCCGTCCGTACGTGCTGGCGACCTCCTCGACGCAGGCGCTCACGGCGTCGGGTTCGGTGACGTCGAGCCGGCGTACGTCGATCAGCTGGGCGACCCCGGCGGCGTCGGCGGCGTCCCGCAGCCGTTCGGCCCGCCCGACGTCGCGCATGGTCGCCACGGTGCGCCAGCCGGCGCGGGCGCATCCCAGCGCGATCTCCAGCCCGATACCGGTGGACGTGCCCGTGATCAACACTGTCTGCTCGCTCACTGTCTCCTGCTTTCGTCGTGGCCCGCTCCGGGCAGAGTCTCATTGTTCGAGTGCCCTGGAGGTCAGGTCGGGCCGACCTGACCTCCAGGTCGAGGTGCGTCGTCAGGTGCGTGGCGTCCGGGTCAACCCGGCCGGCGGCGATGGACGCGGCCCAGGTCGCTCGGACGGCCGGGGTCGACGTGTCGGGGCCGGTCGGGTTCGTCGGGGCGCAGCGGGGCGAGGGTGTCGGTGAGCGCGTCGATGATCGCGTCGGTGGCCCGGCGGGCGGCGCCGGGGCCGGCGGCGCTCACCTCGCCCAGCTCGACGGGCGCACCGAAGTGCACCCGGATCACCGGACGACGCCAGATCGCCCGGGCGACGGAGCGCAGCATCCCCTTGGGCGCCCGGTAGGGCAGCACCTCGTGGGCGCCCCACTGGGCGACCGGGATGACCGGTGCGCCGCAGGTCAGGGCCAAACGGGCGGCGCCGGTCTTGCCGCGTTCGGGCCACATGCCGGGGTCCAGCCCGATGCGCCCCTCCGGGTAGATGAGGATCGTCGAGCCTGCGGCGACGGCCGTCGTGGCGACGTCGAGGGCCTGGTGCACGGCGCTCGTGCCCCGGTCGACGCGGATGTGTCCGGCGCGGCGCATGAGGGCGCCGATCACCGGGGCGCGGAACAGCCCGGCGGTGGCCATGATCCGGGGGGCGACGCCGCGGGTCTGGCAGGCGGCGACCATCACCACCGGGTCGAACGGGCTGATGTGGTTGGCGGCCAGCACCAGCGGGCCGCGACGCAGGTGCGCGGGGACGTCGCCGGTGACCTCGAGGCGGGCCAGTAGACCGACCAGCGAGCGGGCCAGCAGTTGGGCGGCGCGCCAGATCAGCGGTGCTTGCCAGAGGGAGTGCGCGGTGTCCATCAGCGCGCCATCGTCGCACGCGGCGGCAGGGTCGCGAGGGCGGGCCGGCTGGTTGCCCACGCGGGCCGGGGTGATCAGGGTCATGGGTCCCGGCCCGGCCGATCCGTCTACGACGCGCGGTAGTATTACTACGTCTCGTAGTACGGATGGTTGGGGGTTCAGGTGGACGCGTTGGACGTCGCCCGCTGGCAGTTCGGTGTCACCACCGTCTACCACTTTCTCTTCGTGCCGCTGACCATCGGCCTGTCTGTGCTGGTGGCCATCCTGCAGACCATGTGGCACCGCACCGGCAACGAGCGCTACCTCAAGCTCACCAAGTTCTACGGCAAGCTGTTCCTGATCAACTTCGCGATGGGTGTGGTCACCGGCATCGTGCAGGAGTTCCAGTTCGGCATGAACTGGAGCGACTACTCCCGCTTCGTCGGCGACGTCTTCGGCGCGCCCCTGGCCATCGAGGCGCTCGTCGCGTTCTTCCTCGAATCCACCTTCATCGGCCTGTGGATCTTCGGTTGGGACCGGCTGCCCAAGCGGGCGCACCTGGCCAGCATCTGGGCCGCCGCGATCGGCACCAACCTCAGCGCGTACTTCATCCTCGCCGCGAACTCGTTCATGCAGAACCCGGTCGGCTTCCGGATCAACCCAGACACCGGCCGCGCGGAGCTGACCGACTTTCCGGCGGTGCTGACCAACAAGGTCGCCCTGGTCACCTTTCCGCACACCCTGGCCGGGTCGTTCCTGGTCGCCGGGTCGCTGGTCGTGGCCGTCGGTCTGTGGCACGTCATCCGCAACCGCGACTCCGCCGACACCGGCGCCTACCGCTTCGCCACGAAGTTCGGCTCCTGGGTGGTCCTGGTCGCCTCCGCCGCCGTGCTGTTCACCGGCGACATCCAAGGCAAGATCATGACCGATGTGCAGCCGATGAAGATGGCCGCCGCCGAGGGCCTCTACACGACCGAGAGCCCCGCCTCGTTCTCCGTGCTCACCATCGGCAGCCTCGACGGCAGCCGCGAGGTGTTCGCCCTCAAGATCCCGTACCTGCTGTCGTTCCTGGGCACCGGCGACCCGCACGGCACCGTGCAGGGCATCAACGACCTGCAGGCCCAGTACGCCAGCCAGTACGGCGCCGGCAGCTACGCCCCGATCATCCCGGTCACCTACTGGAGCTTCCGCTTCATGATCGCCTTTGGGATGGCCGCCGGTGCGATCGCCCTGCTGGTGCTCTGGACCCAGCGCAAGGGCCGCACACCCACCAGCAGGTGGCTGCTGCGCGCCGGGCTGGCCATGCCGGTGCTGCCGCTGCTGGCCAACTCCTTCGGCTGGATCTTCACCGAGATGGGCCGCCAGCCGTGGATCGTCTTCGGCGAGATGCTCACCCGCAACGGCGTGTCCCGCAGCGTCTCCCTGGCCGAGGTTCTCACCTCGTTCACCGCCTTCACGCTGATCTACGCCACCCTCGCCGTCATCGAGGTCAAGCTGCTGCTGCGCTACGCCCGCGCCGGCGTACCCGACGTCAGCGAGACGCCACCGACCGACGACACCGATGACGCCGAGCGTCCGCTCGCCTTCGCCTACTGAGCACCGGAGGACATCGTGGAACTGACCACCATCTGGTTTCTCCTCGTCGCCGTGCTGTTCACCGGCTACTTCATCCTGGAGGGCTTCGACTTCGGCGTCGGCATGCTGCTGCCCGTGCTCGGCCGCGACGACCGCGAACGCCGCGTTCTGATCAACACCATCGGCCCGGTCTGGGACGGCAACGAGGTGTGGCTGATCACCGCCGCCGGCGCCATGTTCGCCGCCTACCCCGAGTGGTACGCCACCCTCTTCTCCGGTTTCTACCTGCCGCTGCTGCTGATCCTGCTGGCCCTTATCGCTCGCGGGGTGGCCTTCGAGTACCGCCACAAGCGCCCCGAAGCGTCCTGGAAACGCCGCTGGGACACCGCGATCGTGGTCGGCTCGCTGCTGCCGGCGTTCCTGTGGGGCGTCGTGTTCGCCAACATCCTGCGCGGCGTGCCGCTGGACGCCGACCACGAGTACGTCGGTGGCCTGCTCGACCTGCTGCACCCGTACGCCCTGCTCGGCGGCGCGACCACCCTCGCGCTGTTCGCCACCCACGGCGCGGTGTTCCTGGCCCTGAAGACCACCGGCGACATCCGGAAGCGCGCCGGCTCCCTCGCGGTACGCCTCGGAGTCGGCGCCGCCGTGCTCACGGTGGCGTTCCTGGCCTGGACGTTGAGCATCCGCTCCAGCGCCGCCGCCGTCGTGCTCGCCGTCGGCGCGGCCCTCGCCCTGCTCGGTGGCCTCGCCGCCGCCCAGGTACGCCGGGAGGGCTGGGCCTTCGCCGGCACCGCCGTGGCGATCGGCCTGGCCGTGGCGACCCTGTTCGCCGCGCTGTTCCCGAACGTGCTGCCCTCCACCCTGGACGCCGCCGGCACGCTGACGGCCACCAACGCCGCGTCCACCCCGTACACCCTGAAGATCATGACGTGGGTGGCGGTGATCTTCACACCGATCGTGCTGGCCTACCAGGGGTGGACCTACTGGGTGTTCCGCAAGCGCATCGGCGTAGCCAACATCCCCCAGCACTGACGACGGTGTGAGATCGGCCGATAAATTCGCGGGCCGTCGAGAAGTCGCCCCGCTACGGTGTGCCGATGCACGTGCGCGAACTCACCGCCGACGACCTCGACGCCGCCTGGGAGCTGGGCCGTTTCGCCTTCGGGTCCGACCCGCAGCGACCCGCGCACGCCACCGAGGCGGTGCCCGGCATGACCCGTTACGGCGCGTTCGACGACGCGGGCCGGCTCGTCGGCAAGGCCGTCGACCTGCACCACGACCAGTGGTGGTCGGGTCGCAAGGTGTCCGCCGCCGACGTCGGCGGGGTGGCCGTCGCCCCCGAGGCGCGTGGCCGGGGCGTGGCTCGGGCGCTGCTCACCGCCCTGCTGCGGGGCGCCCGCGAGCGGGGGGCGGCGATCAGCGCCCTCTACCCGACCGTCGCCGCCCCCTACCGCGCCGCCGGGTGGGAGTCCGTCGGGGTGCTGCGGACCGTCGACCTGGCCACTGCCGCCCTGCCCCGACGCCGGCCCGCGCCGCAGGTGGCAGTTCGTGCCGGCGCCCCGGGCGACCTGCCGGCCGTCGACGCCCTCTACGAGCGGGTCGCCCGACACCGCAACGGCATGCTCAGCCGGCAGGGCCCGATCTTCGACCACTTCCGCGACCGGCTCACCGCCACCGGCGGGCTACCCGACGACGGGCTCACCCTCGTCGAGGACGCGACCGGCCTGGTCGGCTACGCCAGCTGGCAGCGGGGTCGCGGCTACGGCGCCGACAGCGTCCTGACGCTCAACGACGTCCTCGCCGTGACCGCCGACGCCGCCCGCGAACTCGCCGGTGTGCTCGCCAGCTGGGCCAGTGTCGCCCCGAGGATTCGACTGATCCTGCTCGACGGCGACGCGCTGAGCGCTCACCTTCCGCTGGAGTCGGTCCGCGAGCACGAACGGGATCTGTGGATGCACCGGCCGGTCGACGTCGTGCGCGCCGTGACCGACCGCGGCTGGCCCACCCATGTGCGCGGTAGCGTCGGCTTCGTCCTCGACGACGGCCTCGCCGACTGGAACGCCGGCACCTGGCGGTTGACCGTCGCCGACGGCGCTGCGGAGCTGACCCGGGTCAGCGGCGGGGCCGACCTGCGGCTGGACGTCCGCGGCTTCGCCCTGCTCTACGGCGGCGCCGTCCACGCCCGCTCGGTGGCACAGGCCGGACTGCTGCACCACAGCCCGGGCGCCGACCCGGCCGCCCTGGACCTGCTCGGCGCGGGCGGGCCGGCGCAGTTGCTCGACTACTTCTGATCAGGCCGGGACCGCCGACAGTTCGGCGTTGGCACGGTGCGTGACCAGGATGAGGACCTGGGCGGCCGCGCTCGCCTCGTCGGCCGGGATGTTTCCGTACAGTCGGGCGGTGATGTCCGCGACGGTGGTGGCGACGCGGCGCTGTGTGGCGTGACCGGTGTCGGTGAGGCGCACCCGCGCCTGCGCGCTCGTCGGCGGGCCGTCCTCGAGGTGGGCGAGATCGGCCTCGACGAGCTGGGCGATCACCTGACGCACGGCCGAATCGTCGATCTTGAGGGTGCTGGTGACGCGGTGCACGATCCGCGCGTGCTCGACAGCACCGTCGGCGAGGACGTTGAGCACGAGCACCTGACCGAAGCTGAGCCCCAGTGGGGCTACGGCACGTTCGAGCAGGGCGCGGGTGGCGTAGTGGGCCTGGCCGATGACCTGCCCGTCGAGGGTGGGAGGAATGGACATGGCGACTCCTTCAATACGTTGGCTAGACCAACGTTGGCTCGCCCAACGTAACACGAATCGTGGGTCGAGCCAACGATTCTGGTACGCTGCCGCCATGGAGTCCACCGCTCCGCAGTCACCCGTCGGGCTCCGCACCACCCCGAGCTGGCTGCTCACCCAGACCGCCAGCCACGCGGCTCGCCTCGTCAGCGAGGGCTTCGCCGCGCACGACCTGCGCGGCTACCACTACCGACTGCTCGCCACGCTGGCCGACGAAGGGCCCGCCAGCCAAGCCGACCTGGGCCGGCAGTGCGGAATCGACCGCAGCGACGTCGTGGCGGCCGTCACCGACCTGGCCGGTCGGGGCCTCGTGGTGCGGGCCCCCGACCCGGCCGACCGCCGCCGCAACGTCATCAGCATCACCGACGCCGGAGCCGACGAGGCCCACCGCATGGGCCAGACCCTCGACCGCGTCCAACGCGACCTGCTCGCGCCACTGTCTAGCAGCGAGCGTGAGCAACTGAGCCGACTGCTCACGCTCCTGCTGCGGCACCACACCCGGCCCTGACGGACCCCGCTCACCCCTCAGCGAGCCTCGCGCAGCTCCGCCAGGCGCGCCTCGATCTCGGCCAGCTCGGCGCGCAGCTTGTCCGCCTGCTGCTCCGCCTCGGCCCGCTCGGTGCCGAGGATGTGCTCCACCGCCTCCTGCACACCGGGCACGTCGACCAACGCCACCATCTTCAACGCCTCCGCCGGCTTCACCACGTACGGCTTGGCGAGGGCCTTGCTGCCCTGCTGCGCCGCGACCGTCCACTCACCGTCGGCGTACGCCAGCGTCACGGTGAGGCCCGCGGGGCTCTTCGGCTTGACGGCCTTGACCGCCCGCCGCGCCGGCGGCTTCTCGGTCTGCTCCACCTTCGGCTCCTCCTGCCGCTGCGCGGGCACCCGCGGCGTGTCCAACACGAACTCGGGCTCCGCCACCGCCGGCGGCTCCTGCGGCTCCGGTTTCGGCTCCACCACCCGGCGACCGGCGCCCTTGGGTGCCACGGCCAGATCGGCGGGGGAGAACGGCAGCTCGTCGCGCCCGAAGCGCACCACCAGGAACTCGTCGGACACCGCGGGGTCGGTCAGCTCGACGACCTGACCGACCTGACCGGCGATCTGCCCCGCCGACGCGGTGAACACCACCCGTGGCTTGCGCCCGGCAGCCAACGCCTCCCGCAGGCTCTGCACCTCGTCAGTGGACAAACCTTGGCCGGCATCCATCACAACCCTCTTCCGTACACCTGTTTGATTGCTGTCTTGATACCAGCCGGCTGCGACACCCGCCGCACGGGGCTCGCCCGCTCAGCCGCCCAACGCCCGCAGCGCCCGGTCCGCGTGGTCGTTCATGCTGACCTCGCTGTGGACCACCTCGATGATCCGCCGGTCCGCGCCGATGACGAACGTCATCCGCTTCATGCTCAGCGGCCCCAACGGCAGTCGCCGCCGCACCCCGAACTGCTGCGCCACCACACCGTCGGGATCCGACAGCAGTGGATAGTCGAAGCCGTGCAGCTTCGAGAACTCCGCCTGCTTCGCCACGCTGTCGCGGCTGATGCCCACCCGCGACGCGCCCAGCGCCGCGAACTCCGCCGCCAGGTCCCGGAAGTGGCAGCTCTCCGCCGTGCAGCCCCGCGTCATGGCCGCCGGGTAGAAGAACAGCACCACCGGCCCCGCCGCCAGGAACTCCGACAGCCGCCGGGGCGTGCCCGTCTCGTCCGGCAGCTCGAAGTCCTCCACCACGTCGCCGACACCCACACCCGTCACCGCGCACCTCCGTTGTCCGACCAGACAGGCGGTGAGCGTAAGCGATCACCCCCAGAGCGCCGCCACCTCCTCCGCCACCGCGGCGGCCTGCGCCCGTCCAGCCCGCGCCGATCGGGCCCGCCGCGCCGGATCCAGCACGTTACGGCCGATCGCCGTGCGCGCCGCCGCGTCCGGCGTCACCAACGCGACCCGCGACCCGGCGGCGCGCAGGCCGGCCACCTGCGCCGACAGCCGCGGCATCGGCCCGAACGCCCCCGACGTCGGCGCGATCACCAGCACCCGCCCGGCCTCCGCCGCCAGATCCGCGTTCACCGCCGAGCGCATCCCACCGTCGACGTAACGGCGCGCACCGATCGTCACCGGCGGCCACACCCCGGGCACGGCGCAACTGGCACCCACCGCGTCCACCAGGGACACCCCGCTGCCCGCGTCGAAGACCACGAACTCACCCGAGGACGCGTCCACGGCGGTCACCAGCAGCCGCCGGGCCGGCCACTCCCGCGCCGGCAGGCGGGCCTCGATGACCGCCCGTTGCGACGCCTCCGACGGGGTACGCGCCGCCACCGCCAACGCCCCGATCCGCGCTCGTGACCGCACCGCGTCCCGGGTCCGACCACCGGCCCACACCAGCCGCGCCACCGTCAGCAACCCCAGCCGCGCCGCCACCTGACCCGACGGCGGCGCCAACTGCGCCTCGTACAACTGCTCCAGCGGCGCCCCCGAACACACCTGCGCGCCGACCACCGAGCCCGCCGACGTGCCCACCACCAGATCGGCGTCGGACACCGACACGCCCCGCTCGGCCAGCCCCGCCAACAGCCCCAACTCCCAGGCCACGCCCGTCACCCCGCCACCACCGAGCACCAACGCCCGCTCCATGTGACTCTCCTCTCGAGGACCGACCCGCGCCGGTCACGGTAGCGTCGGCGCGACCACTGCGCAGCCATCGACAACCTCGGGAGGGCACCGTGGCACCCGTCACCGTCGTCACCGGCGGCGGCCGCGGCATCGGCGCGGCCACCGCCCGCCGCCTCGCCGGAGCCGGTCACCACATCGCCCTGTGCTACCGCCGCGACGAGACCGCCGCCGGCGCCGTCCTGACCGAGCTACGCTCCGCCGGCGCACAGGCCATCGCGGTACGCGCCGACACCACCGACCCCGACCAGGTCATCGCCCTGTTCGACGCCGCCGCGCGGCTCGGCCCGCTCACCGGCCTGGTCAACAACGCCGGCGTCACCAGCCCCATCGGGCCCTTCACCGAGCTGCGCGTCGACGACCTGCGCCGCGTCGTCGACGTCAACCTCGTCGGCTACGTCCTCTGCGCCCAGCAGGCCGCCCGCCGGCTGACCGACGGCGGTGCCATCGTCAACGTCTCGTCGGCCGCCGCCACCCTCGGCAGCCCGGGGGAGTACGTGCACTACGCCGCCGTCAAGGCCGCCACCGACACCCTCACCGTCGGCCTGGCCAAGGAGCTCGCCCCGCGGGGAATCCGGGTCAACGCCGTCGCCCCCGGCATCGTGCGCACCGACATCCACGCCGAATCCGGCGTACCCGACCGCGCCGAGCGCGCCGCCGGTCGGATCCCGCTGGGCCGCGCCGGGGAACCCGACGAGATCGCCGCCGCCATCGCCTGGCTGCTCGGCCCGGACGCCTCGTACACCACCGGGACGGTCCTGCGGGTTTCCGGCGGTCTCTGACCCGCCGTCCCCGTCCCACACGTCGGGCTCCGGCCGTCCCCGACCCCGCGTTCACGAAGCCGGAGACGGCCGGGTCCGTCTCAGTGCGTGAAGAGCTTCGCCGCGGTGATGAGGGTCTGCACCACCCCGTAGCCGAGCAGCGCCGCCACCACCAACCAGGAGATCCACAACCGGGCCTGTTGCCCGGATCGGCTGTCGTCGCTCATCGCGTGCCACTCCTCTGCGCCGTCGTGTCCTCGTCCACGTTCCGATCCGCCGCCGGCTCGTGGTAGCGCTGCGGCACCGGGCGTACCAGCAGGTTCGCCACGAAGCCCACGGCCAGCACCCCCACCATGGTGAGCAACGCCGGCCGGTACGCCGCCGCCGTCAACGTGCCCGGTTTGCCCTGGGCGTCGAGGAACCCGTTGACGATCAACGGGCCCGCGATGCCCGCCGCCGACCACGCGGTCAACAACCGGCCGTGGATCGCCCCCACCTGGTACGTGCCGAACAGGTCGCGCAGGTACGCCGGCACCGTGGCGAACCCGCCGCCGTAGAACGACAGGATCACGCACGCCAACAGCACGAACAGTGCCGTGGCGCTCTGCCCGACCAGGGCCAGCAGCGCGTACAACACCATCCCCACACCCAGGTACACCAGGTAGATCGGTTTGCGGCCGATCACGTCCGAGGTGGACGACCACACGAACCGGCCGGCCATGTTGAACAGCGACAGCAGACCCACGAACCCACCGGCCGCGGCGACGCTCACCGCCGAGGTGCCGTTGTCGCGGAAGAAGTCCTGGATCATCGGGCTGGCCTGCTCCAGGATCCCGATGCCCGCCGTCACGTTGCAGAACAGCACCACCCACAGCAGCCAGAACGAGCGGGTCCTCACCGCGTTCGCCGCCGACACGTTCGCCGTGGTCACCAGCGGCTTCGCCGTCACCGTCGCGGGGTCGAAGCCGGCCGGCCGCCAGCCCTCCGCGGGCACCCGCACGTTCGCCACCCCGAACATCATGATCACGAAGTAGCCCAGGCCGAGCGTCACGAACAGCCACACCAGGGCGCTGCCCGACGCCGTCGACCCCGCGTTGGACGGGTCGTAACCCGCGTCGAAGAACGACAGCAGTTGCCGCGACAGGGGGGAGGCCACCATCGCCCCACCACCGAACCCCATGATCGCCAACCCGGTGGCCAGGCCCGGGCGGTCCGGGAACCACTTGATCAACGTGGAGACGGGGGAGATGTACCCGATGCCCAGGCCGATACCGCCGAGCAACCCGTACCCCAGATACAGCAGCCACAGCTGCTTCGTGGCGATACCCAACGACCCCACCAGGAAGCCCGTCGCCCAGAAGCAGGCCGAGACGAACATCGCCTTGCGCGGCCCGTTCGCCTCCACCCACGTCCCGGCGACCGCGGCGGACAAACCCAACATCACGATCGCGATGCTGAAGATCACCCCGATGGCGGTCTGGCTGGCGTCGAAGTGGGCGATCAGCGAATTCTTGTACACGCTGGTCGCGTAGACCTGACCGATGCAGAGGTGGATGGCCAACGCCGCAGGGGGAATGAGCCACCGGCTGTACCCGGGCGGCGCGACGGTGTGCCGACGATCGAGTGCGGAAAGCATGGGGTGCTTCCTCTCCGAGGCGGGCGAGAAACGTCCCCCTCACTTCTCCACACCGCACCGCTGCGGCAAACCTCACCATCGCCGGACGGTCGCTGCGCTGAGCTGAGCGGTCAGTCAACACCCACGCAGCGGTCAGCCAGCCTGCACGAAGGACCGTGACGGCGGCACGTTGGCTTTCGGTGCCGCTCAATGGCAGGGCTTCGTCAGCTACGCGAAGTCTCTCGGCACTGTCGCCTGACCAGCTCGACACGAAAGCCTCCGGATCGTCCCGGGGGCCTTCGCACGTCTGGTCCGCCTCAGGCCGCGACCGCCGCCTCGGCGACCTGCTCGGCGTCGGGACGCAGTTGTGGGGTGGCGAGGGAGACGACGAGGTTGACGATCGCGAACACGGCGGCGATCAACAGCCCACGGTGGAACCCGTCGACCAACGCCTGTTGTTGACTGGCGCCCTGACCGAGCGCGTCGGTGACGTGGGTGATGGACAACGTGGTGACGATGGCCAACCCCAGTGCTCCGCCGACCTGGTACACGGCGGTGACCACACCTGACGCGGCGCCGGCCTCGTGGTGCTCGACGTCGGAGACCGCGGAGATCTGGGCCGGTACGCCGAGCGTGGTGATGCCGAGACCGAACAGCAGCAGGCCGGGCAGCAGTTCGGTGGCGTACGGGCCGGTGGCACCGGCCCCGCCGAGCAGCAACAGGCCGATCACGCTGAGCAGCGCGCCGACGATCTGCAGGGTGCGGGTACCGAGGCGGTGCACCAGTTGGGTGGCGAGGGCGGCGCCGGCGATGGCCGTCGCGCCCATCGGCAGGAACTGCAGGCCGGCGGTCAGTGGCGAGGCGCCGCGCACCTGCTGCAGGTAGAGCGCGGTGAGGAAGAACATCGACAGGAACGCGGCGCCGTTGAGGGCTAACGCTCCACTGGAGACACTCAGCGCCCGGGAGTTGAACAGCCGTAGCGGCACCAGCGGCGCGGGGGAGCGCGCCTCGACGCCGACGAAGACGACCAGCAGCGCCACCCCGCCGATGAGGGCGACGAGCACCTGCGCCGAACCCCAACCGGCTGACTCGGCACGGACCACGCCGAAGACGACGGCGAGCAGACCGGCTGTGCCGAGGACGGCGCCGAGCGCGTCGAACGTCCGCGGCCCGGGCTGGGAGTGCCGAACGGCCGCCACGAAGGTCGGGACGATCGCCACGAGCGCGATGACAATGGGCACGTTGACGAAGAACACCCACCGCCAGCTCAGAGCGTCGACGAGCAGGCCGCCGGCCACCACCCCCAGCGTTCCGCCGAGCCCGGCGAGGGCACCCCAGATGCCCATGGCGATGTTGCGCTCCCGTCCGTGCGCGAACGTGACGGTGAGGATGGCCAGCGCCGCCGGGGACAGCAGCGCGCCGCCGAGCCCCTGCACGGCGCGCGCGGCAATCAGTAGCTCCGGTGTGGCCGCTAGGCCGGCGAGCAGGGACATCGCTCCGAACAGAACGAGGCCGGCGATGAAGACGCGGCGGGCGCCGAGCAGGTCGGCGGCGCGTCCGCCCAGCAGCAGGAAACCACCGAAGAGCAGGGTGTACGCGCTGATCACCCATTGCAGGTCGTCGGCGGTGAAGCTCAGGTCGGTCTGGATGCTGGGCAGCGCCACGTTCACGATCGTCACATCGAGGATGACGATGAACTGCGCTACCGACAGGACCGCCAGTGTCGTCCAGGGACTACGTCGCATTTGCTACCTCACGTGAAGGGGGACGCCGCACAGAGCGTCCGTCTACGCCGTACGCATACAACGTATACCCCAAGTCTACGTAGTAGACTAGCCGCGTGGTGAGTATGAGCAGGAACACCGGAAGCCAGCCCCGACTCGACCCGGACAAGATCGTCGTCAGCGCCCTGGACATCGCCGACACCGAGGGCCTCGGCGCGATCACCATCCGCCGGTTGGCCCAGGAGCACGGTGTCACCCCGATGGCGCTCTACCGGCACTTCCGGGACAAGGACGACCTGCTCGACGCGCTCGCCGCACGCCTGCTCGACGACATTCGCCTGCCCGAGCCCACGACCGCACCCTGGGACGAGCAGATACGTGCCGTGCTGGCCGCCTGCCTCGCCGCGCTGCGCCCACATCCCACCATCGCCGGGCTCGTCCCCACCCGCATCCTGCTCTCCGAGCCGGGCCTGACGCTGGTGGAGCGCACCCTCGCCCTGCTCGCCGAGGCGGGCTACCCACCGGCGCAGGCCACCGAGATCGGCAGTCAGGCCCTCTGCTCCCTGGTGACCCTCGTCGCCACCGAACCGGGCGCCACGGAGAGCACCGACCCCGACACCCGCGACACCGCCGTCCGCGCCAAGCGGGCGGCGCTGCGGGCGCTGGCGCCCCAGCGGTTCCCGCACGTCCTCGCCGCCGCCAACGCGCTCACCCTCTGCGCAGACCGGGACAGCTACTACGACCTGGGCATCGACTTCGCCGTCGCCGGGATACGCGGCATCCGCCCGACGGGCCGTACCACCTGATCGACCTGACCCGCGCCGCCCACGACCGCGGGCGGCGCCGCTACCGCAGGTCCGGCGTGTGCCAGCCGCCAGCCAACGCGTCGGCGTCCGCCGGACCCCAGGTGCCCCTGTCGTACGACTGCACCGCCGCCGGCAGATCCAGGATCGGCTCGACGATGCGCCACTCCTGCTCGATCGTCTCCTCGCGCGCGAAACGCAGGTGCTGCCCGTCCATCGCGTCGTCGAGCAGACGCTCGTACGCCTCCTGCCGGCGACCCATAGCAGCGCCGAAGTCGACGGACAGGTCCACCGGGCGGCTGGCCACCTCGGCACCCGGGCTCTTCGCCTGGATCGACATCGTGATGCCGTCGCCACGGCCCAGCCGGAACCGCAGGAGGTTCGCGGGCGCCTCAGCGCCGCCCTCGGCCCGGATCAGTGAACGCTGCGGCTGCTTGAACTCGACCACGACCTCGGTCGCCGTGCCGGGCAACGACTTGCCGGTACGCAGGTAGAACGGCACCCCCGACCAGCGCGGGGAGTTGATCGTCAGCCGGGTGGCGACGAACGTCTCGGTGTTCGAGTCCGGCGCAACGCCCGGCTCGTCGCGGTAGCCGGCGTACTGACCCCGCACGGTGGACTCCGCCGACAGCGGCTCGATCTGCCGCAGCGCCGCGGCCTCCGCCTCGCGGAACGCGTCGATGTCGTCGGCGGCCGGCGCCTCCATCGCGATCAGCGCGACGACCTGCAGAATATGGTTCTGCAACACATCACGGGTCGCGCCGACGGTGTCGTAGAAACCCGCGCGGCCCTGCGTGCCGAACCCCTCGGCGAGGGTCACCTGAATGTTGTCGACGTGCTCGCTGTTCCACAGCGGCTCGAACAGCCGGTTGGCGAACCGGAACGCGTAGAGGCCCTCGACGGCTTCCTTGCCGAGATAGTGGTCGATGCGGAACACCCGCTGCGGATCGAAGGCGCCACGCAGGGTGCGGTCCAGCTCGTGGGAGGACTTTAGGTCACGCCCGAACGGCTTCTCCACGATGACCCGACCACGGTCGGCCAGACCGACCGCCGCCAGGTTATCGACGACGGAACCGAACACCACCGGAGGGATCGCCAGATAGAAGACCGGACGTTCGGCGTCCCGCAGACGCTCCGCCAGACGCTGGTACGTCGTGGGGTCCGCGTAGTCGCCGGAGATCATCGACAGGTTGCCCGCCAACGCGTCGAACGTCTCGTCGTCGACCTCGTCGCTCGCCTCGGTGACCGACTTGCGGGCGGTCGTGACCAGGTGCTGATCATCCCAGGCGGAGCGGGCCACACCGATCACCGGCACGTCGAGGCGGCCGCGCCGGGTCAACTCGTACAACGCCGGAAACAGCTTCTTCGAGACGAGGTCTCCCGTGACGCCGAACAGCACTACCGCGTCTGAGCGCACGTGCATGGCACATCCATCCGATCGTCCTGATCTTCCAACCGGGCAACCACTCGACCCATCCGGGAATTCCCGTCGACCGACCCGGGTGAGGACGCCGACAGGGACCCACGCAAACGGTGCCAACGCCGTGCCAACCCGGGCGGGGCGCACCACGCTCAGCAGCGACCACGGGGTGCTGGCCGGGCCAACCAACGGCCTGGCCAGCACCCCGTCCGCCCTCGCGTGGCGCCACCGCGAACTGGCACCATGACGGGGCAGCAACGCGCAACCCAACCGCACCGCCGACGAGGGGACCGGGATGGAACACGACCCGTCGCCCGGCGCCGACGAACGCTTCGTGCACCAGGCCGAACGCATCCGCCGGACCCTGTCGGAGAGCGCGATGCCGGTCGTCGCGCTCGCCGGAAGCGACCGGCCGGCTGCCGAACGGTTCGCCGGCACCGAGACCTTCGACGGCACGATCACCAACGTCCGGGTCGCCCACGGCGATCCGACCAACGGCCCGTGGGCGAGCGTCGACACGGCCCGCTGGGGCGACCTCCCCGTCGACGCCGGTCCGCTGCGCTGGCAACTCGAACACGGCATGCGCCTCGCCGGTGAACGATTCTCCGACGTCGAGTGGACCGAAGACGACGCCACCGTCCTGGTCGACGGCCAGCCGGTCACCGGACGAACCGTGCGAGCCGGCGACCGCTGGTGGGCGACACGCTGCGACCGCGACGGCATCGAGATCACCGTCACGGCCCGCGACTGGCACCCCGCCACCGTCCACCTCCGCTGGGTCACCGACCTCGCGCCACTGCTCGACGGACTCAGAACCTGGTCCCCGACCTCGACGCCGCACGAGGAGTCGGAACCTCTACCGGCAGACCTGGCCGGTGAGCCGCACCGGGCACTCGTCGACGCAGCCCTGAACAACCAGCAGGCCCGGTCCGACTGGATGAAGGACGGGGGACCGGCCCCGCACCTGCCCCCGTACTGGTCGGCGCTGTGGCGGGCCGCCGTACGCCGGCAGGTGGAACTCACCGACCAGGTCGAACCCGAGGCCGCCCGCGCGGTGAGCGACATCGTCGCGCAGTTGACCACCCTCAGCGGCGAGGCCAGCTGGTTCGACGACGACCTACGGCTCCGCCGACGGGCGATCACCGAGACCCTGCTGTACGGCACCGGGTTGGGTGAGGGCGTACCCAGCCAGCCCGCCCACCAGGCCTGGCGCGAGCGGCAACAGTTGCTGCCGCAACGGGACGTACCCGTGCACGCTCGGGAGGCCGTCGACCGGCGGTGGCGCGACGCCTGGACGGCCTGGGCCTCCGGCGTCACCGGTTGAGCGGGCGCGGCCGGCGCGCTCCGCGATCGGCGATGTCGCGTTCTGCCCACAGCGATTCTGGTGGAGACCACCGGCGGTGATGGTGTCGAATGAGCAGAATGACGATCGCGTTCGACGACACCGGGGGAGCCGGCCCCACGGTCGTGTGCCTTCCGATGTTCAGCATGACCCGCGCCGCCACGACGGCAGCCTTCAGACCCGCCTTCGCCGGCGCAGGCCTGCGCGAGGTGTACCTCGACCTGCCCGGGCACGGCGACACCCCCGCAACCTGCCGCCCGTCGTCTCAGGCGCTGCTGGACACCGTGTGTGGGTGGCTCGACCAGCACACGGACGGCCCGGTCCTGCTGGCCGGTGGGTCCTACGGCGCCTACCTTGCCGCCGGCATCGCCCGCCAGCGCCCCGAACTGGTCCACGGCCTGCTCCTCGTCTGCCCCGGTGTCACCATCGCCCCGGCAAGCCGGAACCTGCCCGACCTGGCGCCACCCGAAGCGCCCGCGGGTTGGCTCGACGGCGTCCCCGCCGGGCTACGCCCGCACCTGGACACGGCGCTGGGCCAGCGCACGCCGGAGGTCGTCGCGACGGTGCTCGCGGCGCTGAACTCCGGCGGCCCCGGCGATGACGTGTTTCAGCAGGAACTCCGCTCGGGCGCCGACTACGCGCTTCCCGACGAGGCCGCCGAGGTCGACTACGGCGGCGCGGTCAGCGTGATCACCGGCCGGCAGGACGGCATAGTCGGCTACGCCGACCAGTTCCGCGCCATGCGCCACTACCCACGAGGCACCTACACCGTGGTCGACGCGGCCGGGCACTACCTGCCGTACGAACAGCCCGCGCTGCTGCGCGCACTCGCCGAGGACTGGCTGCACCGTGCGGGCCACGGCACCGCTCGCACCTCCTCAGTAGAGGTGACGGGGTTATCAGGGTAAGACCAAGGCGCACCGCTGCGGCTTCTGGCGAGCTGACTCGGCTGCGTGCAGAGGACGGTGGGATTCAGGTGGTTGCGGATCCTGACTCCGAGGGGACTGGCCGCCTAGCCGAGTTCCTGAGCTCGTTCCCGGGCCGCAGCCTGCTGCAGGACGCCGTAGCGGTGGAGCGCCTGCGGATCGCCGGTGTGTTCGGCAGCCGCGACTGCGGCGTCGAGGACTCCGTCCATCCAGAGCCGGGGAATGCCTTGCAGATCCTGCTCACTCGCCGCGAGAAGACGCCGAGCGGCGGAGGGATCGGGAGCAATCGGGACGAGCAGGAAACATTCTTGGACGAAGTGCCGCCACGTGCCTTGCTCGACGTCGTGTTTGTCGGGCGGCAGGACGCGCTGGACCTCCTGAAGAGTGTGCCAGGCTTCCGCGAAGTCGCCGGTTCGTCGTTGCAGCCGGGCAAGGGTGAGTAGTTTGCTCGCCTTCGCCCCGGGCCAGGAGTCGCTGAGCGCGACGGCTTCCTTCTGCACCTCCACCGCTTCGGCAAGGTAGCCGAGACGGGCGAGGTGGAACTGCAGGGTGTTGAGCGTGGTGTCGCTTCGCGTTTCGCCCGCCGCCCACTCGGTCATGAACAGGCGTGATGCTTCGCGCTCGCCCAGGCGAGCGGCGTGGTGGGCCCACGCTTGGAGTCCTTCGTCGGCAGGGTCGGCCGGGAATAGTGTGCGTTGCTGGTCGAGCCACTCTTCGACGGCAGCGTCGGTATGGCGGGCTGCTGTGATGGCTGCCGAGACGCGATCGTGGTCAGGGTGCGAGCTGGCTTCCACTGCCTCGATGCTGGCGGCGATACCTGCGGTGAGCAGATGGTAGAGATGGTAGCCCAGGGCGGTATCGAAGCTGATGTTCTTGGCGGCCCAGTGCAGCCACAGGTCTTCGACCTGCCGGTGCTCGGCGACCAGGAATCCCGCCAGTGTCAGGTCGGGGGCCAGGCCCGAGGGGACGGCCTCGCGATAGTAGGTAATCTGCTGCTGGAGGAGGAAGCGTAGAAGCGGAAGATCGTGGGGGTGGCGATCGTATTGCAGTGCCCAGAGAACCGCGAAGCGGGCGGCTCGGTTGCGGTCGGTAACGCGACCTTCGTCGGTTCCCTGGCCGCAGTAGGCGAGGTCTGCCCACGTCGCCTGGTCCCCGCGGGCTCGTTCGAGAGCGATCCTGGGTTCCCGCAGTAGTCGGTCCTGCTCGTCGGCGGTACTCATCGTTGACCCCTCCCTAGTTCTCCGATGATTCTCGCGGCTCGTCGTTCGCCCAGGGTGCCGGCGAGCGGATCACGAAACTTCGATAATGTGCATTATGTAAAGTAGAACGATCTGGGCGTCCCCCTCACCGGAGCGTGAACGTGGGTCAGTCGCGCGTCAGTCCGGGCGGAAGGACGTCCTCGTCAGGTCGCACGAGGCGGGCGTTGACCAGCGGATTGCGCCGCAGGCTCGCGACCACGGCGGCGCTGCCGCCGACGTCGGTCCAGGTATCGTCCCAGAGGGCGGAGACGAGCCACGAGCGATCCGCCGGGAAGAACAGGTCGGGCAGCCGCCCGTCGCCGCGCATGTGACCGGTCCGCCACGTGAGGGCCTGCTCGGGTCCCGCTTCGACCAGGACGTAGGACCAGCCCCAGTAGAGCGACACCCTGGGGGCGTGTGGGAAGACGATGTCGTGGGCGCCGGTGTCGAGATAGCCCAGCCACCATGGCTGGTCCGGGGTGTACGCCACCAGCTCGCTGACGGCGGCACGTTCGTGCGCGCCGACACTGACACCGTCGGGCGGGTGGACGGTGGCGTACGCGTCGAACACCGGTGGGATCGCGCTGGTGATGGACCTGCCGTCGGACGTGGTGTGACCGCGGAGCCAGGCGACGTCGTTTGTCGTGCCGATCCGCCAGCTCCGCCCGTCCCTGATGGCGTCCGTGGAGTCTGACCCCCTCGACGTGTTGTCAGGGGCGCGGGCTTCGGCGACGGCGGCCGGTACCGCGTAGGGGGAGCCCATCCGGGTCGGTCGGTCGCCCCCCACCGGTGCCCCTCGGGGCAGACCCAGTCGGTGGGACCGTCCGGCTCCCTGTAGACGACCGGCATGCCGCGTCGACCGCAGTCGGGGCAGGTGGCGACCGGCGACGTCATACCGCGCACGATACGTGCTTCTCGATCAGCGCCACCCGTTCCCACACCGGTCCGGCCGGCACATCGACGAGATGGTGCCCGTGTACCTCGTACACCTCGTGGTGCATCTGGGCGAAGGCCAGCGCATCGGCGTAGCTGATCTGGCGCGCGGCCGTGTGTCGGATGAAGCCCAGCGGGCCGATCAGGAAAACCGACCGCTGATAGGTCCGCTCGTGAACGATCCGGTCCACCTCGTTGGCGAGGGCCGGGCTGATGGGGCGACCCAGGTGTCGGGCCAGCGCCAGCGTGCACAGCGGTGACCGGTCGTAGAGCTGGACCGGGTCGTGTGTGCTGGTCTGTCGCGAGCGTTGGAGTTCGGCGATGGCGTCGACGAAGGTGGGCTCCTGCCACGGCTGGGCGCACCCCTGCGCCTGCCGTGCGGCGATGACGTCGGTGGCGGCCTCTCGTACGGTGACGTGTCCCCTGTGGCGTAGCGCGTCGAGCAGGATCGTCTTGCCGGCGCCGGGTGCTCCGGTCAGGACGTACCGCCGGGGTTCTGGCATCTACTCCCCCTCTCCCGCGCTTCCGGAAAACGCGAAAATGCTGCATAATATCCCTTATGCATGACAAACAGGACGAATCGCTCGGAGTGCTGATCGAGGAGTTCCTGACCGACCGGGCCACCCGTAAGCCCTCCCCCCACACCCTGGCCGCGTACCGGCGGGACCTGCACACGGTGGCGACCCTGGTCGCCGAGGATGCCGCCACTCCCCTCCCCCTGGCCGCGCTGTCGATCACGGACCTCTCCCCCCGGGTGATGCGGGCGGCCTTCGCCCGGTTCGCCGCGCCCCGGGCCGCGGCGTCGGTGCACCGGGCCTGGTCCACCTGGAACAGTTTCTTCTCGTTCCTGGTGGCCGACGGGGTGGTGGCAGGCAACCCGATGCCGGCCGTGGGTCGCCCCCGGGCGCTTCTCCCCCAGCCGAAGCCGTTGCGCGGCGCGGACACCCCGGAGCTGCTGCTCGCCTCGGTGGCACGCGACGACGGCCGGCAGCGCGACCCGTGGCCGGAGCGCGACGTCGCCGTGGTGGCGGTGGCGCTCTGCGCCGGGCTGCGCCTGTCGGAGTTGCTCGCTCTGCGGGTCGGCTCGCTCGGCGGTCGGCCGGGTGAGCGGCGGATCGAGGTGGTTGGCAAGGGCGGGCGGCCTCGGGTGGTGCCGATCGAGGCCGATCTGGACCGGGTGGTGGCGGACTATGTGGACAGTCGCCGGCGGCGCTTCGGGTCACGCTCGGTAGGACCGGACTCGGCGTTGCTCGTCGACCGGCAGGGTGAGCCGCTGCGCCGGGGTGGGCTCCAGTATCTGGTGGAGTCGTGTTACCGGCGGGCGGGCATCGGCGACCGGGTGCCGCGTGGGGCGCGGTTGCACGCGCTGCGGCACACGTTCGCCACCAGGTTGGCCGAGGACGGGGCGAGCGCCGCGGAGATCATGCGGTTGTTGGGGCACGCGTCGTTGGCGTCGTCGCAGACGTACATCGAGGTGACCGCCGGGCAGCAGCGCGACGCGGTGCGCGCCAACCGGACCAATCGCGCGTTGGCCGCTCTGGCGCCCACGCCGCAGCAGGAGGCCGACCGATGATGGCGAGCCAGGCCGGGTCAGCCGAAGTCGACCAGCAGGGGGCGGTGGTCGGAGATGGTGGACAGCGGTGTGGTGACGGCGCGTACCGGTGGGAGCTGGTTGAGGGCCTGCCGGTCGGCGAGGATGTGGTCGAGTTGGACGCGGGGTTGCCCGGCGGGATAGGTGGGGCGGCGGCCCAGGGGGTGCCAGCCGGAGATGAGGCGGGCCGCGCCGGCGGGCAGGTTGAGATCGCCGAGCAGGACGCGGGGGCCGGGCAGCGCGCGGAGGGCGCGGATGGTCTGGCGTAGCTGGCGGGCGTTCCAGCCGGGGACGAAGGACAGGTGGGTCGCGGCGACGGTGAGCGGGCCGTGTGGGGTGTCCAGGACGGCGGCGAGTACGACCCGGGGTTCGTCGTGCAGGAGGATGAGGCCGCCGCCGGGGCCGGGGACGTAGACCGGGGAGCGTACCGGTGCGGGTTGCAGGCGGGTGACCTGCCAGCTGCGTACCGGTAGGCGGCTGATCAGCCCGATGCCGTAGCAGGGTTCGCCGTGGCCGTCGTCGTCGTGGCGCAGTGGGCGGAACTGTTCGCCGGGTGTGCCGACGACGGCGGCGGCGAAGCGGTGGTGGGGTGCGTTCAGGGCGCGGGCCGCGATGGCGGTGAGGTCGAGGTTGCCGCTGCGGCTCTGGTCGCGGTCGACCTCCTGCAGCGCCAGGACGTCGGCGTCGAGGGCGTGTACGGCGGCGGCGAGTCGGTCGGGGTCGACGAGCCCGTCGGTGAGGGATCGTCCGTGCAACATGTTGAAGGTGGCCAGGCGCACTCCTGCACCCTACGTTGCCGTGGCAGGGTTGCCGGATGCTGAAGGTGCTGCTGTGTTCCGTGCTGGTGTTCGTGGCGATGGGTGCGTTGGGGGTGTGGCTGAGGCGGGCGCGGGGTCGTTGACCTCGCTCGGGCTGGGTGGGGTTGGCCATCCCGGTGGTGGGTGGGCGGGCCGGGTTGGGGAGAATGGCCGCCCGTGGACCCCTTCTCGTTGACCACCCTGCTGGCCGCCGCCGCGATGGCCGGTTGGGTGGACGCCGTGGTCGGTGGTGGCGGGTTGTTGCTGCTGCCGGCGTTGCTGGTGGCCGCGCCGGGGTTGCCGGTGGCCACCGCGCTGGGCACCAACAAGTTGGCGGCGATCTTCGGTACCGCCACGGCGGCGGCGACGTACGCCCGGCGGACGACGGTTGACTGGCGGGTGGTGGGGCCGGCGGCGGGGTTGGCGGTGTTCAGTTCGGGGGTGGGTGCCGCGTTGGCCGGTGCGGTGCCGGCGTCGGCGTACCGGCCGGTGGTGTTGGTGGTGCTGGTGTCGGTGGCGCTGTTCGTGCTGCTGCGCCCTCGGCTGGGGGTGGTGGCGGTGCCGGGGCGGCGTACTCCGGTGCGGGTGGCGGCGGCGGTCGCGGTTGCCGGGGTGGGCATCGCGTTGTACGACGGGTTGATCGGTCCGGGTACTGGCACGTTCCTGGTGCTGGCGTTCACGGCGTTGGTGGGTGCGGACTTCGTGCACGGCTCGGCGATGGCGAAGGTCGTCAACGCGGGCACGAATCTGGGCGCGTTGGTGGTGTTCGGGGTGACCGGGCACGTGTGGTGGTTGCTGGGCGCGGGGATGGCGGTGTGCAACATCGCTGGTGCGGTGGTGGGGGCGCGGATGGCGTTGCGTCGTGGGTCGGGGTTCGTGCGGGTGGTGCTGCTGGTGGTGGTGTTGGCGTTGGTCGCCAAGTTGGGACACGACCAGTGGCTGGCCCGGTAGGCGTGCGCTGATGCCGGTACGCGCCGAGCACGACCGGGCCGTCCTGGCTGACCTGTTGGGGCGGGATCCGGTGTTGCACGCCTACCAGTTGGGTGACCTGGACGACTTCTTCTGGCCGTACACCTCGTGGTTTCGCCGTGGTGATCAGGTGGCGTTGCTGTACCACGGGGTGGATCCGCCGACGTTGTTGGCGTTCGCGGCGCCGGCGGACAGTGTGGCGTTGGCGGCGTTGCTCACGGAGGTGGCGCCGGTGTTGCCGGCCCGGTTGTACGCGCACCTGTCCCCCGGGCTGGCCGATGCGCTGGCCGGGTCGTTCCGGTTGGAGTTCGGCGGTGTGCACCACCGGATGGCGTTGACCGATCCGGCCCGGTTGGAGGTGGTGCGTCCGGCGGGTGTGGTGCTCGGCGCGGTGGACCTGCCGCAGGTGCGCCGCCTGTACGCGTTGGCGTACCCGGAGAACTGGTTCGATGAGCGGATGCTGGATACCGGGCAGTACCTGGGTGTGCGGGCGGGCGGTGAGTTGGCGGCGGTGGCGGGGGTGCACGTGTGGTCGCCGGTGTATCGGGTGGCGGCGTTGGGCAATGTGACGACGCATCCGCGCTGGCGGGGGCGGGGTCTGGGCGCGGCGGTGGTGGCGGCGCTGTGTGCCCGGCTGCGGGAGACCGTCGCGCACGTCGCGTTGAACGTCAAGGCGGACAACACGGCGGCGGTGCGGTTGTACGAGCGGGTGGGTTTCACCCGGGTCGCGGACTACGGCGAGTACACGTTGACCGCCCGGTAGTGGCGGGTCAGCGGTGGCACGGGGTCAGCGGTTGCGGCTGGGTGAGTCGAAGCGGCCGGCGCGGATCTCCCGTAGGGCGCGGCGGCGGGTGTCCCCGCTCAGCGTGTCGACGTACAGCTTGCCGAGCAGGTGGTCGGTCTCGTGTTGCAGGGCGCGGGCGAGGAAGCCGCTGCCGGTGATGCTCAGCGGTTCGCCGTTCTGGTCGACGCCTCGGGCGGTGGTGTGCTGGGCTCGCGTGGTCGGGAAGTACAGGCCGGGGATGGACAGGCAGCCCTCGTCGTCGTCCTGGCGTTCCTCGGACAGGTCGAGGGTGGGGTTGATGAGGTGACCGCGGTGCCCGTCGGCGTCGTAGACGAACACCTGGGCGCTGACCCCGATCTGCGGGGCGGCGACGCCGGCGCGGCCGGGCGCGCCGAGCAGGGTGTCCATCAGGTCGGTGACCAGGGCGCGCAGTGCGGCGTCGAACGTGGTGACGGGTTCGGACGGGGTGCGCAGGACGGGGTCGCCGATGATCCGGATGGGCCGCATGGTCATGCGGGTCAGCGTATCGGCGGTGGTGGCGGCTTCAGCGCCCGGCCAGGGTGGCGCGGATCGGGGCGGTCTTCGCGGCGGCTTCGGCGACCTCGGCGGCGGGGTCACTGTCCCAGGTGATGCCGCCGCCGGCCCAGGTGTGCAGCTTCTCGGTGTCGGCGGCGGCGGTGCGGATGGTCAGGCCGAGGTCGACGCGGCCGGGGGTGACCCAGCCGAGCGCGCCCATGCTGGCGCCGCGGCCGACGGGTTCGAGGGCGCCGATCTGGGTGAGGGCGGCGAGTTTCGGGGCGCCGGTGACGGAGCCGCCGGGGCAGGTGGCGCGCAGCAGGTCGGCCAGGCCGAGGCCGTGCGCGACGGCGGCGCGGACGGTGGACTCGGCCTGCCACAGGTCGCACCAGCGGCGGATGGCGAACAGGTCGTCGACGGTGACGGTGCCGGTGCGGGCGATTTGGGCGAGGTCGTTGCGTTCCAGGTCGACGATCATGATGTGTTCGGCGCGTTCCTTGGCGCTGGCGAGCAGTTCGGCGCGGCCGGCGGTGGTGGCGGGGCGGGTGCCCTTGATGGGTCTGGTGGTGAGGTGCCCGTCGGTGACCTCGATGAGGGTTTCCGGGGAGGCGCAGCCGATCGCCCAGCCGTCGCCGGTGAGGACGCCGCCGTAGCGGGCGCCGGGCAGCGCGGCGAGGCGGTTCAGGGCGGGCAGGGGGTCGCCGGTGTAGCGGGCGGCGGCGTGGCCGACGAGGTTGGTCTGGTAGACGTCGCCGCGGCCGATGGCGGCGCGGACGGCGTCGACGGCGTCGGCGTGCTGGCGGGGGGTCCAGCTTTCGGTCCAGTCGTCGAGCCGCCAGCCGGGGGGTGGGCCGGGGGGTGGGGTGGGGCTCAGGCCGTGGTCGTAGACGACGACGGCGAGGTCGGGCAGGGTGGGTGTGGGGTCGGTTGCCGTGGTCGGGGCGCCGGCCAGCAGTGCCCCGGCGGCGGCGGACAGGTAGAGCGCCGCCCCGCAGGCGCCGGTGCTGCGGTGCTGTCGGCCGCCGGGACGGCTCAGGTCGTGCAGGGGCAGGCCGTGTGCGGCGAGGAACTCCTCGGCGAGGGCGGCGGGGTCGCCGCCGTCGGATCGGCGCCACTGCAGGCGCGCGCGTTCGACGAGTCCGCCCCGGCAGCGGGCGGGTGCCGCCGGCGGGTTGACCACCATCTGTGGGAGCGTTTCCACGCCGTACGGTCCGACCTTCCTCATCCGTTCAGTGGATTTCCCGGGCACCAGACGGTTCCCTGCTCGATGCTGGACACTTTCACTTGGTACTGTGCGTCACTGGTCATGTGAACCATGACACAGTGCCCCCACAGTCCGGAGAACCCGATGTGCCAGCACCAACCGACCTGCCCCTCCGCTGAAGCTACCGACCGGGAAGCCGCCCGGGTCCTCGCGTGCTTCCCTGAGCAGGGCTGGAGCCTGCTCTGCAACGGCGTCATCGTCTTCGAGGACACCGGCGAGCTGCTCCCCGACGGCAGCAGCATCGCCCCGCACCGCGGCCCCGCCCGCCACGCCCTCGTGGCCTGATCGACCACCCAGCGTCACCGAATCGCCGCCGTCGACCCAGACTGGTCCCCCGGTAAGGGGACGTCCCGGCCCAGGTCGCAGTGGCTGCCGGGGCGGCCCACACCGCCCGCCCCGGCCCGCCCGTCGTCAGTCCTCGAAGGCCTCCGGCGACGGGCACGAGCACACCAGGTTCCGGTCGCCGTACGCGCCGTCGACGCGCCGCACCGGCGGCCAGTACTTCCCGGCCCGGTCCACCCCGGCCGGGTATGCGCCCACCGACCGCGGGTACGGGTGCGGCCACTCGTCACCGCTGACCATCGCCGCGGTGTGCGGCGCGTTGGCCAGGGGGTTGTCGTCTCCCGGCCACGCCCCGGAACCCACCTGCTCGATCTCCGCCCGGATGGCGATCATCGCGTCGCAGAACCGGTCCAGTTCGGCCAGGTCCTCGCTCTCGGTGGGCTCCACCATCAGCGTCCCGGCCACCGGGAACGACATGGTCGGCGCGTGGAACCCGTAGTCGATGAGCCGCTTCGCCACGTCGTCCACGCTCACCCCGGTCGCCTTCGTCAACGGCCGCAGGTCGAGGATGCACTCGTGCGCCACCAGGCCCTTGTTGCCGGCGTACAGCACCGGGTAGTGCCCGCGTAGCCGCGCCGCCACGTAGTTCGCCGACAGGACCGCCACCCCGGTCGCCCGGGTCAGGCCGGCGGCGCCCATCATCCGCAGGTACGCCCACGGGATCGGCAGGATCCCGGCCGACCCGTACTTCGCCGCCGAGATCGCCGGCGTGGCGTCGACGTGCGCGCCCAGCGGGTCACCGGGCAGGAACGGCGCCAGGTGCGCGCGCACCGCCACCGGGCCGACGCCCGGGCCGCCGCCGCCGTGCGGAATGCAGAACGTCTTGTGCAGGTTCAGGTGCGACACGTCCGCGCCGAACGCGCCCGGCTTGGCGAACCCCACGAGGGCGTTGAGGTTCGCGCCGTCGACGTACACCTGCCCGCCGGCGTCGTGGACCTTCGCGCACAGCGACGCGATGCCCGTCTCGTACACCCCGTGCGTCGACGGGTACGTCACCATGATCGCGGCGAGCGCGTCCCGGTGCTTGTCGATCTTCGCGTCGAGGTCGACGAGGTCGACGTTGCCGTCGTCGTCGCAGGCCACCACGACCACCCGCATGCCGGCCATCACCGCCGACGCCGCGTTGGTGCCGTGCGCCGAGGACGGGATGAGGCACACGTCGCGGTGCGTCTCCCCCCGCGAGGCGTGGTAGGACCGGATGGCCAGCAGCCCGGCCAGCTCACCCTGGGAGCCGGCGTTGGGCTGCACGCTGACCGCGTCGTAGCCGGTCACCTCGGCCAGCCACGACTCCAGCTGGCCGATCATCTCCCGGTACCCGGCGGTCTGCGCATCCGGGGCGAACGGGTGGACGTTCGCGAACTCCGCCCAGCTGACCGGCTCCATCTCGGTGGTCGCGTTGAGCTTCATGGTGCACGACCCCAGCGGGATCATGCCCCGGTCCAGGGCGTAGTCGAAGTCCGACAGCCGACGCAGGTAGCGCAGCATCGCCGTCTCCGAGTGGTGACTGCGGAACACCGGGTGGGTGAGGAAGTCGCCGGTGCGGGCCAGAGCGGCCGGCAGCTGCGCGTCCACGTCACCGTCGAAGCCGTCCACGCCGAAGGCCGCCCACACCTCGCGCAGGTGCACCACCGTGGTCGTCTCGTCGCAGGACACGCCCACCCGGTCGGCGTCGACCAGCCGCAGGTTCACGCCCCGCTGCGCGGCCGCCGCGACCACCTCGGCGGCCCGGCCGGGCACGCTCGCGGTGACGGTGTCGAAGAACGCGACGTCCGCGACCGGCACGCCACCGGCGCGCAGCCCGGCCGCGAGCCGCGCCGCCATGCCGTGGGTACGCGCCGAGATGTCCCGCAGCCCGTCCGGCCCGTGGTAGACCGCGTACATGCCGGCCATCACGGCGAGGAGCACCTGCGCGGTGCAGATGTTGCTGGTGGCCTTCTCCCGCCGGATGTGCTGCTCACGGGTCTGCAGTGCCAGGCGGTAGGCGGGGTTGCCGTCGGTGTCGCGCGACACCCCGACCAGCCGGCCCGGCAGCATCCGCTCCAGACCCGCCCGGACCGCTAGGTAACCGGCGTGCGGCCCACCGAAGCCCATGGGTACGCCGAAACGCTGGGTCGTGCCGGCGGCGATGTCCGCGCCGATCTCTCCCGGTGCGCGCAGCAGCGTCAACGCCAGCAGGTCCGCAGCGATGGTGACCAGGGCGCCGACAGCGTGCGCCGCCTCGACCAGCGGGGCGTGGTCGCGCACCGCACCGGACGCCCCCGGGTACTGCAGGTGCAGGCCGAAGAACTCCCCGGGCAGCTCGTCGCGCTCGACGTCGAGGACCTGCACCTCGATGCCGAGCGGCTCCGCCCGGCTGGTGATCACCGCGATGGTCTGCGGCAGCGCGTCGGCGTCGACGACGTACACCCGGC
Organism: Micromonospora sp. 067-2; assembly: GCF_046549295.1. NCBI lineage: Bacteria > Bacillati > Actinomycetota > Actinomycetes > Micromonosporales > Micromonosporaceae > Micromonospora > Micromonospora sp. 067-2. The sequence goes on along the minus strand of NZ_JAJPWB010000001.1, from coordinate 422,534 downwards.
TCTTGCTCCTGGACGCGCGGCGGGCCAGGGTCATCGCCTCGGCCGCGGCGGTGCCCTCGTCGAGCATGGAGGCGTTCGCGGTGGCCAGGCCGGTCAGGTCGGTGACCATGGTCTGGAAGTTCAGCAGCGCCTCGAGGCGACCCTGGCTGATCTCCGGCTGGTAGGGCGTGTACGCCGTGTACCAGGCCGGGGACTCCAGCACGTTACGACGGATCACCGCCGGGGTGTGCGTGCCGTGGTAACCCAACCCGATCATCGACACGGCGACGGTGTTGCGCGCGGCCAGGGCCCGCAGCTCGGCGATCGTCTCGGCCTCGGTGGCCGGGTCCGGCAGGTCCAGGGTGCCGTGCCAGCGGATCACCTCGGGGATCGCGGCGTCCATCAGCTCGTCGATCGAGCCGTGCCCGACGACCTCCAACATGCGGCGCTCGTCGTCGAGGCCGGGACCGATGTGACGGGTGGCGAACTGCTCTGCGGTCATGGGGGGCTCCCGGGCGAGGTCGACGGATCGGCCTCCCCCTCTGTCGCGCCCGCAGGGCACTCCACAGCGCCTGCCCACGAGGTCCTTTTGCCTGAGAGGTTCCGGGGAGGATTTGCCCCTTCGGCGCCGCCCCGGTGTTCCTCGGGCGGTCTCTCCCACGTGGGTGGTACCGGCTTGGTCAACGCTACCAGCGTCGGTGTTTCCGGCAGATGTCCCACCCCCGGGGCGTCACACCCCGGCCGGCGTGATCACCGGCGCCGCGCCGCCGGTGACGCGGTGCGCCAACGCCGGCAGCAGCACACCCAGCGGTGCGTCGACGCTCACCGTGGCGTGGCCGTCACCGCGGGTCGGCCCCTGGTTGACGATCGCCACCGGAATGCCGCGTTTGGCCGCCCGGATCACGAACCGGCGACCCGACATCACCGTCAACGACGACCCGAGCACCAGCACCGCCCTAGCCTGCTCCACCAGCGCGAAGCAGCGCGCCACCCGCTGCGGTGGCACCGTCTCGCCGAAGAACACCACGTCCGGTTTCAGCATCCCCGTCCCGCAGATCCCGCAGTCGACCGTCCGGAAGGTGGCCACCTGATCCTCGGGGAGATCCACGTCACCGTCGGGGTTCACGGCGGCGACCCGGGCCACGAAGTCCGGGTTGGCCTCCCGCAGTCGACGGTCCAGCTCCTCCCGGGAGGTGAGGTTGCCGCAGTCCAGGCAGGTCACCTCGTCGAGACGGCCGTGCAACTCGACCACCTGGGCGCTGCCGGCAGCCGAGTGCAGCCCGTCGACGTTCTGGGTGATCACCGCGTCGATGAGACCCGCGCGCTGCAACCGGGTCACCGCCCGGTGCCCGGCGTTCGGCGCGGCCCGGGCGATCAACCGCCACCCCAGGTGGCTGCGCGCCCAGTAGCGCCGCCGGGCGACCGGGTCGCGGGTGAACGCCTGGAAGGTCATCGGGGTGTGCCGGCGGGCCACCCCGCTGGGCCCGCGGTAATCCGGGATGCCCGACTCGGTGGACAGGCCCGCCCCGCTGAGCACCACCACCCCACCGCCGGCCACCAGCGGGGTCAACGCCTCCAGGCTCTCCATCACCCCTCCATGCTGCCTCAACCCACCCGCCGACGCCGAACCCCCACATCTGCCCGACCCCGGTAGGTTGGGCGCATGCGCGTCGTCATCGCCGGAGGCCACGGCAAGATCGCCCAACTGCTGGAACGCGACCTCGCCCGGCGTGGCGACACCCCCGTCGGTCTGATCCGCAACCCCGAACAGGCCGACGCGCTGCGCGCCGTCGGCGCCGAACCGGTCGTCTGCGACCTGGAACGCAGCGACGTCACCGATGTCACCGCTCACCTCGACGGCGCCGACGCGGTGGTGTTCGCCGCCGGCGCCGGCCCCGGCAGCGGCGCCGCCCGCAAGGACACCGTCGACCGGGCAGCCGCCGCGCTGCTCGCCGACGCCGCCACCCGCGCCGGCATCCGCCGCTACCTGCTGGTCTCCTCGATGGGCGTGCAGGACCCGCCGGCAGCCGGCACCGACGAGGTGTGGGCGGCGTACCTGCGGGCCAAGCTGGCCGCCGAGGACGACCTGCGCGGCCGCGACCTGGACTGGACGGTGCTGCGACCCGGCCGGCTCAGCGACGACGAACCCACCGGGCGGGTCACCCTCGCCCGGCACTCCGGATGGGGCGCGATCACCCGCGCCGACGTCGCCGGCGTGCTCGTGGCGCTGCTCGACGAACCACGCACCGCCGGAGCGACCCTGGAACTCGTCAACGGGCCGACGCCCATCGCCGACGCCATCACCGCCACCACCTGACCAGCGGCGCGGCAGGGGTGTTCCGCGCCGTACACGGCCTGTCGTCGCGGGAACTCAGCCCGGACGGTGGGCGGCGACCAACACGGGTCCTCCGGGAACGGTCGGGTAGCGCCGGACGTCGTCCAGCCCCGCGGCGGCCAGCACCTCCGCCATGCGATCGGTGTCGTAGGCGTTGCCGCCGTTGCGTACGGCGTTCCACCGGTCGACGGCGGCCCGCAGCGGATCCCCCGCCGGCGGGTTCGTGCCCGTCACGATCCAACCGCCGGGCCGCAGCGCCTGCACCAGCTGGGGCAGGGCGGCCACCAGGGTGTCCTGCGCCACGAACGGCGCCGGCAGCCACACGAGGTCGTACGCGTCCACCTCGGTCACGTCGGCCACGTCCTGCTGGCGCAGGCTGATCCGGTCGGCGACGTCGGGCGCCCCGGCGACCTCCCCGCGGGCGAGGTCCAGCGCCCGCCCAAGGACGTCGATGCCCACCACCGACACCCGGGGCAACTCCCGGGCCACGGCAACGGCCAACGCCGCCACGCCCGTGCCGACATCCAGGACACGCCCGCCCGCCGCGTCCAGACGCTCCGCGAGCCCGGGCAGCCCGGGAACCACCCGGGTGGCCAGAGCGCGACCGGTCGCGGCGGACGCCCGACCCTGATTCAGCAGCACCTCGTCGCCCAGGTCGGCCCAGCCGCTCCCGACGGGGGCGGAAGCGTCCTGCGCGGCGGCGCCGACGGCCTGCCGCAACGAACTCAACCGCGCCTGCACGGTGCTCTGCCCGGTCGGCCCGTCGGCCGGGACCAACGAGGGGTGCACGACCGGCACCGCACCGTCCCACGACAGCAACCCGGCCGCCTCCAACACCGCGCTGCGCTGCGGCGACGCGGCGAGGACCTCGGCGAGCGGCGCCGACAGGGCATCGCGCATCGTGGCCACCACGGCGGCCAGAGCCCACACCGAGGCCTCCATCGCGGCCACCGGATCCACAGACCCGTCGTACGGATGCGGCGAGGCGCCGGAGGTAGACGGTGGCTCAGACATGGAACATCCTTCCCGCACGCGGCCCGGCGGGGGCGCGACCCGACTCGTCGATCATGAAACCCCGCCGGAGTGCCGCCTATTCCACCGGCGATCGTGCCTCCCGCCGCCGGTCGCGGGCGCCGCCCGTCCAGTCTGCCGCCGCCGCGCCGGTCCCGGAGACCATGGCCGGCGCGCCACCCGGGTGGGGTCCGCCTGGCAGACCCCACCCGGCACTCACCGCTGCTGGTGTCGCGGCAACGCCGTCTGCGCCGCCGCACCGGCCACGAACGGCGCCCCCGGCGTCTCCTTCGCGATCCGGTCCATCGTGCGGGCCAACTGCTCACTACCGTCGTCGAGGTGCCGGGCCGCCGCCTGCATGTGCGACACCATCATCTCGCCGAAGATCCGCAGCGCCTCCCTGGTGGCCACCGTGTCGTCGAAGCTCGGCCCGGCCGTGCTGCGGTACTCGTTCACCGCCCGCTCGGCCTCCTGCTTCGCCTCCTCCGCCGCCGCCCGCATGTAACTCTCGTACTGCAGGCGGGCGTACTCGGCGACCCGCCGCGCATAGTCATGCGCCTGCGCGATGATCTGCTCCGCCTCCCGCTGCGCCGCGGACAGCAGATTCACCTCCTTCGCCGCAGGCACCTTCCCGGCCGCGCCGGTACTCGGGATCACCCCGTGCCGGTGCAACTCCACCCGGTCGGTGAGCCGCTCATTCTCCGCCCGCAGGTTCGCGACCTGCGTCGCCAACAGGTCCAACTCGTCGGCGACCTGCACCCGGAACCGATCCACGTCGGCGTTGTCGTAACCACGCCGGGCGAACGGCGCCGCACCGAACTCCCACCGCCGCACCCGGTCGGCGGTCAACCGCACCTGCGCACCGCCGGAGACCTGAATGCCGTCATACCGGCTGATCGGGGTCGCGCTCACCTGTGCCCACCTCCGTCACCGGCGGTCGACTGCTCCGCCGCCGCCGTACGCCATGCCGGGCCGTACCACTGCTTGCCCAGGCCCTCATGGTGCACCTGACCCGCGTGGTAACCCGCCCGGACCAACGTCTGCACCGCGTGCGAAACCATCTCGTCGGACCCGCACACGTACACGTGCCGGGAGCGCCAGTCGCCGTCGGCGAGAGCCCGGTCCACCGCCTGCACGAGCTCCCCCGGCCGGTTCACGTCGGCGCCCACCACGTAGGTCACCGTCAACCACGGATACGACGACGCCAACTTGTCGATCGCGTCACTGTCGTAGAACTCGCTGCGCGAACGGGCGCCCACATACAGGTCCACCCGGCGGCGGGAACCCTCCGCGGCGACCTGCTCCACCAACGCCTTCACCGGCGCCCAGCCGGTGCCCGACGCCAGCAGCAACAGATCACTGGAGCCCGCCGACCACAACGACAACCGTTCCCCCACCGGTGCGGCCAGGTGGATGCGGTCACCCACCGCCGAGCCGTACACCAGCCGCGAGGACACCGCCCCACCCGGAGCGGCCCGCACGTGCAACTCCAACGTGCCGTCCGCACGCGGCGCGTTGGCCGGCGAGTAGTACCGCCACGACCGCACCGACGGATGGGACACCCCGACCGACTGGCCCGCGGTGAACGGCAACAGATACTGCGGACGCACCGTCAACACCGCCACGTCGAACGCCCGCCGCTCGTGCGTCACGATCTCCGCCACCCACCACGGCGGGCTCGCCGTCTCCGCGGCCTGCGCGGCCTCCAGCATCACCTGCGCGACCAGCCCGTACGCGGCCGCCCAGTCCTGGGCCAGCTCCTCGGTCCACTGCTCGGCCAGGAAATGCCGCAACGTCGCCAGCAGCGCCTCACCCACCGCGGGGTAGTGCTCCGCGCGTACCGCGAACTTACGGTGGTCCACACCGAGACCCTGCAGGAAACCCACCAGCCCCTCGACCTGGTCCACGTTGGACACGATGTGGCCCAACGCGGTCACCAGCCGGTCCCGCTGCCCGGCCATGTTCGTCGGGAACATCTGCCGCGTCTCGGGATGGGTCAGGAACAGTGTCGAATAGAAATAGAGCGGAACCTGGTCACCGTGCCCGGCGACCAGCGACCAGCTCTGCTTGAGTCGGGCCGCGTCCACGCTCAGACGCCCGGACGGTTCCCGGACGACACCACCTGGTCCTGCACCTGCCCCAGCACCGTCTGCACGTCGGCCAGGACGTCCGCCGGCACACCCAACTCGGTCAGCGTCACCGTCAGGTGCTCACCCACCTTGACGTAGTGCTCCACCGGGATGTTCAGTGGCTGGTGCGCCTCGGCCAGACCACGACCGGCGTACTCGTTCGGACCGCCCAGCACCACCGTCAACATCAACGCCAGATGCCGACGCTGACCCGGCATGTCCACATCGGCGAAGTAGCCCGCCAGCGCCGGATCAGCGAGGACCTTGTCGTAGAACAGGTCGACGGCCGCCTTGACGGAGGCGGCACCGCCGATGCGGTCGTAGTGCGAGACGGGGGTCTGTTCGGTAACCGTCACGGTCGTTCCTTCCAGGGTGGAGGCCGCGCGGGGTCGGCGCGGAAGGGGCAACGGCCCACCGGAACGCAATCGTCGTACCACGGCGACACACCGGGGGACCGGAACGGACCATAGCCTGTCGGCGGTCTCCGGTCAGGGCCCCCCTATCGGGTTCCCGACACCTGCTTGACACGTAGCGTCACCGCGATTGGGCGGAACCACCACAGACGGACACCACTCCGACACCCACTGTGGACATTCTCCGGCCCGGAAACGCGCCGACCTGACCCTCAGTCACGGACCGGCCGCGCGAAAAAAGCCGTGCGCTATTAGCAGTCCGGGGCCCCGACCGCGCTCAGCCGGCCCGCCGCCGCGCCCGCCGCGCCGCCAACTCGTCACCCACCGGATCCGACTCGGACGCCACCACCGGCTCCACCGGGCCACTCGCCGCCGGCTCCGCCGGCAGATGCGACAACGACCCCTGGATCTCCTTGAAAGCCCCACCGATCGCGATCCCGAACACGCCCTGGCCACCCTGCAACAGGTCGACCACCTCCTCCGGGGACCGGCACTCATACACGGTCGTCCCATCAGAGATCAACGTGATGCCGGCAAGGTCCTCCACGCCCCGGGACCGCAACGCCTCGATCGCCTTGCGGATGTTCTGCAGGGACACCCCCGCGTCCAGCAACCGCTTCACGACCTTCAACACCACCAGATCGCGGAACGAGTACAACCGCTGCGTCCCCGAACCCGAGGCGTCACGCACACTCGGCACCACCAGCGCCGTCCGCGCCCAGTAATCCAACTGCCGGTAGCTGATGCCCACCGCGGTGCACGCCGTCACACCCCGGTAGCCCACCGAACCATCACCCACAGTCGCCGCACCCGGCGACGCCAACTCCGCACCCGGATCGGGATCGCGTGGCTCGTGCATCCGGACAACCTCCCCGTCAGTGCGGTGACACGTCGTTCCTCCGACGCGCACCCCTCGACACGGCAACCCTATCGCCACGCTCAGGAGTTACCACGGAGGAACCGACACGACACGCCGCCCGGCACCCAGAAAGATCACCAACCACACCACGGGATCACCCACAGTGACACCCGGTGCCGGGCGCAACGCCCGGCTCAGCCCGCGAAGTCCTCCGGACGCACCTGCTCCAGGAACTCGCGGAACTTCTCCACCTCGTCCTCCTGCTCATCGGGAATGACGATCCCCGCTTCACTGAGGACCTGCTCGGCACAACGAATCGGCGCACCGACCCGCAACGCCAACGCGATCGAATCACTCGGCCGCGCCGACACACGCACCCCGTCGCCAATCAACAGATCAGCGTAGAAGACGTTCTCCTTGAGCTCGGTGATCTCCACCGCCTGCAACGGCGCCTGCAGAGCCGTCAACACGTCCCGCAGAAGGTCATGCGTCAACGGCCGAGCCGGCTTGACCCCCTGCTGCTCATAAGCGATAGCCGTGGCCTCGACCGCGCCGATCCAGATCGGCAGATAGCGGTCCCCCTCGACCTCCCTGAGCAGGACGATCGGCTGGTTGCTGGGCAGCTCCACCCGAACTCCGACCACGCTCAGCTCGCGCACCGCCGCCTCCGTGTCGTTGTCACCTACGCCGCACCGCGCCTTTCCCTGCACGGTACACGGACCGCAACACGGCCGTCCCATGCGCTACAGCACCACGTCCGCGCCAGAAAGGGGTTACCCCGGCAAGCCTACGGCACGCTTCCCCGAAGAGATCTTTCCGCTCAGCCACCGCCCGCCGGGCACCCTCACCGACCCAACGTCGAGCGCAACCCCACCCGCACCAACGCCGCGTGCAGCTGCTCCGACAACGCCACCAACTCCCGCGCCGTCTCCGCCGCCCGCGCCCGCGCCGCCGGATCACTCTGCCGCGCCAACGGCGCCACCAACTGCGCGAACAACCCGACCTCACGGTCGGCCGCAGTCCGATAACCCCGCAGATGCCGCGGCTCCAACCCGTACGCCGCCAACCCCGCCACCGCAGACGCGATGATCAAGGCATCGGCGTCATACCAGCCCGGCGGATCCGACACCAGCACACCGAGCCGCTCCAACTCCGCCAACGTCGACTCGTCGACGCCACTGCGCGCCACCAGATCCATCCGGCCGAGCCGCACCTGCGACGACTCGGCCGGCTCCGCCGACTCCCGACCCGGCACCGCGCCATCGGGCCCCACCGCGACCAACGCCGGCCGCGACCGACCCGGCTGCTCACCGGACGGATCCCACTGCGCCAACTGCTCACGGATCACCCGCAACGGCAGGTACCGATCCCGCTGCGCGGTCAGCACGAACCGCAACCGCGCCACGTCGTCCCAGCTGTACTTCCGGTAACCCGCCGCCGTCCGCTGCGGCTCCACCAGCCCCTCGGCCTCAAGGAACCGCAGCTTCGAAATCGTCGTGTCCGGAAAATCCACCCGCAACTGCCCCAGCACCTCACCGATGCTCATCAGCGGCTGAGACCGGGCCGACCCGGGTGGCGTGGAGGCCGCAGGCTCGTTCACCCCCGGCCGGCCTCCTCCTCCGGGCGCGGACCGGCGATGAACACCACCCGGAACTTACCGATCTGAACCTCGTCACCATTGCTCAACGTGGCAGCCTCGACCCGCTCACGGTTCACGTACGTGCCGTTCAGGCTGCCCACGTCGCGCACCGTGAACGTTCCACCGTCACGGTGGAACTCCGCGTGCCGCCGCGACACCGTCACGTCGTCGAGGAAGATGTCACTGTCGGGGTGCCGGCCACTGGTCGTCACATCGTGGTCCAACAAGAACCGGGCACCCGCATTCGGGCCGCGACGAACCACCAGCAGCGCCATACCCGGCGGCAACGAACCGGACATCCGGCTCGGCACCACATCGGTCTCCGGCCCCTCCAGCACTTCGTCGAGCGAGCCGAGATTGAGCGTCGAGGTGACGTCGAGCGGGGGGAACTCGTCGTCTGGGCGCGTCATGGGACCACCTCACGGATCTGTTCGGTCGGCGTCGGGTGATGGCGGGTCTGGCCGCCGGGCACATGCACACCCAGCGGCTGGCTCCCCGTGCCCGGGAAGGCAATTCCACAACGCCCAACTATTGGGTTCTCGGTCAACTGGGCGAGCCTAGCCAGCGCCGAAATGCAGGGCAACCGGACGCGCGCAGACATCCACGCACCGGATCAAGCACACTCAGCCTTCGGTGATCTCGCGATACGCGCCAGCCGTCAACAACCCGTCCACCGCCGTCGGATCAGCCGGAGTGATCTCCACCAACCAACCCGCACCGTACGGATCCGTGTTGATCAACTCGGGGGTGTCACCCAACGCCTCGTTACGCGCCGCCACCGTACCGGCCACCGGCGCGTAGATCTCCGACACGCTCTTGGTCGACTCGATCTCACCCAACGAGTCACCGACCGCGACCGCCGCACCCGCCTCGGGCAACTGCACGTACACGATGTCACCCAACGCGTCCTGCGCGAAGTGCGTGATGCCGACCCGGACCGAACCGGTGCCGTCACCCAACACCCACTCGTGCTCAGCCGTGTATCGCAGATCCTCAGGAATCACCAGACGCGTCCTTCATCCATCGGTGCCCCGGACCACCCGGGTCCGGCGCGGCCGCGCCGGTCACGAGACCGGACGGGCGTGTTCCAGCTTGATCGGCGCGTGCAGCGCCGAAACCTCGACAACCCCACGCTCCTCAACGGTCACGTTACCGCCGTCATTGCGGACCGACGCGACCACCCCACCAGGAATGTTCAACGCCGTGCGCATCGTCGCCGGATCACCGATCACCGTGATCGTGAAAGGCCCCACCAACCGACGCCCCTCCACCACCAGCGACCCGTTGTCCCCGTCCAGGAAGTACGTCGACGCGATGATCCGCGCCGTCGCCCGATCAGACCCGGAGATCTGCATCGCCTCCGCGCCCGCACCCCGCAACTCCTGCACCGCGTCCAACACATGGTTCGCCGAGATCGGCTTGGCGCCCCCGGCCTCGAACCGCACGCCCAGCCCCGGCCCCTTCGCCGGCAGGGTGCCCGCCAGGATGCCCAACTCGTCCGCCCGCCGAGTCGCCTCGTCCAGCGCCGCCTGCCGCCCCTGCTCACCCGAACGCAACTGCCGCTGGCTGTCCTCCAACGCCCGGATGTCCTGTTGCAACCGGTCCTCCCGGGCATCCAGATCCGACAGGATCCGCACCAGGTCCTCCTGCCGCGTCGCGCCCAGCGTCGGATCCGTCGACGTCGTCTTCAGCTGCACCACCAGGGTGAAGCCCAACAACACCAACAGCGCCACGATCATCACGCCAGCCGTGCTCCACCGGAACCGCCTCGACGCCACCGGCGCCACCGACTCCTCGACCGGCACCGCCGCACCCTCCGACGACGCCCTCGTCCCTCCCGACCGCGACACCGCACTCAGGTCCACCGTCGCGCCGTCGTCAACCGACGCCACCCCCGGCTCATCGTCCGGCGGCTTCTGCTCCGGGTCCGTCGGCGCCAGCGGGCTCACCTCGTCCGGATCCGGCGCATCCGGCCGCGGATCCGGCTCACCCGCCGGCCCACCCGGCCGCACCGGACCCGCCGGCTGCGGCCAACCCGTCCCCGTCTCGGTCTGTTCGTCGCTCATCGCTGTCAAACCTACGCCCGGAACAGGTGCCGACGGATCGCCGCCACGTTGCCGAAGATCCGGACCCCGAGCACGACAACCACACCGGTCGACAACTGCCCACCCACCCCCAACTGGTCACCCAGGTACACGATCAGGCCAGCCACCAGCACGTTCGAGATGAACGACACCACGAACTGCTTGTCGTCGAAGATCCGGTCCAGTCGTGCGCGCACCCCACCGAACACCGCGTCCAACGCCGCCACCACCGCGATCGGCAGGTACGGCTGCAACGCCGCGGGGACTGTGGGATCAAGCCACACACCGAGCACCACACCGGCGAGCAGCGCCAACACCGCGATCATCGTCCACCTCTCGAGGGGCGAGCGGTCGCCGGAGAACCGGACGACCCAGGACTGCCGGACCGGACACCCGACGCGGAAGGGCTCGGACTGACCAGCGGCTCGGCGTAGCGTAGCTGCGGCTCCGGAGCGGCCGGCAGAGTGAGGTCGTCGGTATCGCGCACACCGAACGACAGCCCGGTCTTCTGCGCCACCTCCCGCATCAGCGCCGCGTTCCGGCTGTCCTGGTACTTTCGCTTCATCGACCCCGGCCCGATCGCCGACACCTCGTACGGCCCCGTCACCGGCCGGAAGTCCACCAGGATCGCCTCACCCGCCAACCGGATCGTCGACGTCGCGGTCAACCGCTGACCGTTGATGGAGACCGCCTCCGCGCCGGCGCTCCACAACGCGTTCGCCACCCCCTGCAGATCGGTGTAGAGCACCCGTGGTGGCCCCGCACCCGCGCCGGTCACCGCATCCGCCTTGCCCGGCGCGTCCGCCAGCCGCACCACCACACCGTCGCCGCGCACCCGCCCCAGCCCCGTGCCCGCCTCCATGTCGCGCAGCCGCGCGGCGGCCGACCCGCTCAACGCCGCGTCCCGCTGCCGCCCGACGTCTTCGCGCAACTGGTCGGCACGCGCCGACAGCCGGTCGGTCTCGCCCACCCGATCCTTGATCTGCGCCACCAACCCGGAGCGGGCCTGGCTGCGCCCCGGCTCGTCCTGCAACGTCTGCCGGTACGCCACCGCGAACAGGAACCCCAACACCACCACCACGACCAGACTGACCGAGCGCGTCGACCACGTCCGCCAACCCCGGGCCTGCCCGTCGGCCGGCGACGCCCGGCGACGAGCAGCCGCCGCGTCGGCGTACCCCGGGTCCAGGGGGTTGCGGAACAACTCGGTGAGGAAGTCCGGCGCGTACACCCGCTCCCGGCTGCGGTCCCCCGGCCGCGGCGCGCTCACGCGGCCGCTCCAGGGCCGCGCGCCGCGCGCACCAACCGGGCCGCCTGCACCACGTACATCGCGCCGGCCACCCAGTAGAGGACCAGCCCCCACCAGGCCAGGCCCCAGCCGATCGCGGACGTCGCCGTGGCGCCGGCGGTCAACTCCGTGGCCAGTAGCAGCACCGGGAACGCCGCGAGCAGCAGGAACGTGGCGGTCTTACCCACGTAGTGCACCGGCGGCGGCCCGTACCCGAAGCGACGCAGCACCGCCAGGGAGCCGAGCAGCAGCAGCTCCCGGGCCAGCAGCGCCGCGGTGAACTCCCACGGCACCACCTCCCGGGCGGTGAAGGCGAGCAGCGTGGCGAGGATGTAGAGCCGGTCGGCCAACGGGTCGAGCAGTTCCCCGAGCCGGCTCACCTGGCGTAGCCGGCGGGCGATCCAACCGTCGACCCAGTCCGTGGTGCCGCCGATGGCCAGCACCACGACCGCCGCCACGTCGGCACGGGCCACCAGGAACAGGTAGAGGAAGAGCGGCACACCCAACAGCCGCCCGAAGCTGATCAGGTTGGGAAGGGTGAGCACCTGGTCGCCGGGAGTCTGCTCTCCAATGTCCCGCGGATGCTCTGCCCGAGCCGGCCGACGCGACACCGAACCTCCTCTGCGGCACGCTCCGGCGCCCGGTCGACGTCGGGCGCGGCGGAGGTCGTACGCGCTGTCGGGCCGGTCAGCGCCGGCTCCCCTGCGGCCCCGGGTCGGGACCTTTTCCCTGATGTGGCCCGTGATCTCGATGATCACGGGCCGGGTGAGTGCGGTGCCACTATATCGGGCCTGCGCCGGAGCCCCGGCCGCCGCGTGCTCGTCGGTGCGGTCTGGGCGCATTGTGGCGTGGATCACCACGCGTAATGCGTCCTAGGATACTAGTGGAGAAGTGCGTGCCGTCAGGCCGTCCGCGCCGCGGGATCGGTCTGCTGCTCAGGGACCTGGATCGCCGCCCGACCGAACGCGAGCAACGACGACAGCAGATCGTGCTGGACGCGCTGCGGCATCCGGTCCAGAACCACCTGCACCGCGCGCTGCCGCCGCTCGGCCAGCTCCCGCAGCAGGGTCTCCGCCGCCGGGGTCGGCACCAACCGCACCTCACGCCGGTCCCGCGGATCGGCAACCCGGCGTAGCAGGCCGGTGGCCTCCAACCGGTCGCAGAGCCGGCTGGCCGAGGAGGGCACCACGTCCAGCAGCTCCGCAAGGCGGTTGACGTTGGTCTCCGACCGGCTGCTGATCAGCGCCAGCACCCGAAGCTGGGTCGGCGGCACCTGATGCCGCGACGCGGCCGAATCCAGTACGGAGATCAGCGTCTCGGCGGCCGAATCGATCGCCGCTGCGAGATCCGCAGGTCGCTCCACCCGATGTCCCCTGCCGTTGTCGCGCTGGTGCCCGCCCGGTGGACCACCGGCGACTCTCATCCGCCGTCCCGATCACGCGGACCGTGCCAGTCCAGGCAGACCACGACGGCGTCGTCGCGCAGATCCGAGTCGGCGTGGTAGGCGTGCAGTTCGCGCATCACCGTACCAACCGCCTCGGTCGCCGGCTGCAACCGCGTGGCGCGCAGGGAGCGGGCCATCGCCCGCTGCCCGTACGGCTCCAGGCCCGCCGGCTCGGCCGCCCACACCCCGTCGCTGACCACGAAGACGCGATCACCCGGTTCGAGCGCGAACTCCTGCACCTCGTAGCGGGTCTCGGCGAACATGCCCAGCGGCAGCTGCTGATCCAGCTTCAGCGGCTCGACCGCCGCGCCGCGTAACCGCAGCATGTGCGGCGAGCCGGCGTCGACGGCCCGCACCCGCCCGGTACGGGTGTTGAGCTCCACCAGCAGGGTGGCCACGTGTCGGCGCCCCCGGTGCTGGTAGAAGACCGTGTCGGAGGCCAACTCCGCCTGCTCCACGAGGCCACCGTCGGAGCGGCGCGCGTTGCGCATCGCGTTGACGGTGAGCGCGGTCAGCAGCGACGCGGCCAGGCCGCTGCCGTCGCCGTTGAGCGCCGTCACGGTGAGCCGATCACCGTCCAGCGACCAGTCGAAGTGGTCCCCACCCACGGTGTACGCCGGTTCGAGTTGCCCGGCCAGGTCGAACGCATGGTGCGCCACGCTGCGTCCGGGCAGCAGGTCCCACTGCATCTCGGCGGCCATGGTGAGCCGCTCTCGACGCCGGGCCCGCCGGTAACGGTCGGTCTCCCGGTCCGCGGCCCGCAGGGCCACCGCCAGCGCACCGGCGATGTCCGTGGCGATGCCCGTGACGGCCGCGCCCGGCACGGCGGGCAGCTCGATCAGCAACACGCCCAGCCGCTCCCCCCACACCGTCAACGGCAGGTACAGCCGGCACGGGCCGTCCTCGGCGGAGTCGCGCACCGGCTGCTGACTGCTGAAGCAGCGTTGCGCCACGGTGTGGCAGGCCAGGAACCCGGCCGCCGGCAGCTCCGGATCCAGCACCGGCCACAGCCCGCTGATCCGGTAGTCGGCGACGAACACGTCGGTGCGGACCGCCCCCAACGTCGAGCGGATCGCCTGGTCGGCGGCCTCGGGCAGCTGGTCGGGTGGGGCGTCACGCAGCGCGCGTGACACCGCGTCCGGCGCGTCCACCATTGTCGTCCTCCCCCAGAAGCTTGCTACAGGGCAAGCATCATACGGACGCCCCCGGGGCCGCCCATCGGCGCGGTCGAGCGGGTCAGTCGGCGCCCCGGGTCGCCAGCACGCCGTGGAACGCGTCGGGCACCTCGGCCGGCGGACCGTCCGGCCGCCAGCGCGAGATCGGCACGATCCCGTCCGCCGTCGGCGCCCACCGACCCAACAACGGCCCGAACGACGAGGGCGACCGCATCCGGAACGCCGGGCCCATCATCGCCAACGCCTCCGGATAGGAGGCCAGCTCCTCGGTGTCGAAGTCGACGGCCAGCAGGCTGCCCGGTGCCGCGGCCGCGTACACCTCGTCGAGGGTGCGCGTCAGCGTGTCGTCGTCGAGGAACGCGGCGAGCCCGAGGAACACCACCCCGACCGGTCGCCGGCCCCAGCCCGGCACGAAGCGGTGCAGCTGGGACGGATCGATGGTGCCGATGTCGGTGGCGTCACCGAAGCCGTAGCCGGCCCGGTCGCTGCCGGCGAGGATGCGCTGCCCCAGCCGGATGGTGACCGGGTCGACGTCGGTGTAGAGCACGGTGGCCTCGGCGGCGGCCTCGTGCACATTGCCCATCGTGGGCACTCCCGCGCCGAAGACCAGGAACCCGTCCACCCCCTGCGCGGCGATGGCCCGCACCGCGCGACCGAGGAAGGCCCGCAGCTCCCGGAACACCGGAGCACACGGACCGTACGCCTGCTCGAAGGCGGCCGCGGCGGCCACGTCGACCGGGAAGTGGTGCTCCCCTCCGAGCCAGAAGTCGATCATGCGAGCGGTGCTCGGCTGATCCGGTTCACCCATCGACGACGCTCCTCCCCCGGCTGTTCGTCGCCAGCGTACCGACCCGGACGTCCTGGGCGGTATCGCTCCGCCGAGTCGCCCCGGGCCGCGATACTGGCCCGGCGGGAGGTGGCCGGTGAACTCGGCGAACAGCGCGGCGGTGGTGGTCGGCGTGGACGGCTCGGAGCCGTCCCTGCGCGCGGTGCGCCTGGCTGCCACGGAAGCCGCGCGGCGGCACCGGCCGCTGCGGGTGGTGCACGGCTTCATCTGGCCGCTGCTGCACGTGCCCGTCTCCCCCGCCCCCGACGCGCCGCCCGGCGCCGGGCTGCGCCGGCAGGCCGAGGAGTTGGTGGCCGCCGCGGTGACCGAGGCCGAGGCGACCGCACCCGGGCTGGCGGTCTCCGGCGAGATCATCGACGGGGAGGCGGCCGCGGTGCTGGTGGGCGAATCCCCCACGGCCGCGCTCGTCGTGCTCGGCGACCGTGGGCTGGGCGGCTTCTCCGCGCTGGTGGTCGGGTCGGTGGCGGTGCAGGTCGCCGCGTACGCCGACTGCCCGGTGCTGGTGGCCCGCGGCACGCAACGCCCCGACGAGCCGGTCCTGGTCGGTATGGACGGCTCGCCGGCGTCCCGGCTCGCCGCCGAGTTCGCCGCCGAGACGGCCGTGGCGCGGGGCGCGCCACTGGTGGCGGTGCGCGCCTACCGGCACCCGGCCAGCACCGGCCCCGGCGACATGCAACCCCTGGTGTACGACGAGGAGCAGCTGCACGCCGAGGAGGCCCGGGTGCTCGCCGAGTCGCTGGACGGGTTGACCGAGCGCCACCCCGAGCTGCGACTGACCCGGCGGGCGGTGCACGGCCGGCCCGGCGGGGTGCTCGCCGAGGCGTCCCGCGCCGCCCAACTGGTGGTCGTCGGCGGGCAGGGGCGCGGCGAGGTGAGCGGGTTGCTGCTGGGGTCGGTGAGCCAGTCGGTGCTGCACCACGCGCAGTGCCCGGTCGCGGTGGTCCGCGCCGCCCGTTGAGCCCTGGGGAATGGGCCGCCGCCAGACGGGTAGACGGGCGCGGTACGCCAACGGCGACGTAAGGAGGCAGCAGATGCCAGGACCACGGCCGGGCAGCAACGCGTACGACAAGCAGCGGGCGCGGATGCGTAACGCCATCGACGACTCCGGACGGCGGGTACCCGACGGTAAGGCCAACCAGGTTGCCAACAAGATCCTCCAGGAGGATCGCGGCCAACGGGGCGTGGTGCGCGGCGAGCGCACGTACGGCCCCAAGTCGGAGCGCGAACCGGGCGACCCGACATGAGGAGGGTGGACCTGGCCGACGGCGCCATCGCGGGCGCCGTCGGCAGCACCGCGTTGAACGTGGTCAGCTACCTCGACATGGCACTGCGGGCGCGCCCGGCGAGCGCGACCCCGGAGGACACCATCGACCGGTTGGCCGGGATCGCGCACCTGGACCTGGGGTCCGGCGACCGGGCGGCGAACCGCCGCTCCGGCCTCGGGCCCCTGATCGGCTACGGGTTGGGCATCGCCGCGGGTGTCGCGTTCGCCCTCTACGCCGGTGGCCGACGGCAACCGCTGCCGATGGCCACCGGCATGCTCGGCGCCGGTGTGATGACCATGACCGACGGGTCCATCACCGCGCTGGGCATCAGCGACCCGCGTACGTGGCGACGCTCCGACTGGATCTCCGACATCATTCCGCACCTCGCGTACGGGCTGACGGCCGCCGCCACCTGGAACAGGTTGCGGCGGCCGTCAGGGCGGAGCCGTTAGGCCCGGGTGTCGCTGTCGTCCTCGGCGATCGGTTCACCCGCCGGGCCGTACGGCGACACCTGGCCCTTGGGCACCGGCCGACCCTCGTCGCCGCGCGACGAGCCACGGTTGAGCGGGTGTCCGGTCGGACTGGGTCCCTTGCTGTCCTGGCTGGTGGCGCCCCTGGCGTTACGCCGGAACTCCTCCTGCTGCGGGTTGACCACGGTTGTCTCCCTCCGGGTGCGGCGGGACGGCATCGACCGCCTCCACCTCGGGCATACCCGCCCCACCCTGCGCCATTCCGACCCCGCCCACCGACGGAAGGGCTAGTCACGCCACCGCTGGGTACCCACCGGACGTGGGCAACGATCGAACCGTGGCGCGGGTCCTGCTGGACCGACACCGCGACACGTACGCGGAGCAGGCGGGCATCCGGCTGTCGGACCGACCAGGGCCGCTGTACCAGTTGCTGGTGCTGGCCACGCTGCTGAGCACCCGGATCCGGGCGTGCCTGGCGGTGGACGCCGCGCGGGAGCTCTTCGCCGCCGGCTACCGCACGCCGCAGGCGATGGAGGCGGCGAGCTGGCAGCAGCGGGTGGACGCGCTGGGCCGCGCCCACTATCGGCGCTACGACGAGCGGACAGCCACCATGCTCGGCACCGGTGCCCGACTGTGCCTGGACCGCTGGCACGGCGACCTGCGGCGGCTGCACCGCGACGCCCAGGGCGACCCGGCCGGACTGCGTCGGCGGCTCACCGAGTTTCCCGGTATCGGGCCGACCGGCGCGGACATCTACCTGCGCGAGGCGCAGACGGTCTGGCCCGACCTGCGCCCATACGTCGACCGCCGGGCCCTCGCCGGTGCCAAGCGGCTGGGCCTGCCGGGCTCACCGGACAGGCTGGCGGGGCTGGTCGACGAACCGGACTTCGGCCGGCTCGCCTCGGCGCTGGTCCGGGTGGCGCTCGGGGAGGAGTCCGCCGGCGAGGTCACCCGCGTCGCCGCCCGCTGAGGCGTTCACTTCACGGTCTTGTCACCCGTCGGCCGTGTCAGGTACCACACCAGCAGCGCCGCGAGCAGCGCCAGGACCACCACTCCGCCGGAGATGCCGCCGCCCTCCTCGGGGCTGCGGCCGGTGCTGCCGAAGTAGATCACCGCGAGGCCGGCCAGCACCGTGACGAACGTACGCAAACCTCGGTCCTTCACGTATCGCACCCTAGGCGGCTCACCGGCGCTTCGGAGGCTGTTTGCCTGGATTGTCCCTCATTCGAGGAGCGCGGTTCACGTGTCGCTGACGAACCCGCTCAGCCGCACCAGGCGTACCGCCCGGTCGGCCACCTCCACCACCTCGAGGGTCAACCCGGGCAGTCGAACCGTCTCCCCGGGCTCGCCCGGCAGGTGACCCAGCCGGGCCAGGACCAGCCCGGCCACGGTGGTGTACTCCCGCGACTGCGGAAAACTCAGCCGCACCCCCACGTCCGGCAGATCGTGCAGCGGAAAGTCACCGGGCACCAGCAGGGATCCCTCCGGCTCCCGCCGCACCCCGCGCACGTCCCGGTCGGTCTCGTCGTACAACTCGCCAACCACCTCGGCCAGCAGATCCTCCAGGGTGACCATGCCGTCGACGCCACCGTGTTCGTCGACCACGAGGGCCAGCTGCTGATGCTCCTGACGTAGCTGGCGCAACGCCTCGGCCACCGGCAGCGTGACCGGCAACAGGAGAGGCTGCCGGGCACGCTCTCCCACCGTGGCGGTGCCGGCCCACACCAGATCGCGGATGTGCACCACGCCGACCACCTCGTCCAGGCCACCCGGCCCGGTGACGGGTGCACGGGAGCGGCCAGCGGCGGCGAGCGTCCGTACCCCCTCGTCGGCGGGGAGACTGGCCGGCAGCGCCGTCACCCGCAACCGGGCCACCAGGATCTCCCGCAACGTCCGGCCGGCGATGTCGAACGCCCCGGTGAGGATCTCCCGCTGCTGCGACGACAGGCCGCGTTGGCTGACCAGCATCTCCCGCAGCTCCTCCTCGGTCATCTCCTCCCGGCTGGCCCGCGGGTCGCCACCGGCCAGCCGGACCACCGCGTCGGTGGCCCGACTCAGCAGCCACACCGCCGGGCGGGACAACCGTGCGAGCAGGTCCAGCGGACCGGCGCTCAGCAGCGCCCACCGTTCCGCCCGCTGCATGGCCAACCGCTTCGGGGCCAGCTCGCCGAACACCAGCGTGATGAACGTCAGCGCCACCGTCACCAACACCACCGAGGCGGGGTGGGCCGCCGCGCCGAGGAAACCCAGCGGGGCGACCAGCGGCTCGGCCAACGACACCGCGGCAGCCGCCGAGGCGAGGAACCCGGCCAGGGTGATGCCGAGCTGGATGGTGCCCAGGTAGCGGTTCGGGTCATGGGTGAGCTGGACCAGTCGATCGCCGGCGCTGGTGCGCCTGCCCAACCGCCGCAACTGCCCCTCCCGCAGCGTCACCAACGCCATCTCGCTGCCGGAGAGCGCCGCGTTGACCAGCACCAGCACGGCCACCAACGCCAACTGCCCGAGCTGACCGCCCACCGTGCACCCCCGTCCGCACCCTCTCAGGCCACTCAACCGCAGTGCGACCAGCTCCGGTCCGTTTTTCGGCCGGCTGGCCGGGGCTCAGTCGACCTCCAGGTCGTCCAGCGAGATGGCGTGGGTCATCAACCACCGGGCCAGCGCCGACATACCGAACAACCACAGTGGGGCGGACTCGGTGGGCCCGTTGGTGGCGTAGATGGCGAACCGCAGGTCCGGGGCGCGGTACGCCTCGATCCGCCACCGGTGCTGCCGGTCCCGCCAGACCGCCGAAGGGTCCATGGCGTCACCGTAGGTGACCGTCGGTCATGCGGTGGCCGGTTGGTTCAGGTGACGACGATGCGGGCGTCGTCCGGCAGTCGACGGGTGGCGCCCCGGCGGTCCAGCAGCTCCAGCAGCGGCACCGCCACCCGGCGGGTGGTGTCCAACGCCTGACGGGCGGCGGAGAGGGTGAACGGCTGGGGCAGCCCGGCGAGCACCCGCACGGCGTCGTCCAGCGCGTCGGGCAGCAGCACCACGGTGTCGGCCAGCCGCAGCAGCGCGCCGGCCCGCACGGCGGCCCCGATCTCCCGAGGGCCCAGACCCAGCTCGACGAGGCGGTCCGCGTCGGGGGCGCGGAACGGGCGGTCGCCGTACTCCGCCCGGACCCGCTGCACGGCACGGGCCACCGGCTCGGGCAACGCGGTGGCGCTGGCCGCGGAGACCCGACCGGCGTGAACCCGCAGCGGCGGCCGGACCAACGCCTCGACCAGCACCCGATCGGGCAGCGCGAGGCGCTGGCGCAACGCGTTGACCGGCATGCCGGGCTCCAGCGGGTGCTCCCGGGCGTAGCGTGCGACCTCCTGGGTCAGCTGCTCGCCGAGTCGCCGCCAGTGCCCGGGGTCGGCCAGCCAGTCGCCGGCCACCGGCGCGGCCTGCACCGGAACGCCCATCCGGATCAGCGCACCGGCCTGGATCAGCCGGCGCCGGCGCAGCTCGTCCGCCACGTCGGGTCGGCCGTTAAGGCTGGCGAGGACCTGCGCGCGGGCGGCGGCAGCGCCCCGGCGCACCAGCGGCGGCGGCGCCACGTCCAACACCCGCACGCCGCCGGCGACGTGGTGCCGGCCCGGGTCGCGCAGCAGCGCCCCGTCGCCGACCAGCAGCGGCAGCGGCCGGGCCAGCCGGAGCCGCACGGTGTCCGGGCCGAGCGGGCGGACCCGCACCGGCACCGCCGCCGATCCGATGTGCAGGGTGAGGGTCGCCGGCAGGTCACCGGCCGGGTCGCCGGTGAGCCGGACGTCGACGAGGTCGCTGTGGTGGAACCGGCCCGGGGTGAGCAGCGCGTCGCCACGGCCGAGCCGGTCGCGGGGCGTACCGCGCAGGTTGACCGCCACCCGCGCGACCGCCGTCGCCTCCGGCCGGGCCTGGCCGAGTGAGTGCAGGCCACGGACACGGACCGGTTCGTCGGTGCCGGCCAGCTCCAACTCGTCGCCGACGCGCACTCGGCCGGCCCCGAGGGTGCCGGTGACCACCGTTCCGCTGCCCCGCACGGTGAAGCTGCGGTCCACCCAGAGCCGCACGGGGTCGTCCATCGTGGGGGCGGGCAGCCGGGCGGCGAGCCGATCCAGGGCGGTCCGTAGCTCCGGCAGGCCGGCGCCGGTCACCGCGCTGACCGGCACCGTCTCCACCGTGCCGAGGCTGGTCGCCGCGATCTCGGCCCGGGCCCGGGCCGTGGCCGGTCCCGGATCCGCCAGGTCCGCGCGGGTCACCGCCAGCAGGCCGTACGCGACGCCGAGCGCGTCCAGCGCGGCCAGGTGCTCGGCGGACTGGGGCATCCACCCCTCGTCGGCGGCGACCACGATCAGCGCCGCGGGCACCGGCCCTACCCCGGCGAGCATGTTCGGCACGAAGCGCTCGTGCCCGGGTACGTCGACGAAGGCGACCGTGCCGCCCGACGGCAGTGTCGTCCAGGCGAAGCCCAGGTCGATCGTCATTCCCCGGCGGCGTTCCTCGGCCCACCGGTCGGGTTCCATTCCGGTCAGCGCACGGACCAGAGTCGACTTTCCGTGGTCGACGTGCCCCGCCGTGGCGACGACGAACACGGTCAGTCGCTCTCGGGTACGCGCAGCACCGCCACCCGGACCACCTCGTCGGCGTCGGCGGGCACGCAGCGCAGATCGAGCAGGAGGCGGCCGCGGACCACCCGACCGAACACCGGCTGGTCGCCGGTGCGCAGCGGCTCGGCGTACCGCTCCGGCAGACTCAGCGCCCAGGAGTCCAGCTGGACGCCGGGGGCGCCGCCGCCACCGACGACGGCGACCGCCGGCACCACCTCGGCCTTGCGACCGTCCGCGCCGAGCAGGTCGCGCAGCCGCTCCACCCGCTGACGCAGGACGCCCGGGTCGGCGTGCAGCGCCGTCCGGGTCGGCGTGTCCGGGCGGTTCAGGGTGGCGGCCAGCGCGGCCAGGGTGAGTTTGTCCACGCGCAACGCCCGCGCCAGCGGATGGCGGCGCAGCCGCTCCAGCACGTCGGCGTCGCCGAGCAGCAGCCCCGCCTGCGGGCCGCCGAGCAACTTGTCACCGCTGGCGGTGACCAGCGCCGCGCCCGCGCGCAGGGTGCTGGCCGCGTCCGGCTCGTCGGGCAGCAGCGGATCCGGTGCGAGCAGCCCGGAGCCGATGTCGGCGACCACCGGCACGTCGAGGGTGGCCAACTGCCGCACCGTCGTGGCCGACGTGAACCCGGTGACCTGGAAGTTCGACGGGTGCACCTTGAGCACGAAGCCGGTGTGCGGGCCGAGCGCGGCGGCGTAGTCGGCGAGCGTGGTGCGGTTGGTGGTGCCCACCTCCCTCAGCCGGGCGCCGGTGCTCTCCAGCAGGTCGGGCAGGCGGAAGCCGTCGCCGATCTCGACCAGCTCGCCTCGGCTGACCACGATCTCCCGGCCGCCCGCCAACGCCGTGGCGGCCAGCACCAGCGCGGCGGCGCCGTTGTTGACCACGTGCACGGCGCCCGCGTCGGGCACGGCGGCGGCCAACGCGTCGAGCGCCTCGCGGCCCCGGCGTGCCCGACGCCCGGTGGTCAGGTCCAGCTCGACGTCGGTGTGCCCGGCGGCAGCCACCACCGCGGCGACCGCGTCGGGTGACAGCGGCGCCCGGCCCAGGTTGGTGTGCAGCACGACACCGGTGGCGTTGAGCACCACGCGGGGGCCGGGCGCGGGCAGCGCGGCGACGGCGGCGTCACGGACCTCGTCGGGGCCGATCTCACCACGGCGGGCCCGTTCCTGGGCGCGGGCGACGACCGTCTTGACGCGGTCCCGACCGAGTGTCGCGACGGCGGCGGCGAGCCGCGGGTCGGCGAGGAGCGTGTCGGTGCGGGGCACCCGGCGTCGCGGGTCCACCGGCCCCTCGCCCATTCGGTCATCTCCCGCCGCGCCGTTGGCGGAGACGGACGGGAATCGAACCCGCCTGGCCCGGGTCCCGGACCACTCCGGTTTTGAAGACCGGGAGGGGCACCAGCCGCCTGAACGCCTCCACCGGACATTCGATCACAACCGCGACGGGGCCGCCCGGTCAGGTGGAAGATCCGTGGCCCGGCGGGCGTCGAGCCGCTCGCGTTGCGGAATGACCGTGTACCGGGGGTCGCGGGCCGAGGCGACACCGCCGTAGAAGATGCCGAACCGGGTGGCGACCGACGCGGCCAGCAACGCGACGCCGGAAAGCCCGCCCATGACGCGACTGCGCCGGCCGAGCAGCGCACCGGCCACCCCGGCCACGGTCAACAGTCGACCGGTGCGCAGCAGCCGACCCGGCACCCCCAGCCGGTAGGGCTCGCTGAGCAGGCCGAGGCGGGTCTCCACCCGGTGCGCGCCGAACAGTTCCAGCGCCGCTCCGGCCACCGCCATCCGCCGGGCCGGGCCGGCCTGGGCCGGCGGCACGGCGAGCAGACCGACACCGGCGCCGCTGGCCAGCGCGCTGCCCGCGAAGATGACCGGCAACTCGGGGTACGCCTCGTGCCACGACGGCACCGCCGTGTCGGCGAGCAGCACCCCGGTGTACGTGGCCAGCGCGGGCGCCGTGCCGGCAGCGAGCAACCCGGCGGCGTGGCCGATCGGTGGCAGCACTCGGCGGGCCAGCCCGAGCGGGCCGTGCCGGGGCAGCCAACCGGCGGCCTCGGCGACCGCGGCGGCTCCGGCGGCCGGCCCGTAGACGGTGAGGATCCAGGTGCCCATCGACATCGGCGAGGTCGGCTTGGCCACCCGGAGCATGTGGTGGAACCGCTTCGGCCGGCCCAGATCCCTGACCAGGAAGACGGCGCTGGCGCTGACGGCTGCCAGCGCGGTGACCCGACCGGCCCGGCGCAGCGCCGGTCGGCCGGTGAGCTGCCCGCCCGCGGCGAGCAGCGACGAGCCGGCGGCCAACCCGCCCGTGAACAGGTACGCCGCGATGTCCCACTTCCAGACCGGCGCCTTGAGGACGGGCCGGCCGTAGTACGAGGTGAACTCGGCCTCCGGCACCCGTAGTTCCTCGCCGCCACCGCGTCGACCGCCCCGCCGGCCCGTCCGCCGACCGGCGGGTTCGGCGGTCCGCGACGGCTGCCGGCTCAGGTCTGCCCGGGCCTCGGTGCCATCCGTCGCCCGGCTCGCTCCTGGCCGGGCGGAGCCCTCGGCGGCCAACCGATCACGGAAGCGTCGGAACAGGGCACCCACCTCGGAACGGTGTGGACTCACGAGGAACCTCCGACGAAAGCGGCGACGGTTGCCGCCGCCATGGCCAGCGCCGCGATGCCGGCGCGTTTCCACATCGCCGGCAGATCCCGGGTGGTCACCACCGGATCCGGCGGCAGACCATACACCTCAGGCTCGTCCAACAACAGGAAGAACGCCCCGTCACCACCCACCCCGTCATGCGGGTCGTGCCCATACAACCGGGCCTCCGGCACCCCCCGCTCATGCAACACCGCCACCCGGGACGCGGCCCGCTCCCGCAACTCCTCGACCGGCCCGTACTGGATCGACTCCGTCGGACACGCCTGCGCACACGCCGGCGTCATCCCCGCACCCAACCGGTCATAGCACAACGTGCACTTCCACGCCCGACCGTCATCCCCACGCTGATCGATCACCCCGTACGGGCACGCCGAAATGCAGTAACCACACCCATTACAGATGTCCTCCTGCACCACCACCGTGCCGAACTCCGTCCGGAACAACGACCCCGTCGGACACACGTCCAGACACGCCGCATGCGTGCAGTGCTTACACACATCCGACATCATCAACCACCGAAAATCACCACGCCCCTGCACACCGGTCCCCCGACCCGGCGGCTGCGCCCCCGGCATCCCGAGAAACTCCGCCCCGGCACGCCCGTCCCCCGGCCCAGCGTGGGCGTGGCGCGGCCCTGCGTCACCGCTGCGCGGCCCCACGCCACCGCAGCCCGGCGCGGCGCCACCGTTGCCCGGCGCGGCGCCACCGTTGCCCGGCGCGGCGCCGAGGGGGTCGCCGAGCACGTCGGTCGCCATCCGCGCGGCGGCCGACGAGGAGCCGGCCGGCAGCCCCGGCTCCGTGCCCGTCGGGCCGGCGGTCTCGGCCGCGACCGCCGCCGACGTCGCGCTGGCCGGCACTCCGGTCGGCAGTCCGGCGAACGGCGGACTGCGGTGCCCGGCCGGACGGGGCTGCTCGATGAACGCGACGTGCCGCCACGAGTTCGCGGTCAGTGCGCCCGTGTTGTCGTACGACATACCCAGCAGGTCCAGGCCGGAGCCGGGGACCCCGTTCCACTCCTTGCAGGCCACCTCGCAGGCCTTGCAGCCGATGCAGACGCTCGTGTCGGTGAAGAAACCCATTCGCGGCGGCGCCGACGACCAGCCGGCATCCTGAGCAGGGTCCAGCGGCCCGTACAGACTGTTCGGATCAGGAATCACCGCGCCCCTCCCCGTCGGCTTCGGCGGTGACCGCCGGAGCCTGTCGGCCCGGGCTGATCCCGGCCCGCCGTTGGTAGTCGGCCACCAGTTCGAGCAGTTCCGGTCCTCTCGGGCGCCGGCCGGGCCGGACGTCGCAGGTGCCGACCTTGCTCTCCTGGATCAGGACGTTCGGGTCGAGGCTGATGCCGAAGAGGTCGTTGGCCGAGTCGCCGGTCACCAGACCCTCGAACCCGAAGTGGTACGGCAGCCACACCTGATGGATGATCCGACCGTCCACCCGCAACGGGGTGAGCCGGTCGGTCACCAGCACCTTCGCCTCGATGGCCGCGCGAGCCGTCACGAGATGAGCCCACCCGAGATGCGCCAGACCGGCCTCGGCCGCCAGCTCCGGGGACACCTCGACGAACATCTCCGGCTGCAACTCGGCCAGCGGACGCACCGTACGGCTCATTCCGCCGGCGGTGTGGTGCTCGGTGAGACGGCTGACCGTGAACACGTACGGAAAGACCTGACTGTGCTCCTCCGGCGGGCTCGGGTTCACCGAGTTCACCGGATGCGCGTACATCTTGCGGGTCGGGTTGGCCTGCTGCTGGTAGAGCGGGTTGCGCACCGGCGACTCGACCGGTTCGTAGTGGGTGGGCAACGGCCCGTCCAGGATCCCGCTGGGCGCGTACAACCAGCCCTTGCCGTCGCCCTGCATGATGAACGGATCGTCGCCCGCGATGCCCTCCGTTCCGGACGCGCCGGGCGGCGGCCGGTACGACGGTGGTTTGGTCTTCTCGAAGTCCGGCACGTCGTAGCCGGTCCACTCGGCCTTGTCCGGGTCCCACCAGACGTAGCGCTTGCGCTCACTCCACGGCCGCCCGTCCGGGTCGGCGGAGGCACGGTTGTAGAGGATCCGCCGGTTCGCCGGCCAGGCCCAACCCCACTCCGCAGCCACCCAGTCCTGCTCGTGCCGGGACTTGCGCCGGGCAGCCTGGTTCACGCCGTCGGCGTACACCCCGGTGTAGATCCAGCAGCCGATCGCGGTGGAGCCGTCCGCGCGGGCGTCGGCGAAGCTGGACAGCGGGCGGCCGGTCGCCACGTCGTACCCGTTGATCTCCCGCAGCACGGCCTCGGCGCTCGGCTCCGCGTGCGGGCCGTGCGTCGGGTAGTCCCAGGTGAGGTCGAGCAGCGCCCGGTCGCGCGGCAGGTCCGACTCGGCCAGCCTCTCCCGCAGTCTCCGGCCGAGGTGGTAGAAGAACCACAGCTCGGAGCGGGCGTCGCCCGGCGGCTCGACGGCCTTCTCCCGCCACTGCAACAAGCGCTGCGTCTGGGTGAAGCTGCCCTCCTTCTCCACGTGCGAGGCCGCCGGCAGAAAGAACACCTCGGTACGGCACTCCTGCGGCACGATCTCGCCGGTGGCCACCTCGGGGCCGTTCTGCCAGAACGTCGCGCTCTCGACCAGAAACAGGTCCCGCACCACCAGCCAGTCCAGGTTGGCCATCCCGAGGCGCTGCGCCCGGCCGTGCGCCGAACCGACCGCCGGGTTCTGCCCCAGCAGGAAATACCCCTTGATCCTGCCGTCGATCATGTTCAGCACCTGCTGGTACGTCCCGTGATCCCCGGTCATCCGCGGCAGGTACCCGTAGCAGTAGTCGTTCTCCGCCGTCGCCGCGTCCCCCCAGTACGCCTTCAACAGGCTGGCGGCAAACGATCCGGCGTTGCCCCAGAAGCCCTTCTGACCCGGGTGCCGGATGCTGTCCACCCACTCGTCGAACGTCGGATGGTCGGCGTGGTGCGGCATCGGCAGGTAACCCGGCAGCAGGTTGAACAGCGTCGGGATGTCGGTCGAGCCCTGGATGCTGGCGTGCCCGCGCAGGGCCATCACCCCACCACCGGGACGACCCACGTTGCCCAGCAACAGTTGGATGATCGCGCCGGTGCGGATGTACTGCACACCGACGCTGTGCTGCGTCCAACCCACCGAATAGATCAGCATGCCGGTGCGCTCGCGGCCGGAGTTCTGCGTCCACGCCTGGGCGAGCTCCAGGAACCTGTCCTTCGGGATCCCGCAGACCCGCTCGACCATCTCCGGCGTGTAGCGGGCGAAGTGCCGCTTGAGGATCTGGTAGACGCAGCGCGGATGCTGCAACGTCTCGTCCCGTCGGGTCTGCCCGCCCACCTCCGCGCCGTGCGACTCGTGCCGCAGGCCGGCGGCGGTGTCCCGCTCCTTGGCGGTGTGCCCGCTGCCGGACGAGCCCTCGTGCCCCTCGTACTGCCAGCTGTCCTGAACGTAGCTGCCGGTCTCGGGGTCGAAGCCGGAGAAGAACCCGTCGCCGTCCTCGGTGTCGCTGAACTGGTCGCTGATGATCGTCGCGGCGTTGGTGTACGAGAGCACGTACTCCCGGAAGTCCAGCTCGTTGTCCAG
The DNA here is from genome assembly GCF_046549295.1 of Micromonospora sp. 067-2. Lineage (NCBI taxonomy): Bacteria > Bacillati > Actinomycetota > Actinomycetes > Micromonosporales > Micromonosporaceae > Micromonospora > Micromonospora sp. 067-2. The sequence continues at coordinate 394,771 of NZ_JAJPWB010000001.1, read as the reverse complement.
GATGTAGCGCACCACCCCACCCAGCAAGGCGATGTCCGTGCCCGCCCTGATCGGCAGGTACGAGTCCGCGACGGCGCTGGTGCGGGTGAACCGCGGGTCGACGTGGAACACCTTCGCGCCGCGCCGCTTGGCCTCCATCACCCACTGGAAGCCCACCGGGTGCGCCTCGGCCATGTTCGAACCCTGAATGACGATGACGTCAGCGTTGGCGATGTCCTGCTGGAAATCCGTCGCGCCGCCACGACCGAAGCTGGCCCCCAGACCGGGGACGGTGGCGGAGTGTCAAATACGCGCCTGGTTCTCGATCTGGAGAGCCCCCATCGCGGTGAACAACTTCTTGATGAGGTAGTTCTCCTCGTTGTCCAGCGTCGCCCCACCCAGACTGGAGATACCCAGCGTCCGGTTCAGCGGCCGACCCTGCGCGTCGACGTCCTCCCAGGTCTGCTCGCGGGCGGCGAGGATCCGGTCGGCGATCATGTCGAGCGCGGTGTCGAGCTCCAGGTCCTCCCACTGCGTCGAGTACGGCCGGCGGTAGCGGACCTTCGTCTGGCGCAGCGGACTGGTCACCAGGCTCTTGCTGGCCGAACCCTTCGGACAGAGCCGACCCCGCGAGATCGGGCTGTCCGGATCACCCTCGATCTGACTGACCTGCCCATCGGTGACGAACACCCGCTGACCACAACCCACCGCGCAGTACGGACACACCGAACGCGCCACCGAATCGGCCGCCTCGGTGCGCGCGGTCAACCCAGCCGATCGGGCGGACTGCGCCGCGGCACCCCGACCGAGCGGATCAGTGCCGGTGAGCTGACGGTAGACCGGCCAACCCTCGATGAAGGTCCGCAGACCCATCCCCGACACCCCCTCCCACGCGAGCGACCCCCCGAAGATAGCCCCAAGCGAGGCCGGTTCGCGAACCGAAAAATCAACCGGTGGAAGAGACAGCGCCGCCCCCGGCGGTTGGGCCAGGGGCGGCGCTGGTGTCGGTGTGCAGGTCGCCTCTCGGCGAGTGGCGCGACGCGGCTCCAGCCGAACGGTGTTCCGCGACGGCAATATAGGTGAGGCCCGGGGACACTGGATCACACCGACATGGGGTGTAACAGGCCCACGCCCCACCCTGTTCCCGACCAGCCACCCAGATCTTGGACACTTACCGTCCACCAAAAACGGTAACAGTCCAAGATCTCCCGCCGCCGCCGCGACACCGCTGGCCGGCACCCGTCTCGGGTGCCGGCCAGCGATCGGTTTCACGCGGTGGTGCGGTGCTGCGGTGGTGCGGTGGTGCTGGGTGGGTCAGCTGTTCCAGTGCTGGTGCACGAGGTCGGTGGCCTGCTGCTCCCACTGGGCATACGCGTCCGGGTACGCCGAGACCTGCACGGTCTGCGCGGCGTCGGTCAGCGCCATGTCCTGCCACCCGTCGACCTGCCGCAGGCCCTTGAGGAACGCGGTGGTGGAGTAGGCCGGGTCGGTGATCTGCTCCGGGGTGCCCCAACCACTGGACGGGCGCTGCTGGAACAGGCCCAGCGAGTCGTGGTCGTTGGCGTCACCGAGGTGGCCCAGGTTGTCCAACTTCGACTCCTGCAGGCTGGTGGCGATCGAGATGACCGCGGCCCGCTCGGGCAGGCCGGCCTTCTTCGTCGCGGCGATGATCGCCTTGGCGTTACCGGTCTGCTCACCATTCAGCGCGATCCGGGACTGCTCACCCTGCGGCTTCGGGGCCTGCACCGCGACCGCGACGGGCTTCGTGTCGACCGGGGTGGCGGCGTGCGCGGCGACCGGACCGGCGAACACACCACCGGCGAACGCCAGACCAGCAACAGACAACACACTCTTACGCATGATCGTGTTCATGGGGAAAGCTCCTTCGGGGGTAAGAACACCCAACCGCCAAGGGGGGAACGGCGAGCCGGGTGCGAGCACCTCGTCCGGGCGCATCAGAAAAAGTCTTCGGGGGGGTCGACGCCTCCGGCGGCTCAGCGTCGGGGTCGGCGACCTACGGGCGGGCGGCTCGTGGCGCCGGGGTCGGCGGCCTCCGAGAGGGCTCGTGGCGCCGGGTCCAGATGTAACGACCGGCGGGCCGCCGTCATTCCGGGGGTGGCCCATCCCGTCGCCACCCTCATCCAGGCGGTGATCGGGGGGTCGTTCGTGGGGACGGTAACGACCGGGCGGGGGCCAGCATTCCAACCAGAGACCGGTCAGGCCGGCGAGCCGTGGTGCTGCGATCGTCAGGGTATGTAACGACCCCCGGCCAGTCACCATTCCGCCCGGCGAGTGCGCCCGGCCACACGCCAAACCTCTCAAATCGGGTGTAACGCACCAGATGACCGGGCACTACGGGGGCAGATCGGCCATCCACGCCATGACCGACACGGCATCAGCAATGTCGGGTTATCCGGCCACGCGGGCTATCCCGACATCGGGACACCCCGCGTCGATCAAGCAAGCAGACCACCGCCAGAGAGCGACCAGACGGCATCGCGGCACCAACCGACGGCACGGCAGGCGCACCCGCCAGCACAAACCCGACGTCTCACCCACGACGACACCACGGGTCTGGGTCCAGGCGGGTTGGTTGGAGACAGAGGCCGGGTTGAGGCTCGGTGTGGGCGGGGCCGGGTGGCGGCAGGTCGGGTGGCGGCGGCGTTGGGGAACGTCCTGAGCGACATCGGCACCGGCGGGCGTTACGCTGGGCACATGTCTGCCGCCTCTCCCACCGCGACCGGCGTGGCCCTTCTGGCCCGCCCGGGTCGTCCGGCCGTGGTGGCGCGGACGATCGCCGAGCTGGCCGGTCCCACCCACGGTCTGGTGGAGCTACCGGTACGGCTGATGTGGAACGCCGAGCGCACCTTCGACCTGGGCGACCCCGACGACCTGCTCTGGATGTACGAGAACGTGCTGCGAGAGACCACCCGAGCCGAGGATCTGCGCGTCCTGATCAACGGGCGGACTCTGCGGCGGGTGTGGCGGCACCTCAACCTGCCTCGGGGCGTACGCCAGGCGTGGGAGAGCCGGCACCGCGGCCTGCGCGCGGCGTGACCGCACCGCACCTGCACGACTTCTACCGTGAGGTTGCCCGGGTGGCGCTGGCCGCGGCGGGGCCGTACCGGTTCGTCCTGGGCGGTGGCGTGGCCTGGGCGGCGCACGGCCTGGTGGCACGCCCGACGGAGGACGTCGATCTGTTCGCCGACGTGGAGGGCGCCGCGGCTGCGGCGTCCGCCGGGGTGCGTGCCGCGCTGGAGCGGGCCGGGTTCACCGTCAGTGACGCCGACCCGGACAGTGACCTCGCCGAGCTGTTCGACGGGTACGGCCGGGACATGAAGGACTTCGTGGTGAGCCGCGACGGGCGGCAGATCCGGCTCAGTCTGGCCCGGCTCGACCGTCAGCAGAGCCCGGTGGTGATGGACCTCGGCCCGGTGATGGACGTCCGCGACCTGGTGGCCAACAAGATCGCGGCGCTGGTCAACCGGCGGGAGGTCCGTGACTTCATCGATGTGGCGGCGGCCCTGGAGCACTACGACGTGACCGAGCTGCTGGTGCTGGCCCGGCAGGTCGACCCGGCGCTGGATCCGGCGGACGTCCGGGCCGCCGGACGCTACCTGGACCGGCTGCCCGATCAACGCTTCGGCCGCTACGGCCTGGACCCACCTGACGTCGCACGGGTGCGCGAGCGAATGGCCGACTGGCCGCGCTGACCCGCAACGTCCCCCGGTCGCTGACTTTCGGCCCGATGGAATCTGCGACAACAACTGGGGCTGACGTGGCGGTGGTGACGGCGTCTGGTTATGGTGCGCGAGGCGCCCACGAAGCGCGTCCACCCCCATGGAAAGGCACGTCATGACCTCTCCCTCCGGCCCGTCGCGTCGCCAGGTGCTCGTCGCCGCGGCTGCTGCGGCGACCGCCCCGCTGATCGCCGCCGCGCCCGCGCAGGCGGCCGGCGCGGCCCGGTCACGCACCTGGGACCTCACGCTTCTCGGCACATCGGACACTCACGGCAACGTCTACAACTGGGACTACTACCGCGACGCGGAGTACGACGACAGCAAGCACAACGACGTCGGCGTGGCGAAGCTGGCCACCCTCATCAACCAGATCCGCCGTGAGCGACGCGGCAAGGCGACGCTGGTGCTGGACGCCGGCGACACCATCCAGGGCACGCCGCTGGCCACCTACTACGCCAAGCAGGAACCGATCACCGCCACCGGGGAGAAGCACCCGATGGCCCGGGCCATGAACGTCATCGACTACGACGCGGTGACGCTGGGCAACCACGAGTTCAACTACGGCCTGCCCCTGCTGGACCTGTGGATCCGGCAGCTCGGGTTCCCGGCGCTGGCCGCCAACGCGGTCAACGCCAAGACCGGCAAGCCGGCCTTCCTGCCGTACGTCATCAAGAAGGTCTCGCTCGGTTTCGGCGCGCCGACCCTGCGGGTCGGCATCCTCGGCCTGACCAACCCTGGCGTTGCCATCTGGGACAAGGGCAACGTCGAGGGCCGCCTGCGGTTCGACGACATGATCGCGACCGCAGCCAGGTACGTGCCGATCATGCGGGCGCGGGGCGCGGACATCGTGCTGATCTCCGCGCACGGCGGCGACAGCGGCACCTCCAGCTACGGCCCGGAGCTGCCCAACGAGAACCCCACCGCGCTGATCGCCCAGCAGGTGTCCGGTATCGACGCGATCCTCTTCGGTCACGCGCACAACGAGGTCGTCGAGAAGTTCGTCACCAACGAGCGGACCGGCGCCCAGGTGCTGCTCTCCGAGCCGTCGAAGTGGGGTCAACGGTTGACGCGGATGGACTTCGCCCTGACGCGCGAGCGCGGCCGGTGGACGATCACCAAGAAGACCGCCACCATGCTGAACACCAACACGGTGGTCGAGGACCCGAAGGTGCTCGCCGCCGTGCGGGCCCAACACCAGAAGACCGTGGCGTACGTCAACCAGGTGGTCGCGCAGTCCACGGTGGAGTTGTCGGCGGCGGAGTCCCGCTACCGGGACACCCCCATCCTGGACTTCATCAACCACGTGCAGACCGAGGTGGTCGGCGCGGCTCTGGCCGGCACCGCGTACGCGGACCTGCCTGTGCTGTCGATCGCGGCACCGTTCAGCCGGACCGCGGTCTTCCCCGCCGGTGACGTCAAGATCCGCGATGTGGCCGGCCTGTACGTGTACGACAACACCCTCGAGGCGGTCGTGCTCAGTGGCGCCGAGGTGCGCGCGTACCTGGAGTACTCGGCGAAGTACTTCCGCACCGTTGCACCGGGCGCCCCGGTCGACCCGGAGCAGATCAGTGACCCCGCGGTGCCGGACTACAACTACGACGTCATCTCCGGCCTGGACTACGACATCGACATCTCCAAGCCGGTCGGGCAGCGGATCACCCGACTGGTGCTGACCGGCACCGACACCCCGGTGCCGGACAACGCGCAGTTCGTGGTGGCGGTGAACAACTACCGGCGCAGCGGCGGCGGCAACTTCCCCGGCATCGTGAAGACCCAGGTCTACAACGCGCAGCAGGAGATCCGTCAGCTGCTCATCGACTGGGCGCAGGCCAGGGGGACGATCGACCCGGCCGACTTCTTCCAGGCCAACTGGCGACTGGTACGCGAGGGCGTGCCGGTCTTCTGACCAGGAGAACCAGCTCTCCGACGGGCCGTGGGTGGCGACACCTGCGGCCCGTCGCGCGTTCTCAACCGCCGGAACGCAGTGCCCACTGGACCGGGTCGTCGTACGGCTCGGGTCGGTCAGGCCGTGCTTCGGTCTCTGTCAGCTCGACCCGCTCGTCGGGGCGGACACCGGGTGGCATCTCCCCGAACCGGACGTGGCGCAGGAACGCGTACTCGTCATCGGTGAACGGCTGCTCGATCATCGGCACCCCCCTGCTCTGCGGTCATTGTCCGGCGATGTGGCCGAGCGCACCAGTGGTCGAACGGGGCCAGCGGAGAGGACGCGCACCTCGCCTAAGGCATCCTAGGATCCTGGGTGAATGGTGGTTTCTCAGAGGACGCGATCAGGGAAGGTGGCGGGCGAGTCGACGGATCAGCGGCGAGCCGGCGTGGCCGGTCGGCGTGCGGCGGGCAGCCGGTCCAACACCGCGAGCGCCGCCCGGATCGGCCGGCGTTCCATCATCTCGTCGAAGCTCGCTCGGCCCTGACAGAACTGGACGAACATCCTCCACCCCGGCGGAGTCGCCAACAGGGCGTGGAACAGCTCCGGGCGGCGGGTGAACAGATCCAGCAGTCGGTACCCCGCCCGCATCGACGGCACCAGTCGCTCGGCCACCGCCCGTTCGTACCCAGCCAGATCGCCCTCGGCGACCGCCGCCCCGGCCAACTCGCCGGAGCGCAGCGCATAGCTGATGCCCTCCCGGCTCCACGGCTCGAGCAACCCGGCCGCGTCACCGACGACCAGCACCCGACCGTGCCGCAGCGGCGAATCCTCTTCACGGCAGCGGGTCAGGTGACCGGAGTCGTGCTCCGCCGGCAGTCCGGTCAGGCCCAACCGGTCGACGAACCGGCGCAGATAGTCCCGGGTCCCCTCCCCCGCGCCCCGGCCAGCGATCACGCCGACCGTCAACCGGTCGCCCTTGGGAAAGACCCACCCGTACGAGCCCGGCATCGCGCCCCAGTCCAGCAGCAGCCGCCCCCGCCACCGCTCCTGCTCGGCGGGCGGCACCGGCAGCTCCAGCTCCAACCCCAGGTCCACCTGCCGGTATCGGACCCCCACGTGCCGGGCGGTCACCCCTGAGGAGCCGTCCGCACCCACCACCGAACGCGCCGCCAGCGTCGTACCGTCGGCCAGCCGCAGGCGTACGACCTCGGGGTCCTGTTCGATCGCGCGGACCGCCACCCGCTCACGCACCTGCGCCCCCGCGGCGACCGCCGCCGCGCGCAGCCGGTCGTCGAACTCCTCGCGGCGCACCATGGTCACCACCGGACCGTCGTGCCGACGGGTGAACTCCCGGCGGCCGTCCCGGGTAAACGTCACCCGTTCCACCCGGTCGTGCGCGGGCACCTCGATCCGGTCCCGCACCGCGGCCAGCGACGTGCCGATGAGGCCACCGCCGCAGGTCTTGTACCGCGGGTGCGCGGCCCGCTCGACGACAAGGGTGCGGAGGCCGGCACGGGCGGCGACGTGCGCCGCGGAGAGCCCGGCGGGGCCGGCGCCGACGACGACGAGATCCCAGACGATCACGGGTGCAGCCTATGGCACACCCCGCCCGGCGGCCCCGGACGGTACGTCGCGCGCGCCTGACCCGACCCCCCGATCGAGTGGGCATCTTCGGTCACCCAGGGGGTAACCGACGCGGCGCAACCGTCTGCGCAAAGGGCGGACGAATGAAGGAGGAGATCATGCAGCAGGTGCAACTGTCGGAGGTCGAGCAACGGGTGTACCAGGCGGTCACCGCACTCGAGGCCCGCGGACAGGTCCCCTACCCGGACCTCATCGCCGAGGAGTCCGGCCTGAACGAGGAGCAGGTGGAGACACCGCTGCATCAGCTCACCGAGAAGGGCCTGCTGCACCGCGAGGACTCCCCGATGGCGGGTCTCGACTTCGGTCCACGGTTCTGCGCCCGCCAGATGGCGTGATCACGGAACCACCCGCGACGATTCGCCCCCCGCTTGCGGGGTAGCGGTGAGCAATGCGTGATCAACAGTCAACGGGGGGCTCGATGAGCGCGGGCCAGGCGCCGCGGCCCATCGACGCGGCGGAGAATCGGCGACGCTGGCAGGGCGTCGGTGTCGGGTTGGTCGCCGCCTTCATGACGCTGCTCGACGTGAGCATCGTCAACGTCGCGGTGCCGTCCATCGACCGTGCGCTGCACGCCTCCCCGAGCGACCTGCAGTGGGTGCTCTCCGGGTACGCGCTCACCTTCGGCCTGGTACTGGTGCCGGCCGGCCGCTTCGGTGACGCCCGCGGACGACGCAACGCGTTCGTCTTCGGCATCGCCCTGTTCACCGCGACCAGCGCACTCGCCGGCCTGGCCACCTCCCCGACGTGGCTGGTCGCCGCGCGACTGTTGCAGGGCGCGGCGGCGGGAATCGTGAACCCCCAGGTCATCGGGCTGATCCAGGAGCTGTTCCGCGGGCCCGAACGGGCCCGCCCGTTCGGGATCCTCGGCGCCACCATCGGTATCTCCACCGCCGTCGGGCCACTGCTCGGCGGGCTGCTCATCGCCATCGGCGGCGAGGAGCATGGTTGGCGGTGGGTGTTCTTCGTCAACGTGCCGGTCGGCATCGTCGCCGCGATCCTCGGCTGGCGGCTGCTGCCCGGCCGCCCCGAGGGCCAGCCGAGCCGGCGCCGGCTCGACCCGGTCGGCGTGGTGCTGCTCGGCGTGGGCGTACTGCTGATCCTGCTGCCGCTGGTGCAGGAGCAGCAGTGGCACACCCCGTGGAAGTGGGCACTCATACCGGCTGGTCTCGCCGTGCTCGTCGCCTTCGGGCTCTGGGAGCGGTGGTACGGCCGGCGCAGTGAACCGCTTTTCGACCTGGGTCTGTTCAGCTTCCAGTCGTACACCCTGGGGTCGCTCGTCGCGCTGGTCTACTTCGGCGGCTTCACCGCGATCTTCTTCATCTTCACCCTGTTCCTGCAGAACGGCCTCGGCTACAGCGCGCTCGTCGCCGGCCTGGCCATCACACCGTTCGCCCTCGGTTCGGCGGCCACCGCCGTGCTCGGCGGACGGATCGTCAACCGCTTCGGCCGGCCACTGGTCGCCATCGGTCTGCTCGCCGTGGTGATCGGGTTGGCTGGAACAGTGGTCGCACTGCGCCTCGCGCCCGACGCACCTGCGCCCTGGGTCGCCGCCGGCCCGCTGCTCCTCGCGGGCCTCGGCAGCGGGCTGGTGATCGCCCCCAACCAGACGCTCACCCTCGCCCAGGTCCCGGTATCCCAGGCGGGCAGCGGCGCCGGCATGCTCCAGACCGGCCAACGGATCGGCGCCGCGGCCGGCATCGCCGCCGTCGGCTCGACGTTCTTCTCCTCGCTGGCCGACAACCGGGGCAACTGGACCAAGGCGTTCGAACAGTCACTTCTGCTGGCGACCGGGATCATCGCCCTGGCACTGATCGCCGCGCTGATCGACATCCTGCGCACCCACAGACACCCCGAATGAACATCCCGGGGGTACACCGTGGCCACCGCTGACTCGTCAGTCATCCCTCGAAATCTTGGACAGTTACCGTTAGCGGATAACGGAAACTGTCCAAGATTGACCGCTGGCCGGCACCCGTAACGGGTGCCGGCCAGCGTCACGCGGTGGTGCTGTGGTGGGTCAGCTGTTCCAGTGCTGGTGCACCAGGTCGGTGGCCTGCTGCTCCCACTGGGCGTACGCATCCGGGTACGCCGAGACCTGCACGGTCTGCGCGGCGTCGGTCAACGCCATGTCCTGCCACCCGTCGACCTGCCGCAGGCCCTTCAGGAACGCGGTGGTGGAGTAGGCCGGGTCGGTGATCTGCTCCGGCGTGCCCCAACCAGAGGACGGGCGCTGCTGGAACAGGCCCAGCGAGTCGTGGTCGTTGGCGTCACCCAGGTGGCCCAGGTTGTCCAACTTCGACTCCTGCAGGCTGGTGGCGATCGAGATGACCGCGGCCCGCTCGGGCAGACCGGCCTTCTTCGTGGCGGCGATGATCGCCTTGGCGTTACCGGTCTGCTCACCGTTCAGGGCGATCCGCGACTGGTCACCCTGAGGCTTCGGGGCCTGCACCGCGACCGCGACGGGCTTGCCGTCGACCGGGGTGGCGGCGTGGGCGGCGACCGGACCGGCGAACACACCACCGGCGAACGCGAGACCAGCAACAGACAGCACACTCTTACGCATGATCGTGTTCATGGGGGAAGCTCCTTCGGGGGTAAGGACACCCAACCGCCAAGGGGGAACGGCGAGCCGGGTGCGAGCACCTCGTCCGGGCGCATAGGAAAGTCTTCGGGGGGGGTCGACGCCTACGGTGGCTCGGCGTCGGGGTCGGCGACCTACGGGCGGGCGGCTCGTGGCGCCGGGGTCGGCGGCCTCCGAGAGGGCTCGTGGCGGCGGGTCCAGATGTAACGACCGGCGGGCCGCCGTCATTCCGGGGGTGGCCCATCCCGTCGCCACCCTCATCCAGGCGGTGATCGGGGGGTCGTTCGTGGGGACGGTAACGACCGGGCGGGGGCCAGCATTCCAACCGGTGACCGGTCAGGCAGGCGAGCCGTAGGCGGGCCGTGGTGCTGCGATCGTCAGGGTATGTAACGACCCCCGGCCAGCCATCATTCCGGCCGGCGAGTGCGCCCGACCATACCCCAGAGCATCGCAAACCCGACATCATTGGTCAGGCCGCCTGATCAGGCGGGCGTCACGCGCCGACCTGCCGGTGATCGACTCACTCGACGCCGGATCGACCACCGCACCGGGACGCAATCCGATCGGAGTCGACAAAACCCGTGATGCCACCCAGGCATATTTATGCCACACAGGCATCACACACACCGCAGCGACCGCCACCGGACCGACTCCCGACGCCGAGCACAGTCACCCCGCCCCGAACACCCGAACACCCGAGCACCCGAGCACCCGAGCACCCGCCGCACTCAACCAGCGGGCTGGGCAGGCCCGAAGACGGCGACCACCGACCAGGAACGGCAGGCGCGCCACACACGCACTAACGGCGACCACCAACCGACGACGGACAGGCGCGCCACACACGCACGACGGCGACCATCAACCGACAACGGGCAGGCGCGCCACACACGCACGACGGCGACCACCGACCGGGGTGGGGCCCGCCGTGCCCGGCGCAGGGATCAAGCCTGACCGCCCGGAGCCGGGCACGGCGGGCCCCACCCCACCCCCCACGAACCCGACACCGACACCGACACCGACACCGACCACCTAACCCCACCAACCGTCTGACCCCACGACCAGGAGACGCGATCACAGAAGGGCTGGCGCCCGTCGGAGTCGTTCCGACGAGCGCCAGCCTGAGGTGCATCCGGGCACTGCCCGGTGACGGTACGGATCAGTGCGCGGCTCCGCTGAAGCGCTGGCGGCGACGCCAGCCCAGGGTCAGCAGGAGCATGAGCGCGCCAGCACCGACCAGGCCACCGCCGACCTTCATGGGCGTGTCGAGGCTGCTGCCGGTGACGGGCAGCGGCGGAGGCTGCGGCGCGTTGCGCAGGACTGTCAGCGTCGCGGTGCCGGTACGACCCGATTCACGGCCGGTGGCGTTGAACACGAACCTCCCCTCCGTCTCGGGGCGGTAGGTCAACTCGAAGCGTCCACTGGCGTCGGTCGTCGCCGTCAGGTTGAACGCGGCGGCTCGCTGGAACGCGACCGCGGCCAGCGCGACCGTCGAACCGTCGCTGCGCCGTGCCGACTGACCGTCGAGCCGGGCGGACGCGAGCGGGTTGACCGTGACCACGATGTCGACGGTCTCGTTCGGGCCGAAGTTGGTTCCGATCAGCGTCACCGGTTCGCCCAGCACGATGGTCGTCCGGCTCAGCGTCAGCGATGCCTGCTGAGGCGAGTACGGCGGCGGTTGAGGCGCGCCCGTGATCGTCGGCGTCGGCTGCGGCTGCGGCTGCGCCGCCCCCGCCGCAGTCGGCACGGCCACCACGGCCAGGCCGACCGTGAGCGCCATGATGATGCGGGATAGCCGCATGATTGGTTCCCTCCTACTGGTCACAGCTTGGTGCGGAATGAACTTGAGTGGTCCACGGGCTGGCGGTGGGGGTCAGCCGCAACTCGGCCTGCCCGACACTGGTCCTGGCGGTCAGGACCGTCACCTCCAACGCCCGCTCGGCGCCGGGGCCCACCTCGACGTTGGCCGTGGCGACCTGCCGACGTCGTTCGGTGCCGCTGCCCAGCGGGGTCTCCGTCCCGTCGAGCCGGGCACCGAGCACGCTCCCGCCAGCCGGGCTGTAGACCGACACCAACGTGCGAGCGGTGTACGGGTCACCCGCCAGGCCGAGGCCGAGGACCGACTTGGTGAGACCGGACTTCGGCGCGGTGGAGCGCAGGGTCACCCGCAGCCGTAGCTCACGGCGGCCGTCCGGTCGGCACTCGCCGACCATCAGGTTTGCCGCCGGCCGCAGGTAGTAGCCGAGCTTCGCGCCGCTGCCGTCGTTGAGGAACACACCGACTGTCGGCACGGTGTCCTGCTCCGGAAGCGTCCCGGCCATCCGGCTGTCGCCGATGGTCCGTTGTTCTTCCGGTCGGGCACTCCAGAACAATATCCGGCGTTCAGTGATAGCACGGTCAAATGCGGACAACAACACCTTCGAGTTGACATTCTTCTTGAAGAAGGCGTCAAAGACCGCGGCGGCGGATGCCGCGAAGAACTCGTCCTGCTGCTCGGTGTCCAGCCGTTGGTAGGTCTCGTTGAGCAGGGTCTGGACGACCTTTTCGCTGGCCAGCGGGACGCCGCCGGGCACCATGACCGGGCCGGTGGCCTTGAGCAGGTAGGACAGCACCACCGGGTCCACGGCGAGCACACCGTCGACGGTGGTGCCGGTCTTGCGGCGGAACATCTCCCGGTACAGCGCGGCCGCGGTCGGAAAGTGCGGGGTCAGATTGACGTCGGCGGGATAGATGCCGGGCAGGTCGGTCCAGAGGGCCCGGGTCTCAGCGGGCACCTTCAGCGGCGGGGTGAACTGGCCGAGCGAGGCACTGCTGCCCTGCTTGCCCATCCGGACCGTGCCGTTGTCGGCCTCGATCATCGCGTACGCGCCGAACATGCCACCGGTGGCGCGCAGTTCGGCCGGGTTCTGCGACACCAGCAGGTACCGCCGCGGGCCGCTCGCGCCGAGCAGCGGCGGCAGCAGCCGCGCGCCCTGGTCGGCCGCCGAGGTGAGGCTGGCCAGTCGGTCGATCTCGCCGCGCAGGTCGCCCAGCGCCTGCCGGATCTGACTCACCAGATGGTCGGCGGGTACCGTCGCCAGGTCCCGGCGGGTGCGCTGCACCGCGTCGTCGACTCGGGACAGCTCGCCGGAGACCGCGCTGAGCCGGGTCAGGTCCAATCGGCCCTCGGCGGGCACCAGGCTGGTCAGGTCGGTGCGCAGCAGCGCCGGGAACGCCTGGCGGGCCAGATCGTCGATGGCCTCGGCGATCCGCCGGACCGCGTCGAGGTCGTCGCCGGCGATCGGGGTACGCCGGGCGACCTGCCAGCCCGGGTCGGCGGTCGCGGCCCGGGCCGCACCGGACTGCTCCTGTAGTGCGGCGAGGGTGCGCAGGGCACGGTCGCTGTCTCCGCCGATCACCTGGGAACTCAACTCGCGGGCCAGGCCGGCGGCGTTGAGCAGGTGGGTTCGCGCCTGCCAGCCACGGAAGCCGATCCATCCGCCGGTCGCCAGCAGCAGCGAGCCGACCACCAGGGCGCCAAGGAGGGCGCGGCGCAGTCGGGTCCGCCGGCGACGCCGGGAACGGCTTCGCCGCCGGCGCGGTCGTTCGCTTACCTCCGTCACACCACACTCCCGATCCTGGATTCGGACAGAAGGCCCGATATCCCTGACGTTCTTAGCACGCATCAGCGAAGCTCGTACCGTTATGGCATTTCTCGTCCGTTACGTGAGGTCGCCTCGCGGCTCGGCGGCGGGCTCAGCGAAACGACCCGCCGCCTCATGGAGCAGCCGCTCCACCCGGTCCACCCCGGCCGGCAGCGACATCTCCCGGAGGTACGCCTCCCGGCCCCGGCGACCCATCTCGACGCGCGTCGCCGACGGGATGGTGGCGGCCAACCAGAACCGGTCTGCCAGCGCGGCCCAGTCCTCCGGCTGGCAGGACAGGCCGGCTCGGGCACGTTCGACCAGTTCGGCGGTGTCCCCGCCGGCCGAGGCCACCACCGGTGCCGCGCAGGAGAGTGCGGCCTGCAGCTTGCCGGGCACCGTGCCGCGCAGCTCCGGGAGGTCGCGCAGCATGACCAGCTGGTAGTCGGCCGCGGCGTACAGCTCGGGCATGTCGACCGGAGACCGCCGCTCCAGAAAGCGGACGTTCTCGGCACCCAGCTCCGCGGCGAGCCCCCGCACCCGCCGCTCGTCCGAGCCCGAACCGACCAGGACCAGTTCCATGGTCCGATCCAGCGCCGCTGCGGCCCGTACGGCCGTCTCCAGACCCTGCCGGGCGCCGATGGTGCCGGCGTGCATCACCACGCACCGACCGTCGCGGCGGACCAGCTCGCGGGCCGCCGCGCCCGGCGTCGCCGGGTGGAAGATCCGCTCGTCGGTCCAGTTCAGCACCAGTCGGACCCGGGCCGGGTCGGCGCCGGCGGCGACGACCAGATCCCGCATCGACGGGGCGGCGACGGCGACGAGCGCCGCGGACCGGTAGATCCGGGTCATCGCGGTGCTCATCCGCGCCGCCCAGCGCCCGTCGCCGGCCTCGTCGGCACCGTCGCGTGCCCAGACGTCCTGCACATGCAGCACCGCCGGTACCCGCCCGAGCAGCCGGAGCACACCGGCAGTGGCGAACGTGGTGGCCGGCAGTTGAAAGACGTAGAGCGCGTCCACGTCGCCCAGGAACCGGCGCGCGGCCAGCGTCGCGCTGCCGGCGAAGGAGAGGTAGCTGGCCATCCGGACGCCGGTGGACCCGGGACGGCCGGAGTACCGCGGCACCCGCCGGACGGTCAGCCGTTCACTGTGCGTCTGGTGGTGCCAGCGCTGCCGCCAGCCCGGGTAGACGTGACCACCGGGATAGTCCGGAAATCCGGTGAGCACCCGGACCTCGTGCCCACGCGCGGCCAGCTCCTCCGCGAGGCTGCCCGGGATGAACGCCGGCTCGGGCGGAAAATGGTAGGACAGGATGCCGATCCTCACCTCGTCACCGCCGTCCACTGCCGATCGGCGTCCGTCGGCGCGGCAGCACGGCGAGCGGGCACCCGCTCCGCGTACGATGCCGACAACCCCTCCCTGCGCGGCCGCCGGCGCCGACGCACCGCCCCGGCGGTGCGGCCGCTGGCGTCCGTACCGACGAGAGGGGCCCCGATGGCCGACCACGTGTTGTTCGTCTGCCACGCCAACCTGTGCCGATCGCCGATGGCCGAGTACCTGGCGCGCCGGATGCTCGCCGATCGGCCGGTGGTCGTGGTGAGCGCCGGGACCGACGCGGTGGACGGGCTGGGCATGCACCCGTACGCCATGGAGATCGCGACCGAGAGCGGCGCGGAGCCGGCGGCGTTCCGCAGCCGGAGGTTGCGTCCCGAGTATCTGGCCGACGCGACGCTGGTGTTGACCGCGACCCGGCGCCAGCGCTCGGTGTGCACCGCGCTGACGCCGGCCGCGCTGCACCGGACGTTCACTCTGCGCCAGTTCGGCCGGCTGGCCGCCGCGGCGGAGCCTCCCGACGGATCGGCGGACGACCCGCTGCGGGCCGCGGTCGCCGCCGCCGCCCACGCCCGGGGGCGACTGCAACCCGCCGCCGGGGATGCGGACGACCTACCGGACCCGATCGGCGGCACCGCCGCCGACTTTCGACGTTGCGCCGAGGAGATCGAACGCTCGCTGCGACCCCTCGCCGCGCTCATCGGGGCAACCGGGTGAGTTCCTGCGTACGGTCGCTGACGCCGTTGGTCTGAGTGTCCTCGCTGTGCCGGGCGGACGTGGCCCGCTCCGCCGGCGCCGAGGGCTTCGCCGTGGAGGTCACCACCCGGTAGGCCTCGTACTGGTACGCCTCGGCCTTGGCCACCTTGGCCATGTTGAGCACACAGCCGAGCAACCGGACCGAGACGGAGTGCAGGGAGCGGGCCGCCGCGGCCACCTGGGTCCGTGAGGTACGGCCCTGCTGGCTCACCAGCAGCGCACCGTCGGCCTGCACGGCCACCACCACACCGTCGGTCACCGCGAGCAGCGGCGCGGTGTCGATGATCACGATGTCCGCCGACTCGCGCAGCGCCAACAGCAGGTCCGCCATCGCCTTGGAGCCGAGCAACTCGCTCGGGTTGGGCGGGGCGGAGCCGCTCGGCAGCACCAGCAGGGACTTGTCCCCCCAGCGCTGCACCACGTCGCCGACCTGCACGTCGCCGACCAGAACGTCGGTGAGGCCGACCCCGGCGTCCAGACCCAGGTACTCGTCGACCTTGGGCCGACGCAGGTCCGCGTCGACCAGCAGCACCCGCCAGCCCGCCTCGGCGAGCGCGATGGCCAGGTTGCAGGAGAGCGTGGTCTTGCCCTCGCCCTGCAGGGCGCTGGTGACGGCGATGACGCGGGCCGGTTCGTGCACGTCCACGAAGCGCAGGTTGGTGCGCAGCTTGCGAACGGCCTCGGCGCGCGCCGAGGTCGCGGCGTCGCCGATGATCAGCGGTGCGGTACGGGCGCTGCTCTCGAACGGGATCTCACCGAGCAACGGACTGCCGGTGGCCCTCTGCAGGCCGGCGGCGTCGCGCAGCCGGATGTCGGCCACGCCACGCAGGATCGCCAGGCCGACGCCGAGCAACAGGCCGATCAGGCCACCGAGGGTGAGGTTCCGCACCGGCTTCGGCGACACGGGGCTGGCGCTGACCCGGGGACCGCTGACCACCTCGATCTTGATCGGCGCCTTGCCTTCGGGCGGGGTCTCGACCCTCTGCACGAGCTCGACGAACTTCGTGGCGAGCGTCTCGGTCACCCGCAACGCGCGGGTCGGGTCGGTGTCGGTGACCGACGCGCGCAGGAGGACCGTGCCCGTCTCGGTGGAAGTGCTCACCCGACGCTGCACCTCGTCGGCGGTGAGCCCGACCGGGTTCTCCGCTACGACGCTCTGGGCCAGACGGTCGCTGCTGAGCAGGTCGGCGTAGGACTTGACGCGCTGCTGAAGGAAGAGTCCACCCTGGTAGGCGTCGGTGACACCCTGGTTGGGGGTGGTGACGAAGAAGGTCACCGAGGCGACGTACCGGGGTTGGGCCCGTACGGTCAGGAACGCCGCGACGCCCAGGGCCACCATGACCGTGACCAGCGGAACCCACCAGTGCCGTCGCACGTGGCGCAATTGGCGGAGCAGGTCCATCAGGCACGCCCCCGTACCTGTCCGGTTACGCCAAAAAACTTCACGAAAACCCCCAAGGTCGTCTTAAACTCGTGAAACCATTAAAGCGGTTCATGCGGGTTATGTCCCGAGTTGCGTATTTTCGGCGGCAAACATGTGCGCTCGAATGACCAACCCGAGAAACGCCCGATCGGCAGCGGCGACATCGAGGAAAAGTCGACAGCCGATCGGGCAGCGTCCGATCGGGCCTGCGGCCGCCGCGACCGGGCAGCCCGGGTAGGGTCGGCAACGGTGTGCCGGGAAGTCTGGTCGGCGGGTGGTCCCCTGCCGTCCCGACACCCCGAGGTGAACGCCGCCGATGACCGACCGCACCCCGCAGCCCGACCGGCCACGGCTCTTCTCGCGATCCTCATGGCCGGAGGCGCGCCACCTGGCCGACGTGCTGCGCACCGAGACCGTCGGTGGCGCCCTGCTCCTGGTCGGCGCCGTGCTGGCGCTGATCTGGGCGAACTCCCCGTGGGTCGACTCGTACACCCGTCTCGGTCACTGGGTGCCGTGGCCCGGCGGGACGCGCTGGCACCTCGATCTGGACCTGGCCTCCTGGGCCGCGGACGGCCTGCTGGCCATCTTCTTCTTCGTGGTGGGCCTGGAGCTCAAGCGGGAGTTCGTCGCCGGTGAACTCCGGCACCCGCGGCGCGCCGCGCTGCCGGTCGTCGCCGCCCTCGGCGGGATGCTGCTGCCCGCGCTGATCTACGCGGCGGTGGTCCTCACGACGGGCGGGCAGGGGCTACGCGGTTGGGCGATCCCGACCGCCACCGACATCGCCTTCGCGCTGGCCGTGCTCGCGGTGGTGAACTCGCACCTGCCCCAGGGCCTGCGCGCCTTCCTGCTCACCCTCGCCGTTGTCGACGACCTGTTCGCGATCACCATCATCGCGGTGTTCTACACGGCGAACTTCGATCCCGTGCCGCTGCTCGCCGCGCTGGCGCCGATCGGGCTCTTCGCCCTGCTGGTGCAGCGCGGGCGTACCCGGTGGTGGGTGTTGATCCCACTCGCGACCGCCGCCTGGGCCCTGGTGCACGCCTCCGGCGTCCACGCCACGGTGGCCGGCGTCCTGCTGGGTTTCACCGTGCCGGTCCTGGCCGGCCGCCAACGGGCGGGCACCGCGCCGACCGGCAGCGGGGGCGCGGGCGGCCTCGCCGCACACCTGGAGCACCGCTGGAGGCCGGTGTCGGCCGGCTTCGCGGTGCCGATCTTCGCCCTGTTCGCCGCCGGGGTAAGGCTGCGCGGCACCGACCTGGGTGCCCTGGTGACCGACCCGGTGGTGATCGCCATCGCCGCCGGCCTGGTCTTCGGCAAGAGCATCGGCATCTTCGGGTCGACCTTCCTGCTGGCCCGGTTCACCCGCGCCGAACTGGACGAGGACATCAGCTGGGCCGACCTGCTCGGGATCGCACTGCTGGCCGGTGTCGGTTTCACCGTCGCACTGCTCATCGGCGACCTGGCCTTCGGTGCGGGCAGCACAGCCGACGACCGGGTCAAGGCCGCCGTGCTGGTCGGCTCAATGATCTCCGCCGGGCTGGCCGCACCCGTGCTGATCCGGCGCAACGCCGTGTACCGCCGGGTGGCGCAGCGCGAGCGGCTGGACGCCGACGGCGACGGTGTGCCCGACATCTACCAGCGCGGAGGCGACAGCTGATCACCGTGACCGCGCGGGACCGGCCGACACCTGCTCGGCGTCGCGCTCGTCAACGCCCGCGACCGGTGTCCCGCCGCTTCTCGGACTCGTCGGCCAACGCGTCGGTCGCCGGTGCGGTGAGGTCGTCGCCGGGCACCGCCACCTCCTCGGCGAGGTCCTGCTCGTCGGGCTTCCCGCCGGTCGGCGGCTCGGGAGCGGTGGCACCGCCGGAATAGCCGTACTCGTTCGGTTCGTCGTGCCGGCTCATCTGGTCATCTCCCGCTTTCGCCTGTTCTGCCTGGTACCGCCAACGGTAGGTGGTGGCCGTCCGTGGCGCAGGGCGGCGCAGATTGTCGGCGTGACCAGGGCGCTGCCCCGCCCAAGGCGGCACCGAGCAACTGACGCAGCGCGACGATCGCCGCCGCGCTGGCCAGGTCGGTCCAACCCGGCCCACCGGCGAGCCGGAGCAGGCCGGCCGCGGTCAGCAGGTCCAGCAGGACCCGGATCGCGGTACGGACGGCCCCGGTGGTGAGGACGGTGACCAACCCCGCCGTCAGTGCCAGCGCGGTGACCGCCGTCACCAGGGCAGCCATCACGACCGGGACTCCCCCTCGGCCACCTGCCGCTGCTCCTGACGGATCTCCCGGCCCAGGAAGTAGTTCAACGCCGTCCGGATCGTGGCGATCGCGGCCAGCTGACCGATCTGGGTGAACGACGGGGACACGGCGGTGCGCAGCACATCGGCGGCGAGCTGGAACTCCAGGCCGAGGGTCAGGAACCGGCCCAGGGTGAGCCGGATCGGGTTGAAGACGGCGGCGGTGCGGTGTCGCAGCCCTTCGACCAGGAACCGCACCGCCGCCCAGACCGCGCCGACGAAGATCACCACGGCGCCAGCGACCTCCACCACGGCGACCAGCACCTCGTCGCCGTGGCGCAGCAGTTCCGCCGGTGCCACCCAGGGCCGTTACCCGCCACCGGTGCGGGTAGTCGGCCCTCAGGTCAGCTCGCTCACCGCCTCCAGGATCAACCAGAGGCCGGAGATGGCGAACAGCACCGCGGCGCCGTACCTGATCGTCCTCTCCGGCAGCCGACGGCCCAGCAGACGGCCGACCAGAATGGCCAACGCGTCCGCGGCCACCATGCCGACGGTCGAGCCGAGCCAGGTGCCGAACCAGCCGTACTTGGTCGCCAGGGTGATCGTGGCGAGCATCGTCTTGTCGCCCAACTCCGCCAGGAAGAACGCCACCGACACCGCGACGATCGCGGTCTTGCTCGTCTTCTCGGCCTTGCGCTTCTCCTGCTCGGTGAGCGTGTCCCCGCGCAGCGTCCACGCGCCGAAGCCGAGGAACGCCACCCCGGCCACCAGGGAGATCCAGTCGGTGGGCAGCACGGCGCCCAGACCCGTGCCGATGGCGACCGACGCCAAATGAACCACCGCCGTGGCGACCGTGATGCCGATGAGCACCGGCATCGTCCGGAACCGGGTGGCGAAGGTCAGCGCCATCAGCTGACTCTTGTCCCCGAGTTCGGCGACGAAGATGACGCCGAAGCTGACCACCAGCGCGGCGAGGAATCCCTCCATGACGTCCTTCCCGTTCTCATGCCGGGAGGAGGGAAAGAGGCGCCCTCGACCCGGCTCCACAGCCTGGGTCGAAGGTCTCGCCCGCCCCGAGGAACCGGGGCCGCGTGGCCGGGTGCGGTACGCACCAGTATGTCGACCACGACATTGGGGGCTACTCCCCTTCGCGCGACCAGCCTAACCGATCATCGGGCCGGCCGGTCGAGGTGGGTGGACAGGCTCACCGCGCCTGCGCCAGCGTGACCCCGAACAAACCGTCCGGGTCGGTCCAGAACTCACTCGCGGTGAAATCCGCCTCGGCCAACTCGGCCGCGATCCCGGCAGGTCGGAACTTCGCCGACACCTCCGTGCGCAGGTCCTCACCCGGGGCGAACTCGACGGTCAGGTCCAACACCCGTACCCGCATCGCCCGGGTCGCCCGCAACCGCATCTCGATCCACTCGTGGGCCGGGTCCCAGAGGGCGACGTGCTCGAACGCGTCCGGGTCGAAGTCGGCGCCCAACTCGCGATTGATCACGTGCAGCACGTTGCGGTTGAACTCCGCCGTCACGCCCGCCGCGTCGTCGTACGCCGGCACGATCACCGACGGGTCCTTGACCAGGTCGGTGCCGAGCAGCAGCCAGTCGTTGACCTCCAGCGCGGCGCGCATCTCGGCCAGGAACTCGGCCCGCTCTGCCGGCAGGAGATTGCCGATGGTGCCACCGAGGAACACCACCAGCCGGCGGCCGCCGGTGGGCAGCAGGTCCAACTGCCGGGTGAAGTCCCCGACGATGCCCCGGACCCGCAGCTCCGGATAGTCGGCGGCGATTTCCGCCGTGGACCCCAGCAACGCGCTGACCGACACGTCGAGCGGGACGAAGGTGCCCAGACCCCCCTGACGGGTGAAGGCGTCCAGCAGCAGGCGAGTCTTCTCCGATGAGCCGGAGCCCAGCTCGATCAGGGTCTTGGCCCCGGTCAGCGCCGCGATGTCGGGGGCGCGCTCGGCCAGCACGGCGCGCTCGGCCCGGGTCGGGTAATACTCCGGCAACCGGGTGATCGCCTCGAACAACTCGCTGCCCCGAGCGTCGTAGAACCACTTCGGTGGAAGCCACTTCTCGTCGGCGCTCAGCCCGGCCCGAGCGTCCTCGCGCAGACCTCGCTGCAGGTCCCGCTCCTCGAGGTAGATCTCCAGCGGCTCCGCGGTCATTCTCGTGTCCTCTCTGCTCTGTCCATCGTCGTGCGCCTGACCGGTGCGGCTCACCGGGTCGGCAGCGGGCTCACCCGCACCTCGCTCGCCGTGGCGGTGACCAGGTGCCCCTCCGGCACCGGCCGCCACCCGGGGTCGTCGTCGTGCGGCTCGGAGGCGAGCAGCACGGAGCCCGCCGCCGCGCGCACCGACAGCGCGTGCCCGGCCACGCTGGCCACCGCCGTGTGCCCGTCGGTGAGCAGCAGGTTGAGCCGTGACCCGGGAGCCGCCGCGGCGACGTCGGCCACCGTCCGCGCGACCGCCTCGGCCGGATCGGCGCCGTCGCGCAGCCGCTGCCGGACCAGCGCCCACAGCAGGGCCGAGTCGGTGGCGGCGTCCAGGGTGAGCAGGTCGCGCACCGGCAGGCCGGCGGCGAGCGGCACCACGGCGTCCGGCCAGCCGCGCACCACCCCGTTGTGGCTGAACAGCCACCGGCCCTCGGCGAACGGCGCGGCGGCACCGTCGAGCACCGCCATCCCGACGGTGGCCGACCGCACCGCCGCGAGCAGCGCGCCCGCCCGGGTCACCGCCGCGAGCTGCGCGATCGTCGGGTCACCCCAGATCGGCTGGGCCCGCCGGTAGCGCACCGGGTCGCCGTCGCCCGGATACCAGCCGACGCCGAAACCGTCGGCGTTGATCGTGCCACCGCCGCGCATGTCGCGGGGCGCCCACGACTGCCGCACCAGGGAGTACGGCGGGTCGAACAGCACCTCGGCCAGGGTGACCGGCGGCCCCAGATAGGCGAGATGGCGACACATCAGCGCACTCCGCCCGCCGGCCCGCCGGCCGCGCGGCGGCTCACCGGTGCGACTCGTCCGCGCTGGCGTCGCGGGCGCAGCGGAAGCCGCTGAAGATCTGCCGTCGGATCGGATAGTCCCAGTTCCGGAAGGTGCTCCGGCAGGCGGCCCGGTCCGTGCCGAACGAGCCACCACGCAGCACGAGGTGGTCGGCGCCGAAGAAGACCTCCGAGTATTCCCGGTAGGGGAAGGCCGTGAAGCCGGGATGCCCGTCGAAGACGGTCGAGGTCCACTCCCAGACATCGCCGATGAGCTGGTGCACACCCAGCGGCGAGGCGCCCGCCGGGTACGCCCCGACCGGCGCCGGCCGCAGGTGGCGCTGGTCCAGGTTGGCGTGGGCCTCGGTCGGGTCGTCGTCGCCCCACGGGTAGCGGCGGGACCTCCCGGTCGCCGGATCCCAGCGGGCCGCCTTCTCCCACTCCGCCTCGGTCGGCAGGCGCTTACCAGCCCACGCCGCGTACGCCTGCGCCTCGTAGGCGCACACGTGCACCACCGGCTCGTCGGCGCGCACCCGATCCCACCGGCCGAAGCGCCGGTACGCCCAGCCGTCACCGTCGCGGCGCCAGTGCATCGGCGCGCTGAGCTGCTCCTGGAGTCGGTGCGACCATCCCTCGGGGCTCCACCAGCGCGGGTCGGAGTAGCCGCCTTCGGCGATGAACGCCTCGTACTCGGCGTTGGTGACCGGGGCGGCGTCGATGACGTACGCCGGGAGGTCGACGCGGCGCGCAGGGCGCTCGTTGTCCAGCGCCCACGGGTCGGTGTCGGTGCCCATGCTGAACTCCCCGGCCGGCACCAGCACCTCGCCACCGACCCGGGCGGTCGGCTCCGGCGGCGGCGGCGCGTGCAGCACCGCCGGCCCCGAGCGCAGCTGGTGGGTGGCGAGCATCGTCTCGTCGTGCTGCTGCTCGTGCTGGACGATCATGCCGAAGGCGAACCCGTCGGCGACCAGCGGCCGGTCGGTGAAGCTGACCGCGTCGAGCAGGTCGTGCACCTTGTCCCGCACGGTGCCCAGGTAGGCGCGCGCCTCGGCCGGCGCCAGCAGAGGCAGCGCGGGCCGGTCCCGTCGCGGCTGCTTGAACGCGTCGTACAGCTCGTCGATGTCGCACCGGACGGGCTCGCGGCCGCCGACGTCGCGGACCAGCCAGAGCTCCTCCTGGTTGCCGACGTGCGCCAGGTCCCAGACCAGGGGCGACATCAGCGGAGAATGCTGGCGCATCAGGTCGGCGTCGTCGACCGCCTCGGTCAGCAGCGCCGTGCGGGACCGGGCCCGCGCCAGCTCCGCCGCGATCCTGCCGCGCAGCCGCTCCCCGTCGGTCTGCGCCGTCGTGCTCGCGCTCACCGCATCGACCTTTGCTCGCGACTGCGGGGCTCGCAACCCCGGCTCACTCCTCGCGCTCACCGCACCGCCCTCCGCTCGCGACTGCGGGGCTCGCAACCCCGGCTCACTCCTCGCGCTCACCGCATCGCCCTCCGCTCGCGACTGCGGGGCTCGCAACCCCGGCTCACTCCTCGCGCTCACCGCACCGCCCTCCGCTCGCGACTGCGGGGCTCGCAACCCCGGCTCACTCCTCGCGCTCACCGGTCGCCCCTTTCCGCGGCGGTCAGCCGACGCCGCACGCCTCGCTGGATCTCGTCGTGGATGCCGTCCGGCAGGTCCAACCGGGGCAGGTTCGTCAGGGCCAGGTCGAGCAGCGCCGCCGCGGCGGCAGCGAGCTCCGCGTCGGCCAGGCCGCGCCGGGCCGCGCCCGACCAGCGGTGCGCCACCGGCGCCCCGATCTCGTACGCCGAGCGGACGGTGCCCGGATCGGCGAACAGCGCGGTCAGCACCGCCAGCGGAAGCCGCCAGGTGGGGCCGGGCTGGGTGTCCAGGTAGCGCAGCTCCAGGTAGCCGCGCGGTCGCACCGGCGGAAAGAGGGTGCTGACGTGGTAGTCGAGGTCGTCGGTGGTGGGCGGGCTGGGCAGCGCGCCGTGCAGCCAGTCGGCGAAGGTCACACCGGGCGGCGCGGTCCAGTCCGGGCCGCGCCGACGCACGCAGAGCAGCGGCGCGTCGAGCACGTACCGGGTCCAGGCGGCGCTCGGGTCCTCGTCGTTGCGGCTGGCCGCCCAGACCGGTCGGGTGCGGGCCGGATCGATGGCCAGCCAGGCGGCCATCCGGGCGGAGGCCCAGCCGGTGGACCTGCCGGCGTGCCGGTTGGCGGAGGCGAACGCGGCGAGCAGTGGCGGGCCGACCGCGTGTGCCGCGGCCCACCGGGCGGCGACCTGGTCGGGCTCGCCGGCGTCGAGGCACACCTGCAGGCCGGCGGTGCTGAACATCATGGTCCGGCCGGCCGGACCTCGCCGGTCGAAGGCGACGCGCATCGCGCGGTAGCGGGGGGTGTCCACCACCGGGCGGGGCCGGCGGTGCGGGTCGATGCCACTGCGACCGAGAATCAGCCCGCCGGCGGCCAGCAGGTCGGTGACCTGGGCGATATCAGCCTCGGTGGCCTGGATCAGCGCGGCGACCGAGGGACGCGGCGGGGTCGAGATCTCCACCTGGCCACCCGGCTCCACGGTCACCGCGCCGCCGTATCGCAGCGGCTCGGCCGGGCTGGTGGCGTCCAGCGTGACGGGGGTGTGTCGCCCCAGCGCCGCCCGCAGACGCGCCGGGTCGATTGGTCGGGCGGGGTCGGCGACGTCGTGCACGGTCCATTCGAGTTCGACGCCGGTGTGGGTGGGTGGGCCGGTCTTGAAGCAGATCCCGGCGAGGTGCCGGCCTGCGGCGGCCGACTCGTGCAGAATGACGCTGCGGTCCAGCTCGGGTGACGTCACCACGGGTCGGGGCCCCTCTCCGTACGCCGGCTCCGGAACACTGTGCCACCGTAGACCGATCCCCCGACACCGTCGGGGCGTCAACGGGGCCACCAGTCCCTGTCTAACAGACCTATTTCCCGGTGCACGCGGGAACGAACCGCCCGGCGACCCTACCCTCACCCCAGGGCGGCGGGCCCGCCGGTCGGCGACGGCGTGACCTTCGGCGATGTGGTCGGCACCGCGTCAGGCACCAGCCGCCGGCAGTACGCCTCGACCTCGTCGGCGCCACCAGCGGCGGTCACCAGGTCCTGGAAGCCAGGCGTACGCAGCGCCTTCTCCCGCTGCCGGGGATTCTTGGCCAGCCATGCCCGGCACTGCCCATGCAGCTTCCCGGCCGGCGCCGTACCGGTGGAGGGTGTGCCGGCGGGGGATGCACCGGTGGGCGGTGTGCCAGTGGCCGACGGGGTGCTGGACGCCGAAGGCGGTTGCGGCGGCGCCGACCGGCTGGGTGCCGCGGTGCGGTCGCCGGACGGGCTCTCGTCGACCCGGGTGGGGGTGGACGACGGGCTGGTGTGCGCCGGCGCCGGAGGCAGCTCCGGTGCCCGGTCCAGGCCGACCGCGGCGAAGGCGCCTCCGGCGGTGGCGGTGGCCGCCAGTGCGCCGATCCAGGCCATCACGCCGGTTGTCATCCGGCGGCGATGCGGCCGGCCCGGGGCGGTGGACGCCGGTGTGACCCGGGTGGCCCGGAACCCGGCCAGCGCGGCCTCCTCGCCGGTCAGCTCCCCCGGGCGGGCCGGACCCGCCGCCGCGGCGAGCAGCCGGGCCACCGGGTCGGCGGCGGGAACGGTCGTTCGCACCTCGGCCGACTCGGCGCCCGTCCCGACGGGCTGGGCGGCGCGGGTCGCGTCGAGCAGTCGTTCGGTCTCGACAGCGTCCCCCCGCCGGTCCGGCCGGTACGGGTTCATCCGGAATCCCCTCACGTCAGCCGTCCGCCGGCTCGGCGTGCGACGTCCGACGGGACCGACCCGGGCGCGGACGGAGCGGCGACGTCGGCTCCACACCGACCGGAGGCGCCACGCCCTTCCCGGAGACCGGCGTCACGGCCGTGCCCTGTCGTTCCAGGAGCGCGGCGAGCCGCCGCAGGCCCCGATGCGCGGCGGTCCGGACGGCACCGGCCCGGCGGCCCAGCACCTGACCGGCCGACTCCGCGTCCAGGCCGATCACCGCCCGCAGGAGAACCGCCTCGGCCTCCCGGGGAGGAAGGGTGGCGATCAGTGCCAGGGCCTGCTCGGTGCC
The DNA here is from genome assembly GCF_046549295.1 of Micromonospora sp. 067-2. Lineage (NCBI taxonomy): Bacteria > Bacillati > Actinomycetota > Actinomycetes > Micromonosporales > Micromonosporaceae > Micromonospora > Micromonospora sp. 067-2. The sequence goes on along the minus strand of NZ_JAJPWB010000001.1, from coordinate 368,485 downwards.
GAGCGTCTCGCCGGCCCGCTCGGCGGTGTCCGCGTCGCCCGGCAACTCGTCGAGCGTCTGCACGGGCACCGGCGACGATGGCCGGCGACGGAGCCGGCGCAGGTGGTCCATTGCCCGGTTGCGGGCGATGGTCACGGTCCAGGCGCGGAACTCGCCGCCGGTGAAGGTGGCCAGGTCGCGGGATATCTGCAGCCAGGTCTCCGATGCGACGTCCTCGGCGTCGGCACCGACCAGCGCGGTCAGATAGCGCAGCAGGCCGGGCTGGAGGCTGCGGTAGAGGAGACGAAAAGCATCCTCGTTGCCGGCCTGCGCCGCGGTGACAGCCTCCGACAGGTCGCCGCTCATCCGTGGCCCACGGACCGCCGGGCGCGTCCCGACCCGCTCCGCTGCGATGGGGTGTTCCGCTTGACCCGGACCGTCGGCACGATCAGCTTCCGCACCGTACCGCCCTCCGCCGAATCCGATCCCGCCCGCGGCCGAGGCGCCCGGGTCACCTGGACCAGCGCCGGAACGATCGTTCGACGCGCTGCGCCCGAGCCGGGTCAACGCTAGGAGGGACCGACGGGAGCGACAAGTCAGCACGATGTCACGGAAGGGTGACAATCCTCTACCGACCCTGGTGGCGCGCGGCCGAAACACGGGGTGACCTGCGGACGTTGGCCGCACCGCCAGGCTGCGGCCCAACGTCGTCGGGCAGGCGTACACTGCGATGTAACGGCTTTTGTCACAACGCGTCGCGGCGCCGTCACACCGTGGTCCAGTCCATACGGCTCGGACCTGACGGATCGGACGGTACGGACCACCCGGCCGAGCAGCCGAGGCGCACCCTTCGGCACGGCTCTGGGTACGGTATTGCTGTGTTGTCATCCGAGGTCGTGCTCAGCGGTCGATACCGCCTGGACGAACGTGTCGCCACCGGCGGCATGGGCGACGTCTGGCGCGGCACCGACCTGGTCCTCGGCCGGCAGGTCGCGGTCAAGGTTCTGCTGCCGGCGCTGGTCTCGGACCCCGACTTCATCGCCCGGTTCCGGGCCGAGGCGCGCATTATGGCGGCTCTGCGGCATCCGGGCATCGTCCAGGTCTACGACTGCGGCGAGGACGACCTGCCCGACGGCGGCAGGGCGGACTACCTGGTCATGGAGTTCGTCGACGGCGAGCCGCTGGCCAAGCGGATCGAGGCGTCCGGCCGGCTCGACGTGGCCGAGACGATGTCGATCGTGGCTCAGGCCGCCCAGGCGCTGAACGCGGCGCACCGCGGCGGCATCGTGCACCGCGACGTCAAGCCCAGCAACCTGCTGGTGCACGAGGACGGCACGGTCGTGCTCGTGGACTTCGGTGTGGCCCGCTCCACCAACATCACCAGCATCACCAGCACCAACGCGGTGCCGGGCACCGCCCTCTACATGGCCCCCGAGCAGGCCGCCGGTCGGCCGGTCAGCAGCGCCACCGACATCTACGCCCTGGGCGCCGTCGCCTACTGCTGTCTCACCGGCAGCCCGCCGTTCACCGGCGACAACCCGCTCCAGGTCGCCGTCCGGCACCTGGACGACGAGCCGCCGGAGCTGCCGCACGAGATTCCGGAGGCGGTCCGCGCCCTGGTGTCCCGGGCGCTGGCCAAGGATCCGCTCGACCGGTTCACCAGCGGCGCGGCGATGGCCGAGGCCGCCCGGACCGCGGTGACCGGCGGGGAGCCGCCCACCGCGCTGGCGGCCTCGGTCCCGTTGCGCGACGCCGGGCCGGGCACGCGTACGGACGGACCCGTCGGTGCGGCCGTGGCGACGACCGCCGGCGGCCGACGGCGGCGGCGCGGCCCGCTGGTCGGTGCCGTGGGGGCCGTACTGGTCGCGCTGGTCGGCCTGGGCGCGGCGTTGGCGACGGCGAGGGACACCGACGCGCCGGCGGTCAAGCTGCCCACCACCTCACCGAGCGTGGCGCCGACCGGTCCGGTGGACGTGCCCGCGGCGAACGAGCAGATCACCCTGGACCCTTCCCGGCCGAACCGGCCGCCCGCCCCCCAGAACTCCGCATCGGCCTCGACCAGCGCGACGCCGAGCCCGCGGCCCAGCCAGACGGCCGCCTCGCCGTCGCCCACGGCGAGCGCCACCACGTCACCTCCGCCGAGCACCCCGCCGACGGTCTCACCGACGAGCAGTCCACCCGACCCGCCGACGAGCAGTCCGTCCAACCCGCCGGTCGAGCCGGGTGAGCCACTGGCGGGGCAACTGCTGAGCTGACCCGGTCGTGGTCGTCCGACGACCCATCAGTACCGATATCACCAAAACGGACTTACGGCGCCGAAGACCCCTCTAGGCTCTCAGCAGGCCATTTCCACCATCTGCCGCGGGAGCCCGGGTGAGCGCTGAGAAGCTGGTCGTGATCGGTCAGGGGTACGTCGGACTGCCGCTGGCCATGCGCGCGGTGGAGGCGGGGCTGGATGTGATCGGCCTCGACGTCGACGTCGACCGGGTGAAGCGGCTCGCGTCCGGCGAGTCGTTCGTGGAGGACATCCCCACCGACCGGCTGGGCCGGGCGCTGGGCAGTGGGCGATACCACCCCAGCACCGAGTACACCGACGCCGAGGGTTTCGACATCTGCGTCATCACCGTGCCGACCCCGCTGCGCGACGGAACCCCCGACCTGAGCTTCGTCGAGCAGGCCGGCGTCGGCATCGGCCCGTACCTGCGGCCGGGCTGCACGGTGATCCTCGAGTCGACCACCTACCCGGGCACCACCCAGGAGCTATTGCGCCCGCTGCTGGAATCGGCCAGCGGGCTGCAGAGCCCCGGCGACTTCCACCTCGGCTACAGCCCGGAGCGCATCGACCCGGGCAACCCGACCTGGCGGCTGGAGAACACCCCGAAGGTGGTTTCCGGCGTGGATCCGGCGTCGCTGGCCCGGGTGGACGGGTTCTACCGGCGACTCGTGGAGCGCACCGTACCGGTCGACTCCACCCAGGTGGCGGAGCTGACCAAACTGATCGAGAACACCTTCCGCCAGGTCAATATCGCGCTGATCAACGAGCTGACGATGCTCTCGCACCACCTGGACATCGACGTGTGGCAGGCGATCGACGCCGCCGAGACCAAGCCGTTCGGCTTCCTGCCGTTCCGGCCCGGCCCCGGGGTCGGTGGGCACTGCCTGCCCATCGACCCGTGCTACCTGTCCTGGCAGGTGAAGCGCCGCCTGGGCCGGCAGTTCCGGTTCATCGAGCTGGCCAACGACATCAACCACGAGATGCCCGAGCACGTCGCACAGCGGATCATGGCCGGGCTGAACAAGACCGGACGGTCGGTCAACGGCGCCCGGCTGCTGCTGCTCGGCTTGGCGTACAAGAAGAACACCGGCGACATGCGGGACTCCCCCGCGGTCGACGTGGCCCGCCGCCTGCAGGCCCTCGGCGGCGACGTCCACGCCGTCGAGCCGTACGCCGAGGCGCACCAGATCCCCGCCGGAGTGACCGCTGTCGACCTGAGTGAGTCGGAGGTCCGGGCCGCCGACGCGGTGGTCGTGGTCACCGACCACGACAGCTTCGACTACGACCTGGTGGCCCGGCACGCCCGCTACGTGTTCGACACCCGCAACCGGTGCTCCGGCCCGATGGTCGAGCGCCTGTAGACCCGGCACCGCTGGCCGGTCCCGCAGCCGGACACGACGACGGGACCGGCCGGCGGATGTCCGTCGAGCGTACGTGGCGGAGGCGCCAGGCCCCGCTCTCAGCTGCCGAGGACCTCGCGCATGCGGCCGATCTCGACGGTCTGCTCGGTGGCGAGCGAGTTGGCGAACTCGCTGAGCGTCAGGTCGGTGCCGACCTTGAGCAGGTTGGTTGCCATCTCGATGGCGCCCTCGTGGTGTTCGGTCATCATCCGGACGAACAGCCGGTCGAAGTCGGCGCCGCGGGTGGCCGCCAACTGCCGCATCGCCTCCGGCGACTGCATGCCGCGCATGCTGCCGTGGTCGTGCCCCTGGACCTCGGCGGGGAGGCCACGGGTCTGCAGCCAGCCACGCATCATGCCCATCTCCGGCCCCTGGCTGGCCCGGATCCGGTCGGCGAGGGCGCGGATGGTCGGGTTGGCGGCCCGGTCGGGGGCCAGCTCCGCCATTTCCAGGGCCTGCGCGTGGTGCGGGATCATCATCCGTACGAACCACACGTCCAGTGCGTTGTGCGGGGCGGGGCCGGCGTCGCGGACCTCGTGGGCCGGGCGGGTGGCCGCCGACTCACCCGGGCGGCCGGGCGCGATGACGGTCAGGTCGGTGGGTACGGGGCTGGCCGTCGGCGAGGCGCTGGCGGGCGCGGAGACCGACTGGGCGGTGCCCCTCGCGGAGTCGCTCCCCGCGCGGGCGACGACGAACGCCACCAGTGGCAGCACGAGCGCCAGTGTGACGATGGCCAGGGTCCGTGCACGCCGACTGGTCATGGGCAACTCCCTGGAATCGAGGTCATCGCGATGCTATCCATTGAGGAAGACGATCTCATGTGACACCAGTCACATCGATGCTCTTCGTCGGACGGTAACGTGTCAACAATCGTCTCCCCCTTGCGAAGGGCACTCGCCGATGATCAGACTCCACATGCCACGGATACGACAACTCCGGATCGTGGGCCTCGCCGCGACCGGCCTGCTCGTCGCCAGCGTCCTCGTCGCACCGGCAAGCAACGCGCAGGTCGTGCCGCAGGCGGCCCCGGTGGCCACCGCGGGAAACACGATCCCCGGCGTCGACGAGATCGTGAGCAGCCCCAACCTCCGGCAGATCGCCAACGTGCCCAAGGTCGCCCCGCTGGACGCGACCAACAGTGACATCGCCTTCCAGGGCAGGTACGCGTTCGCCGGCAACTACAACGGCTTCGTCATCTACGACGTGTCGCGGCCCAGCGCGCCGACGGTCACGGCCCGGGTGCTGTGCCCGGGGTCGCAGAACGACATCTCCGTCCACGGTGACCTGCTCTTCCTCTCCACCGACTCGTCGCGCAGCGACGACTCCTGCAACAGCACCGCGCAGGGGGCCAACATCAAGGAGTCCTGGGAGGGCATCAAGGTCTTCGACATCAAGGACAAGGCCAACCCCCGGTACATCAAGTCCGTCGAGACGGCCTGCGGCTCGCACACCCACACCCTCGTGCCGGGCAAGGACCGCAAAACCGTCTACCTGTACGTCTCGTCGTACAGCCCGCGGGCCGAGTTCCCGGACTGCCAGCCGCCGCACGACTCCATCTCCATCATCAAGGTGCCGCTGAAGAATCCCACCGACGCGGCCGTGATCTCCACGCCGAACCTCTTCCCGGACGGCGGCTTCCCGGGCAGCGAGACCGGCTCGGCGACCACCGGTTGCCACGACATCACCGCCTACCCGGACAAGGACCTGGCCGCCGGCGCCTGCATGGGTGACGGCATCCTGCTGGACATCCGCAACCGGGAGGTGCCCCGCGTGATCAACCGGGTGCGGGACACCACCAACTTCGCGTTCTGGCACTCGGCCACGTTCAACAACTCGGGCACCAAGGTGATCTTCACCGACGAGCTGGGTGGCGGCGGCGCGGCGACCTGCAACGAGGCCATCGGGCCGAACCGGGGCGCGGACGCCATCTACGACATCACCGGCCGCGGTGACGCCCGGACGCTGACCTTCCGCAGCTACTACAAGATCCCCCGCAACAACGCGGACACCGAGAACTGCGTGGCGCACAACGGCTCGCTGATCCCGGTGCTCGGGCGGGACATCATGGTCCAGGCGTGGTATCAGGGCGGCATCTCGGTCTGGGACTTCACCGACTCGGCCAACCCGAAGGAGATCGCCTTCTGGGAGCGCGGCCCGCTCTCGACCGAGAGTTTCGTCACGGGTGGCGCCTGGTCCGCGTACTACTACAACGGCCACATCTACTCCAACGACATCGTGAAGGGCCTGGACGTCCTGGAGCTCAACGACTGGCGCACCTGGACGGCGAAGCTGGTCCGGTACCGGGAGCTCAACGTGCAGACCCAGCCCAGCTACCTGAGCTGGTAGGCACCACGCGGTACGCCGGGCCCGGTCCCCGCTTCTCGGGGGCCAGGCCCGGCCACGTCCACGACGCCGGACATCAGCTCATCGGCAGCTGGTAGCGCCGCTCGGCGCCGCCGGTCGCCGTGACGAGCCGGACCTCGCCGCTGCGCAGGCCGTACGTCACCGACCAGCGGGTGTGTCCCTGCCGGACGGAGGCGAGCACCCGGTGCGCCGCGGTCGCGTCCAGCGCACCGCGGGCCTCGGTCAGCGCGGCGGCGATCTGCCCGTACCGACGGTCCTCGCGGCGGCGCTGCTCGGGAATCCCGGCGACCTTCACGTTGGTCAGTGCCTGCCAGCCGCCCGTACCCCGCTCCACCCGCAGCTCACCGTCGACGAACTCGATCACCGCCGACGCGCCGGTCGCGTCGGCCAGCAGGTAGTGCAGCGGCGGTCCGCCGTCGAAGTCGAGGTTGTGCTTGTCGAACACGGCCACCGCCTCGTCGACGGTGGCGGCCCGGTCCAGCACCAGTCGCAGGATCCGCACCGAGCCCACGGTGGGTTTGCCCGGCTCGGCGCGGGCCGTCGCCGCGTCGTCCGCGGCGAGCCCCACCGCGAGGCCACGCTCGTTCATTCCGTCGAAGGGCAGTAGCGGCGCGTCGAGCAGTCGACGGTCACCGGTCGGGTCCGCGCCGACCCCGAGGTAGGAGATGTCGACAAGCGAGATCGCCGCGTAGCCGTCCGGCGGGTCGGTCCGCAACACGAGGGCCGGGTTGGCGTCCCAGTCGAAGTTGCGGGCGAACAACGGTCGGGCCGGGTCGCCCCCGGCGACGAACAGCGAACAACCGAACGGGCTGGCCGGGGCCGCGTCGGTGCCCGCCGTCGGGTCGTACGCCCCGACGTAGGTCATCTCGTACAGCGGCAGGTCGTCCACCCGGCGCAGGCTGGCCAGGGTCCGCTCGGCCTGGGACGTGTCCTGCCGGGAGGCGTTCGGCATGCCGACCGGCGGGGAGGTGGGCGCACCACCGGACCCGGCGGTGGTGCAGGCGGTCAGGGCGAGCAGCAGGGCCGTCGTGACGGCCGGCAGGGTCCTCCGCATATCCGTTGGACGCTATGGGACCGATCGACGGTTGTCCACCGCGGCAAGCAGGCTTGTCCGGTTCCCATACTGGTGTGACTGGTCACGACGAAGGGGCCGGCGCGTGCGGCGGACCGGACCCCGTGCCAACGTCGTCAGACGTGAAGGTTGCCACCGCCGCGTCGTCCGCCCCGCCCGAGCCGAGGGCACGCTGGCGTCTCCACCCGCTCGACCTGGTGGCGGTCGTCCTCGCGGTGGCCGGGGCGACTTGCGCGCTGAGCGGGCTGCTGCCCCGCGCCGAGACCGCCGACACCCTGCACCGGATCATGCCCCTGCTGCTGTTCCTCGGCACCGTGATCGTGCTGGCCGAGCTGACGGCCGTGGCCGGAGTCTTCGACGTGCTGGCCAGCCGCCTGGCCATCGCCTCGCGGGGCAGCTGGGCCGTCCTGTTCCTGCTCTGCGGTGGCCTCGCCACTCTGACCACCCTCGTGCTCAACCTCGACACCACCGCCGTGCTGCTCACCCCGGTGCTGCTGGCCCTGGCCCGCAGCCTGGGTGTGCCGGCCGGCCCGCTCGCGATCACCACGGTCTGGCTGGCCAACACCGCCAGCCTGCTGCTGCCGGTGTCCAACCTGACCAACCTGCTGGCCGCCGACCGGGTCGGGCTGGCGCCACTGGCGTACGCGGCCCGGATGGCGCTGCCGCAGCTCGCCGCCGTGGCGGTCACCATGCTGCTGCTCTGGTACGCCTGGTGGCGGCGGGACCGACCGGCGGGCGGACGCTTCGTACCACCGGCCCGCCAGGTCCCCTCCGATCCGGTGCTGTACCGCACCGCGTTCGCCGGCTGTCTGCTCTTCGTCGCCGGCATCGTCGCCGGAGTGGAGATCGGTCTCGCGTCCACCGTCGCGGTCGCCCTGGTGTTGCTCGGCTTCGCCATCCGCTCTCCCGCAACGCTGCGACCCCATCTGGTGCCCGTGCGGTTGCTGCTCTTCGTCACCGGCCTGTTCCTGGTGGTGCAGACCCTCGGCCGGTACGGGCTGGACGACCTGGTCGCCGGCCTGCTCGGCGCCGACGGTGGAACGGCCGGGGCGCTACGCGCCGGCGGAGCGGGTGCCCTGCTCGCCAACGGGGTGAACAACCTGCCGGCCTATCTGGCCGGCGAGTCGGTGCTGCCGACCGGCGACGAGACCCGCCTGCTGGCCCTGCTCATCGGCACCAACGTGGGCCCACTGGCCGCTCCCTGGGCCTCGCTGGCCACCCTGCTGTGGTTCGAGCGATGTAAGGCGGCCGGGGTGGCGGTGCCGGTGACGCGGTTCGTGCTGACCAGCGGCCTGCTCGCGGTCACCGGCACGCTCGCGGCGGTCGGCGCGCTGCTCCTGGTGAGTTGAGCGTTCAGCGCCGCGGTGGGCGCGGGCCGACCAGTCGGCGGACGATCGGCGCGGCGTTCCACCTGGCCGCGCCGACCAGGTCGCGGGCGTGCTCCAGGACCGTGTAGTCGGGCCGGGTCAGCCCGTCGGCGATGGCCCGGTCCAGGTCGTTACCGCAACGGGTCAGTACGCTGTCGAAGTCGCGACGGACCGGCTCCAACAGGTCGTAGCCGAACGAGCGGTGCAGCCGGGCGAAGAGCGGCTTGTACAGCCGGACCCGCTCGTGCAGGCCCGAGGAGTACGACATGGGGTTCTTCGGCCGGCGTCGGATGTAGTCCGGCAGCACGTCGGCGAAGGCCCGTCGGACGATCCACTTCTCCTGGCCGTCGCGCAGCTTCAGCTTGAGCGGCAGTCGCATCGCCAGCTCCACCACGCTGAGGTCGAGGAACGGCACCCGGGCCTCCACACCGTGCCCCATGGCGGCCCGGTCGACCCGCTGCAACTCGGTGCGGCACAGGTTGCGGATGCGGTGCAGGAAGAGCCGACGCGACGCGACCGGGTCGACCCGGTGATACATCGGGTACCCGCCGAACAGCTCGTCGGAGCCGTCGCCGGTGAGCACCACCTTCACCCCCAGGTCGCGCAGACGCCGGAAGATCGGCACCGAGACCACCGCGTTGATGATGTCGCCGTACTCCGTCAGTTCGGAGATCCGGATCGCCTCACGCACGTCGGCGAGCCGGATGTCACGCGGGCGCAGCTCGATCACCTCGTGCGGCACGCCGAGGTCGGCGCAGAGCCGGCGCGCGTACGCCACGTCGGGGCTGTCCGGGACGCCGACGGTCACCGCCACGCAGTCCGGGTGCATGTCCCGCACCTGCCGTAGCGTCAACGAGCTGTCCAGCCCGCCGGAGAGCACCACGCCGACCGTGAGGTCGGTCTCCACCCGCATCCGGATCGCGTCGCTCAGCGCGGCACGGACGAGCAGGGCGGCCTCGTCCGGGTCGTCGATGATCGGCAGCCCGTCGCCGATGGTGAGCAGGTCGACGTACGGGCGCAGGCGCACGTGCCCGTCCGGATCCGCCCAGCCGTGGTGCCCGGGCGGCACCTCCACGACCGGGGCGCCGTGCCCGACCAGCGCCTTGACCTCGGAGGCGAGGTGCAGGCAGCCGGGGCGGCGCGACCAGTACAGCGGCTTCACCCCGAGCGGGTCACGGGCCAGGTAGACCCGGCCGGTGGGGCGCTCGACGACCGCGAAGGCATACTCACCGCGCAGCCGGTTCACCGCCGCCTCGCCCCACTGTTCGAACGCGGCCAGCAGCACCTCGGTGTCGCTCTCGGTGCGGAACTCCTGCCCGAGCCGGGTCAGTTGCGCCCGCAGCTCACGATGGTTGAAGATCTCGCCGTTGAAGCAGAGCAGCCAGCGCTCGTCGGCCGACGTCCACGGCTGCACGGCCCGTTCCCGGTCCACCACGCGCAACCGGCGGGTGCCGGCGAGCAGCCCGTTCTCGCACCGCGTCTCGGTGATCTCGCCGCGGGCGGCGAGGACGGCGAGCATCCGCCGGAAGGTCGCCGGGTCGGCCTCGGGGCCGATGCTCAGCGCGATTCCGCACATCGGCTCACACCCCCATCTCGGACTCGTACGCGCGGCGCAGCCGGCGCCGGGCGGTGGGCGCGAGACAGAGGTGCCAGGCCTGCCCCTCGTCGACCACGTTGAGCTCGCCGGTCTCCTGCCGGGCCAGCAGCAGTTCGGCGAGGGTGTCCCGCGCGCCGAAGCGCTCGTACCAGGCGAGTTCGACGTCCATCGAGTAGCCGAAGCAGTGCCCGCTGGGCAGCATCGCGGCGTACCCCAGCCGGCGCAGCCGGTACTGGTGCTCGGCGCTGCGGACCAGGCTGGTCACCCAGAGTGGCGGGGTGGCTGGCGGCACGGCCGCGGTGAACTCCCGTCCGATGTCGTTGAGCAGCGCCACCACCTCTCGCCGGGCGCGCCGGAACAGCAGCCCGGCGGTGCGCGGGGTGGCGTTCGGCCGCAGCCGGCGACCGAGCCCGCGCGCGGCCCGGCCCAGGATGGTGGAGGGCTGCTCCTGGTAGCGGAAGCGCAGCAGGTCGCGGCGGCGTAGCCATTCCAGGTCGACGAGCTCACTGCTGCCGTTGACCTGGTCGTCGGTGACGAAGGTCGGGGCGTCCTGCCACCACAGCACGTCGATGCGGGAGAGCAGGAAGATCCGGACCAGCGCGGTGAGGTCACGCGCCGAGGTGCGTTCGTTCGGTTGGTAGCGGGCCATCTCCAGCAGCAGCGTCTCGCGCGCGCCGATCAGCCCCTGCGGGGTGGCGTCGAGAACTGCGGCGAGCGCCGGCTCCCGCAGTCGCTCGTCGATGAGCACCTGCCGGGCCCTCGTGCTGGCCGCGTCGGCCAGCGCGCCCACCTCGATCAACAATTCGGCGACGGCCGTCCGGTAGGCGGTCAGATCGGGGGTGGTTGCGGCGGCACGGCCGGAGCTGGCTCCCGATGGCCGGCGGCGGGGCGGAGCGGTGGGCGACACGGGCGGACCGGGCCGCTGTCCCGGGCTACGGCTGGGCACTCGCATGACGGGTCCCTTTCTCCGGTCACGGCACTGGGTGGATCGCCCTGAAACACACCGTAATCAGCAGGACCCGGGATGGACCGAACAATTCTCCTATCCATCCCCGAAGGGAGCAGTTTGCCGCAGTCGCCGGAGGGTGTTCAGCGGTTCGCTCACGGGCCGAGGAGGCCGTGTGTGGTGCCTGTGGAGCTGATATCACGAACGATTCAGACCCGACTGCCCGGCGTCTGCTGTCCGCCAGCCGACCGACCGGTCGGTGATGTCGCAGACGACTCAGCTCCAAAGGCGCCGACCAGCACCCCGCCCACCGGCGACCGCCATCGGCCGGCCGCACCGGCCAGTCGCTGCCCTGGCGACCGCCATCGGCCGGCCGCACCGGCCAGTCGCTGCCCTGGCGACCGCCGACGGCCGGCCGCACCGGTCAGTCGCTGCCCGTCGGCACCAGACCCTGCACCTCGGCGTACGACGGCAGCCCCGCCGGCGTGGTGGGTCCGCCGGTACGGACGGCATCCGCGGTGGCCAGCGCGGCGCCCAACGCGGCCCGGAACAGCAGGGAGCCGGTGCTGACCCTGGCAGCTCCGGCCCGGCCCAGTTCGTCCAACCCTGGCCCGCCCGGCTGGAACAACACGTTCAGCGGCACGTCGAGGCGCTCTGCGAGCACCCGCAGTGTCGCCAGGTGCACGGTGCCGGGCACGAAGATCCCGTCGGCGCCGGCGGCACGGTAGACCTGGGCACGGGCGAGGGTCTGCGGCAGCGGGTCGTCCACCCCGAGCCACCAGGCGTCGGTGCGGGCGTTGACGAACAGGTCCGGCAGCACCGCCTTGATCGCCGCGATCTTCTCCGCTGTGGCGTCGACGTCGGCGAGGGTGCCGTCGGCGCGTCCGTCCTCCAGGTTGATCCCGACGACGCCGAGTCCCGCCAGCTCGGCCACGTAGCCGGCGACATCCGCCGCGTCGTCGCTGAACCCGCCCTCCACGTCCACCGTCAGCAGCACCGGCAGCCTGGTCAACCGTCGGGCCAGGGCCAGGGTCTCTGCCGCGGTGGCCGCCACGCCGTCGGGGAGGCCGGCGGCCGCGGCGACCCCGAGACTGGTGGTGCCGACCGCCGGGTGACCGCGCGCGGCCAGCGCCGCCGCCGAGGCGTGGTCCCAGGCGTTGGGCAGCAGCAGCGGACGGTCGCCACGGTGCAGGGCGCGGAACTCCGCACGTCGGTCGTTCATCGACCGGTCACCTCCAGGATCGTCGGGACGCGCAGCGTCGGGTGCGGCTCGTGGCGCAGAGCGCTGCGGGTAGGCCGGCAGCGCCGACGCAGCACGTCGAGCACTCCGGTCGCGAGGGCCAGGGCGTGCCGCTCGCCCGGGCAGCCACGCTCCCCCGCACCGAAGGTCAGCAGGCCGGTGGGCCGGCCGGGCCGGAAGAGCTCCGGATCGGCGAACGTGGCCGCATCGCGGTTGGCCGCGTCGAACCGGAGCAGCACCGGGCTGTCCGGCGGCAGATCGCGCCCACCCAGCCGTACCCCCGTGGTGGTGACGCGACGGGTGGCCCGGACCGGCGGGTCGAGCCGCAGCACCTCCGCCAGCAGTTCGGCGGTCCCCGAGCCCGGCGGATCGCCGGCCCGAGGGCGGGCGGGCGCGGGCAGCAGATGGTGGGCTGCGGCGCCGATCAGGCCGGCAGTGGCGTCGCATGCCTGGACCAGCAGACCGATCAGGTTCGCCCGTACCTCCGGCGGCGTCGGCGCCGCGAGCACGAGCAACGCCGCCACCGCCCGGTCAGCCCGACCGAGCAGGGCAGGGTCGACCCCCGGGTGGTATGCGGCCGCGACGGCCTCGACCGCCGTTGCGGCGGCGACCGGATCGCCGAAGCCGAGCCGACCGGCCAGCACCCGCAGCGGCACCGGCCTGGCAAGTTCGCGCATCACGTCGAGGCGGTCTCCGGCCCGGTCGAGGGCGGCGGCGGTCAGCCCGGCCGCCTCCCGGCGTAGGTCGTCGGGATCCAGCGCGGCCAGAGCGGTAACCCCGATCGCCCGGCGCTCAGCGTGCCGCTCCGGCGGGCTGAACCTGCTGACCGTGGCCCGCAGCCAGGCAACCGTGCCGGGCGGACCGGTGTCGACGGCGGGCACCCGGAAGACCGGGTCGGTCAGCGCCGTCCGGACGTCGGCGTGCCGTGTCACCCACCAGAAGCCGTCAGGTTCCAAGACGGGCGGCCCGCAGGCCGGCGTCCCGGCGGCGGGCGGAACAACAGGCCAGGCATCAGTCATCGCCCGACGGTAGAACCCCGTCCCTTCGGCCCCCACCGAACAGTGCCCGCCTCCGGCGCGGCCGGAGGTCAGGCGCGGCCGCTGGTTGCCTCCGGGGGTGGGGTGGAGGCCAGGGTGTGTTCGGGGATGTTCAGGGTCGCGGCGAGGGCGGGTCGGCCCGTCGGGGTGAGGCGGACCGCGCGATCGATCCCCGCAGCGGTCCAGCCCAGCTCGGTGAAACGGCGGCGGAGCGCCGCGCCGAGCGCACCGGCCAGGTGCGACCGGCGCTCTGTCCAGTCCAGGCAGTCACGGACCACCGGGCGTCGGGCGGCACGCAGCACGTCCACGGGTACGCCCAGCCCGGCCGCCCACGCCCACCCGTCGGGGGTCAGCGAAAGCCCGCTGACCCGGTCCAACCGCCCGTCGGCGAGCAGCGCGTCGTACATCAGCACGCCCAGCCGCCCGGCCAGGTGGTCGTAACAGGTCCGGGCGTACGCCAGGGCAGCCCTGGCGGTCGCGGCGCGCAGCGACCCGGTGGGCGCGGGCGGGGCCGGTGCGTGCCCGGCGAGTCCCTCGATGAGCTGGGCCACCGACGGCCCGGCCAGGCGCAGGTAGCGGTGGCGGCCCTGCCGCTCCTCGACCAGCAGCCCACCCCGGACCAGCCGGGTCAGGTGCTCGCTCGCCGTCGATGGCGCGATCCCGGCCCGGCGGGCCAGCTCACCGGCCGTCCAGGCGCGGCCGTCCAACAGGGCGAGGCAGATGCCGGCGCGGGTGCCGTGGGCGAGCAGGGCGGCCAGTTCGGCCATCGGGCGACCCTCGGTGATGGCGCTCATCCGCCCATCATCGCTCCCGCCGACCCTCTTTACAACGTTGTATCCACCGCTGTAGAAACGGTGACACACACCGACCCTTGTCGACACACCGCCAACTCCCTAGGCAGGTCTGCATGCGACACCTCCGCCGCGTCGGCGCACTCACCGCCGTGCTCGGTCTGATCCTGGCCGCGACCGTTCCCACACCCGCCGCCGGCTCCGACGTTCCGTCCCGCTACCGCAATCCCATCTCCGCCGCCGTGGGTGACACGTTCGCCGACCCGGTCATCGTCCGCGGCGACGACGGCCTCTGGTACGCGTACGGCACCACCGACCCGCTGCGCGAGGGCGAGGGCGAGTTCCACCGGGTGCCCATGGCCCGCTCGGCCGACCTGGTCCACTGGACGTACGTCGGGGACGCCTTCGGCCCCGACCAGCGCCCGCCGTACGCGACCGGCGGCGCGGCGTACTGGGCACCGGACGTGCGTCGCTTCGGCGACCGGTGGGTCATGTACGTGACGGTCACCGACACCACCGTCTCGCCCGAGGGCAGCGACTACGCCATCGGCGCGGCCACCGCCCCCACCCCGACCGGGCCGTGGACCTTCGCCGCGCAGCCGGTCGTCGCGCCGCGCCCCGGCGGCGGTGGCGGTTACCTGTGGACCATCGACCCGAGCCAGTTCACCGACGTCGACGGTCGCGGCTACCTCTACTACGGCAGCTACTACGGCGGCATCTCGGTCACCGAGCTGAGCCCGGACGGGTTGACCGCCGTCGGCACGCCGACCCTGGTGGCCATCGACAACAAGTTCGAGGGCAGCTACGTGCTGCGCCACGACGGCTGGTACTACCTGTTCGCCTCCACGGCGAACTGCTGCGCAGGCCCGGCCACCGGCTACTCCGTCCAGGTCGGGCGCGCACGCGGCCCGCGCGGCCCGTTCACCGACCGCGAGGGCGTCGCGCTGACCGCGTCCCGGGCGGGTGGCACGCCGGTGCTCACCCAGAACGGCAACCGCTGGATCGGTCCCGGCCACAACGGGTTCCTCACCGACCTGTCCGGCCAGGACTGGATCGTCTACCACGCCATCGACCGCGCCGACCCGTATCTCGACGAGCCGTTCGGCATCAACGAACGCCCGATGCTGCTCGACAGGCTCGACTGGATCGACGGCTGGCCGACCGTGAACGCCGGCACCGGCCCGTCCGAGGGCACCCGACCCGCACCGGTGACCACCGGCCGGGTCGACGCCCGGTTCGACACCGGCGGACTGGTCGACTGGCGACGCGACGCCGGCGAGTGGCGGGTCGCCGACGGCCAGCTCAGCGGCAGCGGCGCGCTCACCAGTCGTACCACCGTGGGTGCAGACGTGCGGGCGGAGGCCGACCTGCGGCTCACCGGCGCGGCCGCCGCCGGAATCACCCTCGGCGACCGCGTCGAGGTCCGGGTGGACACGGCCGGCGGCAGGCTCGTGGCCCGCGACGGCCGCCGGAGCGCCACCGCGCCACTGCCCGCCGGGTTCGTGCCGACCAACCGGCACAACCTGGCCATCGAGGTACGCGGGCGGCAGCTCGTCGCCGAGCTGAGCCCGGCCCGCCTCGGCGACCAGCTCGCCGTGGTGTCGCTGCGGCTGGAGCGCCCGGTCGCGGGCCGACCCGGGCTGACCGCCACCGGCGGCACGGCCGAGTTCGACAACGTGAGCGTGGCCCGGCTCTACCGGCCCGAGCGACGGGCCGCGCCGGTGCCCCGGGCCGGTGCGCCGCTGCCGGCCTACTCCGACGAGTTCGGCGACGGGCTCGACGGCGCCTGGCAGTGGGTCCGCGAGGACCCGGCGGCCACCGTTTCCGGAGGCGCGCTGCGCTGGCCGGTGCAGGCCGCCGACCTGACCGGCACCGGCAACACCGCCGGTGTGCTGCTGCGCGACGCGCCGAGGGGCGACTACGTCGTCGAGACGAAGGTGACCCTGGACCTGGGCGAGGAGACCGTCCGCAACTACCAGCAGGCCGGCCTGGTCGCCTACGTGGACGACGACCGCTTCGCCCGGCTCACCCAGGTGGCGATCTGGAACACCCGGCAGGTCGAGTACGGCTACGAGCTGCCCTTCGCCGGTCGGCCGGTGTACGGCGGGAGCATCGTCGGCACCCCGGCCACCACCACCTGGCTGCGGCTGGCGCACCACGTGGACCGGGTCACCGGTGAGCACGAGTTCCGGGCCGGCTCCAGCCGGGACGGACGTACCTGGACGTGGGGTGCGGTGTGGACCTTCCCGGCCGACACCACCCCCCGGATCGGCCTGGTGGCACACGGCGGCGCCGAGCCGCCGGCCACCACGGAATTCGACTACCTGCGCTTCTACCGCTGAGGCGCTGGATTCGGGACGGTCCGGGGGTACGACCTTCGGGACGTGCGTGCCGGGAACTGACCAGGGAGCGCCGACACGGGCTAGAGGTCGAACTGCCTCAGGCGAAGAAAATCAGGCCTGGAGCCCCGCCATCACCCCGCTCCCCCAGCAGAGGGGACGGCTCACCCGGCGAGACACCGACCTCAGCCCAATAGACGCGACCAGCCACGATGTAGTCGGTAACCCGATCATGACGGAGGAGGTACATCGTCGCGTAAGGCCACCGCGTCCCCAGCCGCTCCTCCTCGGCCGTCTTTTGTTCGGACGTTGCGAACCGAAGAGAGAACGGGTGAATAGCGTCTCCCGCGCAGATCCGCGAAACATCATGGAACACCAGGTCCAAGACCAGCTGCTCGTCGTCGCCCTCCGGGTCACCGATGATGCCTCGAAGGTGCACCCTGCTGTGGCCGACCGCGATCGACCACGGTTTCACCGGCCCTCTGATCCGCAAAGGCAGAACTCCTCTGACGAGTCGCGGTCCAGTCAACTCTCCTCCAGCGGGCCACTGCAGCTCTTCTGCGAGTCCGCGACGAGTGTCGCCGACTCCGGCGGCAGCGCCAACCAGATATCGGCAGCCACCTCTTGCACAAACGTCGCCGCCGCAGCCACCTCCGCCAGGGCACGTCGCTCAGCGAAAGCATTCGACAGGCCGGCCAGCGACGTGCCCTAGCGGAGCCGGGACAGCGCTGTCACCGTCCGGTCCGTGCCGTCGTAGCTGCGCGCGGCGTCGAAGTCGCCCGTTGGCCGCTGCCCACCGGCGACGGCACGGGCCAACCGCAGGTCCGCGTTGCGGAACCGCAGGGCCAGGCTCAGGTGTGCCACCCACACCCCCGGAGCGTGCCACGTACGGTGACCGTCGGCCTCGGCGAGAACGTCCCAGACCGCGGCGTGCAGCGCGGTCAGCGCGGGTGCCGGCCGTACGAGCCAGACCAGCGGGGCGCTGCCGTCCAAGACGACGACCCGGTCGAGCGCGACCGGCACCGGCAGCGCGGCGTCGAACAGCTCGGCCAGGCGGCGCTCGACCCCGGCCGGGAACCCGTCGACGGCGGCAAGGGTCAGATGCGGCCGGTTGGTCGGGTGGGTGTTGCGGGCCAGGCTGGGCAGCCCAGCGGCCACCAACCGCCCCCAGACCGCGCGGACGGCAGTCTCCAACCCGGGCGAGCAGACCAGTTCCACCGTACGCACGCGCCCAGGTTAGCCCGGCGGTCCCGCGCCACCCCTGCCGATCGGGATCGAGCCGCACCTCGAGGCCGGTTCGGTCGACGGAAGGCCCGCGGCCGGACAGCCGAGGGCCTTTCGTCGAGTTGGGTCGGTGCTGGGCTCGATGGTCAGAGCCAGCCGTTGTCTCGTGCCGTGCGTACCGCCTCGGCCCGGCCGGCCGAGCCGAGTTTCTGCACGGCGGCGGAGAGGTGGTTGCGGACGGTGCCGGTGGACAGGTGCACCCGCCGGGCGATCACCGCGACCGGTGCGCCGAACTCGGCCAGCCGCAGCGTCTCCAGCTCCCGAGGGGTCAGCGGGCACGCGGGCAGGGTCAACGCGTCGGCGGCCAGCGACGGGTCGACGTACCGGCCGCCGGCGTGCACCCTGCGGATCACGTCGGCGAGCGCACCACCGGGCGAACCCTTGGGCAGAAAACCCCGCGCGCCCGCCGTCAGCGCCTGGCGCAGGTGCCCCGGGCGGCCGTGCCCGGTCAGCACGACCACCGCGCACTCAGGTCGGGCCAGGGTCAGCTCGGCGGCCACCGCGATGCCGTCCAGGCCGGGCATCTCCAGGTCCACGACGGCCACGTCCGGGCGGTGCGCCAGTGTCGCGGTGACCGCCGCCGGTCCGTCGGCGGCCTGGGCCACCACCTCGATGTCCGGCTCCAACCCGAGCAGGGCGGCCACGGCGACCCGGATCAGGTCCTCGTCGTCGGCGAGCAGGACGCGGATCACGACGCCACCGGCACTGTGGCTTCCAGGGTGAACACCGCGTTCTCCCGGCGTACCCGCAGCTCTCCCCCGGCGGCGGCGAGCCGGTCAGCGAGGCCGCGCAGGCCATGGCTGTGCTGGTCCGGGCCCCGGTCGTCTGCGCCGTCATTGATCACGGTCATCCTGGCCACGGTCTCGTTCCGGTCGATGCGGATGCGGCACCAGTCCGCCCGGCTGTGCCGCAGCACGTTCGTGCCCGCCTCGCGGAGCACCGCCGCCAGCTCGGCGGCGGTGGGTTGTGGCAGGTCGGCCGGCGGCGTTCCGACCGTGCAGCGCACCCCGCAGGAGCGCAGGACCTCCGCCACGGCGGCCAACTGGTCGCCGAGGTCGATCGCGCGGTAGCCGTGCACCGTCTCGCGGACCTCGGTCAACGCCGAGGCCGCGAGCCGCTGCACCTCGGTGGCCTCCCGGCCGGCCCGCTCCGGGTCGACGGGCGCGAGCCGGGCGGCGAGTTCAGCTTTCAACGCGATCACGGTGAGGCTGTGGCCCAGCACGTCGTGCACGTCGCGGGCGAAGCGCAGCCGCTCCTCGGCGGCAGCGAGCCGGGCCTGGGCGGCCTGACCCTGCCGGGCCTCCACCAGGAGGTCCCAGAACCAGACCTGGAACCAGTTGACGGCCGCCACCGCCACCCCGATCCCGCCGGTCACGGCCAGGTACCGCCAGACCGCGCCGCCGGTCCATCCGGCCACGCCCGCCGACACGAGCAGGGTCGCCGCGGTGACCGCCAACGCGGCCGGGAGACGGACCAGGAGCGGGGCCATCCCGACCAGGGAAGCCCCGATCCACGCCCAGGTCGGCCAGAGCCCCGCGGCCACCGGGGCCACCAGCGGTACGGTCAGCGCCGCCACGACGGCGAGGCCGAGCTGGGCACGGCGTCGCCACCGTTGCGCGAGCCACGGGGTGACCGCCGCGTACAGCACAGCGGTCTGGGTGGCCGCGAAGGCGAGGATGCCGACGGCGCCGAGCGCGACGCGACCGGCGTCCGGGTCGCGGGTCAGACCGACCGCCGGCAGCAGGACGCTCGCCCAGACGCCGGTGGCCAGCGACAGCAGGGTCGCCTGCCGGGCCCGACGCAGCCGGCGGTCCGCCCGGGGAGTCACCGCCTCGCTCGCCACGCACCGATCCTAGAACCGGACGACGCCCGGTCCACCCCTGCGAACTGTCACGGTTGGACCGTGCGGTCCGCACAGAATTCCGGTGACGGACGGATCTTCTCGCGACGCCGGAAGGCCAGCAGGCTCGACGGCATGGAGAAGACACGGATGTACGCGGACACCATCGTCGTACCGCCGCCCGCATCGCTGCCGATCCACCAGCGGGGCGGAAGCGTTCGGCGGCTGCTGTGGCACCTGGGCGAGATGGCGCTCGCGATGGTCGCCGGGATGCTGCTGCTCGGGCCGCTGTGGAAGGTGGCCGGCATCGCGCTGGGGGCCACTGGTGCGCTGGCCCGCCCGGACGTGGCCGCGCTGGTGATGGCCACGAACATGACCGCCGGCATGACGGTGTGGATGCGCCACCGGGCGCACCACTGGCGTGGGGTCGTCGAGATGGCCGCCGCGATGTACGTCCCCTTCCTGCTGCTGCTCGTACCGTTGTGGACCGGCCTGCTGGATGCCGACGCGCTGATGGTCGGCGGTCACCTGCTGATGGTGCCGGCCATGGTGCTGGTGGCGGTGCGGCACCGGCACGAGGCGCCCGCGCCGGTACGGCGGCACCCGGCCGTGGTGGCGCTCGCCCGCCGCTGGCCGACCGGTCTGGCGCTGCTGGTGACGGTGGACATGTGGATCGATCCGGGAGTGCTCAGCCCGTGGACGATGCTGGTGCTGCCCGGCGGCTATCTGGTGATCGGCCTGGTCCGCCGTACCCTGCGCGGGCCGGGTGTGCTCGCCACCCAACTCCTCGGCCTGGCCGGCTGGGTCGCCCTGACGCTGGTCGCGGTCACGGTCGGCGGACGGACGGCCGCCTGGCTGGTGGCGTTCGGTTGGCTGGCGCACGCCGGATGGGACCTGGTGCACCACCGGACCGCCCGGGTGGTGCCGCGCGGCTACGCCGAGTGGTGCGGAGTCCTGGACACGGCGCTCGCCGGCATGATGATCGTGGCGATCCTCGGCACCGATGGTTGATGTGCCGGTCGGCGCAGCGGCTCCCGCGGGGTGATGAAAGGCTTGGCACATGAGTTCCGCACCTGCACAGCACGACGCACCTACCGACACCACCCCCGACGGCACCGACGAGGCACTCGCCTTCACGGAGCTCGGGCTGCGCGCCGAACTGCTGGGCGCGCTGGCCGCCCTCGGTTACGAGGAGCCCACCCCCATCCAGCGGGAGGCGATCCCGCCGCTGCTGGAGGGTCGGGACCTGCTGGGTCAGGCGGCCACCGGCACCGGCAAGACGGCGGCGTTCGCGCTGCCGCTGCTGCACCGGATGCCGGCCCACCGGCAGGGCGGCGACCCGGTGGCGCTGGTGCTGGTGCCGACCCGGGAGCTGGCGGTGCAGGTGTCCGAGGCGTTCCACCGGTACGGCAAGGAGTTGGGCGCGCGGGTGCTGCCGATCTACGGCGGGCAGCCGATCGGGCGGCAGTTGCGGGCACTGGACAGCGGGGTCGACGTGGTGGTGGCCACCCCCGGGCGGGCCCTCGACCACATCGCCCGGGGCACTCTGCGGCTGGGTGGGCTGGCCACGGTGGTGCTCGACGAGGCCGACGAGATGCTCGACATGGGTTTCGCCGAGGACATCGAGGCGATCCTGGAGCACGCCCCCGCGCAGCGCCAGACGGTGCTCTTCTCGGCCACCATGCCGTCCCGCATCGACGGGATGGCGCGGCAGCACCTGCGCGAACCGGTCCGGATCGAGATCGGCCGGGAGCAGACGGTGGCCGGTGAGGCGCCCCGGGTGCGGCAGAGCGCCTACATCGTGACCCGGGCGCACAAACCGGCCGCCCTGGGCCGGGTACTGGATGTGGAGTCACCCACCGCCGCGATCGTGTTCTGCCGCAGCCGGGAGGAGGTCGACCGGCTCACCGAGACGATGAACGGCCGCGGTTACCGGTCCGAGGCGCTGCACGGCGGGATGAGTCAGGAGCAGCGCGACCGGGTCATGGGGCGGCTGCGGGCGGGCACCGCCGACCTGCTGGTGGCCACCGACGTGGCGGCCCGCGGGCTGGACATCGAGCAGCTCAGCCACGTGGTCAACTACGACGTGCCGTCGGCGCCGGAGTCGTACGTGCACCGGATCGGCCGGGTGGGCCGGGCCGGCCGGGAGGGCGTGGCCATCACTCTCGCCGAACCGCGCGAGCACCGGATGTTGAAGACCATCGAGCGGGTGACCGGCCAGCGGATCACCATCGACAAGATCCCCACGGTGGCCGACATGCGCACCCGGCGACTGGAGTTGACCCAGGGGGCGCTGCGGGAGAGCCTGCTGGAGGACGACCTCGACCCGTTCCGGGTGATCGTGGAGACGCTGACCGACGAGTTCGACCTGATGGAGGTCGCCCTCGCCGCCGTCAAGCTGGCCCACGAGGTGACCTCGCCGGGCGCGGACGACGAGGAGGAGATCCCGCAGGTGCCGGTGCGCGGCCCGCGCGAGGGTCGACCCGAGACCGGCGGTCGGGGCGGCGACCGGCGCGGCGGGGGCCGGCCCCGCGTGGGCGGTAACACCGTCCAGGTCTTCGTCGGCCTGGGACGGCGCGCCGGGGTGCGACCGCAGGATCTGGTCGGCGCGATCACCGGGGAGACCGGCATCAACGGCCGCGACATCGGCTCGATCGAGATCGCCGACCGGTTCTCGTTGGTGGAGGTGCCGCAGGGCGTGGCCGACGAGGTGATCTCGGGGCTGCGTTCCAGCACCATCAAGGGCCGCAAGGCCACCGTGCGCCGGGATCGCGGCGGCGAGCACCGCTGAGGGCGCCGCCGGCGACCGCCGGGTACGACGGTCGCCGGCGTCACGGTTCAGAAGGAGTACGGGCCGAATCGGCCCCAGGCCACCACGGCGGCGAGGACGAGCAGCACCACGCAGGTGATCGCGCCCTGGATCTCGGTCCGACGTCG
This sequence comes from Micromonospora sp. 067-2, assembly GCF_046549295.1. Lineage (NCBI taxonomy): Bacteria > Bacillati > Actinomycetota > Actinomycetes > Micromonosporales > Micromonosporaceae > Micromonospora > Micromonospora sp. 067-2. Next base: position 346,017 of record NZ_JAJPWB010000001.1, on the reverse strand, counting down.
GTCCGCCGTGTCCTGCTTCTTCAGGTCGCGCAGGTGCACCAGGATGCCGCCGATCATGACGATGACCAGACCGACCGCGGCGAGCGGGGTGAGCACGGTGGCGATGCCGGTGAGGGCGGGCAGCACGAGCCCGATGGCGGCCAACAGCTCGACGGCGCCGAGCGCCTTGACCTGGGTCGGCGGGACCGGGTCCACCCAACCCATCCGGTCGCGCAGCTTCTCCTTGGGCTGGGTCAGCTTGGCGACGCCGGCACCGCCGAAGACGACGGCGAGCAGGATCTGGATGATCCAAAGGACCACGTTCACGGGGATTTCCTCCGGGGGTGCCGCCTCGCGGCGGACAGGTAGTTGAGGGTTCAAGCGAGACAGTAGACCTGTCCGCGTACCGGCAGGACCCCCGCCGTTGCCGGGAACGGCGGGGGTCCTGGTGTTCGGAGCGTCAGACCGCGAACAGCGCCGGACCGTCCAGCGCCGTGACCTCGGCCGGGCGCAGGGCCAGGGCGAGCACGTCGGCCACGTCGGCCAGGGTGTGCACGGTCAGCGCCTCGCGCACCTCGGTCGGCAGGTCGTCCAGGTCGGGCTCGTTGCGGGCCGGGATGATCACCTCGGTGAGGCCGGCGCGGTGCGCGGCGAGCAGCTTCTGCTTCACCCCGCCGATCGGCAGCACCCGTCCGGAGAGCGTCACCTCGCCGGTCATCCCGAACTCGGGGCGGACCGGGCGTCCGGTGACCAGCGACGCCAGCGCGGTCACCATCGTGATGCCGGCGCTCGGGCCGTCCTTGGGTACCGCGCCCGCCGGGAAGTGGACGTGGATCCGGCGCCCGGCCAGGACGTTCGGGTCGATGCCGAACCGCCGCCCGTTCGAGCGCAGGTACGACAGGGCGATGTGTGCCGACTCCTTCATCACGTCACCGAGCTGGCCGGTCAGGGTCAGCCCCGGCTCGCCCTCCATGCTGGTCGCCTCGATGAAGAGCACGTCACCACCGGCGCCGGTGACGGCGAGACCGGTGGCCACGCCGGGCACGGCGGTGCGCTCGGCCGACTCCGGGGTGAACTTGGGCCGGCCCAGGTAGCCGGTCAGATTCCCGGTGTCGACGCGTACCGGCGTCGGGTCGGTCGCCAGCCCCACCGCGACCTTGCGCAGGATCTTGGCCAGGGCACGTTCGAGTTGCCGTACGCCGGCCTCCCGGGTGTACTCCCCCGCGATCAGCGCCAGGGCCTCGTCGGCGACGCTCACCTCGTCGGGCGTCAGCCCGGCCCGCTCCCGCTGCCGGGGCAGCAGGTGGTCCCGGGCGATGGCGACCTTCTCGTCCTCGGTGTACCCGTCGAGGGTCACCAGCTCCATCCGGTCCAGCAGCGGGCCGGGGATGGACTCCACCACGTTCGCGGTGGCCAGGAAGAGCACGTCGGACAGGTCCAGGTCGACCTCCAGGTAGTGGTCCCGGAAGGTGTGGTTCTGGGCCGGGTCGAGCACCTCCAGCAGGGCGGCGGCCGGGTCGCCGGCGTAGCCGGCGGCCAGCTTGTCCACCTCGTCGAGGAGCACGACCGGGTTCATCGAGCCGGCCTCGCGCAGCGCACGCACGATCCGACCGGGCAGCGCGCCGACGTAGGTACGCCGGTGGCCGCGGACCTCGGCCTCGTCGCGCACGCCGCCGAGCGACACCCGCACGAAGTTGCGCCCGAGAGCCCGGGCGACGGACTCGCCGAGGCTCGTCTTGCCCACTCCGGGAGGTCCGGCGAGGGCGAGCACCGCGCCGGAGCCGCGACCGCCGACCACGCCGAGGTTGCGCTCGGCGCGCCGGTTGCGCACCGCCAGGTACTCCAGGATGCGGTCCTTCACATCGGCCAGGCCGGCGTGGTCGGCGTCGAGCACCGCCCGGGCCGCGCCGAGGTCGGTGTTGTCCTCGGTACGCGTGCCCCACGGCATCTCGAGCACGGTGTCCAACCAGGTACGGATCCAGCCCGCCTCCGGAGAGGCGTCACTGGCCCGCTCCAACTTGCCGACCTCGCGCAGGGCCGCCTCGCGGACCTTGTCGGGCAGCTCGGCGGACTCGACCCGGGACCGGTAGTCGGCCGAGCCGTCCGGCTCGTCCTCACCCAGCTCCTTGCGGATCGCGGCGAGCTGCTGGCGCAGCAGGAACTCCCGCTGGGACTTCTCCAGTCCCTCGCGGACATCGCTGTTGATCTGCTCGGTGACCTCCTGCTCGGCCAGGTAGTCCTTCACCCAGCCGACCAGCAGCTCGAGCCGGGCGGTGACGTCCGGCGCGGCGAGCAGTTCGGTCTTCTGCTCCAGGGTCAGCCACGGCGCGTAGCCGGCCGAGTCGGCCAACTCGGAGAGGTCGGTCATCCGCTCCACCGCGTCGATGACCTGCCAGGCGCCCCGCTGCTGGAGCACGGAGGTCACCAGGGCGCGGTACTCACGGGCGAGTTCCCGGGCACGTCCGGCGGGAGCGGGTTCGTCGAGTTCGGTCGCCTCGACCCAGAGGGCCGCGCCGGGGCCGGGCACGCCGGAGCCGATCCGGGCACGGGACAGGCCACGGATGACGGCGGCGGGCTCGCCCTCGGGCAGCCGGCCGACCTTCTCGATGGTGGCGACCACGCCGACCGGGCCGTACTCGCCGTCGATGCGGGGCACGGCGAGCAGCCTGCGGTCGCCGGACGCGCGGGCTGCGTCGACCGCGGCCTGGGTGGTCGGGTCGAGGGTCACCGGGATGACCATGCCGGGCAGGAGCACGGCGTCGGTCAGGGGAAGTACCGGAAGAGTTGCCATCGAACACCTGCTATCACGTTGAGTTGAGCGTGTCTCACTCAAGTAACAAAGCGTTCCCCTTGTTCCGAGGTGTGACCCAGGCCACTCGATCCGCCGGAGCAGGATCGCCCACCACATTCAAGGCCCTCTTCGCGGTTTTGCTCAGCCGCGCAATCGCGACGCGCCGAAATGAAAAGGACGCATATTGTTGCGGTTTCCCCGGGTGGTGGGTCAGACTTTGGACACATCCCGCCACACACAGGGAGTAATCGGCAATGGCGAGAAAAGTAATCACGGTGCTGACCGACGACCTCGACGGTGGGAAGGCAGACCGGACGGTCGAGTTCAGTCTCGACGGCGTGGCCTACACGATCGACGTCTCGGACGAGAATGCCGGCGTTCTGCGCAAGGCTCTGGATCCGTACATCAATGCGGGTCGGCGGATCGGGCGAGGTCCGGTGGAGAGCACTCGGACAGTCCGGCGGCCGGGGCGACCCAGCGGTGCCGGAATGGATCGGGAGCAGAACCGGGCCGTCCGGGAATGGGCCATCAAGAACGGCTACAAGATTTCCGAACGGGGTCGCATCCCGGTCGAGGTGGTCGAGGCGTACAAGAAGCGCTGATCGAACGACGCACAGACGGGGTCCCGCCAAGAACGGCGTGACCCCGTCAGATTGTCCGCGGCCGTCTTTCCGGCCGACACGGCGGCGGCCGGTCACCCCGGGCTGTTCGCCCCGGGCGACCGGCCGCCGCTGGTCGACTCAGAATCAGTTGACCTCGATGCGCACCGCGTCGAAGGCCGGGGTCTGGTTGGCGCGTTCCATCATCGGCAGCCGGTGCGATCCGTCGCCAGCCCAGACCGCGCACTGCGCGGTGCCCGACTCCGGCAGACCCGGGATCTGGATGGTCACCTCGTCCGGCTGGGCGCCTCCGCGTCCGTCCTCGGTGGCGACGAAGAACGCGGGCACCTCCTGCGGCTCCGGCGGGGCGGTCAGGCTGTCCAGCATCCGGCAGGCCGTGTGGAAGTGGCCACGGACCAGACCCTGGTCGTTGAGCAGCGAGCTCTCCACGTAGTACCCGCCCTGACCAGCCGCGAGGAAGCGGTCCCGGATCAGGTTGCGGGTGCTGACCCGCAGGGTGAAGGCCTGGTTACGGCCGACCTGTCCGGGGAACTGCGTGATCAGCAGCGACGGGTTGTTGGCTGCCGCGCCGACCTCACCGAACTCGGTGCTCACACAGCGGTTGCCCTTCTGGAAGCCGTCGTGCGCCTCGAGCTGACTCTTGTCGCAGTCGTTGGCCAACACGCCGAGACCGGCGCCGGGGGCGTTACCGCCGTTGTTACCGCCACCGTTGTTACCGCCGTTGTTACCGCCACCGGTGTTACCACCATTGTTGCCGCCGCCGGTGTTACCACCGTTGTTACCGCCACCGTTGTTACCGCCACCGTTGGTGCCGCCGCCCGTGTTGCCGGTCGGCTGCACCTGGCACTCGGCGAGCTGCGCGAGCCCCTGCGGGCGTGGACCCGCGCGGTCGATGGCGATCGTGATCCGGTCCAGCACCGCGCGTCGCTTGGCGGCCAGCGGTTGCAGGATCGAGTTGCGGATGAAGGCCTCGCCCTTGCTGCCCTCGGCGGCGAGCCGGCGGTCGGCCTCCGCGATCTGACTCTGCAACTGCGCGAGGTTGCGATCCACCTCGGCCCGGGCCCGGGCGGGCACCTGCGGCAGCTTCGCCGTCACGTCTGGGCAGGCGACGGCAGAGCCGGTGCCCGTGGTGCCGTCCTTACCGTCCTCACACTCGGCGACCGACTGCTGCCCGTCACCCCAGTGGTTACGTACCCAACGACCGTTCTGCCAGGTCCGGGTGGTCGAACCGTCACCGGTCGGCGCGGTCGCGCCCGGGCTCGGCTGTACGCACTGCCCCGAAGCCGGCCGCGGCTTGTTCGTCCGCCGGTCCTGAGCCGACGAAATCTGGGTCACGGCGACAACTCCGCCGAAGACCACGAGCGTGCCGACAACGGCCAGCAGACGCTTGCTCCGCGCGTTACCGGATGACCGGCGCGCCCGTGTGGACCTGCGCATCGAATTGCTCTCCTTCTCGATCCGGTAGTGGATTCCTGCCCTCGGCGGACCGACGGATGTGAGATGGCACGCCACGGCGACGACACCGCGACCTACCCGGTAACGTGTCGATGGCCGACGATGCCCTTTCCGCATCGCCTGCCGCGTCCGGTCGACGCGGATGGGGAGATCCTGTTCATTCGCGCAGGAGTACGGGACGGCGGCCGGGAAGGTTCAACGGCGCACGGAAAAATGCCGCGACGCGGCGGGGAGCCGGTGCGGAGAGGGTTCAGCGGGGAAAACGGGTGGCGGTCAGTCGGCACACAGGTGGTCGAAGGCGAAGCCACCCACCAACTCGTGCCGGCGCCGGCTCAGCGCGACGATCTCGGCGGTCAATTCGGCCCGCGGCAGCAGTTGCGGTTCAGCGGTCTCCGCTGCGCGCAGCCGGTCCCCCACGGCGACCGTGGCGAGGTCCTCGGCCAGCCGGGCCGCGTCGACACCGCAGGAGAAGCGGTGTTCGGTCACCGACACCCGCTGCACCAGGCACGCGTCGGGGCGTACGTGCACCCAGCTCCACCCCTGCGCGGGGCCGTCCGCCCAGCGCACGTGCAGACCCCGCACGATCGGGTCGGCCAGCCGCCGCGCCACGTACGCCTCGACAGCCGCCGCACGGGTCAGCGCGCCGAGGTCGTTGACCGGTCCGGGGCGGCCGTCCGGCAGCCGCCCGAGGATGTCCCGGAAGCCCACCGGGGCGGCCTCGTCCCCGGACGTGTTCCCGCCGGCCTCGCCCGACGCGTAGGTTCGCGCGTCGATGACGTACTCCACCAGGCGTCGGCCGTGCTCGGCCGCTCGCAGCGTCGACGAGCCGATGCGCAGCACGGGCAGGCCGACGGCGGCGCTCACCGCGTCCTTGAGTCGTTCGGCGCGCTGCTCCGCCGATCCGACCGGGGCGATCGGGCCGATCTCGACCGCGACGGTGGGCCGACCGCTGTCGGCGGCGCAGATCACGAAGTCGAAGGCGGCTCGGCTGGCCGAACTCCACTGGCTGCCGGTGACGCCCGGCGGACGCCCCTGGACCAGCTCGCTGAGCCGGCGCGCCGGGTACACGCGATGGCCGGCGCGGGTGAGCAGCGCATCGTCGGCGGGCGTCGCCCGCAGCCAGCCGCGGTCGTCACTGACGGTGCTCGTCATCTGCCTGATCCATCCGCCGGTCGGTCGCGCCGGGCCGAGTCTAGGTGGTCGATCGTGGCGCGCGGTCCCGGCGGTCGCGGGTTACTCGGCGGCGCCCATCACCAGGCCCTCGATGGTGTGTTTCTGCCGGATCGGCTCCAGCCGCTGCACGACCGGGCAGGGCAGGTGCGCCCGGACCAGCTCGGGCAGGCTCTCCCGGTAGCCGTGGGTGACGGCCATGTCGTGGTGGGCCGCGTTACCAGCGCCGGGCGCGTCCACGCCGAGCACGAGCACCGGACGGGCAGACCGGGAGACGTTCGGGGTGCCCCGGTGGATGGTCAGCGCCGATCGGGCGGAAATGTACCCGCGCTGCGGGTACTTGCGCACCGCCCGCTGCTGGTAGCGGGGGTGGCGCTCCCGCGGCGGGAACATGCCGTGGTCGAAGTCGACGCCGTCGTCCCACTGGGTGCCCGGGGCTATCTCGAACGGCCCCATCTCCTCCACCGTGTCCACGGTCGTCAGGTTGAACGCCAGCGAGGTGAGCCGGCGCTGTCGCCGGGTCTCTCCCGGCATCGGGAAGTCCCGGTGCCAGGGCTGCATGGCCGCCCCGGGGAAGGGGATGTCGAAGCCCAGCTCGACGATCTCGTACTCCGGGCCGAGGACCGCCCGGCAGACCGACACCACCCATGGATGGGTGACCAGCTCGACGAAGCCGCGCAGCTGCTCCGGGTGGATCTCCACGTACCAACGCTGCGGGCCGCGACCGACGGCCCCGTCGGGGCGCGAACGCGCCTCCTCGAACGCGGCGAACACGTCGTCGCCGACCCGCTCGACCCAGGCCGGGTCGAAGGCGGCCCGGCAGGCCGTGATGCCGTCGCGGTAGAGGTCACCGAGTGCCTCGGTGGGTACCTCGTCGTCGCCGGCGGGCGCAGGGTTGGCGACGGGTGCCGCCGCGACTGGGGGAACGCGCACTGAGGGCCTCCTCGGGATACCCAGTGAGCCTTACAACGTTGTAGAAGCGTGTCAAGGGCGGTCCGACGACGCCAGCGCTGGATCGCCGTGACCGGGATCACAGGAAAACCGCGTTCCGGAGGCCCCCGCCCGGTGTATCCAGCGGGGTCGCCGGTAGCGGGCCGGCCGGGAGGTCACCATGTCGCGACAGCAGTTCGGCAGCCTCGCCGACAGTGGTCCGGGCACCCGCCCGCGCCAGACCGACCACCCTCGCCGACCTCGCCGGGCCGGTGATCCGACCATCCTCCGGCGACCCCGCGCGGATCGGACCGGGCGGCACCACCGACTCCCCCAGCGGCCCGTCGCCACCCGGCCGTCCGCCCCTCCCTCCGGCTCTTCGCGAAGGATCGGCACCGTCGGCGGGAAACTGAGCACCGGCAACAGTCGGCGCGTCAACGCGGAACGGCGGGTGCGCGGTGTCACCGGGGCGCCGGACGTCGCGAGGATCGCGGCCGACGCGGCCGGCCAGGTGCCGGGCGTGTCCGGTGCCCATCCATCCTCCGTGCGACTGGGCGACCGGTCCGTTGGCCTCGACCTGCACCTGGTCACCTCGTACGGGCACAGCGTGCCCGCCGTCGCCGAGGCGGTCCGGGGGGTGGTCGCCGACCGGATAGCCGCTGAAACCGGGCTCACCGTAGCCGCGGTGACGGTCACGGTGGACGACCTGCTCGTTCCCGGCGCGGACGGCGCCGGGACGAGGCCACCGGCCAGACGGCCGGAGGCTGACATGCGGACAGCCAACCGGGTCGCCACACTGCTGCTGGCTGCCGCCCTGCTCGCCGGTGGCGCGCTGCTGGCCGTGCAGGCGCTACTGGTCACGATGGGCCGTCCGACGCCACTGCTCGCCCCACCCGGCTGGTACGACGCGCTGACCGGCACCCGGTGGCGGGACCCACCGGTCCGGGTGTTCGCCGGCGGGGTGGTCCTGCTGGGGCTGGCCATCCTGGTCGCCCAGCTGCGCCGCTGGAGGCCGGTGGGTCTGCGCGTCGACGAACGGGACGGCTGGCACCTGCACCGCCGCTGTCTGGAGCGCCGGCTGGCCGAGACGACGGACACCGTGCCAGGCGTACGCCGAGCAAGGGTGCGGGTCCGGCGACGAGGCGACCAGTGGCGTCCCCGGGTCCGCGCCAGCGGTGACCCGGCGGCACACGCCGAGGTCGAGTTCGCGGTGCGCCAGGAGCTGCAGCGACTCGCCGCGCCCGGCACCGGCCAGGTCGACATCCTGCTGCGGTCCGGTGGGCGGCCCTCGTGAGCGACGCCGCGCACCGACTGTTGTGGACCATCATCGCGCTGCTGCTGGTGGCGGGTGGAGGCGTCGCGCTCGCCGTCAGCTTCGGCGAGCTGCCCGTCGGCGACCCCGGCGCGGTACTGCTCGGTGCCGGGCTGCTGAACCCGTGGCGACTGGCGGCGCCATGGAGCACCCTGGCGGCGGCGGTCGTCGGAGTGCTGCTCGCCCTCGCCGGGCTGCAGCTACTGAACCGGGCGCCGCGCCGGCCCGACCGGGCACTCCGGGGCATCCTGAGCCACCCCGGGCGCCGGCCCGGCCGCACCCGGCTGGCCGCCGAGGTCCTCACCCGTGCGCTGGAACGCGACCTGACCGGAAACGCCGGTGTACACCGCGCCCGAGTGATCCTCTCCGGCACACCGCCGCGCCCCGATGTGTGGATCCGGGTGGACATGACGGCCGACGCCCGGGCCGCTGGCGTACGCGAGCACGTCCACGACGCGGTTCGCCGGTTCGCGACGACCGCCGACTGCCAACCGGCGCACCTCGACGTGACCGCCCGGATCGAACCCGGCGGACCCTGACCCTCGCCGAGCCGGCCCCCCGGGCATGATCGGTACCGGGACGGGGAACGGACGGAGGTGCGCGGGATGCGCGTGGTGTCACTGGTGCCGTCGCTGACCGAGGCGGTGGCGCTGACGCTGCCGGAGGCGCTGGTCGGCGCCACCGACTGGTGCAGCCATCCGGCCGGGCTGGACGTCGCCCGGGTCGGCGGCAGCAAGTACCCGGACCTGGACCGGGTGCGCGCCCTGCGGCCGGATCTGGTCCTGCTGAACGAGGAGGAGAACCGCCTCGCCGACGCGGAGGCGCTGCGGGCGGCGGGCGTACCGGTGCGGGTCACCTATCCGCGAACCGTTGCCGGCGCACTGACCGAGCTGGCCGAGCTGCTGACCGAGTTGGGTGCGCCGACGGAACCACCCTGGCTGCGGGCGGCTCGCCGGGCGTGGGAGGCCCCGCCCCGACTCGCGCCGCCGCGCAGGGTGGTGGTGCCGGTCTGGCGTCGACCATGGGTGGTGCTCGGCAGCGACACCTTCGCCGGTGACGTGCTGCGCCGGCTCGGCGTGGTCAACGCGTACGACCAGCAGCCCGAGCGCTATCCCCGCCCGAGCCTGGCCGACCTGCGCGAGCGGAAGCCGGAGCTGGTGGTGCTGCCCGACGAGCCGTACCGGTTCACGGCCGACGACGGGCCGGAGGCGTTTCCCGGCGTACCGTGCGCCCTGCTCTCCGGGCGGCACCTCACCTGGTACGGCCCGTCCCTGGCCGAGGCGCCCGCCCTGCTGGCCGGGCAGCTGTCCCGGGCGGTCTGAGCACGGCGGGTCAGAGGTCGGCCGGTCCGCGTCGGGCAGCCAGGGTGCTGACGCCGATCGACACACCCAGGGTCAGCACCACCACCGCCAGGGTCAGCCAGATCGGCAGCTTGCCCACCGGCGTTTCCGCGAGGATCAACTTTCCGCCCGCGAAGGCGAGCAGCAGGGCCAGACCGTAGCGCAGATAGCCGAAGTGCCGCAGCAACCCGGCGAGACAGAAGTAGAGACTGCGCAGCCCCAGCACGGCGAACGCGGTGGCCGTCCAGACCAGGAACGTGTTGGTGGTGATGGCGAGGATCGCCGCCACCGAGTCGATGGCGAAGACCACGTCGGTGGCCTCGATGGCGACCAGTGCCACCAGCAGCAGGGTGGCTCGGCGTCGGCCGTCGACGCGGACGGTGAACCGGTCGCCGGAGTAGCGGGCGTCGGTGGGCACCACTCGCCGGAACAGCCGGACCACCAGGTTGCGCTCCGGGTCCACGTCCGGTTTTCCGCGTACGGCCAGCCGCCAGCCGGTCCAGATCAGGAAGGCGCCCAGCACGAACGCGGCCCAGCTCAGCCGGTCCAGCAACTCCGCGCCGGCGAAGATGAACAGCAGCCGGAACGCGAGCGCGCCCACCACACCCCAGAACAGCACCTTGTGCTGATAGCGGGGCGGCACCCGGAAGTAGCCGAAGAGGAGGGCGAAGACGAAGACGTTGTCCACCGAGAGCGCCTTCTCCAGCAGATAGCCGGAGAAGTAGGCGACGGCGGGACCGCCGCCGAGCCCGAACCAGACGACCAGCCCGAACAGCAGGCCCGCGGTGATCCAGACGCCGCTCCAGAGCAGCGCCTCGCGCAACTCGACGACGTGGTTGTCCCGATGCAGGAACACGTCGACGGCGAGCATCACGGCGATCACCCCGCCGACCGCCGCCCAGGCCCACAGCGGCACCGCGACCGTCGCCTCACCCACCCGGCGCCCCCCGCGTCGACCATGGCGCGCCGCCCGCTAGCCCGCCGGCCGGCCGCTCCCGAGCCTAGGCGAGCGCCCTGACCGGCGTCGGCGCTCCCGGTAAGTCGGCGTCCGCGCCGGGCGGCGGGTCCGCCGCACATCGGTGGGGTGCGATCCGGCAGGATCGACGGTGACCGGACACATCACCCGACACGGCAGGAGATCCCCGCATGAACCAGGCAGCAGGCGCCCGATCCGGCAAGCCCGAGGTGGGTCCGATCGAGGGTGCGCCGCCGGCCGACCTCGTGATCGAGGACGTCACCGTGGGCGAGGGCCCGCAGGCCCAGCCGGGCCAACTGGCCAGCGTGCACTACGTGGGCGTGTCGCACTCCACCGGCGGCGAGTTCGACTCGTCCTGGAACCGCGGCGAGGCGTTCGAGTTCCCGCTCGGCGGCGGCCAGGTCATCGCCGGCTGGGACCAGGGCGTGGTCGGCATGCGCGTGGGCGGCCGCCGCCGCCTCACCATCCCGCCGCACCTGGGGTACGGCGACCGCGGCGCGGGCGGCGTGATCAAGCCCGGCGAGACGCTGGTCTTCGTCGTCGACCTGCTCGACGTGCGCTGACTGAACCTCGGGGGGCCGCCGGTCGACGCCGGCGGCCCCACCACCACCGGGCCTGAGGCACGGGCGGCCGACATGCGCGGGTGCGCGGTGCCCGGGTCAGGTGGGCGCCGCGACGGTCGTCAGGCGGCCAGCGCCAGATCCGGAGTCGTGGGAAGCCGGGCGGCCTCGACCACCCGGCTCGGCTCCAGCACCGGCATCACCCGGTGCAGCCCGGTGGCGCGCAGCACCCGGGCCACCACCGGGGTGGGATCGACCAGGACCAGCTCGCCGCCCCGGGCGCGGACGCGCAGGTGCGCGGCGAGCAGGGCACGCACCCCGGCGGCGGAGAGCAACCGCAACTCGGACAGCTCGAGGCGCAGAACCGGACGGGCCGGCGCGGACCACAGCGCGGACCGGAACGCGGCCACCGTGGCGATGTCGACCTCGCCGGTCACCCGCACCCGGACCACCTGGTCACCCACGCTGACCTGCACGTCCAACCGATCGCTGTGCTCTTCCATACCGACGAATCTAGCCCTCACCCCCGACAGTTCCGCCCCTCGAGGACGTGATTCCGGGTACGCCCAGGGTCAACCCCGAGGACGTCGGGATCCCCCTGAGGGTGGCCGGCCATGGTGTGCTCCTCGGTCCCGCCTCCGGTAACCCACCCGCCCGGCGCGAGCCCGACCGACCGCCGCGAGGCCGGCGCTGTCTGACCGGCGGCCGCCGCGCCGCGGCGACGCATCGACCTGGCGGCATCGGCGTTGGAGAATGCGACGATGCTGATCCCCCGGCCACGACCGCCCCGGCTCATCCGGCCCGTCCGCGAGGCGGCCACCGTTCCACCCCCGCTCACCGGAGCGTGGGCCGCCACCGACCGCCGGCTCGACGACGTCGACCTCCTGCCGTTGCCCGACGGCGCCGTCGGGCCCGAGGACGTGCTTGTCGACCCGACCGGGCGGGTGATCAGCGGCGACGAGGATGGCCGGCTGTGGTGGTGGCCGGTCGACGCGCCGGCGGGCACCCGACCCCGGCTCCTGGCGGAGACCGGCGGCCGACCGCTCGGCATCGAGGTGGACCCCTCCGGCGAGTCGCTGGTGGTCTGTGACGCCTACCGCGGACTGCTGCGCGTCACGCCCGACGGCGTCGTACGCGAGCTGACCGGGACGACGCCCCCGGTGCACCTGGCCAACAACGCGACCGTGGCCCGCGACGGCACCATCTACTTCACCGACTCCTCCGACCGGTTTCCGGTGTCGCACTGGAAGCGGGACCTGCTGGAGCACCGCCCGAACGGCCGGGTGCTGGCCCATCACCCGGGCAGCGGGCGCACCGAGGTGGTGACCGAGGGCCTGTACTTTCCCAACGGGATCGCGCTGACCCCGGACGAGTCGGCGTTGATGCTGGTGGAGACCACCACCCACCGGCTGCTCCGGGTCGAGTTGGGCGGCGGGGTGCGGGTGCTCGCCGACCTGCCCGCGTATCCGGACAATCCCTCGGCGGTGGGCGACGGTACGTACTGGATCGCCCTACCCAGTCCCCGGGTCCCGATCGCCGAGCGGCTCCTGCCGCATCCCCGCCTGCGCCAGCTCGCCGCGTTGCTGCCCGACGCGATGCAGCCGCAGCCCCAGCGTTACGGGCTGGTGGCGCTGGTCGACGGCACGGGAGGTGTCCTCCGCCGTACGCTGCACGGCCCGGCCGGGCACTACTGGATGATCACCGGGGTACGCCAGCACGGCGACCAGCTCTGGTTGGGCAGCCTGATCGGGCCCGGAGTGGCCCGGGTGCCGCTGGACTGAGAGGCCGGGCCCTCGGCATACGGCTCCGGGGCCGGCCCCTCGATCCTGAGAGGGCCGGCCCCGGAGTCTCGTCTCAGCGACCGCTGACCGAGGGTGCCGGTGCGGGCGACCCTCCGGCCACCGCGCCCGGGTGCGCCGGGGCGACCGGTGCGGGCCGCAGCCCGGGCGGCACCGGCAGGGCGCTGCCCCGGGCGAACTCGTCCCAGCTGACGTTCCAGGCCGTCCAGCCGTTGCCCGCCTGCAACTGCACCTCGGTGCCCTTCACGGTGACCAGGTCACCGACCTGGGTCACGCCCATCAACCACTCCGCCGCGGTGGCGGCGACGTTGGTGCACCCGTGCGAGACGTTGGTGCTTCCCTGGTCGCCCTCGGACCAGGGAGCGGAGTGGATGAACTCGCCACCCCAGGTGAGTCGCTGGGCGTCGTCGACGTCGACCACGTAGCCGCCGTTGGGCTCACCCCGGGTGTCGAAGGTGGTCCGCTCGTGCTTCTCCATGATCACCATCTTGCCGCTCGAGGAGGGCGTGCTCGACTTGCCCAGGCTGACCGGGATCCGGCGGATCTGTTTGCCGTCGCGCAGCACGGTCATCTGCTTGGTGTCGTTGTCGATCTCCAGCGCGACCTGTTTGCCGATCGTCGAGGTGGCGGTCCGGTCTTCGTCGCCGACCCGGTCCTTGCCGATCGGCAGTCCCTCCAGGCCAGCCCGAACGCTGATCGTGGTCCCCGGACGCCAGAAGTCGGGCGCCCGGTAATAGACCTGACTGCCATCATCCAGCCACGACCAGGCACCGGGCTGAGGCGGATTCGTCTTCACGAACAACCGGCGTTGGACGTCGGCCCTGGCCTCTTTGGGAATGCCCGGGTCGAACGCGACGGTTACCGGCATTGCCGTGCCGTACGTCTGGTTACCGCTGAAATACAGGGTGCTGGTGATCTGCGGTTTGGTGGATGTCGCCATGGTGGTGAACGTGGTGGTGCGACTCGCCGTGGCACCGGAGTCGCCGGTCGCGGTCACCTCGACGGTGTAGGTCCGCTTCGCCTGCAGTGGCGTGCTCGGCACCCAGCCCGAGCCATCCTCGCGCGGCTCTGCCTTGACCTGCTTGCCCTTGTCGTCGGTGAGCCGGACGGCGGTGATCCGCCCGCCCTTGACCGCTGTGCCCACCTCCGCGCTGACCGGCACCTCCCGGGCCTTGTCCCCCGGCGTCACGGTGAGTTCCGGCGCAGCGGCGTGCGCCTTGCCCGACGCCGGGCCCCGGTCGGCGGTGCATCCGCCCAGAACCAGCGGTGCGGCCGCGATGGTTACCGCCAACAGCGTCACTCGCCGCCTCAACGTCATGTTCAGTCCCCCCATTTTCGACGTCCCTCGGCCCCATTCTTGCCGCCTCGACCGGGGTGCCCATCCGATTCGGAAATAATCTGCGGCGCATTTATCGGTGCATTCTCCGATGGTGCGCCGCCTGGTCGAGCAAAGGCGGAACGAGCCCGTCCTGCGCGTCACACGCCAGTCCGGCCGACCTCGACCTGCCCGGCCGCACCGTCCCGTCCGACCTCCGCAACGTGGATCTAGCACGTTTAGCGGCCTTTGTGCGGTTCTGGCTTCGACAGGGGAAGCACTCCGGGTCCACTTTTGTCGGCCGAGGCGAAACTTCTGGTGATCGCGGCCGAGCTTTGCCTTCGTCCGGAGGTAAGGGTAGGGTCGCGATCTAGATAGAAAGTTGCCCATTCGTCGATCAGCTTGCCGCCGCCCCGCCGGGTGGCCGCGTCTCCGCTCCCGACAGGTCCGGGCCGCACCCCACGCGCCGTCCGTCATCGTCCCGCCGGATCCCCCATCCGGCCGGTTCGGCGCGTCCGGAGGCGGCAACCGGTCGACCTCAGCCGACGGCGCTCCCGCCGTCAGGAAGGGACCACCACCATGGATCCACAGCTGACGCCATCGGAACCGCTACCAGAATCCGGGCCGGTCAGCCGGCGCGGCGTGCTCCGCGCCGCGACCGCTTCCGCCGCCGCACTCGGCGCCGCGAGCCTGCTCGCCAGCCCCGCAGCCGCCGCGTCGGCCGGGCACTCCCACGGCCGTCGCCGGGTACCGGTGGACCGGATCAGCATCCAGCTCTACACGCTGCGCGACCAGCTCGCCGCCGACCTGCCCGGCACCCTGGACGCGCTGCGCCGGATCGGCTACCGACGGGTGGAGCACGCCGGCTTCGTCGGGCGTACCGCCGCCGGGTTCCGGGCCGCGCTGGACGCGGCCGGGCTGCGGGCCACCTCCGGGCACACCGGGATTCCGCAGCCGTTCAACGCCGCCACCTGGGAACGCGCCCTCGCCGACGCGAACGTGGTGGGCTCCAAGAAGATCGTCCACCCGTACTTCGGTCGGGACGCCGCCGGGCGACCGATCCGCGACCCCGCCGTCTACCGGGCCCTGGCGCGGGACCTCAACCAGGCCGGCCGGCTGGCCGAACGCGCCGGGCTGGACTTCGGCTACCACAACCACCAGCTGGAGTTCGTGCCGTTGACCGGTGGCTCGACCGGCTTCGACATCCTCGCGGGGCAGACCGACCCACGGCTGGTCCACTTCGAACTCGACCTGTACTGGAGCTGGCGGGGCGCACACGACCCGGTCGACGTGATTCGAGCCCACCGCGGCCGGATCCGTCAGGTGCACGTCAAGGACCTCGACGTGGAGGGCGGCTTCGCCGACCTCGGGACCGGCGTCATCGACTTCGGCCGGATCTTCGCCCACGAGCGGGAAGCGGGCATCGAGGAGTACATCGTGGAACGCGACGACGCGGGCACCCCGCCGCGCGCCCCCGCCGATGCCCTGGACACCGCAAGGGTCGGCTTCGACTACCTCGCCTCACTCCGGTACTGACCACCAATCCTCGGGGGACGACCTGATGAACAGGACCGCATTCGTGTCCGCCCTGCTGCTGGTGACCGCAGGCCTGGCCGTGCCACCGGCGGCGGCGACCGCCGCGCCGGCGCCGGCGGCCGCGCCACCGGACAGCAGCTTCCAGAAGGTGACGCTGAACGACTTCCCCGGTGAGCCGATGAGCCTCGCCGTCCTGCCCGACCTGCGCGTGCTGCACACCTCCCGCACCGGTGAGGTCCGCATCCACGACCCACGAACCGGGCTCAACACCCTGGCCGCCGACATCCCGGTGTACGAGCACGACGAGGAGGGGCTGCAGGGGGTCGCCATCGACCCGAACTTCGCGACGAACAAGTGGGTCTACCTCTACTACTCGCCGCCGCTGAACACGCCTGTGGACGACCCGGCCACCCCCGCCGTCAACGAGGGGGACGCGCCCCTGGTCGGCACCGAGGCGGACTGGCAGCGGTTCCGCGGTGCCCTGCGGCTGTCCCGGTTCAAGCTCGACGGGATGAGGCTCAACCTCAGCACCGAGCAGCAGATCATCGACGTGCCCACCGACCGGGGCATCTGCTGCCACGTCGGCGGTCAGATCGACTTCGACAGCAAGGGCAACCTGTACCTGTCCACCGGCGACGACTCCAACCCGTTCTTCTCCGACGGCTACATCCCGATCGACGAGCGGGCCAACCGACACCCGGCGTTCGACGCCCAACGCACGTCGGCCAACACCAACGACCTGCGCGGCAAGCTGCTGCGCATCCGGGTGCAACCCGGCGGCGGCTACCAGGTGCCGGCCGGCAACCTGTTCAAGCCGGGCACCGCGCAGACGCGCCCCGAGATCTACGCGATGGGGCTGCGCAACGCGTTCCGGTTCGCCGTCGACCGGCGCACCGACAACGTCTACCTGGCCGACTACTCCCCGGACGCCTCCAACCCGAACCCGGAGCGCGGCCCGGCCGGCCACGGCCGGTGGATGCTGATCGACAAGCCGGCGAACTACGGCTGGCCGTACTGCGTGACGCCGGACATCGCCTACCGCGACTACGACTTCGCCACCGGTGCGTCCGGCAAGACGTTCAACTGCACGCGCCCGGTCAACGACTCACCCCGCAACACCGGCAAACGTCGACTGCCGCCGGTCGAGCAGCCGCAGGTCTGGTACCCGTCCGCCGCCTCCGGCGAGTTCCCGCAGTTGGGCACCGGTGGAATCGGGCCGATGGGCGGCCCGGCGTACGACTACGACGGGACGAGCACCTCACGGACCAGGTGGCCCGCCTACTACGACGGGGTGCCGTTGTTCTACGAGTGGACCCGGGACTACATCAAGGAGTTCCGCCTCGACTCCGACGGCGACGTGCGCGACATCCGGCCGGTGGTGCCGTCGACGGTGGTGGACAACCCGATGGACATGGAGTTCGGCCCGGACGGCGCGCTCTACGTGCTGGAATACGGCGACGGCTACTTCGCCGAGAACCCGGACGCGCAGCTGTCCCGGATCGACTTCGTCCGGGGCAACCGGACACCCGTCCCGAAGGTCAGCGCCAACCCGACCGCCGGGCAGGCGCCACTGACCGTGGCGTTCTCCAGCGCCGGCACCACCGACCCGGACGGTGACGCGCTGCGCTACGCATGGGACTTCGACGCGGACGGTTCGGTGGACAGCACCGACGCGAACCCGACCTGGACCTTCCAGAAGAACGGGTCGTACACCCCGACGCTGAAGGTGACCGACCGCACCGGACGGTCCGCCGCGGCCACTCTGCCGCTGCTGGTGGGGCCGCGCGCGCCGATCGTCCAGTTCGTCGCCCCGGTGGCCGGGCAGCCCTTCCAGTTCGGGCAGACGGTCGCGTACCAGGTGCAGGTCACCGACGACCTGCCGGTGGACTGCTCCCGGGTGAAGGTGACCTACGTGCTCGGGCACGACGAGCACGGGCACCCGCTCTCCACGGCGACCGGGTGCTCCGGAACGATCACCACGTTCGTGGACGGTGGGCACAGCGGCGCGGACAACCTCACCGCGGTCTTCGTCGCGGAGTACACCGACGCGCCGACCGAGCCGGGCGTACCGGCACAGTCCGGCACCGCCACGGTGGTGCTGGACCCGACCCCGGTGGCCGGTCTGGCCGGCTGACCACCCGTCGAACGCGGCGGCGGTCCGGGGCACCGGGCCGCCGCCGTCGGCGTCCTCAGCCCCAGTCACCCTCGTCGTGGTTACGGCTCCAGCGTCCACCGACAGGCGGGGTGTCGAGCCGCATTCCGGCGTCGGCGTTGCCGGCCAGGTCGTTCTCCTCCACCCGACAGCCCACGCAGCTACCCCGATCGGTGATCCACAACCCGTGCGTCTGGGTCCGGTGCTCGTGGTTGTCCCAGATCCGGTTGCCCCGCAGGGTGGCCGAGTCCAACGGCGCATTCACGGTGATCCCGGCCCGGCGGTCCGGGGCCGCGTCCAGCTCGTACGGGCTGCCGGGCGGCGGGACGTCTCCGCTCCACGCGCTGATGGCGTCGGGGCGTACCGGTGCGAGGGTCAGCTCGTCGCCGGTGTTGGCGGCGACGAGTGCCACCGACCGCCCCACCCGCAGGACCTTGCCCCGATGGCCGTCGTGCTGCCAGTTCGCCGAGCGGTCCACCAGGGAGCGGTCGCCGTAGCGCACGGTCTCGCCAGCGCCGGTGGCCGCGTCCGCGCGCTGCCGCCCGTTGTTGCGGATCCGGTTGTGCAGCACCGTCGCGTCCACCATCCAGCGGTCGAACCGGATGGCGTCCAGCCCGTTGCCCCAGAACTCGTTGCCCTCGATCACCACGTCCCGGACCGGACCGTCGTAGCCGTGCCCGAGGTCGTGCCCGTGGTAGCCGTGCCGGCCGTTGCCGCTGATCCGGTTGCCGCGCACGGTGTACGGACCTGGCGTGTTGCCCAGGCTCACCCCGTCGCGCAGGTTGCCGTCGACCACGCAGTCGGTGAGCAGCCCGCCCCGGCCGGCCACGCCCGAGGTGCCCATGGCGGAGACGTCGAAGCCGCTGTCGAGGTTGCCGGTTATCGTGCAGGCGCTGACGATCAGCCCGTCCGCACCCCAGTCGGAGATGCCGAAGCGGTTGCCCTGGCTGTGGCAGCCGATGATCCGGTAGCCACGCGGCGGCGCCCAGTAGTCCTTCTGCAGTTCGAGGAAGATGCCGTTGGTGCCGTTGCCCAGGGTGGTGCAGTTGGCGATGACGAGCCGCTCCGTCGCGCCCCACCCTCCGATGCCCACGCCGATCCCGGCGCCCCCGATCTGCTCACCGTTGTCGAGCCGACCGCAGCCGACCACCACCACACCGTCGATGATGCTGTCCTGCAGGAAGTCACAGCCCAGGCCGGTGGCGGCGGTGTGGTGGATGAAGAGGTTGCGGAAGGTGCCCCGCACCACGTACTGCAGACCGAGGCCCTTGGCCAGGTAGCTGTACTCGGCCATCGCCACACCCGCGCCGTCGATCTCGAAGTCGGCGAAGGTGCAGTCGGCGATGTGCCGTTCGGTGCTGGCGCCGTGCTGCACCGTGGTCCAGAAGGCCAGCGGCGTCGGGTCGGACCGGTTGCCCTCGTTGCTGAGCAGGAACCGGGTGGCCGCCGGCCCGGCACCGATCAGGGACACCCCACTGCGCCAGACCGTGCCGGCGTCACGGATCGAGTAGATGCCCGGCGGGCAGTAGATGACCCGGGCCCGCCCGTCCGCGACGTAACCGCTGCCGAGCCGGTCCACCAGGGCGGCCAGCGCCGGCTGGTCGTTGGTCGCGCCGTCGCCGCACAGCCCGTACTCCAGCGCGTTGCAGTACAGGGGTGCGCCGGCGGAGGCGGGGCGCCGTTCCCGCACCGCGCTCGACGAGGAATGGTCCTGCACGGCCGGCTCCCTTCGACGCGACGGACCTCGCGTCGCCGACTTCCCGGTGCCTGTTCCCCGAAACCCGGACGGCCCCGGCGTGCGCGACGCCGGGGCCGGGGGTACGCCGGGGGTCAGGTGTTGGCGATCAGCAGCGCGGGCCGCTCCACACAGTCGGCGACGTGACGCAGGAATCCACCGGCCACCCCGCCGTCGCAGACCCGATGGTCGAAGGTGAGGCTCAGCTGGGTCACCTTGCGGACGGCGAGCTGCCCGTCGAGCACCCACGGCTTGTCCACGATCCGACCGACCCCGAGCAGCGCCGCCTCCGGGTGGTTGATGATCGGCGTCGAGCCGTCGACGCCGAACACGCCGTAGTTGTTCAGGGTGAAGGTGCCGCCGGTCAGCCGGGCCGGCGCCAGTGTGCCCGCCCGCGCCGCCGCGGTCGTGGTTGCCAGCTCGGCGGCAAGCTCGGCGGTGGTGAGCCGCTGGGCGTCGCGCAGCACCGGCACCAGCAGGCCCCGGTCGGTCTGCGCGGCGATACCCAGGTGCACCCCGGCGGACTGGATGATCCGCTGCCCCTCGGTGTCGACCCGCGCGTTGAGCTGCGGGAAGCGGCGCAGCCCGCTGAGGCAGATCCGGGCCAGCAGCGCCAGGATGCTCACCGGCGCGTGCGGCGTCGCCGTGTTGATGGCGGCCCTGGTCTCCAGCAGCCCGGTGGCGTCGACGTCGACCCAGATGGTCACCTCGGGAATCTCCCGCCGGCTGCGGGAGAGCTTGTCGGCGATCACCTTGCGGATGCCGGTGAGCGCAACGATCACGTCGCCGTCGCCGCCCGGGGCCAACGCGACGTGCGGTTCCGGCACGGCGGCGAGCCGCGTGGCGGGCACGGCAAGTGCCGCCTCCACGTCCGCGCGGCGGATCACGCCGCCGGGTCCGGTGCCGCGAAGCACTGTCAGGTCCACGCCGCGCTCGCGGGCCAGCCGCCGGACGATCGGCGAGATCACCCGGGGGGCCGGGCCCCGAACGCCACCCGGGCCTGCAACGTCCGCCGGACTGAGGGCGCCGGCCACGCCGTCCGGTGCGGCGTCGGCGGGCTCCGGGGCCAACGTGAGTCGGGGTCGGCGCCGCCGCCGGGTCGCGCCGCCGTGCCCGGTGCCGTACCCGATCAGCACGTTGCCGGAGCCGGCCCGCTCCTCCTCGCGGTAGGTGGCGTGCCCAGCCGGCTCGTCACCACCGTCCAGCGGCGCGATGGTGATCAACGGCTGGCCCACCGGGCGCACCTCACCCGCCGCGCCGTGCAGGGTGACGACCCGGCCGGCGTACGGGCAGGGCACGTCGACGACCGCCTTGGCGGTCTCCACCTCGACCACGCTCTGGTCGACCGTGACCACGTCACCCACGGCGACCCGCCACTCGACGATCTCGGCCTCGCTCAGCCCTTCGCCCAGGTCGGGCAGGAGGAAGACCTGCGTCCGCTCGACCGTGGTCATGCCGCGCTGCCCTGGGTCACCCAGCGCGGGTCGGGCTGGTCGTCCCACTGCAACCGGGCCACCGCGTCGAGCACCCGGTCCACGCCGGGCAGGTGGGTGTGCTCCAGCATCGGCGCCGGGTAAGGGATGTCCAGCCCGGCCACGCGCAGCACGGGGGCGTGCAGGGCGTGGAAGCAGCGCTCCTGCACCCGGGCGGCGATCTCCGCGCCGACGCCGGCGAAGCCCTGCGCCTCCTGGATCACCACGCACCGGCCGGTGCGCCGGACCGAGGCGGTGATGGTGGCGTCGTCGAACGGCACGATCGTGCGGACGTCCACCACCTCCAGGTCCCAGCCCTCCTCGCGGGCGGCCTCGGCGGCCTCCAGCGCGACGGGCACCGCCGGCCCGTACGCCACCAGGGTGGCGTCGCGGCCGGGACGCCGGACGACAGCCCGGCCGAACGGCTCGGTGCGTGCCGGCAGCTCCGCCTCCGCGCTGGCGAAGTAGAGCTTCTTCGGCTCCATGAAGACCACCGGGTCCGGGTCGTCGATCGCCTCGCGCAGCAGCGAGTACGCGTCGTCGACCGTCGCCGGGGTGACCACCTTCAGCCCGGGGGTGTGCGCGTAGTACGCCTCGGACGAGTCGCAGTGGTGCTCCACCCCGCCGATGCCACCGGCATACGGCACCCGGATGACGATCGGCACGCTGAGCTTGCCCCGGGTGCGGTTTCGCAGCTTCGCCACGTGCGAGGCGATCTGCTCGAACGCCGGGTACGCGAACGCGTCGAACTGCATCTCGACCACCGGCCGCAGGCCGGACATGGCCAGGCCGACCGCGAAACCGACGATGCCGGCCTCGGCCAGGGGGGTGTCGAAGCAGCGCTTCTCGCCGAACCGCGCCTGCAGGCCGTCGGTGATCCGGAAGACGCCGCCGAGCTGGCCGACGTCCTCGCCGAAGACGACCACCCGGTCGTCGGCGGCCAGCGCGTCGGCGAGCGCGGTGTTGAGCGCCTTCGCCATGGTGGTGGCCATCAGGCGTTCCCCTCCTCGTCGCGGGCGGCGGCCAGTTCGGCGCGGACCTGCTCGCGCTGCTCGACCAGTTGCGGGGTGGGTTCGGCGTAGACGTGGTCGAACAGGCTGAGCGGGTCGACGGTGGGCTGGATGTTCATCCGGGTCCGCAGGTCCGCCGCGTACGCCTCGGCCTGCTCGGCGACCTCGGCGACCGCCGCGTCGTCGAGCACCCCGCGGGCCCGCAGGTACGTCTCCAGCCGGGTGAGCGGGTCACGGTCGCGCCAGGCGTCGACCTCGGCGCCGTCGCGGTAGCGGCTGGCGTCGTCGGCGTTGGTGTGCGGCTCCATCCGGTAGGTGTGCGCCTCGACCAGGAACGGCCCGTTGCCGGCGCGGGCGTGTTCCACCGCGCGGGTGAGGACGGCGAGTACCGCCACCGGGTCGTTGCCGTCGACCTGCTCGCTGGGCACGCCGTAGCCGACGCCCTTGTAGGCCAGCGACGGCGCGGCGGTCTGCCGGGACAGCGGGACGCTGATGGCGTACCGGTTGTTCTGCACGAAGAAGACGACCGGCGACTTGAACACGGCGGCGAAGTTGATCCCCTCGTGGAAGTCGCCCTCGCTGGTCGCGCCGTCGCCGATGAAGGCCAGCGCCACGGTGTCGCGTCCCTGGTACGCCTCGCCGTAGGCCAACCCGGCGGCGTGCACGCACTGGGTCGCGAGGGGGGTGCACTGCGGCGCGGTCCGCACCGCCGCCGGGTCGTAGCCGCAGTGCCAGTCGCCGCGTAGCAGGGTGAGCACCTCGACCGGGTCGATGCCCCGGGCAACCAGCGCCATCGACTCGCGGTAGGTGGGGAAGACCCAGTCGGTGTCGCGAACGGCGAGGACGGCACCGACCTGGCAGGCCTCCTGACCCCGCGAGGACGGGTAGACGGCCAGCCGGCCCTGCTTGGTCAGCGCGGTCGCCTGGGTGTCGAACCGGCGGCCGAGCACCATCCGGCGGTACAGCTCGCGCAGCACCTCGGCGGGTGGCTCGGGGTAGTCGGTGCGGGCTGGTAGCGCCGTGCCGCTGGGGTCGAGCAGGCGGACCGGCTCGGCGTCGGGCAGCAGCGGGCGCGCCGGGTCGGGCGGGGTGGCCGTCCGACGGGTGCGCGGGGATGCCCTGCGGACCGCCTGGGGAGTGGTCGTCACGGCGGAACCTCCTGGGACGTGTGGTGGGCCTATGCTTCCGCCTGTCGGATGATTGACTCAAGATCCACGCAGAAGGCGGGACGGTTGGCATGCGGACGGTGCATCGGTGAGCCAGGAGACCGGAGACGGGTCGGGCCGGACCACCGGATCGGGACGTTCGGTTCGGCACCTGGACGAGGTGGATCGGCGGATCCTCGACGAGTTGGTCCGCGACGGGCGGACCTCGGTGCGCACCCTGGCCGAGCGGATCCACATCTCCCGCACCAATGCGTACGCCCGGGTGGAGCGGCTGGTGCGCGAGGGCGTGATCACCGGATTCCAGGCCCGGGTGGCACCCGAGGCGGCCGGCCTGGGCACCTCGGCCTACATCGCGTTGACGATCGAACAGAACACCTGGCGGGAGGTGTCGGCCGAGCTGGCCCGCGTCCGCTACGTCGAGCACGTCGCACTGCTCAGCGGCGAGCACGACGTGCTGGCCCTGGTCCGGGCACCGGACAACGCGACCCTGCGGGACGTGGTGCTGGACCGGGTGCAGCACATTGCCGGGGTGCTCTCCACGCGGTCCTGGCTGGTCTTCGAGGAGTACGACGGAAAACAGAGCCCCTGGCAGTGAGCCAAGACACGAAGACGCTGACAGATATCCCAATATAGATCTGCCCCCCACAAGACGCCCGTACTATCCCCGACGTGGTGATATCTAGCGATTTGTGGACACAGGCCAGAGCCGCCGCGCCGACACCGCCCAAGCCGACCTCGGCCGGCTCGCGGTCCTTCCGCGGCGACATCGAAGGCATGCGGGCCTTCGCCGTGCTGCTGGTGCTCCTCGGCCACGCCGGGGTGCCCCACCTGCCCGGTGGCTTCGTCGGCGTGGACGTGTTCTTCGTGATCTCCGGCTTCCTCATCACCGGCCTGCTGCTCGAAGAACTGGATCAACGAGGGCGCCTCTCCCTCACGCATTTCTACGCCCGACGGGCGAAGCGCCTCCTTCCCGCCGCCGCGACGGTCCTCGTCGCGACCCTGGTGCTGACCTACTTCCTCCTGCCGCGCGGCCGCTGGTCCTCGACCGCCTGGGACGTCATCGCCAGCGCGTGCTACGCGATGAACTGGCGCATGGCTGGCCAGTCCCTCGACTACGTCGCCGCCAACGACGCGCCGAGCATCGCCCAGCACTTCTGGTCCCTCGCGGTCGAGGAGCAGTTCTACCTGGTCTGGCCACTGTTGCTGATCGCGCTCGGTTGGATCGCCCGCCGACGCCGACGAGGGCACCGTGGCCTCTACCTGTCGGGGCTGGCGTTGATCGCGATCCCCTCGTTCGCCTGGGCGCTGCACGTCTCGCCGACTGATCCGTCGGCGTACTACGTGACCACCACGAGGATGTGGGAGTTGGCCCTCGGCGGCGCCGTCGCCGTTTCCGCGACCTGGCTGAGCCGGTCGTCGCGCCTGGTGGCCGTACCCCTGGCCTGGGCCGGACTGGTCGTCGTCGGCGCATCGGCGGTCCTGATCAGCACGGAGGCCGGCTTTCCGGGGTACGCCGCGCTCGGCCCCACCCTCGGCACGGCCGCGGTGATCGCCTTCGGCCGGGCGGCCGGCCGCGCCGGGCCCGCGCTCCTGCTGGGCCGCCAACCGCTGCTCTACATCGGTGGGATCTCGTACTCGCTGTACCTGTGGCACTGGCCGCTGCTCATCGCCGCACAGGCGCACTTCGGTGACCTCAGCGTCGGCACCGCCCTCGCCGTCCTGGCCGCCTCGGCGGTCCCCGCCGCGCTCACCCACCACGTCATCGAGAACCCGGTCCGCCGCTCACGGACCCTCGCCGACGAGCCACCCGCCGCCCTGCGGGTCGGGGCCCTGTGCACCGGTGTCGCCGCACTGGCCGGCCTGGCGTTCCAACTGGCCATCCCGTCGACGGCCGGACCGGCTCCGACGTCGGTGATCATGGGCCAGGTGCCCGGAGCCACCACGCAGGCGGCGCCGTCGGCACCGGCGGCTGCGCCGGGTGCCGCGGCTCTCGGCTCCTCCCCCCGCACCAGCAGCGCCGGAGTGCCCGTCGACCAGGTCGCCTCGATCACCCCCAACCCGATGTCGGCGAAGCAGGACGCGTGGCTACAGAACGCGAGCTGCCATCTGGACGCGGTCTCCTCGACCCCCAAGGCATGCCTGCACGGAAAGGAGGATGCGACCACCACGATCGCGCTCGTCGGCGACTCGCACGCCGACCACTGGATTCCCGCCCTGCGGAAGGCGGCGGAGACGAACGGCTGGCGCCTCGTCACCTACACGAAGTCCGGCTGCCCCTTTCTGACAGCTGAGATCACCCAGGATGGCCGGCCCTACTCGTCCTGCACCGAGTGGAACAGGAAGGTCCGGCAGGCTCTGCTCGGCGAGGACCGCCCCGACATCCTGATCACCACCCACGCCCTGTATCCGGTCCGTGGTGAGCCGCAGTCGAGGTGGCAGTCCGCGATGGCCCGCGAGTTGCGCGGGACGTGGAGCAGCATGATCGCGGAGAAGCTGCCGGTGGTGGTGCTGCGGGACACGCCGCTCAACCAGAAGGACGTCGCCGAGTGCGTCTCCCAGAACCCGAACCGGCTGACCAGGTGCGCGACGCCCCGGGCCGATGCCCTCCGTTCCGGCGGCGGTCCCGCCCAGGAAGAGGCAGCGAAGGGCCTCGCCGGCGTCCGTCTGATCGACCTGAACGACTGGATCTGCCCCGCGGACCGCTGCGCGCCGGTCATCGGTGGCGTCCTCGTCTGGCGCGACGCCCACCACCTGACCGCCACGTACTCGGCCACCCTCGCACCTCAACTGGGCGCGGCGCTCAAGCCCGTGATCGCCAAGCTCTGACCTGTCACCGGACCGGCGGGGCCTCCAGGCCCTCCCGGTCGGCCAGCTCGAGCAGCGGCTCCAGCGAGTGCCGGTCGCCGTCCAGGCCGGCGTGCGGATCGCCGCGCTCGGCGAACCGGGCCGGCACGGACAGCACGTCGAAGTCCTCCGGTCGGGCGTCGTCCAGCTCCGCCCAGTCCAGTGGGGCCGACACCAGCGCGCGGGGCGTCGGCCGGATCGAGTACGCCGAGGCCATCGTGTGGTCCCGGGACATCTGGTTGTAGTCCACGAAGACCGGCCTGTCCCGCTGCTCGCGCCACCAGGTGGTGGTGACCAGCTCCGGCAGCCGGCGTTGCATCTCCCGGCCCAGTGCGAGCACCGCCCGACGACACTCACCGAAACTCCAGCGAGGCTCGATCGACAGGTAGACGTGCAGCCCTCGGCCGCCGGTGGTCTTCGGGTAACCGGTCATGCCCAGCTCGGCCAGGAACGCCCGCACCTCCCGGGCGACCGGCACCACCTGCTCGAACCCGACGCCGGGCATCGGGTCGAGATCGATGCGCAGCTGGTCGGGGCGCTCCACGTCGGAGGCGCTGACCGGCCACGGGTGGAAGCGCAGGGTGCCCAGGTTGGCCGCCCAGATCACCACCGCCAGCTCACTCGGGGCGACCTCGTCGGCGGTGCGGCCGCTCGGAAAGGTGATGTGCGCCGTACGCACCCACTCGGGCGCGCCCGCCGGCAGCCGCTTCTGGTAGAACGCGTCGCCCCGGTTGGTCTGCCGGGTGGCGATGGTCGCCCCCTCGAAGACGCCGCGCGGCCAGCGTTCCAGCATCGTGGGCCGGTCCCGCAGCCCGCGCAGGACGCCGTCACCCACCGCCAGGAAGTAGTGGACCACGTCCAGCTTGGTCAGCCCGCGCTCGGGAAAGTAGGGCTTGTCGGGGCTGGAGACGCGGACCACCCGCTCACCGACCTGGATCTCCTGCGCCGCCGTCGCCACGCCCCGAGGGTACGACGAACGCGGGCCGGCGGGCGGCCTCGGCGCGGAACCAGCGCGGCGCGGCGGGCCGAGTGCGCCGGGCCGTCGACTCAGGAGATCAGCAGGACACCGACCAGGATCAGCGGCAGCCCGACGAAGAGGAAGATGCCGACCCCGGTGAGCACCCGCCCGCCGCCGGCCTCCTCGCGCTCGGGCGCGAGACCGAAGGTGGCACTCGGGCCCATCATGCCGATCCGGCTCATCGTCAGGTCACCGGTCACCCCGAGGAGCGCGCCCACCACCATCAGCGCGATCCCCAGCCGGCCGATGAAGTCGCCGCCGGCCACCGCCACCCAGACCGCTGCCGCGACCGCGACCAGAACAGCGGCGATCACGAACAGCACGAGCGCCTCCCGCAGACCCCGCACGACCGTCATCTCGAAGCCACCCTCCGTCCGGGGCGTACCGGCCGCCCCGGACGGACATTGTTCCCCATCGACCTCATCGGGCGCTGTCCCGAACCGGACCGGTCCGCCCGGCTTGACGGGCACCGGCAGGATGACGGGGTGCAGCAGCAGAGGAAATCCGGCGCGGCACCGGCCGCGCTGATGGACGACGCCTCCGTCGACGACGTCCCCGCCCTGCTGGCCCTCGACGCGCTCTGCTTCCCGCCGGACGACCCCGCCCACGAGCCGGCGGCGCCGAGTGAGATCGAGAACGGCGTCCGGGCCGGGCACGTCCGGGTGGTCCGGGTCGGCACGCGGATCGTCGGCTTCCTCCAGTACGAGCTGCCCACCGCGCACCACCTCTACCTCAGCGGCCTGGGGGTGCACCCGGACCACCGGCGCGCTGGGGTGGGTGCCACGCTGCTCGACGACTTCCTGGCCCGGGCCGGAATGGTCGGACCGCAGCCCGCCCCATCGATCTCCACGGTGACCAGCCCGGAGAACCTGGCCATGCTCGGCTTGCTGCTCTCGCGGGGGTTCGTGGTCCGCACCGTCGTGCCGGACTACTTCGGCCCGGGCCGCGACCGCTTCTACTGCCAACACAAGTCGCGGGTGGAGTACGTCGACGCGGACGAGCGCTACCTCATCCCGACGGCCGCCTCGGCGCAGGTGACCACGATGCTGGCCGGGGAGCGGCACGTCGTCACCGGGCTGGTGGTCCTGCCCGCCGGGCCCGCCTTCGAACTCTCCCGGTTCGAGACGGACGACTTCGCCGCCCTGCAGTCGAGCGAAAGCGCCGCCGGGATCGCGTTCTCCAGCGGCATCCTGGCGGCGATCGCGTTCGTGCTCGGCCTGTCGTTCGCGTCCCAGGCCTATCCCGACGGGGTCCGGGTGCTGCTGATGTGCGCGGCGCTGGCCACCACCGCGTCGCTGATCATCTATGCCAACACCTCCGGCGAGCTGGCCCGGCTGCGCACCAACGCCTTCGGCCGGTACACCAAGTGGGGCAACGTGCTGTCGGAGTTCGGCGGCGTGTTCCCCTTCCTCATCGCGCTACCGGTGACGTTCGCGAAGCTCACCCCGTCGGTGGGCGTGGCCCTGGCCGCGGCGGTCCTCTTCGGCGCCACCCTCCTCGTCTACGACCGGTCGACGTTCTCCATCTCGGCGCGGTTCCGGCAGAGCGCCAGCACCACCGTCCTGTCCCTGTTGGTTGCCGCTGCGCCGGTGCTGGGCGTCGTCGCGGTCCGTCAATCCGCGGCGGTGATCCCCTGGGTGTGGACGGCGTCGGTGGTGCTGGCGCTGGCCGCCCGGTCGTTCGCGTACCTGTTCCGCCGGCAGGACGAGGCAGCACCGCAGGTGGGGCTGCGCCCCTGGCAGAGCCGCCGCTAGGCGCAGGTACGCCCGGGCGGGAGTCGGTCGACGACCGGCTCCCGGGTGAGGTACGCCGGCGGCGCGGTTACCGGGCAGCCGCGCCGGGTAGGGGTGCCGCATGGCGGAACTGGCGACGCTCTGGATCATCCGGCACGGGGAGAGCACCGCGAACGTGGCGGCGACCCGGGCCGAGACGTCGGGCGAGGAACTCATCGGGCTCACCCCCCGGGACGCGGACGTGCCGCTCTCCCCTACCGGCGAGGAGCAGGCCAGGGCCACCGGCCGCTGGCTGGCCGGGCTGCCCCCCGAGCGTCGACCGGACGTCGCGGTCGTGTCGCCGTACCTGCGGGCGGTCTGCACGTCCGAGCTGGCGCTGCACGACACGGGGGTTCCGGTGAGCCGGGACGAGCGGCTGCGCGACCGGGAGTTGGGCATCCTCGACGGCCTGACCGGGCACGGGGTGCGGCGACGGTTTCCGGACGAGGCCGAGCGCCGGGACCGGCTGGGCAAGTTCTACTACCGGCCGCCGGGCGGGGAGTCCTGGACCGACGTGGCGTTGCGACTCCGTACCCTCCTCGGCGACCTGCGCCGGGACCACGCGGGCCAGCGGGTGCTGCTCTTCGGTCACGACGCGCTGGTCTTCCTGCTTCGTTATCTGATCGAGGGGATGACCGAGTCGGAGTTGATGGAGCTGACCCGAGGACATGTGATCGCCAACTGTTCGATCACCGACTGGTCCGACGACGGGCAGGGCCGGCTCACGTTGGGCGGCTTCAACGAGGTCGGCCACCTGCACCAGCAGGGCGCCGAGTCGACCAGGGAGGACGAGATCCATGCCGAGCCGGTCTGAGGTGCAGGTGATCACGCCGGGGCTGCTGCGGAACTGGGCGCTGCCGGTGCCGGCCGGAGGCAAGGAGAGCCGGGGCACCGTGCTGGTGGTCGGCGGCTCCCGCTTCACCCCGGGGGCGGTGCTGCTCGCCGGGGTGGCCGCACTGCGCGCCGGCGCCGGGGTCCTCCAGCTCGCCGCCGCCGAGTCCACCGCCGCCACGCTGAGCATCCAGGTGCCCGAGGCACTGGTGGTCGGGCTGCCGGAGACGTCGGACGGCGCGGTCGCCGCCGACCGGGCCGGCCAGCTCGGCGAGTTGGTCGCCACGGCGGACGTGGTGGCGCTCGGCCCCGGGCTGAAGGCGATCGACGAGACCAACCGCCTGCTGCGCCTGGTCCTGGACGCGGCCCGGCCGGACACCGCGCTGGTGCTCGACGCGTACGCCCTCGGTGCGCTCAGCCACGAGCCGGGGCTGCTGGCCGGCTCGGGCCGGCCCGTGGTGCTCACCCCCAACGTCACGGAGGCCGAGCACCTGCTCGGGCGCGAGCCCGGCGACGACCTGGACGCCGAGGCGGCCGAGCTGGCCACCCGGTACGAGGCGGTCGTCTCGCTCTACGGGCACGTGGCCGCCCCGGACGGGCGGGGGTGGCGGGAGGAGAGCGGCGACGCCGGGCTGGGCACCTCCGGCAGCGGCGACGTGCTCGCCGGGCTGCTGGCCGGGCTGCTGTCCCGGGGCGCGGAGCCGGCGCAGGCCGCCTGCTGGGGGTCGTTCGCGCACGCGGTCAGTGGTCAGCGGCTGATCCCCCGGTACGGCCGGATCGGCTTCCTGGCCCGCGAGCTGCTCGATGAGATACCCCGCACGCTGGCCACCGTCTGACCCGGGGACGCATTCTGTTTCCGCAGCTCACCGCGAGGGTACCGGAACCAGAACCAGACGAGATCCAGGGAGGTCGTGCGGTGTCCACCGATGCCATCGTTCTGCTCAAAGAGGACCACAAGGAAATGCGCCGCCTGTTCAAGGCCTTCCAGGATGCCGAGGAGGGGCCGGCGAGCCAGCGACAGAAGCTGGTGGGCCAGATCGTGGAGGCCCTGACCGTGCACACCTACCTGGAGAACGAGGTGATGTACCCGGAGGTCCGCCGGCTCCTGCCCGACCTGGAGGACGACATCCTCGAGTCGTACGAGGAGCACCACGTCGTCGACGTGCTCTGCGCCGAGCTGGCCGCCATGAAGGCCGACCACGAGCACTTCAACGCCAAGACGACGGTGCTGATCGAGAACGTCGAGCACCACGTCGAGGAGGAGGAGCAGGAGTGGTTCCCCAAGGTGCGCGAGGGGCTCGGCCGCAAGCAACTCCAGGAGATCGGCGAGCGGATGATCGCGCTGCGCCCGGACGCGCCGCGTAGCCCCAGCGAGCCGAAGGCGATCAAGAAGGCGGTCGACGCCGTGACGGCCTGAGCCGTCCGCGTACGACGAAGGGCCCGGCGCACCGCGCCGGGCCCTCGTCAATGCGGAGGTCGGCCCGGCCGCTCAGCGCCGACCCGGTAGGATCTCTTCGGGCCGTTACTGGCGCGTGGGGATGGAGAACCATCGGGAAGCGGCCCCGTCACGAGGACGTTTGCCGAGCGCCTGGGCCTTCCCGCACGTCTGTAGGAGGTCGCATGTCGCGCAACGCCGAGTCCACCGCATTCCGGAGTGCCCTCGAGGTGATCCGGGCCGTCGAGCCGCGGGTGGCCGACGCCATCGGCGCCGAGCTGACCGATCAGCGGGAGTCCCTCAAGCTCATCGCCAGCGAGAACTACGCCTCCCCGGCGACCCTGTTGGCGATGGGCAACTGGTTCAGCGACAAGTACGCCGAGGGCACCGTCGGGCGCCGCTTCTACGCCGGCTGCCAGAACGTCGACACCGTCGAGGCCCTCGCCGCCGAGCACGCCCGGGAGCTGTTCGGCGCCGCGCACGCGTACGTGCAGCCGCACTCGGGTATCGACGCCAACCTGGTCGCGTTCTGGGCCGTTCTGGCCGACCGGGTCGAGTCCCCGGCGCTGAAGAAGGCACAGGTCCGGCAGGTCAACGACCTCACCGAGGCCGACTGGTTCACGCTGCGTCGCGAGCTGGGCAACCAGCGGATGCTCGGCATGTCGCTGGACGCTGGCGGCCACCTCACCCACGGCTTCCGGCCGAACATCTCCGGCAAGATGTTCGACCAGCGCAGCTACGGCACCGATCCCGCGACCGGTCTGATCGACTACGACCGGGTGGCCGAGGCGGCCCGGGAGTTCAAGCCGCTGATCCTGGTCGGTGGCTACTCGGCGTACCCCCGGAAGGTGAACTTCCGGATCCTGCGGGAGATCGCCGACTCGGTCGGCGCCACCTTCATGGTCGACATGGCGCACTTCGCCGGCCTGGTGGCGGGCAAGGTCTTCACCGGCGACTTCGACCCGGTGCCGCACGCGCACATCGTCACCACCACCACGCACAAGTCGTTGCGCGGTCCGCGCGGCGGCATGGTGCTGTGCCAGCCGGAGCTGGCCGACCAGGTCGACCGCGGTTGTCCCATGGTTCTCGGTGGTCCACTGCCGCACGTGATGGCCGCCAAGGCGGTCGCACTGGCCGAGGCACGCCGCCCCGACTTCGCCGACTACGCGTCCCGGATCGTGACCAACGCGCAGGCCCTCGCCGAGGGGCTGGTGAGCCGGGGCGCGAAGCTGGTCACCGGCGGCACCGACAATCACCTGGTGCTGATCGACGTGTCGGGCTACGGGCTCACCGGCCGGCAGGCCGAGCAGGCCCTGCTGGACTCGGGCATCGTCACCAACCGCAACTCGGTCCCGCAGGACCCCAACGGCGCGTGGTACACGTCCGGCATCCGGGTCGGCACGCCGGCGCTGACCACCCGCGGCCTGGGCACCGCCGAGATGGACCAGACCGCGGAGCTGATCCACACCGTGCTCGCCCACACCACGGCCGGCGCCAACGCCGACGGCACCGCGTCCAAGGCCAAGTACGTGCTCGACCCGGCCCTGGCCGACAAGATCGCCCGCCAGGCCACCGACCTGCTGGCCCCGCACCCCCTCTACCCCGCCATCGACCTCACCTGACCGCCCTCCCGCCGCGCCGCCCTCTCCCGCCGCGCCGATCTAGGGCAGACCACTGTGGATAGAGATCAACCAGCGGTGATCTTCCCTAGATCGACGAGCAGAGGGGGCGGGGGGCGCGGCGGGGCAGCGGCGGGGGTGGGGGGTTAGGGCAGGGGGCGTTTGAGGTGGTAGCGGTGGACTTCCGTGCTGCCTTGGACGTTGTTCACGTCCTCGGCGGCGGAGACCAGCTCCCAACCCTCACGGCCGGCCCGGTTGAGGTGCGCGATGGCGGTGTCACCGTAGGGGGTGATGTCGTTGCGCGACCCGTCCGGGCCGTACCAGATGAACGAGACGTGGAAATTTCGGCCCTGCCCCTGATAACGGCGGACGAGCAAGGCGTACTCCCAGGCAACCATGCGGCCCATTATGACCATCCATCCAGGACGGCCGCGGCCGGGTCGTCGCGCATTGCCATCCGGTGAACGCGGTGTGTCAACGTACCTGGCTGGGCGTCCGGCGGGCGATCTCGTCGGTGATCAGGGCGGCCAGCCGGTCCAGGCCCAGGTCGATCTGCTCCGGCGTGACCGCGCTGACCGACAGCCGTAGGGCGCACACCGGGACGGTGTCGTCGTAGAAGTGCGCCATCGGCGTCCAGAGCACCCCGAAGTCCCGCGCCGACCGCGCCAGCAGCGCGTCGTCGACGTCGAACGGCACGGTCACCACCACGAAGAACCCACCGGCGGGTACGGTCCAGCGCACCGCCGACCGGTCCGGGAACCGTCGGGCGAGCCCGGCCACCAGGTGGCGCAGGTTGCGGGCGTACGCGGCCCGCTCCCGGGTGTTGGCGGGCACCAGACTGCACCCGTGCTCCAGCAGCCGGCCGCCGATCACCGCCTGCGCGATGGGTGAGGTGTTCAGCGTGACCATGCTCTTGATCATGGCGAGCTGGTCGGCGAGGGGGCCCACCCGTCCGTCCACTCCGGCCACCCGCTGGTCGGCGACCACGTAGCCGACCCGTGCACCGGGCAGGACGGTCTTGGCGAACGAGCCGAGGTAGACCACCCGCCGGTCGGTGTCCAACGCCTTCAGGGTGGGTGGGCGTGGGCCGCCGTCGAGGTGGAACAGCCCGTACGGGTTGTCCTCCAGCAGCAGCAGATCCTCCTCGGAGGCCAGCGCCAACAGTCGCCGCCGGTCGGCCGGGGAGATGCTCAACCCGGACGGGTTGGCGAAGTCCGGCATCAGGTAGCAGGCGCGCGGCCGACGCCCCGCCGCCCGGGCTCGGCGCACCTGGGCCCGCAGATCGGCCAGGTCGACCCCGGACGGCCCGGCGGCGACCGGCCACACCGGCAGATCCACCAGTCGGGCCGCGCCGGTCAACCCCACGTAGGTCGGGGCGACCGCGAGCAGCACGTCCTCGGGCCCGGCCCGCAACGCCCGCAGCACCAGGAACATCGCCTCCTGGCAGCCGACGGTCACCACGATCGACTCCGGGTCGACGGTGACGCCCTCGTCGACCGCCAGGTTGCGCGCGATCAGGTGGTGGATGATGCCCTTGGTCCGGCCGTACTGCAGAAGCAGCCGGCGGGCCTGCTCGGGGCGGTGACCCAGGTCGTCGACGAGGTGCCGGTGGAACGTCTCCAGGTGCCGGTGCACCGCCGCCAGGTCGAAGAACTCCTCGTACGGCCGGCCGGCCGCCAACGACACCGCCGCCGGGTAGCGCTCGGACACCTCGTTGAGGAAGTTCATCGAGGTCAGCGCCGGGTCACCCAGCGCAGGGTGCAGGTCGGCGACGGTCAGGTCGACCGGTTCGACGGGAGTCACCGTTCAGCCGAGTGTCATCGTGCGCAGATCCCGCGCGCCGGCCGGGTCGGGACAGCCGGCCAGCGTCAACGCGTCCCGCAGCTCGGCGGCGAGCAGCGCCAGGGCGTCGCTCGCGGCGGGCTGGCCGCCGGCCGCGAGGGCCCAGAGCAGCGGCCGACCGACCAGCACGCCCGCGGCGCCCAACGCGAGTGCCCGCAGCACGTCGGTGCCGCTGCGGATGCCGCTGTCCAGCAGCACCTGGCATCGGTCACCGACCGCGTCGACGACCTCCGGCAGCATGGTGACGCTGGGCGGCGCCCCGTCCAGCTGCCGGCCGCCGTGGTTGGAGACGACCACGGCGTCCGCCCCGGTCCGCACCGCCTCGACCGCGTCGCGGGGGTCCAGGATGCCCTTGACCACCAGTGGCAGGTCGACGTGTTCGCGCAGCCAGGCCAGGTCCGCCCAGCGCAGCGCCGGGGCGAACGACTCGTTGGTGTGCGCGGCGATCGCGGACACCCCCGGCGCGCCGGCGTGGGCCAGGGCGTCACGGCCGGCGGGCAGGTTCGCGGCGACCACGTCGTCGGGCAGCCGGAACGCGTTGCGCAGGTCCCGGGGGCGCCGGCCGAGCACCGGGACGTCCACGGTCACCACCAGCGCCCGGCAACCCGCCGCGACGACCCGGTCCAGCAGGTCGCGGACCAGGGCACGCTCGCGCAGCCAGTAGAGCTGGAACCAGACCTCCGCGCCCGCGGTGGCGACCTGCTCGATCGGTGTGCTGCTCAGCGTGCTCGCCAGATAGGGCACCCCGGCCGCGCCGGCCGCCGCCGCGAGCGCCAGCTCCCCGCCCGGGTGGACCAGCCGCTGGTACGCCATCGGCGCCACCCCGACCGGCATGGCGTACGGGCGGCCGAGCAGCCGGGCGCCGAGGTCGACGGTGTCCACCGCGCGCAGCATCCGGGGCAGCACCGCGACCCGGTCGAGCGCGGACCGGTTGGCGGCCAGGGTCACCTCGGCGCCGCTGCCGCCAGCCACGTAGTCCCACACGTCGCCCGGGAGCGCCGCGCGGGCCCGCTCGGCGTAGTCGGCCAGGGACACCGCCGGCGGGGCGAGCCCGAACCGCTCCCGCAGGAACGCCGCGGCGCTCTGCTGCGCCCGCTGGCCGTCGGTGAACGCGCCGGGCATGGCGAAGAAGCCGTGAATCATCCCCGGATAGTCCTCCAGCCGGGTCGGCACGCCGGCGGCGCTCAGCCGCTCGGCGTAGCGCTGTCCCTCGGCGCGCAGCGGGTCCAGCTCGGCGGTGACCACCAGCGCCGGCGGCAGGCCCGACAGGTCGTCGGCGAGCAGCGGGGAGGCGAGCGGGTCCCGGGAGTGCGCCGGGTCGACCAGGTAGTGCTCCCGGTACCAGGCCACCGATCGGCGGTTGAACAGTGCCGGATCGTCGTCGACGGTGCCCGGCGGTTCGCCGCTCTGGTCGGTGTTCGGATAGACCAGCAGCTGCGCGGCGAGCCGAGGCCCACCCGCGCGGCAGAGCAGGGTGACGGCTGCGGCCAGGTTGCCGCCGGCGCTGTCCCCGCCCACGGCCAGCCGGTCGGGGTCGACGCCCAACCGGTCGGCGTTGCGGGCGATCCACTGGGCGGCCGCGTGGCAGTCGTGCACGGCGGCCGGAAACGGGTGCTCCGGCGCCAGCCGGTAGCCGACCGTGACCACCTGACAGGGCACCGCGTTGGCCAGCCGCCGGCAGATCCCGTCGGCGGTGTCGATGCTGCCGAGCGTCCACCCGCCGCCGAAGAGGTACAGGAGGGTGGGCAGCGGTCCTGGACCACCCGGCCGGTACACCCGCAGTGACAGCGTCCCGGCGGGACCGGGGATTAGCTCGTCGCGTACCTCGTGGACCTGCTCGACCACGCCGCCGCCGGCGCGGATCGCGGCCAGGTCCGCGGCGCGCGCCTCGGACAGGGTCTGCGCGTACAGCGGTGGTGTGCCGGCCGAGGCGCGGGCCGCACGATACGCCTCCACCTCCGGGTGCAGGGCCATGCCGGTCTCCTATCCGCCGGTGCTGACCAGCAACTTGTCGATGCCGCGCAGAAAGAGGCTGCCGCTGTAGGCGGGTGTCTCGGTGACGGCCAGCCGGGGGAACCGGGCGAACAGCCGGGGCAGCGCGAGGCGTCCCTCCAACCGGGACACCGCCGCGCCCAGACAGAAGTGCAGGCCCACCCCGAAGGCCAACGACGGCGGGCCGGGACGGGTCGGGTCGAAGGCGTCCGGGTCCGGAAACCGCGCCGGGTCCCGGTTGGCCGCACCGATGATAATCAGCACGTTGTCGTCCCGGGCCACCGGCACGCCGCCCAGCACGGTGTCCTCGGGTGCCGCCCGGGCCAGGAAGTGCACCGGGCTCTCCAGCCTCAGCACCTCGTCGACGCAGCCCTGTGCCAACGTCTCGTCGGCGGGCAGCGCGGCAACCACCTCCGGGTGGGCCAGCAGCAGCGGAAGGCCGTTGCTGAACATGTAGACGGTGGTGACGAAGCTGGCGTTGAACAGCACGATCAGGTTGCTGACCAACTCCTCCTCGGTCAGCTCCACCCCACCTGCGTCGAGCGCCTCGACCAGGCCGCTGAGCAGGTCGTCGGCGGGTGTCCGGCGACGGTGCGCCAGCAGCTCCCGGTAGAAGACCCGCAGCTCCTGCGCCGCCGTGTTCGCCGCCGCCAGCCGCTGCGGGGTCTTGCCGGCCACGTCCAGGAACTCGTCGATCCGCTCCACCCGCTCGCGGTACCAGGCCAGGTCGGCCGCCGGGATGCCGATGAACTCGGCCATCACCAGAGCCGGGATCGGGTACGCGAAGTCGGCCACGAAGTCGACGACGCCACCCCCGGCGTCGGCCATCCGGTCCAGCAGTCCGTCGACCACCCGCAGGATCACCGGCTCCAGCGCGCCCAGCCGGCGCGGTGTGAAGGCGCCGGAGAAGACGTGGCGCATCCGGGTGTGATCGGGCGGATTGATGAACATCATCGACGTCTGGAAGGTGCGCAGGATCTCCTGCTCCTGCCAGCCCGGCGGCGGCTGCTTGGTCCACCGCGGATCGC
The DNA here is from genome assembly GCF_046549295.1 of Micromonospora sp. 067-2. Classification (NCBI taxonomy): domain Bacteria; kingdom Bacillati; phylum Actinomycetota; class Actinomycetes; order Micromonosporales; family Micromonosporaceae; genus Micromonospora; species Micromonospora sp. 067-2. The sequence continues at coordinate 308,318 of NZ_JAJPWB010000001.1, read as the reverse complement.
GCAGCAGCCCGTCGACGAGGTCGTAGCCGACCGCCACCGCGGCCACCGTGCGGTGCTCGGCGCGCGGCGGCACCCCGCTGACCGGCCCGAGCCGGTGCAGGCCGGCGTACCACGGGTACGGATCCTGTCGGCCCTGCTCGCTGTAGAGGCCGGTGAGCAACTCCCCCACGTCCACGATCGTCTCCTTGGCAGGATGTCGGAGGCCGGGGGCGGCGAGGATCACCCGCCGCCCCCGGCCGTTGTCACAACCCCAGCAGGCGCAGGGGTACGGAGTCGGCCATCGCCTGGTTGCCCGCATCGTTCGGGTGGATGTGGTCCCCCGAGTCGTACGCGGGCAGCAACCGGCTGGGCTGCGCCGGGTCGCGCAGCACCCGGTCGAAGTCGAGCAGCCCGTCGAACTCCCGGCTGCCGCGCAGGTAGGTGTTCACCGCCTGCCGGGTGGCGTCCTTCTCCGGCGTCCACACGCCCGGTGCGCCGTGCCCCTCGTACGGGGCCAGCGTGGCCACGAGGCTGGTCAGCCCGCGCTGCTGGAGCTGCTGGTTGATCTGGCGCAGGGTGGCGATGATCGCGTCCGGTGAGTCGTTGGACATCCAGATGTCGTTGATGCCCAGGTGGGTGACCACGGTGCGGACCCCGGTCTGGGGGAAGACGTCCTCGTTGAGCCGCGCGGCGGCGTTCGGCCCGAGCTGGAAGTAGCCGGGGTAGTTGCCGTCGCCCGGCTCGGTGCCCTCGTGGTTGAGCCGGTTTCCGGCCAGGCTCAGGTTGAGCACGCCCGGGGTGCGCCTGTCCGGCCGGGCCGCGAGCAGCCGGTCGGCGAGCAGGTCGGGCCAGCGCCGGTTGGCGTTGACGGTGCTGCCGTTGCCGTCGCCCAGGGAGTCGCTGAGCACGACCAGCGCACCCGGGGTGGCCCGGCGCTGCACGTCGACGCCGGAGAGGAAGAACCAGCAGCAGTTGGGGCGGATCGTGAACCCGGTGCCGTCGGCGGCACCGGTCAGGTCGCCGGCGCCGATGAAGTTGGTCTGCTGCGACTGGCCGTGGAACGTGGTCGGCCCGGTCGGGGTCGGGAAGTGCAGAGTCACCACCAGGTCGCTGTCGTCCGCGACGGGGAAGGTCAGCGGGTCACTGAGCAGCTCGGCACCCCGGTTGATGGTCGCCGAGGCGTCACCCGTGAAGGACAGCGGGCGCAGCGACGCCGGGTCGATGTCCGAGACGTCCTCGGCGGTCGCGGTGTTCGGCCGGGCGACGGTGGCCCGACCGACCCGGACCGCCTGCTCGCCGTAGAGGTTGCTGAGCCGTACCCGCAGCGCCGGGCCGCCCACCGAGACGTGCAGGACCATCCGGACGCTCTGGTTGTTCAGGCCGGTGTTGGTCAGTCCGACCGAGTTGCCCCGGGTGACCGCGGCGGCCCAACTGCCCGCCCAGTCGGACCGGTCGGGCCGACCGGCGGCGGTCCCGGACCCGCCGGCACTGGCGACGACGGCGGGTGCTCCGGCGACCAGCAGCGCGGCCGCGGCGGCGATGACATGCCATCTCTTCGGGGTCATGGAACCTCCATCGTGTGGCAGCCCAGGGCCATCCGCTGACGGCTCCCGCCTGGACGATGGTCCAGAAACCTATCCGCCGCCGATGACAGGCGTCAATCAACCTGATCGACGCGATCAAATGTCCTCCGGGCCTGTCGGACCGCCCTTCGGCCGGGTCCCCACCAGCCGTTGCAGGCCTAGGCTCGCAGGCGGCGGCGGTGCGGTCGGATGGAGGGCTGCCGGATGACTGAAGGACCCGGGCACACGACCTACGTGCACAGGGCTCTGGACCTCTTCGCCGACTTCGGCGACCGGGAGGCGTTGGTCGGTGGTGGACGCCGGCTCACCTACACCGAGGCCGCCGCGCTTCTCCGGGCGATGGCCGCGACGCTGACCCGGCACGGCGTACGGCCCGGCTCGGCGGTGCTGGTGACCGTCGCGAACGCGGTGGAGGGTCCGCTGCTGCAGCTCGCCCTGCACCTGATCGGCTGCCGGACGATGTGGGTCGCTCCGGTCACCGCCCGCCGCGAGGTCGACGAGTTCATCCGGCTGGCCCGCCCCGACGCGCTGGTCTACGACGCCCGGGACCCGGCCAGCCTGGGCCCACACCTGGCCGCCGCGCTGCCCGGCACGCCGGTGTGCTGCCTGGGCCCGGGCGGCGCCGGCCCGGACCTCACCGTCGACGGCGGCCCGGTCGACCTGGCGGCGGTCGTGTCGGCGCCGGAGTCGTTCCTGCAGACCAGCGGCACCACCGGCAGCCCCAAACTGGTGCACCACCGGGAGGGCTTCTACGCACAGATCCTCGCCCTGGCCGCCGACTTCCGGGCCGCCGGGTTCCCGCTGCTGCGGCACCTGTCGCACTCGCCCATGTGGCTGGCCAGCGGCCAGATCACCACCCTGTTCAACCTGTTCACCGGCGGTGTGCTGGTGCTGCGCGACGACTGGGACCCGACGGCGTTCGTGGAGACCGTCCAGCGGGAACGGATCAACTCCACCTTCGTCACCCCGCCGATGCTCTACGAGGTGCTGGACCACCCGGCCCTGCCCGGCGCGGACTTCTCCGCCATGTTCATGTTCAACGTGGGTGCCGGGCCTGCCGCGCCCGCCCGGCTGCGCCAGGCCATCGCGCGCTTCGGCCCGGTGCTGCGCATCGTGTACGGCCTCAGCGAGGCCGTGGTGATCACCGCGTTGCCCGGGTTGACCGACGATCCGGCGCACCCGGAACGGCTGAGCTCCTGCGGCCGGCCCTACGGCGACGTGCGGATCGAGATCCGCGACGGCGACGGCACGGTGCTGGCACCGGGGCGCGACGGTGAGGTGTGGGTGCACACCCGGCTGAGCTTCGCCGGCTACCACGGCCAGCCGGAGCTGACCGCGCAGACGCTCGTCGACGGCTGGGTGCGCACCCGCGACATCGGCCACCTGGACGGCGAGGGCTACCTCTACCTCGTCGACCGGGCGCACGACATGATCGTCACGCACCGGCGGAACTGGGCGATCTTCTGCCGACCCATCGAGGACGTGCTGGCCGGGCACCCACAGGTGCGGGCCGCCGCGGTGATCGGCGTGCCGGACGAGACGGTCGGCGAGGTGCCCTACGCGTACGTGGTGCCGACCGCGGACGCGACGGTGACCGGGCCGGAGCTGATCGACCTGGTCACCGCCGAACTCAACGAGATGTGGGCGCCGGCCGGGGTGGAGTTCACCGACCGGCTGCCGGTCAACCGGTCGGTCAAGGTGGACAAGCGGGCGCTGCGGGACCGGTACGCGGCGGGCCGGGCGGCGGCGGTCGGGGCGTGACGCCGCGCCGGCAGCTGATCGTCCTGGTCAGCGCGGACCTGATCTCCAATGTGGGCACCCGCATCTCGATGGTGACCATTCCGTGGCTGGTGCTGGTCACCACGGGCAGCCCGACGAGGATGGGTCTGGTCGCCTTCGCGGAGACGCTGCCGTACCTGCTGTCCAGCGCGTTGGGCACACCGTGGGCCGACCGGATCGGCCTGCGCCGCGCCTCGATCCTCTGCGACGTGGGCAGCGCGGGGGTCATGTTGATCGTCGCGCTGACCCCGTGGCTGGGCTTCGCCCCGCTGGTGGCGCTGGTGGCGGTGGCCGGCGGGTTGCGCGGCATCGGGGACCGGGTCAAACACGTGATGTTCCGACCGGCCGCCGAGGCCGCCGGGGTGCCGCTGATCCGGCTGACCTCGGCGTACGACGGGTTGAGCCGGGTGGTGACCCTGTTCGGCGCCGCGGTGGGCGGCCTGCTGATCGCCGGGTTCGGGGTGACCGGGGCGATCCTCCTCGACGCGGCCAGCTTCGGCATCTGCGCACTCCTGATCGGCGTCCTGGTCCGCCCGCCGGACGCCCCGGCGCGGCCGGCCCAGCCGGAGAGCTACCTGCGCGCGCTGCGTGCCGGGTTCAGCCACCTGAGCCGGGACCGGCCGCTGCTGGGCATGCTGGCGGTGGTCTCCGCGCTCAACATGGTGGCAAACGCCAGTGTGGCGGTCTACATCCCGGTCTGGGTCGCCCGGGAGCTGCACGGCCCCACCGGGCTCGGCTTGGTGCTGGCGGCGTTCTCGGCGGGCGCACTGCTGGGCAACGTGCTGTTCACCGCGCTCGGTCCCCGGCTGCCCCGCCGACTGACCTTCCTGGTCGGCGCGCTGGTCGCCGGCACACCCCGCCTGGTCGCGCTGGCGGTCAGCGACGAGCTTCCGGTGGTGCTCGTGGTGACCTTCCTGTCCGGGATCGGCATCGCGGCTGTCAACCCGCTGCTCGGGGTGGCGCTCTACGAGCGGGTGCCGCCGGAGTTGCAGACCCGGGTGATCGGCATCGCCGGGTCGTTGGCCTTTCTCGGGTTGCCGGTCGGCGCGCTGCTCGGCGGCTGGTCGGTGGACGCGTTCGGGCTCACCCCGGCGCTGCTGGTCATGGCGGCGGCGTGCCTGCTGGTCAGCGCGTACCCGCTGGTCGCCCGGATGTCCGGCCCGAGCGCGCGGACGCAGCCGTCACCCGCGGTCCGCACGCCCTGACCTCTCGGCGGCCCGGGCCGCCGGGCCGGGGGCTGGGTGCCGACGGCGGGGCATATCGGTTGCGTGCGGCGGGCGGCACCCGCAGGCTCCCAGGGATGAACGCGCTGCCTCCGCTCGACGTACCGGACACCGACGACACCGTCGCCGACCGGATCGAGGTGGCGCTGGTCCGCCGCCTGATCGCCGAGCAGTTCCCGAGGTGGGCAGAGCTGCCCGTACGCCCGGTCGACGTCGGGGGCTGGGACAACCGCACCTTCCACCTGGGCGACGCGATGACCGTGCGGCTGCCCAGCGGCGAGGGGTACGCCCTCCAGGTCGCCAAGGAACAGCGGTGGCTGCCGGTGCTCGGCTCCCACCTGCCGCTGGCGATACCCACCCCACTGGCGCACGGTCGGGCGGGGGCCGGCTACCCGTACCCGTGGTCGGTCTACGGGTGGATCGACGGGCAGACCGCCCGCGCCGAGCGGATCGCCGACCTGAGCCGGTTCGCCACCGATCTCGCCGGTTTCCTGCGAGCCCTGCGCGGCGTCGACGCGGACGGACCGGCTGCCGGCCCGCACAGCGCCTGGCGCGGGGGCCCGCTGTCCACGTACGACGCCGAGACCCGGGCCGCGATCGAGGCGCACCGCGACCGGCTGCCCGTCGACGCGGTCCACGCCATCTGGCAGACCGCCCTCGACGCCACCTGGGTCGGGCCGCCGGTCTGGTTCCACGGCGATGTCGCGGCCGGCAACCTGCTGGTCCGCGACGGCAGGCTCGCCGCCGTCATCGACTTCGGCTGCTGCGGTGTCGGCGACCCCGCCTGCGACACCGTCATCGCCTGGACGCTGCTGGACGGCCCCAGCCGAGTCACCTTCCGCGACGCGCTGGGCCTCGACGCGGCCACCTGGGCACGCGGGCGCGGGTGGGCGCTGTGGAAGGCGCTGATCACCCTGGACGATGTGGACCCGGCCAGGGCGGCCGAGGCCCGGCACGTGCTCGACGCACTGCTCGCCGAGCGCACCGTGGCCCGCTGAACCCCCGTACGGTGTGGGCATGGCCAGCTGGGACGACGTCCGCCGGATCGCGCTCGCGCTGCCCGAGACCACCGAGCGGGGCTCGTACGACGGGCTGCCCGCCTGGCGGGTGCGCGACAAGCCGTTCGTCTGGGAACGGCCGTTGCGTCGGCCCGACCTCGACGCCCTCGGCGTCGCCGCGCCCGACGGGCCGATCCTCGGCGTACGGGTGCTGGACCTGGGCGTCAAGGAGGCCCTGCTCGCCGACGACCCGTCGGTCTATCTCACCATCCCGCACCTCGACGGCTATCCGGCCGTGCTGGTCCGGCTCGACCGGATCGGTGTGCCGGAGCTGACCGAGGTGATCACCGAGGGGTGGTACGCCCGCGCCCCGAAACGCCTCGCCGCCGCCCACCGAGCCCGGCAGGAGCCAACCGACGGCTAGGCTCGGCGGGTGAAGCAGGTGGACGCGATCGTCTTCGACATGGACGGCACGGTGATCGCCTCGCACGCGGCGGTGCCGGCCGCGTACCGGGCCGCCATCCTCGCCGGCGGCGGGCGGCAGTACACCGACGACGAGATCATCGCCGGTTACCCGCTCGGCGCGCCGTCGGCCCTGCTCAGCGCGCTGCTCCGCCGGCCCGCCACCGAGACGGACGTCGAGCGGTACCACCTGGAGCTGGCCGCCGTCGCCGCGCAGGTCGCCAGCTACGACGGCGTGCCCGAGCTGCTGGCGGACCTGGCCGGCCGGGCACCGGTCGGGCTGTTCACCGGCGCCAGTCACCGGGCCGCCCACATCCTGCTCGAGCGGGTGGGTCTGGCCGACCACTTCCGGGTCATCGTCGGCGGCGACGAGGTGACCCGACCGAAGCCGGCCCCCGACGGGGTCGTCCTGGCCTGCCGGCGCCTCGACGTCGCACCGCAGCGCAGTGCCTACGTGGGCGACTCGCCCCTCGACCTGCGGGCCGCCCGGGACGCCGGTGCGCTGGCGGTGGCCGCCAGCTGGGGCCACCAGTACGACCCGGACGCACCCGCCGACCTGACCGTGGCGCACCCTCGCGACCTCCGCGCGCTTCTCGTCTGACCGACCGGGGTCGCCTCAGCGGCCGGCGGGGGTCGGGGCGGCGTGTTCGGTACGGCAGCGCGGGCAGCGCAGCCGCCTTCCGGCGGCCCGGGGCACCCGTAGCCGTTGACCGCAACGGCAGGTGAACACCGTCCGGGTCGCCCGTAGGTACTCGTCGCGCTCACGGCGCTGCCAGGTGCCATGGCAACGGTTGCACCGTTTCGGCGGATAGCTGTGGTAGTAGGCGAGGCCCAACGCGCCGGCCGTCATCACGGCGGCACAGAACGGCAGTCCCAGCAGCGCGAGGAGGGCGGGCAGCATCGCGCCGATGCCGTCGGACAACACCCCACCGATCACTGCCAACACCAGCACCGGCACGCCGAGCAGGAGGCCCGCGAAGCCCCACGTAAAGACCAGCAGGGACAGCACGAAGAGCAGCCGCACCCCACCGGGCGCCCAGCGGGCCACGCCATACCCGCCGCAGCGCGGGCAGTTCGGCGAGGCGTGGTGCGGCACCGACCGCAGCGCCCTGGGCGCGAGCCACTCGACGAGCCGCTTGAGGATCTCCTCGACCAGCTTGGTCGCCAGAGACTGGAGAAACGAACTGAGCACGCCTGTCACCTCCCCGCCATCGTGACCGACCGGGGCCGTCACCCCACAGCAGCGCGCCGATGCCGAGGCGCGGGCGACACCGATCCGACAGTGCCGGTCACGCCGCCGGGGAGTTCGTCGGGCGTTCGTCTCGTGGCCGCGCGGGCGTCGGCAGAGGCGGCTAGCGTCGGCCGTCGTCACCGCGCCCGTCTCCGGGCGGCCGGACGACGGCCGGCAGCGGGTCGGGAGCACGGGCCGGTCGCGCCGAGCCGAACCGGGCACCGGCCGGCGCCCGCGATGTCCCGCTCCCCAGCCCCAGGAGGCCGCCGCGTATGACATCGTCATCCACCCGCCGCAGCAGCGCCGAGGTCGTCGCCGTCCACCGAATCGGCGACAGCGCGCCGCACAGCGCGTTCACCGACCTCGTCCGGTACGCCGGGACCTGGTTCTGCGCCTTCCGTGAGGCGCGGACCCACCTCTCCGACGACGGCGTGATCCGGGTGCTGACCTCGACCGACGGGCGGTCGTGGACCTCGGCGGCGGCGCTGCGTCAGGACGGCGTCGACCTGCGTGACCCGCATTTCGTTCCGCGGCCGGACGGGCGGCTGCAACTGCTGGCGGCGGCCGCCACCGGCGAGACGACCAAGGCGTTCCAGACGGTGACCTGGCTCTCCGCCGACGGGCACGGCTGGGGCGATCCGATCCCGGTCGGCGAGCCGGGCGTCTGGGTGTGGCGGGCGGCCTGGCACGACGGCGCGATGTACGGCGTCGGCTACGCCACCCGTGACCCGCGGTTCGCCCGGCTCTACCGCAGCGCCGACGGCGTCGACCTGCAGTCGTGGGTGCCGACGCTGTTCGAGGGCGGCTACCCCAACGAGTCGGGGCTGGTCTTCGACCCCGACGGCACCGCGGTGTGCCTCCTGCGCCGTGACGGGGACGGCGCCTCCGCGCAGCTCGGTCGCGCCCGGCCGCCGTACCGGAACTGGACCTGGACCGACCTCGGTGTCCAGGTGGGCGGGCCCACGCTGCTTCTGCTGCCCGACGGGCGCCTGCTGGCCGGGGCGCGGCTGCTCGGCGGTGAGGTCCGCACCGCGGTCTGCGCCGTCGACCCGGATCGGGGCGAGCTGACCGAGTTGGTGGCGTTGCCCTCCGGCGGCGATACCAGCTATCCCGGTCTGGTCTGGCACGACGACCTGCTCTGGGTCAGCTACTACTCCTCCCATGAGGAGCGGACCTGCGTCTACCTGGCCGAGGTCCGGCTGACCGGCTGAGCGGGCCATGGCCGCAGGCCGTGGATTCGGTTAGCGTGCCGACATGCCATCGACGCTCACCGAATCGACGGACCCGTACTGCCTTCGTCCCGGCGAGGCCGCCGAGCTGCTGCGTGGGCATCCCTGGCGTCGGTTCGTGGCGCTCGGAGACAGCGTCGTGGAGGGAATGTGCGAGCCGACGCCGGGCTACCCGGACGTGCAGTGGGCCGACCGGATCGCCGCCGAGCTGGCCGCCGTCCGCCCCGGGCTGGCGTACCGGAATCTGGGCCGGCGTGGGCTGCGGGCGCACCAGGTCCGCGCCGAGCAGCTCGCCCCGGCGCTGGCCTTCGACCCGGACCTCGCGCTGGTCGTCTGCGGCGGCAACGACGCCTTCCACCCGGCGTACGACGCGGACGCGGTGGACGCCGAGCTGACCGCGATGATCAGCGCGCTGCGGGACGTCGGCGCCGACGTCATCACGGTGGGCATGTTCGACGTGTCGCACAGCCCGGCGGTGCCCGAGCCGCTGCGCGCCGGCCTCGCCGAGCGGATGCGCCGCCTGTCGGCACACACCGCGAGGCTGGCCGAGCGCCTGAACACCCTGCACGTGCACCTGACCGACCACCCACTCACCGCCGACCCGAGCATCTACAGCACCGACGGCCGACACGGCAGCGCCCGCAGCGACGCCGTAGCCACAGCCGAAACCCTCCGCCGCCTCTCCCCCACCCACCCCCACCCCCACCCCCGTTGATCATGAAGTTATAGCCATCGATCCCGGCGTGTCATGGCAATAACTTCATGATCAACGGGGTGGGTGGGGAGTGGGGTTAGTCGTGGAGGAGGATTCCTGTTAGGAGGACGCCGTGGGCGAGGTTGAGGATTCCGTCGCAGCCGGGGTAGCCGACCCTCGCCAGGCCGCCGGAGCCGTGGCGGCCGAACAGGTACGGGGCCAGGGTGTACGGGACCTCGGCGCTGACCGTGTCGCCCGTCTCGATCTGCACGAAGTCCATCGGCACCCGGTCCGCCGGCAGGTACTCCTGCAGGATCACGCCGCCCCGGTCCACGGCGGCGCGGAGGCCCTCGGCCCAGTCCACCGGGCCGAGTTCCGGGCCGAGCAGCACGCCGATCCCGGCCGAGCCGTCGGCAGGCTTCGCCACCAGCCCGCCCTGCTCGGCGAGAGCCCGGTCGAGCACCGCGGCGGTCAGCGGCACCGTGTACGGCACGTGCCGGCGGATCAATGCCTGGTCGTCGGCGGGTAGCCCGTCCACGTCCTCCCACAGCCAGGCGAAGGTGGTCTTGTTGCCGAGCAGCCAGGCGGCCGCCGAGACGAACATCGGCAGTGTGCCGGCGGCGAGGGCCCCGGCGACCGCGTCCAGGCCGCCGGTCGGGGTGACCCGGTTGGGCACGAAGAGGCGGAACAGCGCGTCGACCGGCGCGCCGTCGACGACCAGCCGCCGATCGGCGTCCAGGGTGGCGGTGGACACTCCGGCGATGACCAGGTCGATGCCGAAGTCCCTGGCCCGCACCACGAGGGGGTCGAGGATCCGGATGAACGTCTCCGGGTCGTCCAGGCCCGGGTAGTCGGAGTCGAAGTCCATCAGCAGCGCCACCCGGGCGCCGTCGGGCAGCCGCAGCTCCTCGCGGATCGCCACGAACCGCTGGTCCAGCAGGGACGGCGCGGCCCGCAGCGGCAGCTCACCGACGATGCCCTGCTCCCGGTAGAGCTGGGTGAACCGCTGGATGACGGTGTCGGCGTCGAACCCGCCGCCGAGGCTGCTGTCGATGTTGTACTCGACGAACTTCGGCACGCCGTCGACGAAGAGCACGTCCGGCCGGTATGCGGCCAGCAACGCTTCGGTCAGTGGCTCCGAGTCGTCCAGCAGCCGGGTCTCCCCCGCCGGTACGCCGAGCAGCCGGCGCAACTCGCCGGCGGTGCCCGCCCGACGTCGGCAGGCGTCGAGGATCAGTTGGGCCAACCGGTCGCAGACCTCGTTGAGCTCGCGCCAGGCGTCGGCGGTGAGCACCGGCGGTCGGGCCAGCCGCCACTGCTTGTTGTAGGTCGCCCGGCCGTGGAAGACCCGCTCCCAGGCGGCCGCGCCGCTGGACACCATGGCCCGGCGGGTCGGCTCCGGCAGGTCGGTCCAGGCCCGGTCGGCCGACGGCCACGAATAGTTCGGGTCGATCATGATCCGTCCTTCATGGTCAGGTGGATGGCGGTGGTGAGCTGGTCGCGACCGGGCTGCACGGCGCGGTCCAGTGCCGGGGCGAACGGCAGTACCGCCCCGTCCGGGCGGGTGACCCGGCGCGGCGGGGCGAGCAGCCGGACCCGTTCGACCACCGAGGCGATGATCTCGGCGGCGACCCCGCAGGAGCGGTTGGCGTCGTCGACCACCACGAGCCGCCCGGTGCGGGCCACCGACTCGGTGAGACCGTCGATGTCGAACGGGTACAGGGTGCGCGGGTCGAACACCTCCACCGAGACCTGATCGGCGAGTTCCTCGGCCACGGCGAGGGCGTCGTGCACCAGGTGCCCGACCGCGACCACGGTGACGTCGTCGCCGAAGCGGTGGATCCGGCCCCGGCCCAGCGGCACCGGTACGAGGTCGTCCACGTCCGCACGGCTGTCCATCGCCGCGGCCGGGGCGAACACCACCACCGGGTCGTCGTGTCGGATCGCGGTGACCAGCAGGCCGTACGCGTCGGCCGGGGTGGCCGGCACGACGGTGACCACCCCGACGTGGGCGAAGAGGCTGTACGGGTGGTCGGAGTGCTGCCCCGCCCAGCCGGTACGCGAGCCGGACCCGGGCACCAGGTAGGTGACCGGGACCGCGCACTGCCCTCCGGTCATCAACGGGAACTTGTGCGCGTGGTTGACGATCTGCTCGAAGACCAGGAACAGCAGCGACGGGATCTGGAACTCGATGACCGGTCGCAGCCCGGCCAGCGCGGCGCCGGTGGCGAAGCTGGTGAACGCCTGCTCCGACAGCGGGGTGTCGCGGATCCGGTCGGTGCCGAAGCGCTTGGCCAACCCGGTGGTCACCAGCGACGCGCCGACCTGGATGTCCTCGCCGAGCAGGAACACCGTCTCGTCGCGGGCAAGCTCGTCGGCGAGGGCCCGGGTCAACGCTCGGCGGTACGACAGTCGGGGCACTCAGCCTCCTCCGGTGCGGGCGGTCATGCCGCTGGCGTACAGGTACGCGAGGGCGTCGGCCGGGTCGGGTTCCGGGCTGGTCAGGGCGAACCGCACCGCCGCGTCGAGGGTCGCCTCGACCTCGGCGTCCACGGCGACCCGTTCGGCGTCGGGAATCCGTTCGCCCTGGATGCGTACCGGGTCGCGGGCCCGGGCGCGGGTCACCTCGTCGGGCGGGCGGTAGTCGAGGCGTACCGCGTGTTCGAAGGTGTGGTGGGCGTCGAAGCGGTAGGTCCGGGCCTCGACCAGCTCGGGGCCGCCGCCGGCGCGCATCCGGTCGACGGCGGCGGCCGCGGCCGCGTACACCGTCTCGGGGTCCTGGCCGTCGACCTGGACGGCCGGGATGCCGAATGCGGCGGCGCGGCCGGCGATGGTGCCGGCCACCGCGCCGGCGACCGGCATGGTGGTGGCGTAGCCGTTGTTCTCGCAGACGAACAGCACCGGCACCCGCCAGAGCGCGGCCAGGTTGAACGCCTCCAGCAGCATCCCCTCGTTGACGGCGCCGTCGCCGAAGAAGCTCACGCCGACGGTGTCGTGGCCCCGGCGTCGTCGCGCCCAGACGGCGCCGGTGATGATCGCCCCGGAGGCCCCGACGATCGCGTTGGCGCCGAGGATGCCGAGGCTGAGGTCGGCGGCGTGCATCGAGCCGCCCCGCCCGGCGTTGAGGCCGGTGACCCGGCCGCACAGCTCGGCGAGCATCCGGGCCGGGTCGGCGCCGCGGGCCAGCACGTGTCCGTGCCCGCGGTGGGTGCCGGCGATCACGTCGTCGGCACCCAACGCGGCGCAGACGCCGGCGGCGATTCCCTCCTGACCGAGGTACGGGTGGATGCCGCCGACGATCTGCCCACCGTGGACCAGCTCCACCGCCCGCTGTTCGAACCGGCGGATCAGCCGGACGGTGCGGTAGAGCTGGACCGGGTCGGCGTCGGTCACGCGGGCCCCTTGACGGCGGCCAGGATCTCGTCCCAGAGCCGGGCCCGGGCGGTCAGCGCGGTGTTGACCGTGTCGGCGCACTCCTGCCATTTGGTGTCGTCGTCGCCGCAGAGGTCGGCGAGCATCTGCATGGCCATCGGGGTGTGCTGCTCGCCGTCGACCTCGATGTGTCGCTCCAGGTAGTCGACGAACGTGTTCAGTCGGTTGCTGCGCTCGTTGACCGCGACCACCTGGGTGAACATGTCCGGGATCAGGTCCTCGCGGCCGAACGCGAAGGCCGCCGCCTGGCAGTGCACCGGGGTCGTGTCGATGATGCGCCAGGTGGTGGCGGCGAAGGCCGCCGAGGCGGCCGGCGCACCGGCCTCGGTCAACGCCTCGGGCACACCTCGGCCGGCGCGCAGCAGGTCGATCAGGCCGTCCACGGCGGTGGTGTCGGCACCGGCCTCGTGCATGCCCTGCACGTACAGCTCGAAGTGGCTGATGTAGCCCTCGCCCAGCTCGTCGCTCTCCTCCACCATGACGATGTCGTTGATGAGGCGGCGGCTGCCGGTCGGACCGGTCGGGATCCAGGGGACGGTGACGCAGGTCAGCTGCCGCTGCAAGGACTTGAGCAGGGACATGAAGTCCCAGACCGCGAAGACGTGGTGCTCCATGAAGGTGACCAGTGACTCGTGGGTGTCCAGGTTGGCGTAGAGCGGGTGCTTGACCACGGCGTCTCGCCGCTCGGTCACCGCCTGCTCCAGCCGCTCGATCCCCGGGTGGGTCCTACCCCAGTCGTACCGTGACATGTTCAGCCTCCCTGCTGGGCGTGGTGGCGCCAGATGACCGGGCAGTAGTCGGGGTCCGCGTAGTCCGGCCGCCCGTCGGAGGTACGGCGGACCAGCACGTCGTGGTTGTACGCGGCGAGCGTGCCGTCGGACAGCGGGTACGCCCGCCAGGCGTTGTCGCCGTCCTGCAGGTGCAATAAGATCGCCTGCCGGGGGCGGCCGCTGACGTTCGGGCCGCTGCCGTGGTAGGTGCGGCAGTGGTGGAAGCTCACGTGTCCCCTGGGGATCACCATCGGGATCTTGCGGATCTCGGCGCCGTTGTGTGCCGCGTTCTCGGCCAGCATCTCCTCCAGCTGGTCGCGGTCCCGGTCGGCGAAGTGCCGCACCACCGTGTCGTCGGCGCCGATCTCCCGCCACCGGTGCGAGCCGTCGACCATCGTGATCGTGCCCATCTCCTCCCCGCAGTCGTGGAAGGGGATGAACGCGGTGAGCATGTTCTCCGACGACGAGGACGCCCAGTAGTGCTTGTCGAAGTGCCAGGGCACGATGTTGCTCGGCTCACCGGAGATCGGCGGTTTGTAGATCAGCGTCGACTGGAAGACCCGGATCTCGTCGGCCTGGGCCAGCCGGGCGGCGACCGCACCGATCAGCGGCTTGCGCAGGATCGCGCCGAGCCCGTCGTGTTCGTGGTGGACGTAGTCGTTGTGCCGCTGCACCGGCCCCTTCGACTGCTCCCAGTAGGCGAGCTTCGGTGGCCGGACGGGCAGCCGGCGGTCCCGCTCCCCGCCGTAGTAGCGCTGCGTGGCGGCGGCGAGCGCGTCCACCTCGTCGTCGGTGAACAGCTTTCCCGACAGGTACCAGCCGTGCTCGACGTAGTGCCGCACGTCGTCGTCGGAGGGCAGCAGGGCCTGCTCCTGCGCGGTCAACGTCGCCTCGTGCCCGGTGGTCGCGCTCACTGCGCCTCCTCGGATCGCGACTGCGGGGCTCGCAAACCCGGCTCACTCCTCGCGCTCACTGCGCCTCCTCGGATCGCGACTGCGGGGCTCGCAAACCCGGCTCACTCCTCGCGCTCACATCCCCACCCCCTGCGGTGCGGCCAACTCCCGTTCCTTGGCCTCGTACAGCGCCTTGATGTTGCCGCTGCCGAAGCCCCGGGCGCCGCGCCGCTCGATCAGCTCGAGGAAGAGCGTGCGACGGACGTGCATCGACTCGGCGAAGATCTGCAACAGCTGTCCGCCGTGGTCGGAGTCGACCAGCACGCCCAGCTCACGCAGCCGCTCCAGTGGTGCGTCGACCCGGCCGACCCGCGTCTCGAGCGAGTCGTAGTAGCTGCCGGGAGTGCCGGCGAAGCGCACCCCCCGCCGGCCCAGCCTCTCCACCGCGCCGACGATGTCGTCGGTGCGCAGCCCCAGGTGCTGCACCCCGCCACCGGCGTGCTGGTCGAGGAACGCGTCGATCTGGCCCGGCCGCCGGGTGCGGTCCGGCTCGAGCAGGACCACGGTGACCCGCCCGGAGGGGCTCTGCACCACCTTGGAGTTCATGCCCTGCCCGCCGACCTCGATGTGCTCCTCGAAGATCTGCCCGAAGTCGAACAGCCGCTGGAAGTGCCCGACCGTCTCGTCGAGCTGGCCGGGTGGCACGCAGACGGCCAGGTGGTCGATCTCGGCGAGCAGCGGCTTGTCGTCGTGCTCTGTCGCGCCGACCGGCACGATGCGGCCGGGCAGGAAGTCGCCCCGGTCGCCGCGGCGCTGCACCAGGCGGTGCCGCACGTCGGCGAAGCCGTCCACCTCGGCGGTCACCACCTCGGCGTCCGCGCCGGTGACGGTGGTCGGCGGCGTCACCGGAGTCGCACCCCGATCGAGCAGCTCGGCGTACGCGTCAGCGACGTCGTCGACCTCGACCGCGACGACCGCGATGCCGTCGCCGTGCCGTTGCACGTACTGCGCCGCCGGATGCTCGGCGCTCAGCCCGGAGGTGAGCAGCAACCGGATGTCTCCGTGGCAGAGCAGCAGCGAGCGCTGCCCGACCAGCCCGGTCTCCGGGCCACCCTGCCCGCAGACTCGGAAGCCCAGTGCGGTGTCGAAGTAGAAGGCCGCCTGCCGGGCGTCCCCCACGTGGAGTTCGATGTGGTCAATTCCACGGATGTCCATGTTCCCTGAAAACTCCTCCCACGGTTTCCCCCCGTGTTGCCGTCCGGGCGCGCCCCGCCCGGGATGCCGCCTCGCTCACCTCCTCGGCTCGGCGACCCGCGCGAGCAGCAGGCTCACGTTCTGGCCGCCGAACCCGAACGAGTTGGTCAGCGCGTACTCCGGATCGGCCTTGCGCGGCGTGCCACGGATGTGGTCCGCCGGGCAGGCCGGGTCCGGGTCGTCGAGGTGGTACGTCGGTGGCAGCAGCCCCCGACCGAGAGCCAGCGCGGTGGCCGCGGCCTCCAGCACCCCGGACGCGCCGAGCAGGTGACCGGTGAGCGCCTTGGTGGAGCTGACCGGCACGCCACCGGCACCGAAGACGTCGGCCAGAGCGGTGGTCTCCGCGACGTCGCCGAGTTTCGTGCCGGTGCCGTGCGCGTTGACGTAGCCGACCGCCGCCGCGGGAACGCCGGCGCTGTCCAGGGCGCGGCGGATGCACGCCGCCGCCCCGGCGCCGTCGGGGCGGGGTGCGGTGAGGTGGTACGCGTCGGTGCTCGCCCCGTAGCCGGCCACCTCGGCGTAACCGGTCGCGCCGCGAGCGGCGGCGTGTTCGGCGCGCTCCAGCACCAGCAGCGCCGCGCCCTCGGCCAGGACGAACCCGCTGCGCGAGGTGTCGAACGGCCGGCTCGCCCGGGCCGGGTCGCTTCCGGCTCGGGCCAACGCACGGGCGTTGCCGAAGGTGTCGGCGAAGGTCGGAAAGAGCGGCGCCTCACTGGCCCCGCAGACCACCACGTCGGCCTCCCCGGCCCGGATCAGCCGGACCGCGTCGGCGACCGCCTGGGCGCCGGACGCGCACGCGGTGCCGACCGACGAGCTGTAGCCGCGAATGCCGTGCGCGATGGCGATCCGCGCCGCCGGCATGTTCGGCAGGATCCCGGTGAGCAGGTACGGACTGACCGCCGCCCGCCCCCGGGCGGCGCGGGCCAGCACCTGCGCCTCCAGGGTGGCCATTCCGCCGACGCCGCCGACGATCACCGCGATGCGCGCCGGGTCGACGTCCCGGCCCACCTCGATGCCCGCGTCGGTCAGCGCGTCGGCGGCGGCGAGCAGGGCGAGCACCACGATCCGGTCCAGCACCCGGGTCTCCGGCCCGGACGCGACGCTGCGCGGGTCGATGTCGGGCAGCAGGCCGGCGACGTCCAGCGACTCCCGCACCGGATGCCCGTCGGGTGGCCGGGTCAGCCCGGACCGGCCGGTGGTCAGCGCGTCGAAGGTCTCCTCGACACCCCGCCCGACCGGGGTGAACAGGCCCATCCCGGTGATCAGGGCGCTCATGACAGCGCCTCGCTCAGGTAGCGCTCGCGCAGGGCGACCTTGCGGACCTTGCCGGTCACGGTGACCGGGATGTCCGCCGAGCGCACCGGCACCACCTGGCGCAGCGTGGCACCGACGTCCGGGCCGAGCGCGACGCGGATCCGCTCGGTGCGATCCTCGGTCTCGTCGGCGCCAGCGGTCAGCTCCAGCAGCACGTCGGTGACCACCTCGCCGGTCTCGGCGACGACGACCACCACCGTGCAGTCGGTGACGTCCGGGCAGGCGGCGAGGATCCGCTCCTCCGACAACGCGGTGTAGAACCGCCGCCCGTCGCCCGCGTCGACCGAGTCCACCGCCCGGTCGAGGTGGTAGTAACGGCCGTCGGCGTCGGCGCGGACCAGGTCGCCGGTGAGGTACCAGCCGCGCTGACGGAACCGGTGGGTGGTGACCGAGTCGTTCCAGTAGCCACGGAACAGCGACGGGGAGTCGATACCCAGGTAACCCACCTCGCCGACCGGCACCGGCTCGCCCTCGGCGTCGAGCACCGCGACGCGGGTGAACCGGTACGGCCGGCCGATGCAGCGGCCGTACCGGTCGGTGTCGGCGCGGTGGGTGATGTGGAACATCGAGTGCCCCATCTCGCTGGAGCCCAGACCGTCGATGAAGACCGAGCCGGGCACCCGGACCACCCCCTCGCGGGTGACGGTGTCCCGCGAGCCGACCGCGACCAGTCGCCGGATGTGCGGTTCGTGCGAGCAGTCGCCGGTGTTGAACCACAGTCGCACCGAGTCCAGGTCGTAACCGGACAGGTCGAACCGGGCCAGCTCGGCCCAGGTGACCGAGAAGCCGAACACCCCGTCGGGTCGCCAGCGCTGGATCGCGTCGAGAACCCGCTCGCCGCCCTGCTCGGAGAGGAGGAACATCTCCGCGCGGTTGCCCAACGCCTGGTTGACCATCAGCACGGTGGCGGTGTGCGGGGCGGGCAGCGCGTTGAGGATCCGGGTGGTGCCCTGCGCCTGCGGCATGGTGAGCAGGTGCCGGGTGGCGGCGAACAGGCTGGCGTGCGAGTGCAGCACCGCCTTGGGCACGCCGGTGGTTCCCGAGGTGTGGGTGATGACGATCGGGTCGTCGGGGTGGTGCCGGTAGTGCGCCGGAGCCGCGGCCGGGTCGCCCGTGCCGGCCTGGGCCGGGGTGCCCAGCAGCGGCACACCGAGGTCGTGCCCGGCCAACAGCGCGGTGTGCGCGTCGTCGGCGAGCACGCCGGAGCCCCGCAGCCGACGGATGTACTCGGCGGCGATCTCCGGGCGCAGCTTGCCGTTCATCAGCGCCGGGATCGCCCCGAGCCGGGCCAGCGCCAGGAAGCTGAGCACCATGTCCGAGGCGGCGGTGGCCCACACGGCCACCGGGTCACGCGGGCGTACGCCGCGCTCGTGCAGCCAGGCGGCGCGGGCGGCGACCCGCTCGTCGAGCCGGCCCAGGGACAACGCCACCTCGGCCGGGTGCCCGTCGACGGCGGTGTCGAAGGTCAGGCCGGGCCCGTCCGGGTCGGCGCCGTGCGCCAGCACCCGCGCCAGGACGTTGCCCGCACCCAGCTCGGTGTCGGCGGCCAACGCGCCGCGCAGTCCAGGAGTTCTCATGGCCGTGCTCCTCCCCCCAGCAGCACCGCGACCGCCTCGGTGGGTGCGTCGGGTGCCTGTTCGATCAGGATCAGCAACACCTCGTCGGCGTCGCCGTCGTGCAGCAGGAGGTCCGCCTCGGCGGTGCCGTCGGCGCGCGGGTCGCCGGTCGGGCTCAGGCAGACCACCGGGCCGCGCAGTCCCCAGCGGGCCGCGACGTGCCCGGCGACGCTGTTCGGCACGGACTGGAAGAAGAACAGCGGACCGACCCGCCCGCCGGCCTCGACGGTGGCCCGTACGTGCTCGGCGCTGGCCCGGTCGCCGCTGGCACTGACCAGCACGAGCGCCGTCCGCACCTCCGTCGGCACCGGCGCCGACCCGTACCGCCGCCGCAGGCACCGCTGGGCGACGGCGACGACCACCGGCGCGAACGTCGAGTGCACGAACCCGGCGACCCCCGGCGCCTCCCCGTCCCCCGGCTCGGGCCACCGCCCCTGCGCCCGGACGCGGCTCTCGCCTCCGACCGTCTCTCGTGATCGTGCAGTTTCGCCCCCCGCTTCGCGGCCTTCGCCGGATTCATCCGGCCGGGAAGTGCACGATCGCGGGGGGTGGGGCGCGGTCACGGGAGGCCGACCAGGAGGGCGGTGTTGGCGCCGCCGAAGGCGGCGTTGAGGGTCAGGGCGTGGGCGGTGGTGGTTCGGCGGGGGCCGTCGGTGATGACGTTGAGGGGGCAGTGCTCGTCGGGGCCCTGCCAGCCGGCGTTGACCGGTAGCGTGCCATGCCGCAGCGCCAGCGCCGTGACCACCAGTTCGAGGAGCCCGGACGCCTCCAACGCGTGCCCGTGCAGCGCCTTGGTGGAGCTGACCGGCACCTGTCCGGCGTGCCCACCGAGAGCACGGTGCAGGGCCGCCGCCTCGGCGGCGTCGCTCTGCGCGGTGCCGGTGGCGTTGGCGTTGACGTAGCCGACCGCCTCCGGCGGCAGCCCGGCCCGGCGCAGCGCCCCGCCGACCGCCCGTGCCAGCCCGGCACCGGTCGGGTCCGGCTGGCACGGGTGGAACGCGTCCCCGGCCCGCCCCCAGCCGGCGATGGTGGCCACCGGCTCGGTGCCGCGGCGGTGGCTCGCCGTGCTGGCCTCCAGCACCACGGCGGCCACGCCGTCACCGAGCAGCAGCCCCCGGCGGCCCGCGCTGAACGGGCGCACCGCGGAGTCCACGGCGAGGGCCCGGCCGGCGTCGAAGAGCGCGAACTGGTCCGGCTCCACCAGGTAACCGGCGGCCACCACCGCCCGGTCGAGGTCACCCCGACCGATCAGGGCCGCCGCGTCGGCCACGGCGGTGCTCGCCGACACGCACGCGCTGGTGTAGACCCGGGTACGACCTCCCAGTCCGCATCCGACGGCCACCTGAGCGGCGAGGGCGGACACGTCCGGGTCGCCGTGCACGGCGAGCAGCAGCGCGCACTCCGCCCGCCGCGCGCCATCCAGACCGGCCGCGCGGCAGGCCGCGTCGATCGCGGCGGTCAGCTCGTCGGGAAGCGTGCCGACCTCGGGCAGGGTGGCCGCCACGGTGACCCGACGGCCGGTGGTGTCGAAGCGGCGTACCGGGCCGAACGCCGGCTCGCCCGCCAGCACGCCGGCGAGCTGCGCCTCGGGGCCCCGGCCCAGGGCGCTGACGGCGTGGACGCCGGTGAGGTGGGCGGCGCGGGGCTCAGCCATCGGCGGGGGCGGTCAGCGACGCGCGGAACACCACAAGGGCGTCATCGACGGTACGGATGCCGGCAAGCTCGTCGTCGGTGAGGTCGAGTCGCCGCTCGTAGCGCTGCTCGACGAGGTGCACCAGCCAGGCGAGTTCCATCGAGCCGATCCGGTCGGGCACCTCGGCCGCCGGTTTCGCGGTGAGCTCGGCGAGCATGGTCAGCAGGTCAGCTCGCCCCAGGTCGGGCTGACCGGTCATCAGGCGTTGTCGTTCGTCGTCTCGGCGACGCGGTCGGCGACCATGGTGGTGAACTCGCCAACCGTCATCAGTGCCAGCTTCTCCGACTCGTCGTCGGCGAACGTCAGGCCGTACCGGTCCTCGACCCGGACGGACAGGTCGGCCAGGGCCAGCGACTCCAGGTCGACGCCGGACGGCCCGAGCGTGGTGTCGTCGTCGAGCCCCTCGACGTCGTAGTTCATGTCGGCGAGCTGCTCGACGACGAAGGCGCGGACCTCGGCTCTCATGGTTACCCTCTCTGGGCGCTCAGCTGACGGTGTCCGGTGGGGACGCCGTCCACGGGTGGGTCGGTCGGAACACCGGAGCTGGGCGAGGATCTCGTCCTGGCGGTCGCGGCGCACGCCGACACGGAGGTCGAGGTCGACGTCGAGCTGGTGCAGCGGGCCACTCACGGCGTCGCTGCCGCGCGCAGCGCGTCGGTCGAGCGGACCAACTTGCCGGTGGTGGTGCGGGGTACCTGGTCGAGCAGGCGCAGCACCAGGGGTCGTTTGTAGCTGGCCAACCGCTCGGCGAGCAGCTTGTCGAGCACCTCCTCGGACAGCGGGCCGTCCGGTTGGACATACGCGGTGATGCCGTTGTCCCAGACCACCACCGCGGCGGCGACGCCGGGCAGCTCGGCCACCGTGGTCTCCACCTCGGTCAGGTCGACCTTCATCCCGCCCACGGAGACCTGCGAGTCGAGCCGGCCGCGCACGGTGACCAGGCCGGTTGCCTCGTCGACGACGCCGGCGTCGCGGGTGTGCAGCCACCCGTCGGCCCACCGGGTCGGGTCGCTCAGACCGACGTACGGCGAGGCCGGGCAGGAGACCCACAGCTCGCCGGCGGATTCGCGAACCTCGATGCCGGGCGCCGGAGCGATCGACGGTCGGTGTCGCCCGTGCAGGTCGGTGCCGATCACCCCGACCTCGGTCATCCCGTACATGTTTCCCAGCGGCACCCCGTACCGGTCGGTGAACGCCTGGGCCACCGCGGCCGGCACCAGCTCACCGCCGGTGGTCATCCGCCGCAGCTGCGGCAGCGGACCGGTCGGCCGGGTGGACGCGAGTAGTCCGATGTGGAACGGCACGCCCAGCACGGTGGCGGGGGTCGGCTCGGCGGCGACCGCCGCCAGCACGGCGTCGCCGCTGAGCCGCTCCGGCGGCACCAGCTCGACCCCGGCGTGCAGGCCGTAGAGCAGGCCGCCGACCAGGCCGAGCACGTGCACCATCGAGGGCAGCAGGATGATCCGCTCGCCGGGCAGCGCCACCCCGTCGATCCGGGTGTAGCGGTGCACCTCGGCGACCAGATCGGCGGAGGTACGGCCGATCACCTTGGACGGGCCGGTGGAGCCGGAGCTGAGCTGGATCACGGCGTGGCCGCTGACCGCCGGGCGGTCGGCGTACGGGGTGACGCCCTCGGTGACGTCGACGAAGATCCGTAGCGCTCCCCCGCCGGTACGCAGCGGCGCGACGACCACCTGCGGGGTGAGTCGGGCCAGCGCGCGATCCACCTCGTGGTCGGTCAGCCGGTGGTCGAGCAGGATCGCCTGGGCCCCGGCGCGCCAGGTGGCCAGCAGGTTCACCACGTACGCCAGCGACGGTGGCAGTCGAAGGGCAGCGGCGCCGCCGGGGCGCAGCCCGGCGGTGGTGAGCCGGTCCTGTGCGACGGTGACCAAACGGTGCAGGGTGACTCGGTCGATCGGCTCCGGCAGTCGGAGACAAATATCGGTGGGGCGCCCGGCGAACAGGACTTCGTCCACCCATGCAGGGTCTGTCACCGTAAAGTTTCCTGCTGATTGATCCATTGCCCTCACCGTTCAACGCGCAGCACAAACTAGGGCATAAAGGCCATTTTGTGGACATCTCTCGGGGTGCTGTCGGAACCCTACGACAGCCGCTCTGCGCATCGCTAGATGCAAATGGCTAGATCAAAGCAAGCGCCCGGACCGATTGCCACATACCGGTGCCGACCACCGGCCATCGGGGTCGACGTGTCGATAACGGCGGCTGCGCCGATCATCTGGAGACCGTCGCCCCGGACGACTTCGGCGACCGGGGCGTCGACCCCCTCCGCGCCTGATCGGGGTCGGCGCACGAATCGGGTCACGATGGGTTACCGGGTGAGGCCGATGAGGGTGGCCAGTCGGGCGACGGTGGCGGCTGCGGCGCCGCGCTGGGCGATGTCGGTGATGAGAGTACGAGCGGCAGGCCGGTAGCGGACTTCGGCGGGTGCGATGGTGTGGGCGTCGGTCAGCGTGTGGGCGGCGGCGGTGAGGTCGCCGGTGTCGAGATAGGCGCGGGCGGCGTCGATGAGGTGGGCGGCGCGGTGCTCGGCGGGTAGTCGGGGCCAGTCGTCGTGGCGGATGGCTTTCTCGTGTCGGTCCAGGGCCTGGGTGGTGTCGCCGAGGTGCAGGGCGGTGAGGAATCGGGTCAGTCGCACGGTGGTGGGGCCGAAGGCGGTGTGGTGGGGGTCGTCGGTGCTCGTACGCCGATCGGCCAGCATGGCGGCGTGGTCGGTGAGGTCCTCGGCGCGGCGGTGCTCGCCGCAGCCGGCGGCGGCGATGGCGGCCTGGAGCAGCAGTGTTCCGCGTACCCGATGGTCTGCGGCGGTGCCGGTGGCGGCGACGGCCGCGGTGAGGGCGAGACGGTCGCGGCCGAGGGCGCGTAGTGCCTGGGTCACGGTGATGGTGGCGGTGCCGGTGCCGATGGGGTCGCCGGTGGCGGCGGTGATGGCGCGGTCGGCGGCGAGCCAGGCGAGGTCGGCCTCGCCGAGTTTGACGAGTACCGAGGCGGTGATCCGGTATGCGGATACCAGCAGCGCCGGTGTGGTGTGGGCGGCGTCGAGCAGGGCCGGTAGTGCGCGCAGGAGTTGCGGGTAGTGGGCGTGCTGGTAGGTGAGCCAGGCGTGCGCGACGTGCCGTCGCACCTGCTCGGCTGGCAGGGTTCGGGTGGGGCGTTCGTTATAGTGGGCCAGGGCGGCGCGGAGCGCGTCGATGCCGTCCAGGCCGGTGGCCGCCGCCGGTGGCGGTTTGCGCGCGTCGAGGAGGACGGCCGGGTCGAGGCGGAGCACCTCGGCGATCTCCTGCACGACCGAGTAGCGGTCCAGGCTGCGTACGCCGCGTTCGACCTTGTCGACCCAGCTCTTGGACTTGCCGAGCCGGTCGGCGAGCATCTGTTGGGTCATCCGGCGGCGGACCCGCCAGCGAGCCACCCGCCGCCCGACCGGCAGCTCGTCGGCGTCGGCCCGGCCCGGCCCGGTCATCGGTCCACCGGCATTTCGTGGGTGGCCTTTCCGCAGTGGGGACACCACCTCGACTTCACCCGGAACGCCAGCAACCCGAGCAGAAAGCCCGGCACCAGCCCACCGAACACCATCGCCACAATTTCGGAAACCACAAGCAGTCTCACCTTTCGCCGTGACATGAGGGCGGGCACCTGCCACACCCCAGCCCGCTACCTGGACTCGAACCAGCGAGATGACCGCTCGTTTCGACGTGTCCAGTGGACTCCGTTCACGCCGTCCGAAAAGCAGGTGCGCTTGGTGCCTATCGGTGCGGACCAGAGTCGTGCCCGCCTGATGTCAGACGCGCTCGCTACTGTTCGTGTGGTTATCGCTACAGGTGAGGAGGGCCGGAGGGTGACCCCCAGCGGAGAGGCGTTGACGCGGTTGTTGTCCGAAGTGGGCTGGCAGCCGGAGCAGTTCGCCCGACGCCTCAACGAGTGTGCCGAGCGACACGGGCGCGCAGAGCGGCTACACCTCAAGACGCCGTACAAGTGGAAGAAGGGAGATGTTCCCCGCGCTCCGTGGCCGTCGCTGAGCACGGCACTCTTGTCCGAATATCTGCAGCGGCCGATTGATCTCGATGAGCTGGGTTGGCCGGACGACGGGTTCGAGGCCGCCCCCGCCTCTGCCGGTCTGGACCTGCCCTGGTCCTCAAGCGGGGCCTTGCGGGCGGCCAAGGCGGTAAACGACTCTGAGGGGATGATGCATCGGCGGATGTTTCTCACTCTGCTCGGTTCCGCACTGACGTCACCGGCGCACGAGTGGCTGATCGCTCAATCGCCACAGGACATCGCATCGACTTCCGGCCGTTCCCTGTCCGGCGACGTCGTGGACCATTTGGACGCGGTGACCGCCAGCCTGCGACGGATGGACGACCACCTCGGCAGCGGCCAGACCTTGGGGCTGGTCCGTCAACACCTGAGCACGGTGGTCGGAGTGCTTCGAGAGCGCAGCTATACCGACACGGTCGGCCGACGCCTCCACAGCACCGCGGGCGAGCTGTTGCGCCTCGCCGGCTGGCTCTCCTTCGACGACGGCCATCACACCCAGGCCCAGCGATTCTGGATCGCCGGGCTCTACCAGGCCAACGCGGCCGGCGATCGCGGACTCGGCGCCAACATTCTCGGCTTCATGTCCTGTCAGGCCAAGGATCTCGGTCAGCTCCGCCAGGCTGTGACCCTCGCCGAGACTGCGCGAGCCAGTTACCCGGCCACGAGCCCCAAGGCGGCGGCGATCCTCGATCTACGGGCCGCCGAGGCATACGCCAACAACCGGTCGGTGACCGACACCCGCCGTGCACTCGACAACGCATTCGACAGGTTCACCGACAGTCGGCCGGCGCACGGTGACCCGGACTGGTCCTACTGGGTCAACGAGGCGCAGGCCCACGCCCAAGCCGGCTACTGCTTCGTCAAGCTCGAGGACTGGCCACGCGCCCGCGACCACCTGCGGGCAGCACTGCGGCTACAGAGCAACGAGTACACCCGCGAGGGCGCACTACGCAACGCGCTCCTTGCGACCACGTACGTGCAGCAGGAGCACCCCGAGTTGGACAAGGCGCTCACCCTCGGGAACCAGGCCGTGCAGACCTTGACCGGCCAGGTCACCTCCGCCAGGTGCATCAAGCACGTCCGCAACCTGGTGGGCGCGCTGACTCCGTACCGGCGCACTCCCGCCGTCCGCCGATTTTGTCAGGACGCGAGCGAGCTCATCGCCCCCTGATCGGCTGCGGAGGGTGTGGATGCCAGATGCGCGATCTCAGGAGAGGTGGCCGCCCGACGTGTACCGCACGCCGGTGAGCTGCTCCGAGGCGCTCCACAGGCGCGCACCGATGTCCGAGTCGCGGGCGTCGGTGGACGGCTCGACCAGCTTGGGATCGCACGCAACTCCCCAAGACCGGCGGGGTGCATGATCGACGAAACGGTGACGACGCGCGGCTCGCCGCTGGCGGCGAGCAGGTCGAGGAGTGGACCTGTGAGCGCGAAGTGACCCAGGTGGTTGCCCGAGCAGCGGCAGATCCGGATGACGTTGACCGGGTGAGGGGTCAGAGGTTTCGAACCGCGCACGGTGATCCGATCGGACCGAATTTGGCGGGCTGCATGCCGCGTTCGGTGCAGGCGTCTGTGCCCGCTCGGGAGGTCAGGATGGCTGGACCTGATCGAAAAGGGCGAGGGCTTCGGCGGGGTCCGGGCTTACGAGGCGTTCCAGACCCGTGGTCGTGATCTTCGCCCACCTGCCGGCCCGTGCCCACATGCGTTCCTCGAAGGCGCGGACGGCCTCGTCCAGATCTCCGGTGCTGGTGGCGATGGACTCGGCGAGTTCTGCGCCTTCCAGCATCGCGAGGTTCGCGCCCGCCCCCAATGGGGGCATCAGGTGGGCGGCGTCGCCCAGGAGTGTCACCCCGGGGACGTGGGTCCAGGTGTGGGACACGGGCAGGACATAGAGGGGACGGTGGACGAAAGCAGTGCCGTGGCGGAGGAGGTCGAGGACGGGATCGGCCCAGCCGTCGAACAGAGCCAGCATGCTCGATCGCACGGCCTCGACGTCACCCAGGTCCAGGTTCGTGTGCCAGTCCAGCGGTGCGCGGAAGTGGGCGTAAACCTTGACGTGGCCGCCGCTGTTGCGCTGGGCGACGAGAGATCGGTTCACGCCGTACACGGCCACCGAACCGTCGCCGACCATCCGGGCGAGGTCGGGGTGGTGGGTGTCGGTGTCGTCGAGGGAGGTCTCGATCGAGGTGACGCCCGTGTAGTGCGGCGACACCGGCGACACGGTCGGGCGTGTCCGGGACCAGGCGCCGTCCGCGCCGACCACAAGGTCGAACGTCTCCTGTCGCCCGTCGCTGAAATGGACCCGTACGCCATCCTGCGTGCCCGGCACCACGCGCGTCACCCCTCGCCCCCACTGGACGTCGAGGGGGCCGAGCAGCAGGTCACGAAGTTGCCCGCGGTCGATCTCGGGATTGGCCCGCTCGTCCGGGCGGGGTCGCCAGTCGCGCAGGACGGTCCCGGCCGTGTCCAGGATGCGCATGGCCTGCCCCTCCGGGCGAGACAGCGCATGGAACTCCGCCAGCAGCCCCGCCTTGTCCAGTGCCAGCTGGCCCAGTCCTTCGTGCAGGTCCAGGGTCCCGCCCGGGGGCCGGGCCTCGCGGGCGGGATCGCGTTCGAGGACGGCGACGGGATAGCCGTGGCGGTGCAGGACTCGGGCGAAGGTGAGGCCCGCAGGGCCGCCTCCGACCACGGCGATACGGTGTCTCATGCCGATACACTGTATTCTGTTCTGACGAGGCATCGCAACAGAACGGTGTGACCATGACAGTGTGGGATCGGCCTGAGCCGTCGAATCCTCCCGCGCCGCTCGACCGGGAGCGGATCGTCAACGCCGCCATCGCGCTGGCCGACGAGGGCGGACTGGAGGCGGTGTCGTTACGCAAGGTCGCCGCCCAGCTGAACGCCGGCCCGATGCGGCTGTACGGATTCATCTCCACGAAGCAGGAGCTGTTCGACCTCATGGTGGACGAGGTCCACGCCGAGATTCTCCCTGAGGAGCAGCCCGCTGACTGGCGGGAGGCGTTGCGCATCCTCGCCCACCGCACCAGGCAGGCCGCTCTCCGTCACGAATGGCTGGCCGACCTGCTCGGCGGCCGCCCGACCCTGGGCCCGAACGGCATGGCCGTGACCGAGGCCAAGCTGGCCGCCCTCGACGGTCGCGCCGACATCGACACCGTCATGCGCGCCGCGGAAACCGTCAGCGCCTACCTCACAGGCGCGATCAGGCGCGAGATCGCGAACCTGCGGGCCGAGCGTGTCACGGGCCTGTCCAAAAGAGAGTGGCAGCGCGCCTCCGGCCCCCATGTGACGAGAATGTTGGCTACGGGCCGCTTCCCGGCGTTGACCAAGGCCGTGTACGACGGCACAGACATCGAAGCCGAAACATCCTTTGCGACCGGTCTGGACTGGGTCCTCGACGCCGTGGCCGCCAAACTCACCCAGCCTCCCAGAGGCAGCAGTTGCGCCCCATGACGGCGGTCGGCGGCAGAACAGTGCGCAGCTGGGTTGCCGGAGACCCCTCCCCGCTGTCGGGGGAACTGTCGTAGCCGGTATTTAGGCTGCCGTCATGAGCGTGAACGGTAACTGGCTACGCGTTTCCCCGGACGAACTGAAGCGGGCAAGGACCGACCTCGGCTGGGCCTACAAACTCGCCAAGGCGGAGCGGGACGACAACTCCGACCGCTATACCACCACCGACAAGGCGTGGAACGGTCTCGACTTTCTACTCGACCGGCTTGGCTTCGAAATTCCGCTGGTCCTCGGAGCGGAGAGATTCGTGGAGCTGCCAGACGTCGCACCCGACAGCGAGGAGATGTTCGATTTCCTGGAGAACCTCGAGGACGACTGGGGCTATGGGCCTCCCTCCTATCTGACACCGGTTCAGGTAGAGGCTGCGGCGTCGCGGCTGGCCGCGCTAACCGAAGACGACCTCATCCGCGGCGTCGACCCGCAGGAGTTGGATCGGGCCGAGATCTATCCTCAGATTTGGGACAGACCCGGCGAGCTGACGTGGGTAGCCCACTATCTGCCAGGCGTCCGAAGCTTCTTCTCCGCAGCCGCCACGGATGGCAACGCGGTGATCTGCTGGCTAGATTGAGCGCTGGCTCAGCTAGCTGGAGCACGTGGGTTTACCGCGTTCACGTACAGCTCACGCTCCGTCGCCGAGTGGCGCGGCTGGTGCCAACTCAGCCGCTAGGTTGTCCCACGTTGCGCTGCCGCCCGGCACTGGCCACGCCCGGGTGCGTCCCTCGGTACGGGCGATTCCCTGCAACTCCCTAGCAAGGCAGCCGCCCAGACGAGCGATGCGAGACCTATCCGATGGGCCGGCGCGGTTCTGGAGATCGGCGATGCGCTCCTCGTAGGCGCGCAGGGGCGGCTGCTGAACCGCCGAGATCCATCGAGGATCCGCCGCGGGCGCGAGCACGACAACCTCCGGCACGCCGCCCTCGGCGAGCGATGCGGCGATCCGGTCATGACCGTCGATGACGAGCAGTACGGCCAGCCCGCTCACCCACCAGAGCAGGACGGGCGGCAGAATGCCCTCTCGGTGCTGTCGCCGGTACGACGTGACACGAGCAGCATTGACCGGGGACAGGCGTCGCAGTGGAAGAACGTCGCGGACGTCTTCGTCCGGGTCGCCATAGCCGAACCAGGTGATGTGGCCCTGATCCGGGTCGACGACCTGCACCCGGTGCCAATGCCCCGGCACAGCCCAGCGCGGCATGCCCCAGGCGAGTGTCCAGCGGCCGTCGTGTAAGGGGCCCTCGGTGCCAGCCTGTAACCACGCCGCGATGTGGTGTGTCCAGCGGGCCGCCCACGCGTCGTCACCCTCGCTTGTCTCCCGGACGCTGCGAGCGTGGCGGACCGGGATGGGAGGCAGCGGAGACCTATAGAGTCCCGTACGGCAGTAGTACACGCCGCGATGCTGAGCTCGCTGGCGGCCGAGGAGAACAACGCGGTCAGCTTGGCGGAGCAACAGCCGTCGCCCACCCGTGGCCTCTATCCGCAGCCCGGGCAGGCCGGGGCGTGAGACATCCAGGTGCAGACCAGCCCAGCCTTGGCCAGGAGACAACGGATCTGAACGCACGTCGGAAATTATGCTATGACTGCACGAGTCACAAGCATCTCGCTCGCCGCAGGCCCAGCACCAGGCGCTCGTCAACACAGGCGGGCGTGCGCCCGAACAGCAGCTGTCTAGAGACGTTGCGCAGGATCGATGTCCGGCGCGTGTGTCGAGTCAGTCGGCGAAGGAACCCGATCCTTCGGCCACCGCAGCGATACGCGCGGTCACCGCATCTGGATCAACGAGTCGGCGTACAAGTCCACCAGGTCCGGCGTACTGGTTGTTACCGCATCTGTCCGCGCCAACCAGGTTCGCTTCTGCCTGGCCCGCTCGTCGCGGCCCCGCCGCTGAGCGCCGACCGGGCGAGCGGCATGTGCTGACATCTCGGTCGACGTTGCGGGAATGAGCGGCGGGCAGGTCTTCGTGGCCCTCCGAGGGATCGCAGGATTCCCGGATCGTGGACAACGATGAGGACCAGGGCCCTACCGGTCAGCGCGTTCACAGGTCGAGCGGCTGGTACGTCGACGTGCCACGGCGGGATGAGTACGACACCGAGCTTCTTCTCGGGGAGTTGCTCGATCTCATCGAGCCTCACGCCGACGGGCTGGCACGCGCCCAGCAGGTGTTGGAACTCCGGGCGGGGATCAACGTCGTGATCGAGATGCATTCCGAACGGGACGGGGCCGACGACATCCTGGTGACGACTCCCGCTCTCCACCTCACCGCGGATACGATCCGACGACTGGCCGGCCTTCACCTGTGGCTCGACTGCGACCAGTACATCTACTGAGTAGCTTCGCGGCGCTCCGGCAGCGTGAGCGCGGGCCGCACCATCGGCACGCCTGTCACGCTCTGCCCCGAAGCCAACGACGGTCGACCGTACCTCCGAGCCCTCAACGCGGCGGATCCGGATGGCCGCCCCGGGCGGCAATCACCCGAACTTCGTCCACTGCCCTTCGGAGACCACCTCGACGGAGCCGCCAACGACCGTGATGGCCGTCTGTTCGTCGATGGCATAGGCCGGAACGCCGATTCCAGCGGCCCACCGCTCCGCGTCGGCCATGGTGTTCGTGGGGAAGAGGTTGAGGTGCGGGAAGATCGAGAAGTCGACGACTCCCAGGGTGCGGTCGTCCGGCGCGGACGGCCACTCGACGAAGTAGTCTCCGACCCGGGGCGTCATCACCATGCTTCCGGCGCTCACTCCCACCCAGACCTTGTCGGGCAGCGAAGGCAGCAGATCGGCCAACCCGGACTCGCGCATCCAGTGGCACAGGTACGTCGCGTCACCGCCGTCGGCAAGAAGCACATCGGCCTCCCGGACCCAGGGGACCCATCGCTCCGCGCCGATGGTGGGCAGCGCGGTGAGCTCAAGGACACCGAGCGACGCCCACCCCAGGCCGGACATGTACTGCCAGTCGGGTTTGGGCACGGCGGCGACGAAGTCTCGTACCGATGTCGGACCGCACATCGGGTGACCCCACTGTGCAGTCGGAACGCAGAGAGCGTGGCACTCGCCGATCGGCTTGCCGAGCATCCGCACGAGCGCTGAGTGGATGCTGGGGTTCGTGACGCCACCCGACGTAAGCAAGAGCTTCAACGTGACTCCTGATTCGCGCGCGTAGGGGCAAACTCCCGAGATGAGGGAACAATCCGAGACTGATCGTATTTCGTGTCCCCTCTTCCGGAGGCCCGCAGGGGTGCCCGTGTCACGACGACCCCTCATCGGCAGAGCCACGAGCGCTGTCTAGTGCCGTGACCGCATACGTTCACCCGCTTCCGGATCGACGACTCGGTCGGGCCTGGGTGCCCTCGGCTGGTGGTAGATCGTGAGCAGTACGGGAGGTATCAGCAGGATCGGATCGTGCTGGCCGCGATCGGGGCTCAGTTTGATTTCCAGATCAGTCGGATCAGCGTCCGGTTGCGTCGGTCTGTGGCTGAGCAGGCGGTCGCTGCCGCGTCGCACGCACGGTCGTCGGCAGATCCGGATGCTGGCGAGCACGGTAGGCGTAGTCAGTGCACCGGCCTCAGAGCCACGGACGGACGGCTCTCCACACACGTACGCTCCAATGTGCACGGCGCGGCTGGAGGAAGATTCCAATGTCGCTCAACGCATTGGTCGCCCCAACGCGGCGTAGTTCGGGAACTACCCGGTTTTGGTCCAGCCGGCCATAGACCCTCGCCAGGTGTCCCAGGCACGTCGCGGCAAGTAGCCTCACCTGGCGATCCTCGTGATCGAGTAGACCAAGATAGAGTTCCTGCAACTCCTGCCAGTCTCCAGCGCCGTACAGCACGGCGCCGACCATGGCGTCCAAGGCGTTGGAAAGCTCGCCGCGATCGAGCGCCGCACACACCTCGCCTGGTGTTGCTGCCGGTGGGTTGCGGAAGACACAGTGCTCATGGCTCACAGGCCGCATCTTCGCTCATCAGTAAGCCTGCGGGATCTGCGGCTAGACGCGAGGCGGCCGTCGATTGCACTCACGTCAGCGTGCTGGACGTGATTTAACCGCCGAGGTGACAAGGCCCGACCTGCGGCAAAAGCGGTTGCCGTCGGCGGCAACGCAGGCGTTATTCCGTCGCGGTGAACACTGTCAGCAGCATGAGAGGACGTCGGGCGACGGTCGTTTCTCACCATGCCGGACCATTTCTATCGCCCTCGTGGGGCCAAAGAGAACCGTCGGAAGCAGGCCGGAGCCGGCGCGATGAGTTTCGACAGCTTGGTTCACCTGGTCTGGCATTCGAGCTCGCCGATGAGGCTGGCCCGTTCGCCAAGTCGAGGCTTCCGGCGCGGCATCTGCGTGCGGGCGACTACCCTGCTCTTGTGACTCTGCGATTTGAGACGCGCGCGTCCGACTCCCCATGGGTCGATTCCGTGTGGACCTCGACGAGCGAGCAGGTCTTCGAGATGACCTCCGTCGCGGCGGTGCGTTGGGGTTTGGTGTTCTGGCAGCGCGAGGGCAGGTCCTACGCGAGCGTCACGGGTCCAGAGAGCAGCTCCAGTACGGCGCCCGTGCCCGACGGCGCGACTTTCCTCGGCATCGACTTCGCCGTGGGCACGTCGCTGCGGAACGTGCCCACCTCGGCCCTGCTCGACGGCGGCATCGACCTGCCCGACACCACACACCGGACCTTCCGGCTGGACGGCGTCCGGTGGGGCATCCCAGGCCCCGACGATGCCGAGGCGCTCGTCACGCGCCTCGTCCGCGCCGGTGCCGTAGTCCGTGATCCGGTCGTCGCCGAGGTCCGGCGGGGGCACGTTCCCAAGGTCTCGGAACGCACCGTCGAACGCCGGTTCCGCGCGGCAACTGGGCTCACCCAGGGCGCTGTGCGGCAGATCGAGCGTGCCAGGAAAGCCTCGATCCTGTTGGCCGCCGGTATGCCGGTCGCCGACGTCGTCGCCGGACTCGAATACTTCGACGAGCCGCATCTGGCCCGCGCACTGCGCCAATACATCGGGCACACGGCACGGCAACTGCGCGAAGGCGTCCGCGGCGCGATCTCGCTGGACCTCAGTCAGCGAACGACGTCGTAGATCAGCTTGACCACCCCATTCGAATAGGCCTCCGACTCGCGTAAGCGAAGCGTCTGCTTGTCGTTGTCTGCCCGGCTGAACAGGCTCTTTCCAGCACCGAGCAGCACCGGGAAGAGCAGCAAATTGTACCTGTCGATCAATTCCGCGTCCGCGAGGCGGCGAGCTAGCTCTGCGCTTCCGTGAATAAAGATCGCGCCGCCGTCGCTCTTCTTGAGTTTCACGACGTCGTCGGTCGAGCGCAGGATCGTCGTCAGGCCCCAGCCGTCGACGAGCGCGTCGTCGGCCAGGGTGGTCGACAGCACGTACTTCGGCAGTTCCTTGTAGGCGGCATGGTCCTGCGAGTCACGCCAGACCGGGGCGAATAGCTCGTAGCTGCGCCGCCCGAACAGCAAGGCCGTCGTGTCCTGCAACTCCTCGCCCTTGAGCGAGAACACCTCGGGTAGGACCTCGATGTCCTTGATCACCCAGCCGCCGCTGCGGTGCTCCTCACCCGGACCGCCACCCGGGGAATCCAGCACGCCGTCGAGCGACATGAAACCGGTGTAGACAAGATCGCGCATGGCGTCACTCCCTGGTAGATCACCGCAAGCTGCTCCGCCAGGATAGAAAGCGTCACCGCCCTCGTCTTGGACAGAAACGACACCCGCGGAGCGGTCCGGCTCCGCTCGTGGTTACCGCCGCCCGTGGTAGCCAGGCGGGGTACTGACGGAGACGATCTGGGCCGTCAGGACCAAAGCGTCGTCAACAGGTCCGGTCGGCAAGGTGGGGTCGCCACGCACTCACATCGGCAAAGGCGCGAGCCTGGCTACGTCCCGGAGGCCATGTAGGCGGCGAGGATGTAGTTGGGGTGCCGGTCGAGGTTCTTGCGGGCTCGGTCGTAGCTCATGGTGGTACGCGGGTCGGCGTGACGAGCGGCGATCTGCACGTCGCGCAGGCTGACGCCGGCGTCGAGCATGGTGGTCACGAACGTGTGGCGCAGCATGTGGGGTGCATCCTCGGCATCCGGATCCCCGCGATGTGGGCCAGGTGCTTGAGCCGACGAGTGGCGGCGTGTCGGTCCATTCGCCGACCGTGGGTGTTGCGCAGGAGCGGCCCGCTGGTGCGCTCATCGACGGCCCGGTCGATGGCTCGGGCGACCGCGGGTGGCAGCGGGACGAGCACGACCTCGCCGCCCTTGCCGCGCACCCGTAGGACCCGGTGGCCGTGTTCCTCTCCCAGGTCGGGCGATGTCCGACCCGCAGGCTTCGAAGATTCGTAAGCCGAGCAGGCCCAAGACGGCGACCAAGGAAATCGTTCGGGTTGGCCGACAGCTAGGCGGCGGTGGTAAGGGCCTCGAACTGCAGGTGGCCCAGTCCGAGTGTCGGTGACTCGGCCGGCACTGTGGGCCGGCGGACGTAATCGGCTGGCGAGTGCTCCAGGATCGCGTCGATTACACAGACCCGACAGATCCCGACCACGACCGACAGCCGACGGGACACCGTGGAGGGCTGGTACCGGCGAACGTCTTGCAGCCAGCGCACGTACCGCTCGACATCCACCCGAGCGGCGGAGAGCGGGTCAAGGCCGTGGTCGCTACACCAACGAAGGAAGACCGCAGGTCGGACTCGGTATGCACACGAGTCTGCCCACGGCAGCGGCCCAAGAAGACGGACACCGCTGCGCGCACGACAGGTTGGTCGGCAGGTACGACACTGGAAGCCGAAGCAGGAGAGGTAGCCATACATCACCGTGCGTCACCACCACCGATGAACGCCAGCGTCCTGAAGAAATGTGGGCGTGGTTGATCTTTGCCCTAGTCGAGGAGGCCCAGGCCGCTCGTGAGGAGGCCCCCGCATTGGAGGAACGCGCACGTGCCGTCCTTGCTGGAAGGGGTTATCCTGCCAAAGCGCTTCCGGGCTTCCGCCTGTACTTCACTTCTCTGCCTGAGATCGAGGCTGGCGGGGGGCGTTTCTACTACTTCCGCTAGCTGGTTGCCGCGTTGCCAGCCGCCGATCGCGAGGCCGTTGCCGTCGTCAGGGCGCGCCTCGCGGCAGATCCGGACGTTCGATCTTGGCCCGAGAAGCTGGCAAGCATCGGCACTTATGCGGATCTGATAGTTATGCCGACATGCCAGTGCAGAGGTCGCGTCCACTCAGGAACGCGAGCACTCGGGCCATTGCGACGCCGGTCGGGACGGGCAACCCGCCGTCGTCGCCAGCGGCGTGGAATCGTTGGAGCACCGACGAAATGGGGTGCCGAGACGTGACGAGAAGGGGTCTTGGAGTTTCGGCTTCGAGACCTCTTCTGCCGCTGACCTGAATGTGACGGCTACGACAGCTCGCCGCAGCGGGAATCGGATCGCCGCGACCAGAGTTCGTGCGGGAAGAGCTGTTCCAGGAGGGGTCATGCGAGCGATTCAGGTTTCCGAAGTAGGCGGTCCCGAGGTACTGCGACTAGTCGATGTTGATCGACCGGTGCCAGGTCCCGGCCAGGCGGTCGTGGAGGTCGCCGCGTCCGGCGTCAACTTCCTCGACGTCTACCACCGCCAGGGCCGGTACACCCTCCCGCTGCCCTTCACCCCGGGCACTGAGGGCGCGGGCACGGTCGTCGAGATCGGACCAGGTGTCGCCGACGTCGCCGTGGGAGACCGGGTCGGCTGGGTGGAGATTCCCGGCACCTATGCCGAGCAAGCTGTGGTGGATGCCTCCCGGCTCGTGCCACTGCCCGACGGCGTCGACTTCGAGGCCGCCGCCGCCGTGCTGCTGCAGGGCATGACGGCGCACTACCTCGTCAAGGACGCCTACTCGGTCCGGCCAGGCGACACGGTGCTCGTGCACGCTGCTGCCGGCGGCATGGGGCTTCTGCTGACCCAGCTCATCACCCATCTCGGCGGCAAAGTGATCGGCACGACCTCGACACCGGAGAAGGCCGAGCTGGCGCGGCGCGCCGGGGCCGCCGAGGTGATCCTTCACTCCACAGTGGACGATCTCACGGCCGAGGTGAAGCGGCTCAACGGCGGCCAAGGACTGCCTGTCGTCTTCGACGGCGTCGGCAGGGACACCTTCGAAGCGAGCCTCGCCAGCCTGCGAACCCGCGGCCACCTGGTGCTCTTCGGCGCCGCGAGTGGTGCCGTGCCGCCCTTTGACCCCATCCGGCTCGCCCAAGGTGGTTCGCTGACCCTGATCCGGCCAAGTCTCGGGCACTTCATCGCCGATCGGTCCGAGCTGCTCCGGCGCGCCACCGACGTGCTCGAATGGGTACGCACCAAGGCGCTTGAGGCCACCGTAACGGCCCGCTACCCGCTCGCCGAGGTCGCCCAGGCTCACCGCGATCTGGAGGCTCGGCGTACTACCGGCAAGCTACTCGTCATCCCATAGGTACGAGGTACGGAAATCGGTCGGTGCGGATTCCCACAGGGAGATGCCTGCCGCACCAACAGCGGCTCCGAGCCGGACGGGCCAAACACTGGAAGACGATCTAACTTAGCGTGGAACCCCGACCAGTGCTCGGACGAGCTTCAGCAGCTCAAGATAGTTTCGTCGGTGGCCCTCGTTGGGCGTGGGATGGCACCCGGATTGCGGCAGATGCGGATGCCGCCTGCGTCAGGCATCGGGCTGATGCGTCAACGACGGCTGACTTTCCGGCATCCTGGTGAGGTGGCACATCTGGAGTCGTTCCTGAGGTTCGCACACGAGCGCCGCGACGGGCTGCACTGCTACGTGGCCCGTGCCGACGAGGCGGATATGCCTGGCCCACGGTGGCCGGGGCTGTGGGAGCAGGACTATGCAGACGATGCGGACCTGAATCCGTGGTCTCGCTATGCGATCAACAACGACGACGGTGAGGCCCTTGCGGTGTGGCGGGCGCTGACCTGGGAGTTGACCGCGGGCCGGAGCCGATTCGCCATTCCCGCCTACTATCGCGACGAGGCGGCTCGTCTGCGGAGTATGAGCCGTGAGGCGGTGCGGCTGGTCCGTTGGGAGTATGAGGTCGACGTCGAGCAGCACGAGTGGCCCATCGCGGACGTCGGGTTCGTTCCGGCCCGCGCCTGCGTTCCGCTGCCGCCAGCGCTGGACCCGTGGCAACGAGAACACGTCGGCTTCGCCGGCCTGTTCGACGTGGCCAGCTTCCGGCACCTGACCGACCTTGCCCTGGCTGTCGCTGGCGACGCCACCTCGGAGATCACGGTGTTCGCCCTCGAGGATCCGGATCGGTGCCGCTTGCTGGCCTCGACGCTGAATCAGGCGCACCCTCCTGACCTGGCCGAGATTCTGCAGCCCGGGGACATCTTCGTCGACCTAGCCGTGGTCCACGACCTTGGAGCCGGCGCTGCCAGCTACCTCACCGTAAAGACCCTTGAAGCCGCCGACGAGGTCGGCCAGCTAGCCGAGCACTTCAGTGAAGCGTTTCGCCACTACGCGGGCCGGGCCAGCCAGATCCGTACCTTCGACGAGTTCAACAGCGCGATCGATGACCTGCTCGCCTATCCCCGAGCATCGTGCCCGGTCGACGACGATTCCTAGACCGCACGCTGCGACGATCGCTCGGCGGCAGATCCGGATACTCGGCGACGACGACATGGAAGCTCAGGGCAGCATGGGCTCATGACCGAGCGTATGAATCACGCCGGGCTGATCGAGCAGACCGGAAGGTGGCTGCTACCAGTCGGCGACGGCGTCGTGACGCAGCTGCGGATCGACTATGCGCTCACGCTCATGATTGAGGCGTGGCTCGAGATCCGTATCGAGGCCGAATTCTCCTACGGACCAGCTGGTGCCGAACGCTGGCTCGACCCCTCGGCGACGGCAGGCCTGGGGCCGTTGCTCGACCGGCACCAAGCAAAGGTCAGTGCAGTCGAAATTCGCAAGGACGGGCGGTTGACGCTGACCTTCGCCGACGATGCAATCCTCGCCGTCGAGCCGGACGATCAGTACGAGGCGTTCACCGTCGCGGGCACGCCGCCCACCGTGTCAGTGGGATTTCACTTCGTCGCCGTACCCGGAGGCGGCCTCACCCGCTCGTAGCCGGACACCGGCGCTGATGCAAACGCAGTTCACGGACAGCGGCAGATGAGTTATACGTTCAAGGCTGCTCGGGCAGGAACGGCGCGAAGTGCTCGGCTACCAGGTCGGCCACGCTTTCGGCGTCACGGGATCCGTCGACCTCGATGACGCGAACCCCCAATCGGTGCGCCTTGCGGACAGCGTCTGCGGCGATCAACCGATCCCGCTCGACGCGGTTGCGTTGAGCGAGTTGCGGGTCGCTGACCTGATGACCGATGGCGCCTGCACGAGGTACCCGGGCGACCTGGCGCCGCCGGAACTCCTCGGTCGCGACCATGACCACCATCCGGCCGATGGAGCCGGCGACCGGCGCGACCAGTTCTGGGCGTAGCCCCCAGCCCTCAGCAAGGATGGGCCGAGGGGAGACGAGGGCCCGCAGGTCGTCTTGCACCCACTGGAAACGGTCCGGGAAGTCGGCGATGACCTGATCGGCCATCTCCTCTGGCGTTGCTTGGACCCAGACTGCCTCCCAGTCCGGTCCCGTTGGGGACTCGCCGCGGCGGATCCGCTGTGCTATCCGCCGATCACCATGACCGCGAGCGTCGTGGTAGTCGTAGTGGTAATGGGTGAGGCCGTACTGCTCAGCGAGAATGCCAGCGACAGTGGATTTCCCGGCCCACTGGCCGCCCCCTATCCACAGGGCGCGTTGGAGCGTGGTGAAGGGGTCCCATTTCATGTGTCACAGCGTGGAACCCCTGCGCTACAAGATCAAGTCTTGTTCTTCGTCCGAGGACCTGATTCTCTGAAGATAGGCCGGGCGGCACTTGATGTCAGGTGGCGGAAGGGTCGACACCGTGACCTGCCATGCCAGCGACATCCGTGAGCGCTGAACCGTGGATGACCTCTCATCGGCATGACCGGATGGCGCCTCGACAGCTGAGGATCGCGGACGCCACTCGTGGCAGGCGAGCTGTTGCGGCTTCACATCCGGGATTTCAGCACGTCGAACTCGCATCCCGGCGCGGCCGGGTCGAAGCCGTGTTCCACCAGCCAGCGGATCGCCAGCAGGCTTCGCAGTGACCACCATGCACGGATGACGGTCAGGTCGACGTCGGTGCCGTAGCCGGTGACGACGTCGCGGAGGCGCTCCTCGTGGCCGAGTGTCAGGACGGCGAGGTCGTACAGGGCATCACCCTGGCCCGCCTCCGACCAGTCGACGACGCCGGTGACGTCGTCGTCGGCGACGAACACGTGGGCGACCTGCAGGTCGCCGTGCATGAACACCGGAATCCACGGCCGAAGCGCGGCCTCGGCAACCCGACGGTTGCGCAGAACCAGGTCAGCGGGAAGGACGCCGTTCGCGACGAGCCATTCGCATTCACCGTCGAGGCGCGACGCCACGTCGTCGAGGCGGGGACCGGGCCATGGCGGCAGCGGCGCGTCGTGCAGCATCCGTACGGCGGCACCGGCCGCGGCCCACGCCGCCGACGACGCGGTCGACGGCTGACCGAGGCGGCCGAGTGCCGTCCCGGGGAGAGCGGCGAGCGCGAGTACGGGCGGCTTGCGCCAGAGGATCTCCGGAGTGGGAATCGGCGCCATGGCCATCGCCTCGACCTCGACATCGGTGCGCGTCTGGTCGGCGTCGATTTTCAGGAACACGTCACCGACCCGCAGGGTCGCACGCTCATGATGGGCGACGACGACCTCGACCTCTTCCACGACGGGCATTGTCGCGGAGATGACAACCGACGTCACCGGCTTATCGCCTGCGGCTACCGCGGTCGAGCGCCGCCCTCAGGCCAGCGCGGGCGTCTGGGCGTGGATGTGGAAGCGCAGCGAGCGGGCGTCGGTGAAGCACTCCCGCATCGGCCGCACCAGATCCCGGTGCTCCCCGCTGCGTTCCCAGTTCTCGAAGTCGGCCAGGCTCGCCCACTCGCTGGTGATCAGCCACTGCTCCGGATCGGTCGACGAGCGACAGACCTGGTCGACCAAATGCCCCGGCACGCCGCTGGCGACCAAGTGCCGCACCTCCTCGTACGCGGCGAGGAACTGCTCGGTACGCGCCTGGGGCACCCGTACCAGGAAGACCACCCGGGCCCGTTGCTCGCTCATGGAACCTCTCCCCTCGCCGGCGCGGCGCCGCGCAGGACCAGCGCGCTGTTGAACCCGTCGAAGCCCCGTGCGCAGACCAGGGCGAGCCGGCTTCGGGGCCGGCGGTGCTCGCGCAGGAAGTCCAGCTCGCACCCGTCGGCCACCTCGTCGGGGCCGGCGGAGGCGGGAAGCGTGTCGTGCGCGAAGGCCAGCAGCGCGGTGGCCACGTCCAACGCCGACCCGCCCTGGTGGGCCCGCCCGGTCAACGGCTTCTGCGTGGTCACCGGGGGCGGCCGGTCGGCGAACACGGCGCGCAGCGCCTCGGCCTCGCTGCGGTCGTAGCGGGGAACCCCGAGGGCGTCGGGCAGCACGACGTCGATGCCGGCCGCCGCCACGCCGGCGCGGTCCAGGGCCAGCCGCATGGCCCGGGCGTACTGGGCCGGGTCACCTGCGCTGTCCGCCGTCGTGTGGACGGCGTCGTGGGTGGCGCCCCAGCCGCTGACCTCGCCGTAGACCCGGGCACCCCGCGACAGGGCGTGCCCCAGCTCCTCCACCACGAAGACAGCGCCGCCCTCGGCGGGCAGGTAGCCGCTGGCCGTGGCGTCGAACGGACGGTACGCCCGCTGCGGGTCGGCCACGTCGCTGAGCAGCCCCGAACTGAGCTGGCAGGCCAGCGCGTACGGGCTCAGGGGGCACTCGGTGGCCCCGGCGATCACCACCGGAGTGCCGCGGCGCACCGCGCGGGCGGCGTGGGCCAGGCTGTCCAGCCCACCGGCCGTCTCGGCGACCAGCACCCCGCTCGGGCCCTTGAACTGGTGGTGGATGGAGAGCTGCCCGACGCTGGCCGCGTAGAACCAGGCGATCGACTGGTACGCCCCGACGGTGCGCGACGAGCCACCCCAGAGCCGTTGCAGTTCGCGCTGGCCGAACAGGTTGCCCCCGGACGAGCTGGCCAGGGTCATCGCGTAGCCGTACGGGTCCGGTGCCCGGTCGGGCAGACCGGCGTCGGCCAGCGCCAACCGGGTGGCGGCGAAGCCAAGATGCGTCCAGCGGTCGGTCTGCACCAGTTGCCGACTGTCGGCGTAGGAGTCGGCGGCGAAGCCGGGCACCTCCCCGGCGAAGCGGGTCGGGTAGCCGGCCGGGTCGAACAACGTGATCGGCCCGGTCCGGCGGGTACCGGCCAGCACGGTACGCCAGTGCGCGTCCACGCCGATGCCGCTCGGCGCGACCACCCCGATGCCGGTCACCACCGCCCGCGCGGTCACGCCGCCACCGACCCGGGCAGTCGGCGGAACACCATGGCCGACTGGAAGCCGCCGAAGCCGCTGCCCACCGACAGGGCCACGTCCACGGGGACCTCCCGCGCCTCGTTGGGTACGTAGTCCAGGTCGCACTCCGGGTCCCGGGTGGTCCAGTTGGCCGTCGGTGGCACCACGCCGAACTCGATGGCGAGAGCGCAGGCGGCCATCTCGATCGACCCGATCGCGCCGAGCGAGTGCCCGACCATCGACTTGATCGAGCTGATCGGAACCCGGTACGCGGCCTGGCCCAACGCCCGCTTGAACGCGGCCGTCTCGTGCCGGTCGTTCTGCCTGGTGCCCGAGCCGTGCGCGCTGATGTAGGAGACCTGCTCGGGGGCGATCCTCCCCTGCTTGAGCGCGTCGGTGACGGCGAGGCCCATCTCCAGCCCGTCCGGCCGCAGCCCGGTCATGTGGTAGCCGTTGCTGCGGCTGGCGTAGCCGGCCACCTCGCAGTAGACGTGCGCACCGCGTCGGCGGGCGTGCCCGGCCTCCTCCAAGACGAGGACCGCCGCGCCCTCGGCCAGCACGAACCCGTGCCGGTCGGCGTCGAACGGGCGGGAGGCGTGCGCCGGGTCGTCGTTGTCCGGGCTGGTCGCCCTGATCGCGTCGAACGAGGCGACGGTGACCGGCGAGATCGGCGAGTCGGCCGCGCCGGCCAGCATGATGTCGGCCTCACCGTCGATGATCATCTGGTGGGCGTAGCCGATGGCGTCGATACCGGAGGTGCAGCCGGTGGAGACCACCTGCGCCGGGCCGTGCAGCCCGTGCCGGCAGGCCACGTCGGCGGCCAGGCTGCTGGGCACCAGGGCCTGATAGAGGTACGGGCCACCCAGCGCCGCGTCGACCAGCCAGCGCCGGCCGTGCTCGCTGACCCGCACGTACTCCTGTTCCAGGGCCATCGTGCCGCCCACGGCGGTGCCGAGGACCACCCCGGCGCGTTCCCGCTCGGCGTCGCCGAGCACCAGTTGAGCGTCCGCGACCGCCTCGGCCGAGCAGGCCAGCGCGAACTGCACGTACCGGTCGGCGCGACGCTGTTCGGCCTCGGTGATCCCGGCGGCGACCGGGTCGAAGTCGCACTCGGCGGCGATCTGCGAACGGAACGCCGACGGGTCGAAGAAGCTGATCCGCCGGGTGGCCGTACGCCCCTCGGTGATGGTCTTCCAGAAGCGGTCCCGGCTGGCGCCGCCGGGGGCGACCACCCCGACGCCGGTCACCACCGTGCGGCGCCCGCTCACGACTGGCTGCTTCGCTGCTCGACCAACTCGGTGTCGACGTGGCCCAGCTCCGGACGGGGGGCCAGCGGGCCGAGGTGGAACACCACCTCGGCCGGCTCGACACCGGTGTTGCGCAGCCGGTGCCGCACGTTGACCGGCACGAACAGCGCCTCCCCGGCGGCCAGCAGTGTCGGCTGGTCGTCCAGGTCGACGGTGATGGCGCCGCGCGCCACGTACAGGAACTCCTCGCTGTACGGGTGGTAGTGCTCGGCGATCCGCTCCCCCGGCGCGAGCGCGGCCACCCCGAGGAAGCCGGAGGTGCTGCCGACGGTGCGGGGGCCGAGCAGCACCCGCAGCTCACCGCCGCGCCGCCGGTCGGCGGGTACGTCCCGGGCCGCGATCGGCCGGGTGCTCAGGTCACTCATCGTCGGCCTCCGTCGGCTCGTCGTCGGCCGCCGGGCGGCCCTGGTCGGCGTGCTGCCGGGCGGTCCGCTCGACCCGGTCCTTGATCACCGCGAGCTGGATGGTGCTGTTGGTGTTGATCCGCTCGGTCATCGCGGCGTTGTCGAGCGGCGCGGTCGGCTTCATGGCGAAGTCCTGCGTCCAGGTCATCCGGGTGCCGCCGGCCTCCTCGGTGTAGCGCCAGTGGATGCGCATGTACTCGAACGGCCCGGTCTCCACCCGGTGCGCCCGGACCTGCCGGCTGACCGGGTCGGCGGTGCGTTCACTGACCCAGCTCCAGGCCACCCCGTTCTCGTCGGGGTGCATGGTGAGCCGGAACCGCACAAGGTGTCCGTCGCGGTGCAGGATCTCCACCACGGCGTACTCGGTGAACAGCTCCGTCCAGTTCGGCACGTCGTTGGTGATCGCCCAGACCAGGGCGATCGGCGCGTCGATGAGCACGCCGTTCTCGGTGTGCCCGGGTGGGTCGGCGCGACGGCCGACCAGGTCGGCGACCGCCGGGATGCTCAGCTGGCCGGCCTGCTCCGGGATGCTCACTTGCCACCGGTCGGCGACGACGGCGGAGAGCTCCAACAGGGCGAGTGAGTCCATGCCCAGCTCCTCCAGCGACGCGGCGGGCGCGCGGGCCGCGGCGTCGGCGTCCAATCCGCAGTGCGCCACCAGGATGTCGGTGATCTCGGCGGCCAGCGGGCGAGGTTGGGTGACGGTCATCGGGTCCTCCTGAGGGTGACGTCGGGCTCGGCGGGACGCGGTGCGGGGGTGGCCGCCGACCGCGGCACGGGCGTCGGGCCGGGGCCGGGAGGGGCGAGCAGGCGGTCGACCAGGCCGGTGGTGTACCGGCCCTTGCGGAACGCGGCGTCGTCGAGCACCCGCCGGACGAACGGGATGGTGGTCCGCACGCCCGGGCCGGCGATGTCGAACTCCTCCAGGGCGCGCTCCAGCCGGTTGAGCGCCAGCTCGCGGTCGGGCGCCCACACCACCACCTTGGCCAGCAGCGAGTCGTACCAGGGACCGACCACGTAACCGGTGCTGGCGTGGGTGTCCACCCGGGTGAACGGGCCACCGGGTGGGGTGAAGCGGTCCAGCCGACCGGGGGTCGGAGTGAAACCGCGCTCGGGGTCCTCGGTGTTGACCCGGCACTCGACCGCGACGCCGTGCAGCCGGATCTCCTCCTGCCGCCAGCGCAGTGGCACCCCGGCGGCGATGTGCAGCTGCTCGTGCACCAGGTCGATCCCGGTGACCATCTCGGTGACCGGGTGCTCGACCTGGATCCGGCAGTTGATCTCCAGGAAGTGGAAGCGCTCCTCGGCGTCGACGAGGAACTCCAGCGTCCCGGCGCCCACGAAACCGACCTCCAGCGCGCCCCGCAACGCGATCTCCGCGATGGCGTCGAGGGTGCTGGTGGGCAGTGCCGGCGCGGGTGCCTCCTCGACGAGCTTCTGGTGCCGACGCTGCACCGAGCAGTCCCGGGTGCCCAGGTGCACCCCGTTGCCATGGCTGTCGCAGAGCACCTGCACCTCCACGTGCCGGGCCTCGGTGAGGTACCGCTCGACGTACACCCGGTCGTCGCCGAAGGCGGCCTGGGCGGCGGCCCGGGTGCGGGCGTACGCCCGG
Source organism: Micromonospora sp. 067-2 (assembly GCF_046549295.1). Classification (NCBI taxonomy): domain Bacteria; kingdom Bacillati; phylum Actinomycetota; class Actinomycetes; order Micromonosporales; family Micromonosporaceae; genus Micromonospora; species Micromonospora sp. 067-2. The sequence continues at coordinate 263,863 of NZ_JAJPWB010000001.1, read as the reverse complement.
GCCAGCTCCCCCGGGGCGTGCACCACGGTCATCCCCCGGCCGCCACCCCCGGCGGCGGCCTTCACGATCACCGGATAGCCGATGGCGGCCGCCACCTCGGCGGCCCCGGCGGCGGTCGGCACCGGCTGGACGCTGCCCGGCGGCAGTGGCAGGCCCACCCGGCTCATCAGGGCCCGAGCCGAGGACTTGTCGGCCAGCGCGGCCATCACCGCCGGTGGCGGGCCGATGAAGGTCAGACCGTTGTCGGCGCAGATCTCGGCGAAGTCGGCGTCCTCGGAGAGGAAGCCGTAGCCGGGGTGCACGGCCTGCGCGCCGACCTGCCGCGCCGCCTCCACGATAGCCGCGGCGTTGAGATAGCTGCGCCGGCTCGACGCCGGCCCGATCCGGACGGCCTGATCGGCGAGGCGGACCACCGCCGAGTCGGCGTCCGCGGCGGAGTAGACCACCGCCGTGCGGACGCCGAGTTCCTTGCAGGCCCGCAGCACCCGCAACGCGATCTCGCCCCGGTTGGCGATCAGCACGGTCTCGAACACGTCCTCACCCCACCCGCGCCATCAGTCCGTGTCCAGCTCGACCAGCGGCTGGTCGTACTCGACCGGTTGGCCGTCCTCGACGAGGATCGCGACCACCCGACCGGCGCGGTCGGCGGCCACCTCGTTCATCAGTTTCATGGCCTCGACGATGGCGACCGGCTGACCCGGACGGACCAGGTCGCCCACCGCGACGAACGGCGCGGCCCCGGGCTCCGGCGCCCGGTAGAAGGTGCCGACGATCGGTGCCCGGACCGCGGGCCGTCCGGGCACCGCCGGCCGGATCAGCGCCGCCGGCGGACCAGGCAGCGTCGCGGCCGCCGGCACCGCCTCGGCCGGGGACGCAACCGGGGGTACGTCCGGTAGCGCCGCGTCGGCGGGGTGCCATTCCACCTCCAGTACCGCCGGACCGCTGCGCAGCCGGATCCGGCGTACCGGCCCGCTCAGTTCGTCGATCAGCTGCCGCGCCTGCCGGCGCAGCCCGACCAGCACCTCCTCGTCGCACACCGCGACGTCGTCGGGCCGGCTCCCGCCCGGCAGGCGGTCCGCGCCGGGCGTCTCGACGGTCGACACCGCCCGGTCGGCGGCGGTCACCGGGCACCCGCCCGGGCGCCGGCGCGGACACCACCGAACCGCCGGAACCGCTGCCGGCGCAGACGGACCAGCATCGCGGGCGGCACGTCCAGCAGCGGCAGCAGGTTGGCCAGCAACGCGGCACGCAGCTGCCGGGCGGCCTCCGCCGGGTCGTCGTGCGCGGCCGGCGCCGGCTCGGGGACGATCTCGTCGACCACGCCGAGCCGCCGCAGGTCGGGCGCGGTCAATCGCAGCGCCCGGGCCGCCTGCGGCGCCGCGGACCGGTCGGGCCAGAGGATGGCGGCGCAGCCCTCCGGGCTGATCACCGAGTAGACGGCGTGCTGCAGCATCAGCACCCGGTCGGCGACCGCCAGTGCCAGCGCCCCACCGCTGCCGCCCTCGCCGGTGATCACGGCCAGCACCGGGGTGGGCAGCACGGTGAGGGTCAGGATGTTCTCCGCGATGGCCGCGGCCTGGCCCTGCTCCTCGGCGGCCACCCCCGGGTCCGCGCCGGGGGTGTCGACGAGGGTGACCACCGGCAGACCGAGTCGGGCGGCGAGGCGCATCAGCCGCAGTGCCTTGCGGTGCCCGGCCGGGCTGGCCATGCCGAAGTTGCGGGCGACCAGCTCGGCCGTGGTGTGGCCCTTCTGGTGGCCGATCACCATCACGTGCCGGCCGTCGAGCCGGGCCACGCCGCCGACGACCGCCGGGCAGTCGCCGCCGAGCCGGTCGCCGTGCAGCTCCACGAACCCGTCGAAGACGGAATCCAGATAGTCCAGTGTGGTCGGTCGGCCCGGGTGGCGGGCGAGGCGCACGGTGTCCCACGCGTCAAGTACCGCCGGCCCCTCATCGCCGGCGGTCGCCGGACCGGTGAGCGTGGCCCGGCCGTCACCGGAGACCGGGAGCGTCGGGCCCGGGCCACCGGCGTCCAGGCGCTCACGGCGTGGCGCCGCCTCCTGCCGGGGTACGGGTGGACGGGCCGGCCGGCCGGCGCGGGTCACGGCGAGCAGCGCCACCAACCGCCCGCGCAGCGACCGGCGCTGCACCACCATGTCGACCTGACCGTGGCGCAGCAGGAAGTCGGCGGTCTGGAAGCCCTCCGGCAACGCCCGTCCGGTGACCTGGCGGATCACCCGGGGGCCCGCGAAACCCATCCGGGCGCCGCTCTCGGCCAGCACGAGGTCGGTGTTGGTGGCGAAGGACGCGGCCACCCCGCCGTACGTCGGGTCGGTGAGGACGCTGACGGTGAGCAGACCCGCCTCGCGCAGAGCGGCGATGGCCTGGCTGATCGTTGCCATCTGCATCAGCGACAGTGCGCCCTCCTGCATCCGCGCCCCACCGGAGGCGGTGACCAGGATGAGCGCGGTCCGGTCGTCCAGCGCCCGTTCGGCGGCCCGGGTGATGAGTTCGCCCACCGCGCAGCCCAGGCTGCCGCCGAGGAACCGGAAGTCCATCACCGCCAGCACGGCCGGGTGCCCACCGATGCTGGCGGTACCGCAGACGACCGCCTCGGCGAGCCCGGTGCCGGCCCGGGCGGCGGTGAGCCGATGCGGGTACGGCACGACGTCGACGAAGGCGATCGGGTCCGCCTCGGGCAGACCTTCGGGCAGCAGGCGCAGCGATCCCGGATCCACGAGCTGGCGGAGCCGTTCCGGGGCGCCGAGCCGGGTGTGCGCTCCGCACTCCGGGCAGACGTCCAGGTTGCGCCGCAGGCGTTTGCGGTACAGCAGGCTCGCGCAGCCCGCGCAGCGGGACCACAGCTGCTCCTCGCGCGGCGCGGTGGCCGTCACGACCGCCGCCCGGCGTCGGCTGCGTCGTACCGGTAGAAGCAGTGCGCCATCGCGTCACGCGGCGAGCGCCAGGTCGGCAGGTACGGCGAGACGTACGGCCGAAGCCGGTCGCTGACCCGGACGAACTCGGGATGGTCACGGGCTGCCTCGACGGCCCCCTGCGCGGGCTGCTCGGTCTCGAGCAGGTGCACGTAGAGGTCGTGCAGGCGGTACAGCGCGCGGTGCCGGACGCCGACCAGGCGCGGCAGCTCCGTCGCGTCCGACTCGGCGAAGATCTCGGCGACCCGATCCTCTGCGGTCGGGACCACCCTCGCGACGATCAGCGATCGGTCCATGGTTGGGCCTCCCCCCACGGCGTCCGGGCCGGCGGCGGGTGACCCCCGGACGCGCTGGACGCTGCCGACACGATGCGGCAGCGCTCGTCACGGCGGCGTCACCGGAGCGGGCGGTTCTGCGACGCTGTCTCGTGACGCTGCGTTGACGCAACCTGTGTATCAGCTATGCGTTTTCACAGCCCTCCGCAGTGGTCTCACACGGATGTTTTCCCAGTTCAGAAGTGATCTCATGGTTGGTCGTCACTGATTGAAGGTGACTCTGCCGTTGACTCAAAGTGACTGCTATTGATAATCTTCACGGTGGTCAGCCCGGCGACTTCGGCGGGTGGGGCCGCGCCCCGACAGCCGTGGTCGCGCCCCGCCGGTGGGGTCGACAGCGGCGTCACGGGCAGCCGATCCGGGACACAGGAGACAGTCGGGACGAGCGTTCCGCAGGGGGTGCCGCCGTGGCCGCTCATCCATCCGTGCCGACCGCCGGAGGTCCTGGAGACAGCGACGTCTCGCTGCACCTGCTGGGCGGTTTCCGGCTGCTGCGCGGCGTGGCGCCGGTCGTCGTGCCGCGCGGGTTGCAACGGGTGATCGCGCTGATCGGGCTGCGTCCGGGCGCCACCCGCAGCCAACTCGCCGGCCTGCTCTGGCCCGACGTGTCGGAGGAGCGGGCGCTGTCGTCGCTGCGCACCGCGCTGTGGCGGCTGCGGCAGGATCCGTGCTGCCCGATCACCGTGGCCGGTGACACGGTGCGGCTCGGCCCGACGGTTCGACTCGATGTGGACGACCTGGTCGGCACGGCGGCCCGCGTCCGTGACGGCGGCGACGCGCGGATCGCCGCCGGCGCGCTCGCCGCCGGACGGCACGACCTGCTGCCCGGCTGGTACGACGACTGGGTGCTGCTCGATCGGGAACGGCTGCGCCAACTACGCCTGCACATGCTGGAGCAGGTTGCCGGGCAGCACCTCGTCGCGGGGCGGCACGGCGAGGCCCTGGAGGCCGCGCTCGAGGCGATGGCCGCCGAGCCGCTGCGCGAGACACCCCACCGGCTGGTGGTACGCATCCACCTCGCCGAGGGCAACGCCTTCGAGGCCGTGCACGCCTTCTACGTCTACCGGGACCTGCTGCGCCGGGAGCTGCGCCTGGAACCCAGCCCCGCGATGAGCGCCCTGCTCGACGACACGCTCGCCCCGATCCGCCAGGCCAGTCGCACGCCTGTCGACCGGCCGTCACCGGTGGGCCGGCGCACGTGACGGTGAGGTGACAGGCGCTGCGGCACGGTGGGCAGCCAGGAGCACGTGGCCGCCGACCGGACGGTCGGGAGAGCCACCGGCGGAAGGGGTCCCATGAGTCGTCTACTGATCGTCAGCCGGATCGTCCCGGGCGCGGAGGGGCGGGTCGCGCAGATCTTCGCCGAATCCGACGCCACCGAGTTGCCCGGCCTGACCGGCGTCACACACCGGTCCCTGTACTGCCTGCACGACCTGTACGTGCAGCTGATCGAGACCTCCGACATCGACCCCGACGCGCTCGCCGCCGCCCGCAACCACCCGCTCTTCCGGGAGGTCAACGAGCGGCTCTCCGCACACACCTCCCCGTACCTGTCGACCTGGCGCTCCCCGCGGGACGCGATCGCCGGATGCTTCTACCGGTGGGACGCAGCCGAGGCGCCCGCGGTGCACCCGGCCGGCTGAGCGGACGGGCGACGTGTCTTCACCGCCACCGCATGTCCTGATCATCGGCGCCGGCACCGGCGGGCTCCGCCTGGCGCACGGGCTGCGCCGGGCCGGGATCAGCGGCGCCGTGTACGAGCGGCACCGCCACCGCTTCCACACCGACGAGGGCGACCAGGACTGACCGTTTGCGCGAACCCGGGACCGGCGCCTCCGCCGAGCCCGGGTTTCGCCGTGTTCAGGCGACGCTGCGTCACCCACCGGGCACCCGGTGCGGCGACCGTCCCACCCGTACCGCACCGGACCGGTCCTCCCTGTCGTCGTCAACGCGCGTGTGCGAAGCTGCGGCGAGTTTTTCTCGTGACTTTTCCGACGACGTGATAGGGAGGTTCGCCGTGGCGTGGTCTATCGGACACTCGCTGATAGTGGTACTGGCATTGCTGCTGGGCCTGGCCGCCGGGTGGTTACTGCGTGGCCGGCAGGGCGTACGCGGGCAGGGTCGGTCGATCGTGGACGGTGACCCGGTCGCCGGACTGGCAGTGGTCTCCACGCCGACGCCGGCGGCCACCACCGACGAGGGCCGGCCGGAGGCGACCGTCGACCCGGCGCCGACCGCCGTCTTCGACGAGCCGACCCCGGTGGACACGGTGAGCGCGCCGGCTACGGTCACCACCACCGCCACGCCGGACAACTCCGCACCGAGCACCGTCGACGTCGCCGACATGGCGCTGACCGAAGCGCCGCCGGCCAGCCCGGCGATCGAGCGTTCCGACGCGGACGACGTCCGGCCCGAGCCGGTCACGGATCCGGTACCCGCTCCGGTCACGGTCGAGGAGCAGCCCGCTCCGGCGGGCATCGTCGCCCCCCGGCAGCCGGCGGACGACAGCCCGGCAGACGACAGCCACACCGACGACAGCCCGACGTACGCACCGTCGACCGAGACCACACCGGCCGACACGACGCCGGCGGACGCACCGCAGGCCGAGGCCACGCCGGCCGACACGACGCCGGCCGACGCACCGCAGGCCGACACGACGCCGGCCGACACGACGCCGGCCGACGCACCGCAGGCCGACACGACGCCGGCCGACACGACGCCGGCGGACGCACCGCAGGCCGACACGACGCCGGCCGACACGACGCCGGCGGACGCACCGCAGGCCGACACGACGCCGGCCGACGGCATTCGGGCCGACACGGCTCCGGTGGACGTCGAGGCGGTGCCGGTGCGGGCCACCCCGCCGGTCCGCCCGGGTGCCACCGCCACCCCGCCGGTGCGTACGGTCGCCGCCACCCTGCCCAACGGCGCCGCCGACACCGACCCGACCGGCCCGGCCGACGACTTCCGCCGGATCCAGGGCGTCGGGCCGAAGATGGCGGCCGCGTTGCAGGCCGCCGGCGTACGCACCTACGGCCAGCTCGGCGAGTTGGACGAGCCGGCGCTACGCGACCTGATCCGGGCCGCCGGCCTGCGCGCCGCCCCCGGGCTGGCCAGCTGGCCGCAGCAGGCCCGGCTGCTGGCCGGAGCCGGCGACGAGTTGCTCGCCGTACTGCCGGGCGACGCCCAGGGCTGACCCCGGATCCGGAGCCCCCGGCGGACCGTCCCACGCGACGATCCGCCGGGGGCTCCGCCGTTCGGGGCGCAACGACCGCCGGCGCACGGTCAGCGCGCCCCGGCCAGCAGCCGACCGGCCTCCGGCACGTACGGCTCGACGCCGAGCCCGCTGAGCAGTTGGTGCACGGTGGCGGTGGCCGCGGTGAGCACCGGTCGGCCGACGCGGGCCTCCACCTGCGGTATCGCGGCCAGCGACGGCAGCTGGACACAGGCGGAGAGCACCACGGCGTCCACGTCGGTCACGTCCAGACGATCGGCGAGCTCCACGAGGCGTCGGGCCGGGATCCGGCCCACGGCGACGTTGTCCGGCTCGCTGAGACTCACCGCCTCCGTCACCCGCACGCCGTGCTCGGCCAGGTAGCCGACGACCGTCGCGGTGAGCGGCGGCAGGTACGGCGCGATCAGCGCCACCCGGCGGGCACCCAGCGCGCGCAGCCCGGCGACCAACGCGCCGGCGCTCGTGACCACCGGCATCGGGTGACCGGCGCGGCCGGCCGCGCGGCCCAGCCGCCGCTCGGCCCGCTCGTGCGCGCCGCTGCCCTCGCACATGACAGCCACCAGGCAGGCGTACGCGAGCACGTCGCAGCGCGCGTCGGCGAGTTCGGCGGCGCACCGGGAGGCCGCACGGTTCATCCGGGCCAGCTCGTCGGGCGTCACCTGGTGCAGCCGTACCCGGCTGGCGTGGGTGGTGAAGCGGACCGTCGGGTCGACGCTCTCCCGTCGGCGCAGCATGGCCGGGATCTCGGTCTCCATCGTGGTGTTCGAGCTGGGCACCACCAGCCCGATCCGGTGGTCGCTCACACCAGCGCCCCGGCGTACGCCCGGACCTGGAGGCGCTGCCTGGCGGCGCCGCCGAGACGCACCTGGAGGCCGAGCGGCGCGGCGGCGCGGCGCACGTCGTCCAGGTGCAGGGAACCGTGCCGGTCCACGGTGAGCACGGGGGGTTCCTCCCACTCACCCTCCGGCGCGTGGAACGAGAGCAGGGTCACCGAGGTGGTGAGGTAGCCCGGGTAGGCGGCGCGGGCCGCCGCCTCGTCGCGGTGGGCGAGCACCACGAGGTCGTCGAGGTGGGCGAAGTCGGCGGCGAGTCCTCCGGCCTTCCAGTGCGCCGGTTCCTCGGCCGCTCCGGTCAGGTGCCGGGAGCGGTTCGCCGAGGTGATGTAGAGGTGGTCCGCCCCGGTCGCGGCCAGCGCCTCTTCGAAGAACACGTTGGACGGGCAGGTCAGCCCGGGCGCGATCACCTGGGTGGTGCGCAGCCCTCCATCGACCTGGGTGAGGTGCTCGGGCAGTCGGTCCGCCGCCGGGCCCCGGAAGCCGAACGGCCCGGCGCCGTAGAGGGCGTCCATCAGCGCCCGCACCCGACCGACCGGCAACCGGGGCGAGATCCGGGACCAGTCGAACATCGCGGGGATCCGGTCGACCGCGGTGGTGATGCTGCCGACCTGGTGGATCGGCCGACCCTTGGCCAGGTTGACCCGGCTCACGGTGGCCGCATCCGGTCGGGTGACGATGACGTAGAAGTTGGCGAACGCCGCCGCGACAACCGCGCCGCCGGCCAGCGCGCGGGCCGCGACCGCGACGTCCTCGGGGCGGTCGATGTACAGGGGCGGGAACGGGGCGTCCATGAATCCTCCTCGGCGGGGCCGTGAGGCAGTTCTACGTCCGCCGACCCGTACGACGGCGAGGTCGGTCGTCGATCCGATAGCCGACCCGCGTTACCCGGTGCGGGTGGCCGATGCCCGGGCGGTACTCAACGGCGGACGGCATCGGCCGGATGGAGGATTCAGCGGCGGTCGCGGCGCGCACCCGTTAGCCGCGCGACCCGACTGGGTACAACGCCTGCACCTCAGATCCACCACATACCCCCAGGAGGCAGCGATGCGCGGCACCTCGATACTCGGAGTCATCGTCGTGATCTGGTTGGTGATCGGCGCGATCGCCGGTGGCCAGCGCGGTTACTACAGCGGCGACGACACCAACTGCGCCGAGGCCGGCACGATCCTGGTCACCATCGTGGCCGGGCCTTTGAACTACATCGGCGCCAACCCCAAGGTCGACTGCAAGCTGCCCGAGCCGTCCAAGTAGGACATACGCGCGCCCCGGCCCGTGCCCCTCGAACCGGGGACACGGGCCGGTCTGCCTTGGTCAGGATGGTTCAGCCGTTGCACGCCGGCTCCGATGACAGCCGCCACGGCTACGGCGGTGGCACGGCAGATCAGTTGATTGGCCATCTCTTCACTTCCCCCTGTTGGGCTCTGCCGCGACCGGCCGAAAGAGCGTCCCCACACACCCTGCACAGCGTCCTAGGAGGCTGGTTCGCAGGTGCCGATGGCGTTTGTCGGTGCCACGGCCGGGAACCGACCCGGCGTCAGCCGGCGGACGGAATCGGGAGCGTGGCATGCAGATCGGCTACAAGCTGGCCTCAGAGGGATACGGCCCACAGGAGATCATCCGGCAGGCCGTCCGGGCCGAGCAGGTTGGTTTCGACTTCGTCGAGATGAGCGACCACTTCCATCCCTGGCTCGACGTCCAGGGCCACTCGTCCTTCACCTGGAGCGTGCTCGGTGCCGTCGCGGCCAGAACCAGCACGCTGCGCCTGGCCACCGGCGTCACCTGCCCCACCGTCCGCTACCACCCGGCGATCATCGCGCAGGCCGCGGCGACCATGGCGCTGATCTCCGACGGCCGGTTCACCCTCGGGGTGGGTGCCGGCGAGCGACTCAACGAGCACGTCGTCGGACAGGGCTTTCCGAGCGTACGGGGCCGACACGAGCGACTACGCGAGGCGCTGGAGATCATCAGACTGCTCTGGCAGGGCGGCTACCAGTCCTACGAGGGTCGGCACCTGCACCTGGAGGACGCCCGGATCTTCGACCTGCCGGACACGCCGCCGGTGATCGCGGTGGCGGCCAGCGGGGAGCCGTCGGCCCGGCTCGCCGCCGAACTGGGCGACGGGCTGTTCGCCACCGAGCCGGAGGCGTCGATCGTGGAACACTACCGACGAGCTCACGGCTCGGGCCCCCGCTACGCCGAGGTGCCGCTGGCCTGGGCAACCGACGAACAGCGGGCGGTGCGGGCGGTGCTGCAGACCAGCCGGTGGATGGTCACCGGCTGGAAGGTGATTGAGTGAACTGCCGAACCCGGTCAACTTCGACGCGGCCAGCGCGCACGTGGAGGAGAAGCACGTCCGCCAGCTCTTCGCCGTCGGCCCCGACCCGGAGCCGCACGTGGCCAAGGTCCGGTCGTACGTCGAGGCCGGCTTCGACCACATCGTCCTGCAGAACGCCGGCCCGGACCCGGACGGCTTCCTCGACTTCTTCTCCGGTGATCTTTCCGACCGCCTGCGCGCGATCGGCTGAGGCCGCCCGCGCCGCGACCGTTCACCCGATGCCCAGCGCGGCGGGCCGCCCCGACCATCGTCAGGGCGGCCCGGTTCGCGCGTTCGGGATGGATGCGCGCGGTCGAGGTCAGCGGAAGCAGTGCGCGATCGGCACCGCGCTGCCCTCGCAGTTGGTCGGCTCGTTCTCGACGACCTCGCTCTCGTCGTCGATCCTGACCTGGGCGTGCTCGGCGAAGATGCCGCCGGGCTCCACCGAGGCCGCGTTCCGGACGACCTTGCTCGCGTAGATCGCCACCGAGCCCGCGGTCGCGAAGATGCCACCGCCCCGGGACGTGGCGCCGACCGCCTCGTTGCCGGTCACGTCGCTGCCGCGTACCAGCAGGTTCGACTTGTCGGCGTAGATGCCGGCGCCGACGCCGTGGGTGGTGTTGCCGTCGACCACGCTGTCGTCGAGCGGCAGCGGGCCCTTCACCGTGGAGATGCCGCCGCCGTTGACGGTGGAGGTGTTGCCGCGGACGGTCATCTTGCGCATCACCAGCACCGCGTCGGAGTTCGCGGCGCCGCCGCCGACCTGCGCGGTGTTGTTCAACAGCTCGGTGTCGTAGACCTTGGTCCGGGCCGAGAAGCTGGCCTGGCGCGGGGTGCTCGACACACCGCCGACCACCAAACGTCACGATAATTCGCAATACGGACAGGAAGGCGTGAACGTGAAGAGTGCTGCCATTCGTCAGCGCAGTCAGCGGACGGTAGATCGCGGTCAGCCGCCGACGTGGATACCGGGCCGGCGCAGCGGATCCGGCTCGGTACGGCGAATGATCTCCCGCACCACCGGCGGGGTGTCTCCCCGGCCGAGGATGAGGTAGCGCAGCAGGTGCGCGATCGGGCTCCCCTCCGACCACTCGAAGTGCCCGTGCGGCCGGACCCCGGTCGCGTCCCGCAACGCCAGCAGGATCGCGGCGATCGCATTGGGCACGGCCGGGCTGCCCGCCCGCAGTACCCGGAACCCAGCCACCTCCACCCCGTGCACGCGCAGCACCTGACTGAACCCCGACGGGTCGACCACGTCGATCTCCAGGAACAGCACGTCGGCGGCCCCCGGCACCGGGTTCATCCCGCGCTGCGCCCGCTCCTTGACCGTGTACTCCTTCACCGAGCCGCTCTGCCGCTTGTTCGCGATCAGGTGCAGCTGCCCGTCGTGGGCCAGCGACTCGGCGATGAACCGGCGGGCCGGCTCGTCGAACTCGATCCGCTCGGCGCGCAGCTCGGTGGTCCGGGTCACCCGGGAGATCAGCGAGACCACGATGATGCCGAGGATGAACAGCGCGGAGATGGTGATGCCGTCCGGCTGCTCGATGACGTTCTCCAGCAGCGCGTACAGCAGCACCAGGGTCAGCACCGTGAAGCCGATCGCGGCCGAACGCCGGTGACGGCGCGCCGCGGAGATGGTCACCGCCACGGCGGCGGAGACCATCATCGCCAGGATCCCGGTGGCGTACGCCCCGGCCTGGGCGTTGACGTCGGCCCGGAAGGCGATCGTGATGGCGACGCTGACCAGGGTGTAGACGATCACCACCGGGCGCACCGCCCGCGCCCACTCCGGCGCCATGCCGTAGGTCGGCAGATAGCGGGGCACGATGTTGATCAGCCCGGCCATCGCAGAGGCGCCGGCGAACCAGAGGATGAGCACGCTGCTCACGTCGTAGACGGTGCCGAACAGCTCGCCCAGGGAGTCGTGCGCCAGAAAGGCCAGCGCCCGGCCGTTCGCGGCGCCACCCGGCCGGAACTCGTCGGCCGGGATGAGCGCCGTGGTCACGAAGGTGGTCGAGATCAGGTAGACCGACATGATCAGCGCGGCGGTGGTGAGCAGCCGCCGCGTGTTGCGGATCCGGGCGGCCAGCCGGGCCTCGGCGTCCGCTCCCCCCGCACCCACCAGCGGCATCATGCTGACCCCGGTCTCGAACCCGGACAGCCCCAGCACCAGCAGCGGAAAGGCCAGCACGGCCGTGAACAGGACCTGGCCCGGTCCGCCGCCCTTCGCCGTGAGCGCGGCGGTCCAGTCCGACACGATGCCCGGGTCGGCGGCGATCCGGCTCACCGCGACCACCACGATCACCGCGTTGAGCAGCAGGAACACCGCGACCAGCGGGATGGCCACCACCACGGCCTCTCGGAACCCGAGCAGGAACACCCCACCGAGGATGAGCAGCAGCGCCACCGTGACGACGACCGGGACGACAGGGCCGTGCAGGGCGTCCGGCAGGTACGGGTTCTCCAGCAGGTGCACGGTGGCGTCGGCCGACGAGAGGGTGATCGTGATGATCCAGGAGGTGGCCACGAAGCCGAGCAGCACGAGCACGAAGATCTTGCCCCGCCAGAACGGCAGCAGCCGTTCCAGCATCGCCACCGAACCCTGGCCGTGCGGGCTCTCGTGGGCCACCCGCCGATACATCGGCAGCATCCCGAACAGGGTCAGCGCGACGATCAGCAGGGTCGCCAGCGGGGAGAGCGCCCCGGCCGCCACGGCCGCGATGCCCGGCAGGTAGGACAGGGTGGAGAAGTAGTCGACGCCGGTCAGGCACATCACCTGCCACCACGCGTGCGTCCGGCTCTGCCCCTCGATCGCCTCGGGGCCGGGTGGCTGCACCTGGTGTTGAAAGAGCCACCGACGCAGCGGGCTGGCCGGTGCCGCCGGCCGGACCGGGCTGGCCACCCGTTCGGGCATCACCACACCCTGCCGCCCGCCCTGGCTCGGGCGCGACGGGTCGCGAGCGGCCCGCAGCGCCGGTGCCGGGCCGGTGGGTTGGTGGCGACGTCCGCCCCAGCGTCGCGGTTTCGCCCGGTGCTCGTCAGCCATCGCCCGTCCCACCCTCGCAGGTCCCGCTCACAGGCGGGCCGAGCCGGCCGCGTTCTCCCCGCCGGTCACCCGGCACCCGGGCGAACGGTGGGTCGCGGCACCGGGCCACCCGGCCGCAGGGGGCCGGGCCGCGCGGGCCGGGGGCGGGCGGCGGGGCGGCGCCGGGCCAGGACGGTCATGGCGCGGGCGTACCCGCGAACAGCCGGGCGACACCCCCGTCCCGCCGGATCTTTCCCCGATCACGAGGGCGCCGCTCCCGCCGCGTCGGCCGGCCCGTGGCCGGCTGGACGGGACGTGTCCCCGCGCTCCGCCCACCCCCCCGGGGCGGAGCGCGGGGACCCCCCGTCCCGGCTACTGCAGGAACGCCCCCAGGGGCGAGAGCAGCAGCCGGCCGAGCGCCGCGGCGTTGTCGTCCAACCGCGTACGCTCACACTCGCGGGCGTCCGGATCGTGCCGGCACCGCCAGATCTTCTGCGCGTTGCGCCAGGCGACATCACGGGTGTACTCGACCAGCTCCCCCTGGTACCAGTCGTCGATGTCACCGTTGAGCATGTCGATGAGCAGCTGCCACCGCTCCAGGTAGCCCCGGCGCAGGCCGGGGATCTTGTCCGCGAAGATGTCGTTGATCACGAGGTAGTCGTGGTGCTGGTCGCTGCCGTCGACCGGCTCCGACTCCAGGTGATCGAACGTCGTCACCAGCGCGAACGGCAGGTCGAAGTTGATGTGCGCGTTGACCCCGGCGGCCGCCGACGGCAGCGGGCGCGCATCCGGCCCCCGCATCCGCTCGAACAGACACGACCAGGCCTTCGGAGTGCCCGGGCTGGAGTCGGTCCACAGGCGCATCGCGTCGAAGTACCGCGCCGCGAACTCGACATCCAGCCGGGAGAGGAACGCCGGGTCGACGAAGCGGTCGTCGTAGAGCCCGTCCAACACACTGCTGGTGATGGTGAGGTAGAGCCGGTTGAAGTCGGCCAACGGGCAGCTGTCTTCCAGGGGCGGCAGCCGCACCAGCAGGTCCTGGAGCTTGGTGAGGTGATCGACCACTGCCGGCACGTCCGCGGGGTGGTCGGCGAGCAGGTCGACGATGTCCCGGTGCACGGGCCCCCAGACCGGTTCGGTCATCATTCCTCCCTGGTGGTCCGCGGCACCCCCGTGCCGCCGTCGACGGTGCCCAGCCTGTCAGCCGACACCCGTACGCCGGATCAGTAGAACGACGTATCCCGGGGCGCACACGCGCCCGCTGACGGACCGGTCGGTCAGCCGCGTCGGTTGCGCAGCTGGATCGCGCTCGCCTGGACACGGGTGCGGACCTGGAGCTTGTCGAAGATGTGCGACACGTGCACGCCGATGGTCCGCTCGCTGATGAACAGCCGCTGCCCGATCTCCCGGTTGGTCAGCCCCTCGGCGACCAGGGAGAGCACCTCGCGCTCCCGCACCGTGAGCGCCGCCAGCTCGTCGTCGACCGGGCCGGTCGCCAGCACGCCCGGCGCACCGTCGGTGGCCTCCCGCTCGTCCAACGACACCCGCGCCCGCCCGGCCAGCTCGCGGATCTCCGAGGTCAACGGCACCGCACCCAACCCCTGCGCCACCCCGTACGCCTCGCGCAGCAGCTTGCCGGCGAAGGCCACCCGGCTGCGCCGGGCCAGGAGCGCCTCGGCCTGGCGCAGCCGCGAGTACGCCGCCGGGTAGGGGTGGTTGCGGCGGTCCCACTCGGCCACCGACCTGGCCCACAGCTCCGGGTCACTGCCGTCGAGGCGGCTCACCTCGGCGGCGCAGAGCGCCAGGAAGCCGTCCACCACCGAACGCACCGGGCGGGCGGCGGACGCGCCCTTGCGGGCGACCCGTTCGGCGACGTCACGCAGTCGGCGTACCGCCGTGGGGTCCACCTCCTCGGTGCGGCTGGCGTGCGCCTCCGCCTCGGCCCGCAGGCCGTGCCAGACCAGCGCGCCAAGGATCGTCACGTCGTCGGAGCGGCTCTCGGTCAGACCCCGCTGCACCGCCTGCCGCGCCACGTCGTGCCGGCCCTCCCACATGGCCAGCCCGGCGCGCAGGGTGAGCAGCGGGATGACGTGCCGTGCCCCGCCGCCGGCGAGCACGGTGGCCACCGCGTCGAGGTCCCGGTCGGCGGCCTCGATGTCGCCGTAGCCCACCGAGAGCCGGCAGCGGGCCAGCAGCAGCTCCACCGCGTCCGCGCCGGACGGTCGGTGCCGCAACGCGGCGGCGACCACCTTCTCCGCCTCGGCCCACTGGCCCACCCGGAACAGGCCGTTGGCGGCGATGGCCAGCAGCCGGGTCTCCCAGGTGCGGCCCAACCCCAGCTCGGCCACCCGCTCGGCGCCCCGCCGGGCCACCACCACCCCCTCCTCGAGGATGTTCAGTGGCCCGGTCAGCAGTTCCGCCAGGTGCAGATACGCGCAGGCCACGTCCTCTGGCTTACCGGCGCGCTCGGCGGTGTCGAGGGCCTGGCGCATCACCGCGAGCCCGGCGTCGGGATCCTCCAGGTAGGCGTCGCTGAAGCCGAGCGCCGCACTGGCCAGCACCACCTCGGTGGCGGAGCCCTCCACCGAGGCGGCCAGCTCCAGTGCCTCCCGGGCCCGACGGCCGGCGTCGGCGTAGCGGCCCAGGTGCAGCAGCAGCTCGGCCAGGTGGGCGGCTGCGGTGGCCCGGTCGCGCGGGGAGCAGTCCGCCGCCTCCAGCGCCCGCTGGTACTCCTCCTCGGCCAACGCCGAGCGCCCAGCGGCGGCCAGGTAGCGGGCGCGGCGGATGTGCAGCGCGCAGCTCGGCTCACCACCCTGAACCGCGGCCAACTCCTCCAGCAGGGACAGCGCCCGGGCGTGCTCCCCACAGTGGTGGGCCGACTCGGCGGCGTGCCCGAGCAGCTCCACCCGGTCCGCCGTCACTACGGTCGGGTCGCCGGCCAGCTGCAACGCCACCGACCAGTGCCGGTGCGCCTCGGCGTAGCCGTGCAGCCGCTCGGCCTCCTGCGCGGCGGCCACCGCCGCCGGCAGCGCCCGGCCCGGTTCACCGGCCAGCCGCCAGTGGTGGGCCAGCCGGGCCTGGTGCAGCTCGCCCGGCGCCGCCGTCAACGCCTCGGCGTAGCGGCGGTGCAGGCCCGAGCGCTCGGCCGGCAGCAGCTCGTGCGCCAGCACCTCGGCGACGAGACGGTGCCGCAGCCGGTAGCCGTCGTCGGCGCCGACCAGCAGCCGGTGCGCGACCGCGGCGCGGGCCGCGTCGATCAGCTCGTCCTCGGGCAGTCGGAGCACCTGGGCCAGCAGCCAGTGCTGGACCGGCTCGACGCCGGTGGCGACCGCGTGCACCACGGCGTGCGCGTGCTGGGGCAGCGCGTCGACCCGGTCGAGGAAGATCTCCCGCAGGGTCTCGGACAGCCCGTCCCGGCCGTCACGCAGGTCGCGGGCCAGCTCCTCGATGACGAACGGGTTGCCGCCGCTGCGCTGCCACACCTGCTCGGCGGCGTCGGCGGACAGCGGCCGACCAACCACGGCGGCGGCGAGCCGTTCGCTGTCGGGCCGGTCCAGCGGGGACAGGTCGAGCACCCGCACCGTCCGCAGCCGGCGCAGCTCGGTGAGGACCCGACGCAGCGGATGTGCGCCCTGCAACGACTCGGCACGCACCGCGGCCAGCACCGAGAGCTGAAGGTCGCCGAGACCGGCCAACAGGTAGAGCAGCAGCTGTCGAGTGCTCCGGTCGACCCACTGGAGGTCGTCCAGGATCAGCACCAGCGGCCGCCCCTCGGCGATCAGGTGCAGCCCGCGGGAGACCCGTTCCAACAACGCTCCCGCACCGTCCGCGCCGGCGGTCTCGTCGGCGAACATCTGCAACAGCCCGCGGACCGCCGACGAGGTGCGGGCGTGCGAGGTGGACATCTCGGCGTCGAGGCGCCGCAGGGCCTGCAACAGCGGATGCAGCGGGGAGGCGTCGCCGATGTCCAGGCAACTGCCGGTGAGCACCAGGGCACCCTGGTCACGCAGCCGGGCGCCGACCTCGCCGAGCAGCCGGGTCTTGCCCACGCCGCTCTCACCGGTCAGGAAGACGGCGGCGGTCTGCCCGTGCGCGGGCTCGCCGAGCAGCGCGGACCGAACCGTCTGCACCAGCGCCGCTCGGCCCACGAGCGGGGCAGTGTCCACATCGCTGGCCATGGCAAGCAGCCTAATCACCCGCCCCCGTACCGTTCTACGGCCATCTGCCGCTTGTGGTACTCCTCGCGTCGACATTGCGACTAAAGGTTGCGGGTGGCCGACATACGTCGTTCTGCCGATCCCCCGTCAGCCCAGGAATGCCAATCTCCGGAGGTCGACAACCAGCACAGTAGGGGGAAAGGCCGGTGCGATATCCATGACCACCACCGTCGTTGACCTGCAGCGGAACGCCCGCCCACACTGGCCGGTGCCAGAGGAGAGACGCACGGTGACCGTGCTCTTCGCCGACATCGTCGGTTCCACCGCGCTGGTCGACCGGCTGGACCCGGAGGACGTCCGGGCGCTCCAGCGGGCCTACTTCGACACCGTCGCCGGTGTGCTGCACCGCTGGCACGGGGTGGTCGAGAAGTACGTGGGCGACGCGGTGATGGCCCTCTTCGGCGCCCGCCAGTCCGACGGCTTCGACGCGTACCGCGCGGTCCGTGCCGGGCTGGAGATCCAGGCCGCGCTGGACCGCCGGCAGATGGTCGGTGACATCAGGCTGCGGGTGCGGGTCGGTGTGGCCACCGGCGAGGTGATGGTCGACCTGGGCGGCGCCGTCAGCGGAGGCCACGGCGTGGCCAGCGGCGCGGTGATCACCAGCGCGGCGCGCCTGCAGGAGTACGCCCCACCCGGCGCCGTCGCGCTCTGCGCGGTCACCGCCCGGGCGACCGCCGGGCTGATCGCCCAGCGCCAGCTCGCGCCGGTGCCGGTCGCCGGTCGGGTGCCCCCGATGTCGGTCTGGCACGCCGTCGGCCCCGTACGCCCGGGTGCCGACCGACACGACGGCCCGCTGATCGGCCGCCGCCGCGAACTGGCCACCGTCCGCGACCAGCTCAGCCGGGCGGTACGCGAACACACCCCCCGCTGGGTGTCCCTGGTCGGCCCGACCGGCAGCGGGCGCAGTCGGCTGCTGCACGAGCTGACCCGGTCGTTGACCAGCGTCGACGGGGTGGCGGTGCGCTGGTGCGTGGCAGCCTGCCAGCCGTACCCCGATCAGGTTCTGGCGCCGGTCGCGGAGCTCCTGCGCGGCCTCGCCGGAATCCGCCACGGTGACGGCCCGGCGACGGTCCGCGACCGACTGGCCGATGCCCTGACGCCGCTGCTCCCGCCGGCGCGTCTCGCGACGGCGGTGCCGGTGCTCGAAGGGTTGCTGGCTGCCCCGGACGGCTCGGCCGCGGCGCAGGCCGGCGCGGCGATCTGCCAGGACGCCCTGCTGCGGCTGGCCGCCCGCGGGCCGCTGCTCGTCGCCGTGGACGACCTGGACCGGGCCGCGCCCGCGGTGAGCCGCTTCCTGCACGCGCTGTTCAGCGCGGCGACGGCGCGTCGGCTGCCACTGGCCGTGGTCACCCTGCACCAGCCGCAGTGGACCGACAGCCGGCCGGGCCCTGCCCGGCGGGTGACGATCCGACCGCTGGCCACGGTGCAGTCCGGGCGTCTGCTCCGTCAGCTGCTGACCCGCGCCGGGCAGCCGGTGGCGCTGGTCGACCGTCTGCTGCCCCTGGTGGGAGGACGGCCCGGGCACGCGGCGGCGTACGTGACGTCGATCGCCGGCGGCGCGGATCCGGTGGCGCCTGCGCTGCCCGAGACCGTGCGCCGGGCGGTCGGCGCCGAGCTGGACCACCTCGACGGCGAGCGCCGGGCGGTGCTGATGGCCGCCGCCACCCTCGGCGGCGTGGTCTCCGGCGCGGCGCTGGACCGGGTGCTCGGCTGGACGCCCGGGCGGTCCGCTCCGGCGCTGCGCGGGCTCGTCTCCCTCGGGCTGCTGCTCCCCCGTCGCGTCGACGGGTACGCGTTCGCCGCGCCCGCGCTGCGCCGGGTCGCGGCTGAACGGTTGCCCCGGGCGCTGCGCGCCGTCTTCACCCGCCGGGCAGCCGACACCCCACGCCTCGACGCCGCCCTCGCGGCGCTGAGGTCGGGGCCGACGTCCGATATCACCGGCCCGCTACGCCGACGCATCCCCTCCCCGACGATGGCCGCACCGACGCGCGGGACCAACCGCGCGCCCGGCGCCCGCCGACTCAGGGTCGTCGCGTCGAGCGGCGACGTGCCGCCGACACCGACCGTGGCGACCCCCGTGCCGCAGACCAACACGGGTGGCCACTGGCCTCCGGAACCCGATCGATCACCGACGCCGATCCGGGCGGCCCTCGCCACCCCGGGATCAGCCGGACGCAGCGCGCCTGCCGGGGTCGGCGCTGCGCCCAGAGCGGTGCGCGTCGTACCCCGCCCGCCGTTGATCAGCCGAGCGGACGGCCTCGCCGCGACCGCCTGAGGGTTCACCCGCGGCCACGGATGGCCGGACGCGCGGACCCGCACGTCACACCGGAGCGCCGGTTGTCCCGGGGGTGCGCTCAGCGCCAACGGTCAGCGGGCGGCCAGGAAGGCCAGCACCCGTGGCCAGGTCGCGGAGGCCGCGTCCGGGGCGTACTCGGCGATGTCCGGGTCGGTGAACAGGTGCCCCACGCCGGGATAGCGGAAGACCGTCAGGTCGACGCCGGCGTCGGTCATCGCCCGTTGCCACTCGTCGATCTCGTCCGGCGCGTCGTACGGATCCGGGTCGGCGACGTGCAGCTGCACCGGCAGGCCGGGCCGGGCCGACGCCGGCGCCCCACCGGTGCCGTGCAGCAGGAGCAGACCGGCGCTGTCGGGGCGCTCGGCCAGCAGCGCCCCCGCCACGCCGGCGCCCATCGAGAAGCCGGCGAGCACGGTCTGCGCCGGCAGGTCCCGCAGCGCCGCCCGCGCCCGGTCGAGCACCACCTCCTGGCCGATCTTGTCGAGCAGCGCGAAGCCCTCCTCGACGGTGTCCGCCGCCGCGACGCCGTACAGGTCGGGGGTGACGACCCGGTGCCCGGCGGCGCGCAGCCGGTCCGCGGCGGCGCGCACGGCGGGCCGCAGCCCGTACACGGAGTGGAACAGCACGACGTGTCGCATCGGGCCATCCTGCCCCAGCCGGGCGTCCGACCGGTGTGGCCACGCGGGCCGGCCGTCAGACCAGCGCCGCCAGCCGGGCCACCAGTTCCGACGGCGGCGGCATGCCGGCGATCTCCCGGCTGACCTGCCCGGCGGCGGTCCGTAGACCGTCGTCGGTCAGCAGCCGGGTCAGCGTCGCAGGGGTGATGTCGCGGGGTCGCAGCGCCAGGCCGGCGCCACGCCGGGCCACCGCCTCGGCGTTGTGCCGCCGGTCCCCCGGGCCGACCGTGGCCACCTGCGGCAGGCCAGCGGCGAAAGCACCGAAGACGCTGCCCGCGCCGCCGTGGTGGATCAGCGCCGCGCTCGACGGCAACGCCTCGTCGAGCGGGATCCAGTCCACCACCCGGACGTTCTCCGGCAGCGTACGGGTCGACCGCCGGTCCGGCCGGACCAGCACGAACTCGGCATCCACCTCGGCGGCGGCCGCCACCACGGCGGGCATCGGCCCCCGGTCGCCCGGGCCGGTGAGGGTGCTGCGGGTGACCAGGATCCGCGGGCGTTCCCCCGGTGCGCGGAGCCAGGCCGGCAGCTCACCGCCACCCCCGTAGGAGGAGTACCGCATCGGCCAGCCGTCCTGGGTGGCCACGCTGGGGGGCGCCACCGCGACGGCGGCGGCCGGTGGCGGCAGCTCGGTGAGGCCGTGCCGGCGCAGCGCGGCGCCCAGTCGGGCGGTGGTGGCACGGACCAGGTCTCGGCCGTCGAAGAGGGAGTTCTCCTGTCGGACCGCCGGCACGCCCAGCCGGGCGGCGGCCACCGCGCCAGCGACCGCGAACGGCTCGTGCAGCACCAGATCCGGGCGCCACTCGGTGGCCAGCTCGACGACCGGGTCGGTGAGCGTGTCGTTGAGCGCGCCGAACAGGAGGCCCGCGCCCCGGGTGTCGGCGGTGCCGGCCAGCTCGGCGCGGGCGATCAGCGGATGGCGCGGGAACACCCGCAGCGCGATCCTTCCGAAGTCGAAGCCCGGGGCGACGTCCTGTACCGGCAGGCCGGCCGCGGCGACGGCCACGCCGTCGCCGCCACTGGCCAGCAGCACGTCGTGGCCGGCGTCGCGCAACGCGACGGCGAGCGGCACCAGCGGGAAGACGTGACCGACCAGCGGCGCGGACACCACCAACACCCGCATGACCGAGATCCTATGTCGACGGAGGCGACGCCGGGGTCCGGCGGCGCCCCCGGAACTCCCCGGACCACCTCGCCGTCGCGATGGTCCCGGCACGGCGGCCCGGTACCGTACGCCGCAGCGGGTGAGCTGGCCCATCCGCACGTGCCAGCACCAACCCCCCGGGGGGAGTCTGGAGGGCAGGGCGGTGGGTGGTCGGAAAAGGCCGAGGAGCACCGACACCTTCGAGACAGAGGTGCGCCGGCAGTTCGGGCCAGCGGCCGCGGCCTGGGGGTTGGACGACCCGGTCGAGGACGACCTGGTCATTCCGGGGATCGAGTACCGCGGCGACCGGTTGACGTACGACTGGATGCTCGACCCTCGGGAGGGTGACCTCTCGGTCGGCGTGCGTCTCGTGGTCGCGGAGGGGACCCTGCGGACCTTCGTGCAGGATCTCGTCGTCGGTGGCGGCCTGGGCGTCGCCCAGGATCTCCACCGAAACGCGCGGACCTGGCGGGGCATCCAGAAGGCAATCGCCTCACACACCGCCTGGCTGGAACGGCTGCACCCGGTGTTGAGCGGCCCGGACGCCCGACAGCTCATGGACCGGGCCGGCGCCCTGCTGGCCGCTCTCGACCGTTGACGGCGCCGGGTCGGCCGCAAGGCCGACCCGGCGTCGCTCCGATCATCGCCCCGCCATCCTCTCGCAATTGCAAATTATGTGCAACAAGGTCTGGACGGCGCGTATCTCCGGTAACTAGCCTGATCGCTATGAGTCCTTACCTTGTGGATCCGTGGGCCTGGCAGGAGAGCTGGGACCGCCAGCAGGAGGCCTACCTGCCGGACCGGGAACACCGGTTCACCGCCATGCTCGACACCGTCGACGCGGTCCTCGACGACCGGCCGCCGCGCGTGCTCGATCTGGCCGGTGGCACCGGCACCATCTCCCTGCGGGCGTTGGCCCGCTTCCCCGACGCCGAGGCGACCCTGCTCGACCTCGACCCGGCACTGCTCGCCATCGCCGACGCCTCGCTGGGCGACCGGGCCACCATCGTCACGGCCGACCTCGGCACCCCGCAGTGGAGCGCCGCCCTCCCCCACCGGAGGTACGACGCGGTGCTCACCGCCACCGCCCTGCACTGGCTGCCGGCCGACCGGCTCGGCCAGCTCTACGCTGAACTGCGCGACGTGCTGCGACCGGGCGGGGTCTTCGTCAACGCCGACCACATGCCGGACGACACCCTGCCGGAACTGACCAAGCGGCTGACGAACCGGGCACGGGACCGGCGCAACGCGCGGTACGCCGCCGGCTCGGTGCTGTCCTGGTCGGACTGGTGGGCGCGAGCCGGCGCCGACCCGGCGCTCGCCCCGCTCGTCGCCCAGCGGCACGCCATCTACCCGACCGGGCACAGCCCGGAGTGGAACCCGCCGGTCTCCTGGCACCTGGCCGCGCTCACCGCGGCCGGCTTCGCCGAGGTCGGCACGGTGTGGCGGGGCGGCTCGGACGCCGCCGTCGCGGCGGTGCGCTGACCCTCGCCTCAGACCGGCGGGAGCGCGGGCCGGCGCTCCCGCCGAGGGTCCACCGGGTGGACGTGATCCCGGGCTGGTAGGCAGGACAGGTGTCAGAGCCGTTCGAGTCGCGTACCGACCCCGACGTCGACCTCCGCGTTTCCGCCGACCGGGGCGAGCTGACCGCGCGCCCGGCGACGATTCTCGTCACGATCGCGGCCGGCGGGGTGCTCGGCTCGCTGTCCCGAGCCGGCCTGCAACACGCCGTCGGGCACCCGCCGACCGGTTTTCCGTGGGCGACGTTCGGCGTCAACCAGTCCGGCTGCCTGCTGATCGGCGTGCTGATGGCGGTGCTGGGGCACCTCGGCGGTGGGCGTCCGCTGGTCCGCCCGTTCCTGGGGGTGGGGGTGCTCGGCGGGTTCACCACCTTCTCCACGTACGCCGTGGACGTCCAGCAGGCGCTGATCGCGGGCGCCCCGGCCATCGCGCTGGCATACCTGGCCGCGACGGTGCTCGGGGCACTCGCCGCGGTGGGGTTGGGCGACGCCGTCACCACCGGCCTGCTGCGGCGAGGGGTGGCCCGGTGACCGTGCTGCTGATCGCCCTGGGCGCCGCCGTCGGCGCTCCGCTTCGCTACCTCACCGACCGGGCCGTGCAGTCCCGGCACCACTCGGCATTTCCCTGGGGCACCCTGACCGTCAACGTGATCGGGTCCCTGCTGCTCGGCGTCCTCGTCGGGCTGCCGGCCGGCCCGGCGATCAGCGCCCTGCTCGGCACCGGGTTCTGCGGCGCGCTGACCACCTACTCCACGTTCAGCTACGAGACGCTGCGGCTCGCCAAGGACGGCAACCGCATCCTTGCCCTGGCCAACGTGCTGGGCAGTGTCGCCGCCGGGCTGGCCGCGGCCAGCGTCGGCTACACCCTGGCCCACCTCCCACCGGGCTGACAACTCGCTAAACACCAAAGGTATATACGCGAGGTATACCCTCGGGGTAGTCTTCGGCCATGAACGTGCCACTGACCCTTCTCGGTCTCCTCGAACGGGAGCCCAGCCACGGGTACGACCTGAAACGCGACTACGACGCCTTCTTCGGGCGGGGCAGGCCGCTGCCGTTCGGCCAGGTCTACTCCACCCTCAGCCGACTGGCCCGGGACGGAAAGGTGGTGATCAGCGACGTCGCCCCCGGCTCCGGTCCCGACCGCAAGCGCTACATCATCACGGACCTGGGCGCGACCGAGGTGCAGCAGTGGCTGAGCCAGCCGGTCGATCCAGAGCCGCACCTGCAGACGGTGCTCTTCGCCAAGGTCGTGCTGGCGCTGATGCTCGACCGTCCCGCCGACGAATACCTCGACACCCAGCGCAGCGCGCACCTGCGGCGCATGCGTGAGCTCACCGAGATCAAGCGCACCGGCAGCCTGGTCGACGCGCTGCTCGCCGACCACGGCCTGTACCACCTGGAGGCGGACCTCCGATGGATCGAGATGACCGGCGCCCGGTTGGACGCCCTGCGACGGGCGGTGCGGCCATGAGCGTCGTGATCGAGGCGCGCGACGTGGAGTTCTCCTTCGGCCAGACCCCGGCGCTGCGCGGCGCCAGCGTCGCCGTCGAGGCGGGCGAGATTCTCGCCATCATGGGCCCCAGCGGCTCGGGCAAGTCCACCCTGCTGCACTGTCTGGCCGGCATCCTCGTGCCCGACTCCGGCGAGATCCTCTTCGACGGCCTCCGGGTCGACAGCATGGCCGAGACCACGCGCAGCAGTCTGCGCCGTGACCGCTTCGGCTTCGTGTTCCAGTTCGGCCAGCTCGTCCCCGAGCTCACCGCGGCGGAGAACGTCGCCCTCCCACTGCTGCTCTCCGGCGTACGCCGGAGTCAGGCGCTGCCCCGGGCGCACGCCTGGTTCGCGCGTCTCGGCCTCGACGGCCTGGAGCAGCGCCGGTCGGGGGAGCTCTCCGGTGGGCAGGCGCAACGTGTCGCCCTCGCCCGCGGCCTGGTCGCGGAGCCGCAGGTGCTCTTCGCCGACGAGCCGACCGGTGCGCTCGACTCGCTCACCGGTGAGCAGGTCATGGACCTACTGGTCAGCGCCGCCCGCGAGCAGGGCACCGCCGTCGTCCTGGTCACCCACGAGCCCCGGGTCGCCGCGTACGCCGACCGCGAGGTCATGGTCCGTGACGGGCGCGTGAACGCGCCGGACCGGATCGCCTCGTGATCCGCTTCGGGCTCCGCCTCGCCGTGGCCGGCGGCCGCGAGGCGCTCACCCGCCTGGCCATCATCGCCGCCGCTGTCGCGATCGGCACCGGGCTGCTGCTCACCACCGTCGCCGGGGTCAACGCCGTCAACGCCCAGCTCACCCGGTACGCGTCCATCTATCCCAGCGCCTCGACGGGCGGCGATGCCGACCCGCTGTGGTGGTCGACCCGGTCTGACTACTTCCACGGCAGGCAGATCATCCGGATCGACGTCGCAGCCAGCGGTCTCCGTGCGCCCACCCCGGTCGGCATCCCGAGCACCCCTCGCCCCGGCGAGTACTACGCCTCGCCCGCGTTGCGCGAACTGGTGGCCGCCCACCCGGCCGACCACCTGGGCGACCGCTACCCGGGGCGTGACCTCGGCACCGTCGACCCGGCCGGGCTGACCTCGCCGGACACCCTGCTCGCCATCGTGGGCGGCACCCCCGACCAGGTCGGCGAACTGCCCAACGCGAGGCAGGTCACCAGCGTCGGCGACACTCCCGCGCTCCCCGAGACCACGGTGGACCTCATCCTGGGCGTGATCGCCGGTGGGCTGCTGTTTCCGGTGCTGATCTTCATCGGCACCGCCACCCGGCTCAGCGCCGCCCGCCGGGAGCAGCGCTTCGCCGCGATGCGCCTGGTCGGCGCCACACCGAAACAGATCTCGGTGGTCGCCGCCGTGGAGGCGACCGCCGCGGCCGTCGCCGGCACCGTCGTCGGCTTCGGCCTGTTCTACGCCTTCCGCGGCTCGCTCGCGGGCATCCCGTTCACCGGCATGCCGTTCTTTCCCAACGACATGTCGCTGGGCCCGCTGGACGCCCTGCTCGTGGGGCTCGGTGTTCCGGCCGGCGCGGCGGTGGCGGCCCAGGTCTCGCTGCGGCGCGTACGAATCTCGCCGCTGGGCGTCACCCGGCGGGTCACCCCCCGCGCACCGCGCGCGTACCGGCTGATCCCGATCGTGCTCGGCGTCGCCGTGCTGATCTTCGCCCTGGGCTTCCGGCCCGAGACGTCCGACGGCCAGACCGCCCTGTTCCTGCCCGCCCTGCTGCTCGTCATGGCCGGTCTGGTCCTCGCCGGCCCGTGGTTGACGATGGTCGGCGCCCGGATGATGGCCCGGTACGCCAGCCGCCCCGCCACCCTCATCGCCGCGCGACGCCTCGCCGACAACCCGAAGGCCGGCTTCCGGGCGATCAGCGGCATCATGCTCGCGCTCTTCGTCACGAGCGTGGCCGTCGGTGTGATCACCACGATCGTCGCCAACCGTGGCCCGGCACCGATCGGCTCGACCGATGCGGGCACCGTGACCACCGTCTTCGACGAGAAGGCACCGTCGGTGCCCGACACGCTCTTCGCCGAGCTGCACGCGATCACCGGCGTGCGGTCCACGACCGCCGTCCGCGAGAACCCGGTGTTGACCACCTCCGGTGACGTCGGGGTGATCGCGTGTACCGACCTCCCGAGCGCGTACGGCCGGTGCGCCGAGGGCGTCACCGTCGCCGAGGTGCCGATGGGCCTCAGCCTGTGGCGGGAATCAGCGTCGTCCACAAAGGTCTGGAACGCCGCGCCGCTCACGCCCGACGACCTCCAGCGGCTCCCGGTGATCTCGATCGTCGTCGGCACGGACGGATCCGCCGCCGCCGTGGAGCGCACCCGCACCGTGCTCGAAGCCGCCTACCCGACCTTCTGGGTCGGCCCGAACGTGCCCGGCGACTTCGAGTCGGACTTCGCCGACACGCTGCGCGGCTGGGAACAACTGGCGAACGTGATCATCATCGCCAGCCTGGCGCTCGCCGGGTGCAGCCTCGCGGTCAGCGTGATCGGCGGTCTCAGCGAACGTCGCCGCCCGTTCAGCCTGCTCCGCCTCAGCGGGGCCCCGGTGCAGGTCCTGCGCCGGGTGGTCGCGCTGGAGAGTGCCGTACCGATGCTCGCCGTCGCCGCGGTCGCCATCGGAATGGGCCTCCTCGCCGCCCATCTGTTCCTCCGGGCGCAGATGGGCTACACACTCACCGCACCGGGAGCCGGCTTCTCCGTGATCGTCGTCGTCGGGTTGGCAGCCTGCCTCGGCATCATCGCCTCCACCCTGCCGTTGCTGGAACGCATCACCGGCCCGGAGACCGCCCGCAGCGAATAGGCATCAGGCCGTCGGCCCGGTGGTCGCAAGAGCGACCACCGGGCCGAGGACGAAGACGGCGGGTGGGCCGATGCCCTCCCTCGCCGCCACGGCGCCGATCTCGTCCAGACGGGCCGGCACCGACCGCTGGTCGGGCTGGCCGGCGTCCTGCACGGCGAGCACCGGAGTTCCCGGCGCGCGGCCGTGCTCGACCAGCACGGCCGCGATCTTGGCGATGGTGTCGACGGCCATCAACAACACGACGGTGCCCCGGGTGCGGGCCAGCGCAGCCCAGTCGACCAGCGAGTCGGGATGCCCTGGCGGCAGGTGCCCGGAGACCACCGTGACGTCGTGCGCGACGCCGCGGTGGGTCACCGGCACACCGGCCAGCGCCGGCGCCGCGAAGGCGCTGCTCACCCCGGGGACCACCGTCACCGGCACACCGGCGGCCACGCAGGCCTGCACCTCCTCGTGGCCGCGTCCGAAGAGGTACGGGTCGCCGCCCTTGAGCCGGACCACCCGTCGGCCGGCACGAGCGTGCGACACCAGAGCCGCGTTGATCGCCTCCTGGGCCATCGACGGGCCACGGGGCACCTTGGCGGCGTCGACCACCAGCACGTCGGGGCGCAGCCCACCGAGCAGGCCCTGCGGGGCCAGCCGGTCGACCACCACCACGTCCGCCGCGTCGAGCAGCGCCTTCCCCCGTACCGTGATCAGGTCGTCGGCCCCCGGCCCGCCGCCGACCACCGCCACCGAACCCGGGCCGTGGCCGTGGCCGTGGTGGTCGTGGTGGTCGTGGCCGTGGTCGTGGTGGCCGTGGTCGTGGTGGCCGTGGTCGTGGTGGTGGCCGCCGACCGGGTCGTCGGGGTGGTCGTGCGGGCGCTGCGGGCGTCCCACCTTGTCGGCGAAGCCGGGCATCAGCACCCGGTACGCGCAGGTGTCGCAGTTCATCCGGATGTCACCGCCCAGCGCCTCGGCGTAGCGCTCCAGCACGAGGTCCGCCAGCGCGTCGCAGTCGCCGATCAGGTCGGCAACCCGCACGTCCAGCTCGGGGTGGGCGGCGGCGAACTCTGCCGACTGGGCGACGATCCGGTCCGGCAGCACCCCGGCGAACAAGAAGTATGGTGCGACCACGATCCGCCGCGCGCCGAGCCGACGCAGCCGGTCCAGCACCCCCGGCACCGACGGCTCGGCCAGGGAGACGAATCCCGGCTCGACACCGGCGTAGCCGCGTCCCTCCCACAACAGCCGGGCCACCTTGGCCACCTCGGCGTTGGCGTCCGGATCGGTGGAACCTCGGCCGATCAACGCAACCCAGGTGTCGGCCCGGTCCGCGCCGGCCAGCGCCGCGTCGATCCGCTCCTGCAAGGCCGTGTGCAGCAGCGGGTGCGGCCCGAGTGGGCGGCCGTAGCGGTAGCTCAACCCGGGGTGGCGTTCCTGTTCCCGGCCCATGGCGGCGGGGATGTCGCCCTTGCCGTGCCCGGCGGCGGTGAGCACCAGCGGCAGCGCCACCAACGCCCGGTGTCCGCGCGCGACGAGCGTGCCCACCGCGTCGGTCAGCGGCGGGCGGGACAGCTCGATGAAGCCGCCCTCCACGTCGTCGACGCGACCACGGCTGCGGACCCTCTCGACCAGCGCGGCGAACTGGTCGACCCCGGCCGCGCTGCGCGTGCCGTGCCCGACGATGACCAGACCGGTCATGACTTCTCCTCGACGTAGAGCAGGGCGTTGAGGGCGGCGGCGGCGACCGCCGAACCGCCCTTCTCCCCCACGTTGGACACCCCGGGCAGGCCGCTGGCCCGCAGCGCCGCCTTGGACTCGGCGGCGCCCACGAAACCGACCGGCAGCCCGACGACAAGCGCCGGCGCGGCATCCAGGGTGAGCAGTTCGACCAGCGCGGTCGGCGCGCAGCCGACCACCCAGACCGCGCCGGGGCCGACCCGGCCCAGCGCGATCCGCACGGCCGCCGCCGAGCGGGTGATCCCGGCGGCCCGGCCCAGCTCGGCGGCGGCCGGCTCGGCGATCGGGCAGACCAGTTCCAGGCCGGCCCGGGTGATGCCGGCGGCGACCATCGCCACGTCGGTGACGACCGGTCTGCCGGCACGCAACGCGGCCAGCCCCGACTCGAGGGCCGCCTCGTCGCAGACCAACTCGTCGACGTACGCCAGATCGGCGCTGGCGTGCACCACCCGCTCGGTCACCGCCCGGCTCAGCGGCGGCAGGTGGGACAGGTCGACCCGGTCGCGCAGGATGCGGTACGACTCGGCCTCGATGGGGTGCACGACCCGGCTCATCGGGCTCCTCCACGTTCCAAGAGTTCGGCGACGCCGATCGCGTCCGAGGGTTCGACGACGCCGATCGCGTCCGAGGGTTCGACGACGCCGATCGCGTCCGAGGGTTCGACGACGCCGATCCCGTCCGGGGGTTCGACGACGCGGATCGCGTCCACCGGGCAGATCTCCAGGCATTCCAGGCAGCCGGTGCAGCGGTCGGCGCGGACCGTGAGGCCGCCGGCAACCGGCCGGATCGCGTGTGTGGGGCAGGTGAGCAGGCAGGCGCCGCAGCCCTGGCAGGCGCCGATGGTCACGATCGCCACCGGTACCCCCGTGGCGTGACCATGCGGCCGGCGACCAGCCGGGTGTCGCTGCTGCCGACGACCACGACGCTGTACATGTCGACCACGGCCGGGTCGAGGGTGGCCAGCGTGGCCAGGTGCACGCGTTCGCCGGGGCGGCTGGCGTTGCGCACCACGCCGACCGGGGTGTCCGGGGGCCGGTGCTTGGCCAGGATCGTCAGCGCCGCGCCGAGTTGCCAGTCCCGGTTGCGGCTGCGCGGGTTGTAGAACAACGTCACGAAGTCACCCTCGGCCGCCGCGGTCACCCGCCGCTCGATGACCTCCCACGGGGTGTGCAGGTCCGACAGGCTCAGGTAGGCGTGATCGTGACCGAGCGGGGCGCCGAGCAGCGCGCCGGCGGCCAGCGCCGCGGTCACCCCGGGGACACCAACCACGTCGATGCGCTCGTCGGCGTACTCCAGGGCGGGGCTGGCCATGGCGTACACCCCGGCGTCGCCGGAACCGATCAGCGCGACCGCCCGGCCGGCGGCGGCCTCGGCGACGGCGGCGCGGGCCCGCGCCTCCTCCGCGCCCAGCCCGCTGGAGAGCACCCGGGTGCCCGGCCGGAGCAGGTCGCGGACCTGGTCGAGGTACTGGTCGAGACCGACCACCACGGCGGCACGGCGCAGCTCGGCCACCGCGCGGGGGGTGCGCAGGTCGGCGGCGCCCGGGCCGAGCCCGACGACGGCGAGCCGGCCGCGCGGCGCGTGCCGGGCCACCGCCACGGTGGCCATCGCCGACGCGGTCTTCGGCACCAGCAACGCGGCGTCGTCGGTGCGGCCGGCCGTGCCGAGCAGGGCGGCGGCCTCCGCCACGCTCGGCGTACCGACCGCGGCGCGGACCACCTCGCTGGGGTGCGGCACGTCGACCGCCGCCAGCTGCGCCGCCGTCCAGGTCACCAGGGGTACGCCGCACGCGTCGGCGGTGCTCAGGATGCCCGCCTCGTCGGCCTTGACGTCGGCGCTGGCCAGGCAGCGCAGGCTGGCCGGGCTGAGGCCGGCCCGCGCCAGCACCCGGTGCAGCAGCTCCGCCACCTCGGCGGCGGGTACGCCCCGACTCGCCCCGATACCGGCTACCAGCGACGGGGGGCGCAGCACGGCGGTCCGCTCGTCCAACGGCACGACCCGGTCGGTGACCAGCAGCCGGTACCCGACCTCGGGGGCGTCGCCGGGCAGCGGGCGGACGTTGGGCGGCAGGGCGGGCAACGGCCAGTCGGCGTCGGCGACCAGCCCGACCGGCTCACCGTCCAGGATGGCGCGGGACACCGCGGCGACGGCGCCCTGCACCGGCCAGCCGAGGGTGTCCAGCCCGGGCAGGTCGACCGCGTCGGTGGCGGTGGTGATCACCGGACGGGCGTCCAGCAGCGCGCCGACGTCCTCGGCGAGCGCGTTGCCGCCGCCGGCGTGTCCGCCGAGCAGCGCCACGGCGTGCCGGGCGGCCTCGTCGACCACCACCACGGCCGGGTCGCTGCGCTTGTCGCCGAGCAGCGGAGCGAGGATCCGCACCACGGCCCCAGTGGCCAGGAAGGCGACCACGGCGTCGCAGCGCTCCCAGGCGGTGCGCAGCGCGTCGGCGACGCTCTCCCCCTCGATCAGCCGGGCGTGCGGCCACGCGACGGCCACGGTGTCGGCGTGCCGACGGCCGGCGGCGGTGGCCGCGACCAGTCCGATCCGGGTGTGCGAGGTCAGGTCGTTCACGGGCGCTCCCCGGTGAGGACGACCACCGGGTTGGTGGCCGCGAGGCGGATCGACCCGCCGGGCAGGTCGGCGAGGCGGGCGGCGGAGAGCTGGCTGCCCTCGACGGTGTAGCCGGCGGCGCGCAGCACGCCGACGGCCGGCGCGACCCGGTCCAGGGCGGCCAGGGTGAGCACCACCCGGTCGGGACGGCGGGCCACCACGGCGGCGAGGACGTCGGTGCCGCCGCCGCCGACGAACACCGCGTCCGGTTCGGGCAGGCCGGTCAACACGGCCGGTGCCCGCCCGACGACCAGCCGGACGTCGACGGCGTGCGCGGCGGCATTGGCGCGGATCGTCGCGCCGCTGTCGACGTCCTGCTCGACGGCGAGCACGGCCGCGCCGAGCAGGGCGCACTCGATGCCCACCGAGCCGCTGCCCGCGCCGATGTCCCAGACGAGCCGACCCAGTCCGGGGTGCAGCCGGGCGACGGCGAGGGCCCGTACCTCCGACTTGGTGATCATCGAGTCGCGGTGGGCGTACCGGATCTCCGGTAGTGCCCAGCCGCCCGCCGGCGCGGCGGCGGGCTGGTTGTTCCACCGCATCCCGCCGGTCGGGGCAGCCTCGACGCGGTCGGACCGGGCTGGATCGGGTGGGGCGATGCTGAGCAGCACGTGCGGGTCCGACCAGGTCTCGGCGGCGGCCTGCGCGGGGGTCACCTCGCGGACCCGTTCGGCGTCGGTGCCCAGGTGCTCGGCGACCACCAGCCGGCGGGACCAGCCGGCCAGTCCGGCACCCAGCTCGGTGGCGCCGGCGCCCGGCGCGGTGAGCACGGCGACCAGCGGCAGCGCCCGGCACGCGTTCAGCGCCGGTCGCGGGTCGCGGCCGTGTGCGGTGACCACGGCGGCGCCGTCCCAGGGCAGGCCGGCGCGGGCGAACGCGGCGGCCACGCTGGACACCGCGGGCACCACCCGCAGCGGCAGCCCGGCCGCACGCAGCCGTCGGACGATGCCGAACAGGCCGGGATCGCCGCTGGCCAGCACCACGGCCGGCACCCCGGCGGCGACGGCGGCGGTCAACTGCCGCACGGCGGGGGCGAGCGGCCCGAGGGCGACGGTGGCCGCGCCGGGCGGCACGCGCACCGCGGCCAGGTGCCGGGCGGCACCGACCACCAGCCCGGCGGCGGCCAGCGCCGGCGCGAGCGCGGGGTGCGGTGGGGCGCCGGCGGCGTCCAGGCCGACCACGGTCACCGGAGTCACGGGTTCCACCGGCCCGACGAGGCGACGACCTGCGCGCCGGCGAAGTCGACCATCGCCACGTCCACGGTCACGGTCGGCCCGGCGAAGCGCCGCAGCACCTGGGCGACCCGCTGGCAGAGCAGGTCACCGGCCGGGGCGAGCAGCCCGGCGACCTCCCACAGCTCGTACGCGTGCCGCCCGGTGTTCGCCTCGGTCACCGCGGCGACCAGCGCCGGAGCACCGCCGGCCTCGGCGGTGACGGCTCCGAGCAGGGACAGGTCCACCTTCGAGCGGGTGTAGTGGGTCATCAGGATGCCGGCGGCGAGTTTGGCCAGCTTGCCGGCCATGCCGACGAAGACCACCCCGGTCATCGCGTCGCCCACGGCGGCGGTCACGGCGGCGCCGGTGAAGTCACCGACCTCGACGAAACAGACCTCGGGCAGGTCGGGCAGCAACGCGCGGGCAGCCCGTTCGGTGCGTCCGCCGGTGCACAGCACCACGGTCCGCTCGCCCTGGGCGGCCATCACGTGCACGGCCTGCACGACGCTGGCCCGCCAGGAGGCGGTGGAGAAGGGGCGGACGATCCCGGTGGTGCCGAGGATCGAGATGCCGCCGAGGATACCGAGCCGCCGGTTGGTGGTCTTGCGGGCCATGATCTCGCCGCGGGGCACGCTGATCACCACGCGGACGCCGACCTCGCTGAGGTCGACCACCTCGGCCACCGCCTCCCTGATCATCCGGCGCGGGGTGTCGTTGATCGCCGGGCCGCCGACGGGAAGCCCGAGACCCGGCTTGGTGACCGTGCCGACGCCGGCGCCACCGGTCAGCAGCAGCCCGGGAGCGTCGGTCCAGTCCACGGTGGCGGTCAGCTCGGCGCCGTGGGTGACGTCCGGGTCGTCGCCGGCGTCCTTGACCACCACCGCCTCCGCGCGCGCCGGCGACCCGGTCAGCTCGCAGCGCGCCACCGGGAAGCGCACCCGTCGCCCGGCGGGCAGGCCGATCTCCACCTCCGGCTGGGCCGCGCCGGTGACCAGTGCGGTGACCGCGGCCTTGGCCGCCGCGGTCGCGCAGGCGCCGGTGGTCCAACCGGTACGCAGCGCGGTGGGCCGGACCTTCGCCGTACGCGGCAGGTCCGGCTCGCGCAGCGGCGGCTCGACGTACGTCACGGGGTGCGCCCGGGGCCCGGTGTTGCCGGCTCGTCGCCATCCTGCACGGCACCGCCGGCGCGGGCGCCGGCCTGGCGGCGAAGCTCGGCGCGGGCGGTCGGCTCGGCCCGACGGAAGGTGTGGAAGTGCCCGGGGTGGTACAGGTGTGAGCGGGTGCCCTCGGCCGCCAGCGCCGGTCCGACCAGGAAGAGGGTGTGCTTCCAGAGTCGGTGCTGCTTGACCGTCGCCTCCAGGGTGCCGACCGTGCACCGCACCACCAGCTCGTCCGGCCAGGTCGCCTGGTACGCCACCACGGCCGGCGTGTCGGCCGGGTAACCGCCGGCCAGCAACTCGGCCTGCACCTGCCCGGAGCGGGCGGCGGAGAGGAACAGCGCCATGGTGGTGCCGTGCCGGGCGAAGTCGCGGACCCGCTCGCCGGGCGGCATGGGGGTCTTGCCGCCCTCCAGGCGGGTGAGGATCACCGACTGGGCGACCTCCGGGACGGTCAGCTCCCGCCCGACGATCGCCGCGACGGCGGTGAACGAGGAGACCCCGGGCACGATCTCGACGGTCAGGTCGAGCGCCGTGCACAGGTCCAGTTGCTCCTGCACCGCGCCCCACAGCGCCGGGTCACCGGAGTGGATCCGGGCCACGGTCAGCCCCTGCTCGGCGGCCCGTCGGTAGAGCGGCAGCACGCCCTCGATGGGCAGCTGCGAGGAGTCGACGATCTCGGCGTCGGGGCGGGCGTGGGCGAGCACGTCGGCGTGTACCAGGCTGGCCGCCCAGATCACGATGTCCGCCTCGGCGATCACCCGGGCGGCCCGCAGGGTCAGCAGGTCCGCCGCCCCGGGGCCCGCGCCCACGAACCACACCTTGCCGTCGCTGGTCACAGTTTTCCTCCTCGGTGCTCGCGGCGGGCCGGGACCAGCAGCGTCGACAGGTACGGCAGGTCGTGCCCGGTGTCGTCGACCGGGCTGATGCGTTCGCCCGGCAGCCCCAGACCGCGCCCGAGCACGGCGCCCGCGAGCCGGCCCTGTCGGCGCAGCTCGGCGAGCAGCTCCGGGTGCCGCCGCCAGCCCTTGTAGACGACCACGGTGCCCGGCCCGGCCAGCGCGTCGGCGAAGAGCGCCGGCCCGGCGGTGGCCGGCAGCAGGGTCAGCGGCTCGCGTCCCTCGCAGAGCGGGGTGCCGCTGCGCGCGGCCAGCTCCTGCATGGCCGTGACACCGGGCACCGTGGCCACCCGTACCTCGGGGCGCAGGGCCCGGACGCCCTGTGCGAGGTAGCCGAAGGTGGAGTAGACGTTCGGGTCGCCGATGGTGGCGAAGGCCAGCGACCGCGCGCCCGTGTCGATCGCCTCGACCACGGCTCGCGCCGCGTCGTCCCAGGCCCCCGTTCGGCGGGCGGTCACCCCACCCCGGTCGTCCAGGGCGAACGGCAGTCGGCGCAGCCGGTCCGCCGCGACGTAGGACCGGACGGTCGCCTCGGCGCGCCCGGCGTCCGCGCCCGGCGGGGTCGGACCGCCGGTCCCGGTGGGCTCGACCCGGTCCGCCATCACGGGTACGAAGACCAGGTCGGCCTCGCGCAACACCCGCACCGCCTTGACGGTGAGCAGTTCCGGGTCACCCGGGCCGACACCGACCCCGGTCAGCGTGGCAGCGGTGCTCATCGGCACGCCTCGACCAGGGCTCGGGCGGCACCGGGGGAACCGGCCCAGTGGGTGTGCAGATAGGAGGCGTGCAACCGGCCGGCGACGAAGCCGTGCTCGGCGCCGTCCCAGCGCCACGCCGGCCGGTCGCCGTGCCCCGGGTCGGTGCTGGTGCGGTGGAACTCGTGGCCGCGTACCGGCTCGCCGGCCCGGCTCACCGGGGAGTCGGTGACCGCCACGGCCTCGCGGTAGCCGAGAGTGAGCCGGCCGGTCATCCGGGCGGTCAGGTCGAGCCGGCCACACATGGGTACGCCGTCCAGGGACCGCCCGAGGTAGAGCAGCCCGGCGCACTCGGCCACGATCGGCCCGTCGAAGGCGGCCAGCTCGGCGCGCAGCGCCCCGTTTCCGGCCAACGCCTCCGCGTACGCCTCGGGAAAGCCACCTCCGACGACCACCGCGCGGGTGCCGGTGGGCAGCGCCGGATCACGCAGCGGGTCGACGGTGACGACGTCCGCGCCGGACGCGGTGAGCAGCTCGGCGGTCTCCGCGTACGAGAAGGTGAAGGCCGGACCACCGGCGAGCGCGACGCGTGGCCGGTCCGCGCCGGCTGGTCCGCCGACGGCGGCGACCGGGTCCCAGGCCGGCGCGGTCAGTGCCGGGGCGGTCCGGGCCAGGGCGAGTACCGCGTCGAGGTCCACGGTGGCCTCGACCAGTTCGGCCAGGGCGGCGACGATCGCGAGGGACTCGGGTGCCCGCTCGGCGACCGGCACCAGCCCCAGGTGCCGGGCCGGGGCGGCCACCTCGACGGCCCGGGTGACCGCGCCGAGCACCGGTACGCCCACCTCGGCCAGCGCGTCGCGCAGCAGGGTCTCGTGCCGGGGCGAGCCGACCCGGTTGAGGATCACCCCGCCGATCCGTACGGCCGGGTCGAACGCGGCCATGCCCAGCGTCAGCGCGGCGGCCGAGCGGCCCTGCGCCGTGGTGTCCAGCACCAGCAGCACGGGTGCCTCGATCAGCCGGGCCACGTGCGCGGTGGAGGCGTAGTCACGGCGACCGACGGCACCGTCGTGCAGACCCATCACGCCCTCCACCACCGCCACGTCGGCGGGTGTCGGGACGCTGGCGCCGTGGCGCAGCAGCGGGGCGATCCGCTCCGCGCCGACCAGGAACGGGTCGAGGTTGCGGCCGGGCCGGCCGGCCGCCAGGGCGTGGTAGCCGGGGTCGATGTAGTCCGGGCCGACCTTGTGCGGGCTGACGGTGAGGCCACGGCGGCGCAGCGCGGCGAGCAGCCCGGTGGCCACGGTGGTCTTGCCGTGCCCGCTGGCCGGCGCGGCCACCACCACCCGGGGCAGCGCCCAGGGCGTCGCCGGTAGGGTCACCATTCGATACCCTTCTGGCCCTTCTGGCCGGCGTCCATCGGGTGCTTGACCTTGGTCAACTCGGCGACCAGGTCGGCGGCTGCCACCAGCCTCGGGTCGGCGTCCCGGCCGGTGATCACCACGTGCTGGAAGCCGGGCCGGTCGGCCAGGGTGGCCACCACCTCGTCGACGTCCACCCAGCCCCACTTCATCGGGTAGGTGAACTCGTCCAGCACGTACAGCCCGTAGCGCTCGGCGGCCAGGTCCCGCTGGATCTGCCGCCAGCCCTCCAGGGCGTCGGCGGCGTGGTCGGCGTCGCCGCCGCGCTGGATCCAGGACCAACCCTCGCCCATCTTGTGCCAGGAAACCGGTG
Source organism: Micromonospora sp. 067-2 (assembly GCF_046549295.1). NCBI lineage: Bacteria > Bacillati > Actinomycetota > Actinomycetes > Micromonosporales > Micromonosporaceae > Micromonospora > Micromonospora sp. 067-2. The sequence goes on along the minus strand of NZ_JAJPWB010000001.1, from coordinate 227,003 downwards.
CGCCCTGGCCGGTGCGCTCGTGCACCTCGCCGAGCGCCCGGAAGGCATTCTCCTCGCCCACCCGCCACTTGGCGCTCTTGACGAACTGGAACACCCCGACCGGCAGGCCGGCGGTCCACGCCCGCAGCGCCAACCCGAAGGCAGCGGTCGACTTCCCCTTCATCTGTCCCGTGTGCACCACCACCAGTGGCCGACGCCGTCGCTGGCGGGTGGTCAACCCGTCGGCGGGCACCGTGCTCGGCTTCCCCTGCGGCATCAGGCGACGCTCCTGTCTGGCGAGCTGGCGGGGCCGGTTGAGACCGTGGAGGGAAGCCGCCCCTGGAAGGGCCGTTTCGCTCCACGATCTGCACGGGCCGGGGGGTGTGCGTGGGGGTTGAGGGCCACGTCGTTCAGGGGACGGTGGGGGGCCCGGAGTTGGGTGGCCAGGCGGTTGGCCAGGTTCAGGCGGACCGGGCCGGATTCACAGTCGACGACGACGCAGGGCGCGCCCGTCGCGGCGAGGACGGCCGCCGCTGCCGCCGCGCGGTCGAGCGGACGCGGGCCGGCGGTGGCCCGGCCGTCGGTCACCACCAGGACCAGGGGGCGGCGCTTCGGGTCGCGCAGGCGCTCCACCAGCAGCAGGTCGGCGGCGGCGAGCAACCCCTCGGCCAGTGGCGTACGCCCACCGGTCGGCAGTTCGGCCAACCCGGTCGACGCGGCCAGCACCGACGAGGTGGCCGGCAGCAGCGTCCGTGCCCCGGTGCCCCGGAAGGCGATTACCGCGACCTTGTCGCGTCGCTGATAGGCGTCGGTGAGCAGGGCCAGCACCGCGTCCTTGACGGCGGTCATCCGCTGCCGGGCGCCCATCGAGCCGCTGGCGTCCACGACGAACAACACCAGGTTGCCCTCGCGTCCCTCCCGGACCGCCTCGCGGACGTCGTCCGCGCGCAACCGCAGCGGGCCGGTCAGCCGCCCCCGGGCGGCCTGGTGCGGCGCGGCCGCGCGGACCGTGGCCGGCAGGTGCAGCGCCCCGACCCGGCCCGCCGGCACCCGGGATCCGGTGGTGCGGCCCCGCCCGGTGCGGGCACGCGAGCGCCGGCCCGGCACCCCGTCACCGACGCCGGGCGCGGTGAGCAGCCGTGCCGTCAACCCACCCCGGGGTACGGCCACCGGTTGGCCACGATCCTGGTCGTCGCCGGCGCCCGTGCCGTGGGGCTGACGAGAGTCGGCTACCCGGTGGCGCCCGCCCCTGTCCTCGTCCCCGTGCCATCCGTCGGGTCCGTCGACCTGCCCGTCCTCGCCCGGGGCTGGATCCCCACGAGGCGCATCCCGTTCGGAGCCGTCGGTGCCGCGCCCGTCCCCGCCGCTCTCGTCGAAACCCCGCCCGTCCGGACCGGTTCCGTCCGGGCCGCTTCCGTCCGGGCCGCCCTCGTCGAGGCCCCGCCCGTCCGGGCCGCTGCCGGGGCCGCCGCCGCGCGGGCCGCCGCCCCCGTCCGAGCCCGGCCCGTCGGAGCCCGATCCGTCCGGGCCGCCGTCGTCCGGGTCGTCGTCCGGGTGCGCGTCCTGGGCCTGCTGCAACGCCTCGTCGAGACGCTTCTCGTCGAGCCCCGGTGTGTCGAACGGGTCACGGCGGCGGCGGTGGGGCAGGGCCAGCCGGGCGGCCACCCGGACGTCGTCGATGGTGACCCGGTCCCGCCCGTGCCAGGCAGCGTGCGCCAATGCGGTACGGGCCGTGACGATGTCGGCGCGCATCCCGTCCACGTCGAACGCGGCGCACACCTCGGCGATCTGGCGCAGCGCGGCGTCGGGCAGCCGTACCCCGGGAAGCCGGCGGCGGGCGGCGACCACCTGGCGGGCGATCTCGGCGTCGGTGTCGGCCCAGCGGGCGGCGAAACCAGCCGGGTCGGCGTCGGCGGCGAGTCGGCGGCGGACCACCTCGACACGGATCGCCGGGTCACGGCTGGCGCCGACCTCGACGGTGAGCCCGAACCGGTCGAGCAGCTGCGGACGCAGCTCACCCTCCTCCGGGTTCATGGTGCCGACCAGCAGGAACCGGGCGGCGTGGCTGACCGAGACACCCTCCCGTTCGACGTGGCTGCGGCCCATCGCCGCGGCGTCCAGCAGCAGGTCGACCAGGTGGTCGTGCAGCAGGTTGACCTCGTCGACGTAGAGCACGCCCCGGTGCGCGGCCGCCAGCAGACCCGGTTCGAAGGCGCGTACCCCCTCGCCGAGGGCCTTCTCCAGGTCCAGCGAGCCGACCACCCGGTCCTCGGCGGCGCCCACCGGCAGCTCCACCAGTCGGGCCGGCCGGGTCTCGGCGGCGGCGTCGGTCGGGTGCGGGCCGTCCGGGCAGGACGGGTCGGGCCCGGCCGGATCGCAGCCGAACCGGCAGCCCGCGACCCGCCGCACCGGCGGCAGCAGCGCGGCGAGGGCGCGGACGGCCGTCGACTTGGCGGTGCCCTTCTCGCCCCGGACCAGCACCCCACCGATCGCCGGGGAGACCGCGTTGAGCAGCAGCGCCAGCCGCATGTCGGCCATGCCGAGCACGGCACTGAACGGGTAGATCGTGGTCACTGCATCTCCTTGGATCGCGACTGCGGGGCTCGCAAACCCGGCTCACTCCTCGCGCTCACTGCGCCTCCTTGGATCGCGACTGCGGGGCTCGCAACCCCGGCTCACTCCTCGCGCTCACTGCGCCTCCTCGGACCGCGACTGCGGGGCTCGCAAACCCGGCTCACTCCTCGCGCTCACTGCGCCTCCTCGGATCGCGACTGCGGGGCTCGCAAACCCGGCTCACTCCTCGCGCTCACTGCGCCTCCTCGGATCGCGACTGCGGGGCTCGCAAACCCGGCTCACTCCTCGCGCTCACGCCCGGTCCTCCAGGTCACCCTCACTGGCCAGGTACGTGTCCCGGAGGCGGTCGAGGGTGGCCGGCTCGGGTTTGGCCCACAGCCCCCGGTCGGCGGCCTCCAGCAGCCGCTCGGTGATGCCGCGCAGCGCCCACGGGTTGGACTTCTCGAGGAACTCCCGGGTGGTGTCGTCGAAGAGGTACGCGGCGGCCAGGTGCTCGTACATCCAGTCGTCCACCACCCCGGCGGTGGCGTCGTAGCCGAACAGGTAGTCCACCGTTGCGGCCAGCTCGAAGGCGCCCTTGTAGCCGTGTCGGCGCATCGCGGCGATCCACTTCGGGTTGACCACCCGCGCCCGGAACACCCGCCGGGTCTCCTCGCCCAGGGTGCGGGTGCGCACGTCGTGCGGCATCGCCGAGTCGCCCACGTACGCCTGCGGTGAGGTGCCGGTGAGGTGGCGGACCATCGCCACCATCCCGCCGTGGTACTGGAAGTAGTCGTCGGAGTCGACGATGTCGTGCTCGCGGGTGTCCTGGTTCTTCACGGCGACAGCGATCCGGGCGAAGGAGCGTTCCATGTCGACACGCGCCTCCCGCCCGTCCAGGCCCCGACCGTAGGCGTAGCCGCCCCACACCGCGTACACCTCGGCCAGGTCGGCGTCGCTGCGCCAGGTGCGGGCGTCGATCAGTGGCAGCAGCCCCGCGCCGTACGCCCCGGGCTTGGAGCCGAAGATCCGGGCGGTGGCCCGCCGCTCGTCGCCGTGCTCGGCGAGGTCGGCGGCCACGTGCGCCCGGACGTAGTTCTCCGCCTCCGGCTCGTCGAGCGCGGCGACCTGCCGGACGGCGTCGTCGAGCAACGCCACGACGTGCGGAAACGCGTCGCGGAAGAAGCCGGAGATCCGCACGGTCACGTCGATGCGGGGCCGGCCCAGCTCGGCCGTCGGCACGACCTCGACGCCGGTCACCCGCCGCGACCGGTCGTCCCACACCGGCCGGCAGCCGAGCAGGGCGAGCACCTCGGCGATGTCGTCGCCCTGGGTCCGCATGGCGCTGGTGCCCCACACGGTCAACCCCACCGAGCGGGGGTACGCCCCGGTGTCGGCGAGGTGCCGCGCCACCAGTGAGTCGGCGAGGGCCACCCCGACGTCCCAGGCGTTGCGGCTGGGGATCGCCTTGGGGTCGACGGAGTAGAAGTTGCGGCCGGTGGGCAGGACGTTGACCAGGCCCCGGGTGGGCGAGCCGGACGGGCCGGGTGGCACGAACCGGCCGTCGAGCGCGCCGAGGGTGTTGGTCAGCTCGTCGGTGGTCCGGTCGAGTCGGGGCACCAGCTCGGTGGCGGCGAAGCGCAGCACCGCGGCGGCTTCCGGGATCGGTCGGCCGGTCACCTCGTCGACGACGGTCTCGACGGTCTCGACGGTCTCGACGGCCCAGCCGAGGGTCTCCATGCCGACGACCAGCCGTCGGGCGAGGGCCTCGATCAGGTCGATCGCGTCGGCGGCGGTGCCGGCCGGCCCGTCCACCACGTCGGTCAGCGCCGCGGGCAGGGCCAGCCGCTGCCCGGGTGAGGCGAGCAGGTCCTGCTCGTCGAGCCCGTACGCGGCCGCGAGGGCCTGCCGCAGGCCGGGCAGGGCACGGGCGCCACCCCAGATCTGCGGGGCGCGCAGCACCGCGAGGACCAGGTTGACCCGTGGCTCACCGGTCGGCGCGGCGGCCAGGATGTGCAGCCCGTCGCGGATCTGCACGTCCTTGACCTCACACAGGTAACCGTCGAGGTGCAGCACGAAGTCGTCGAAGTCGTCGGCGTCCGGCATCGCCTCGGCGTGCAGGTCGTGGTGCAGCTCGGCGGCGCGGACGAGGTCCCAGATCTGCGCCCGTACGGTGGGCACCTTGGTCGGGTCGAGCGCCTGCACGGTGGCGTACTCGTCGAGCAGCTGTTCCAGTTTGGCCAGGTCGCCGTATGTCTCGGCGCGGGCCATCGGCGGCACCAGGTGGTCGATCACGACGGCGTGCGCCCGCCGCTTGGCCTGGGTGCCCTCGCCGGGGTCGTTGACGATGAACGGGTACACCAGTGGCAGATCACCGAGGACCGCGTCGGGTGCGCAGCCGGCGGCCAGGCCGAGGCCCTTGCCGGGCAGCCACTCCAGGGTGCCGTGCTTGCCCAGGTGCACCACGGCGTCCGCGCCGAACCCTCCGTCGGCGGCCGGCGCGGCCAGCCAGCGGTACGCGGCCAGGTAGTGGTGGCTGGGCGGCAGGTCCGGGTCGTGGTAGATGGCGATCGGGTTCTCCCCGAAGCCGCGCGGCGGCTGGATGAGCAGCACCACGTTGCCGAAGCGCAGCCCGGCGAGCGCGATGTCCCCGCCGTCGGTGTACAGCTCGCCGGGGGGCTCACCCCAGTGTTCCCGGATCCGCATCCGCAGCTCGGCGGGGACCGCCTCGAACCACCGCCGGTACGTCTGGCCGGGCACCCGGGCTTCGGCGGCGGCCAGTTGCTCCGGAGTGAGCCACTCCACGTCGTGACCGCCGGCGGCGATCAGCGCGTGGATCAGCGCGTCGCCGTCGTCGGGCAGCGGCGCGTCGCCGAGGTGGTAGCCGGCGTCGGCGAACGCGGCGAGGAGTCGGACCGCCGACACGGGGGTGTCCAGCCCGACGGCGTTACCGACCCGGGAGTGCTTCGTGGGGTACGAGCTGAGCACCACGGCGACCCGCTTGTCGGCGTTGGGCACGTACCGCAGCCGGGCGTGGCGCACCGCGATCCCGGCGACCCGGGCGGCCCGGTCGGCGTCGGCGGCGTAGACCGAGAGCCCGTCGGCGTCGATCTGCTTGAACGAGAACGGCACGGTGACGATCCGGCCGTCGAACTCGGGGATGGCCACCTGCATCGCCGCGTCCAACGGGGACAGTCCGGCGTCGCTGCCCGCCCACTGCTCACGGGTGCTGGTCAGGCAGAGCGCCTGGATGACCGGGACGTCCAGGGCGGCCAGCGCGCCGACGTCCCAGGCGTCCTCGTCGCCACCACCGGAGGCGTCCGCGGCGACCGCACCGCCGGCCGCGAGCACGGTGACCAGCAGCGTGTCGCAGCGGGCGAAGAGCCCGAGCGGGCCGGCGCCCGCGGTCAGCCCGCGTAACGAACCGCAGAAGATGGGCAGCGGGTTGGCGCCGGCCGCCCGCACCGCGTCGGCGAGCACGTCGACGAAGCCGGTGTTGCCGGCCAGCGCGTGCGCCCGGTAGAAGACGATCCCCACGGTGGGCCGGTCCGGGTCGACGGGGTGCTCACCGTGCACGCCGTACGCCGGGGTGGGTGCGGGTGGGGCGAAACCCTCACCGGTGAGCAGCACCGTGTCGGAGAGGAACCGGGCCAGGTGGCCCAGGTTGTCCGGGCCGCCCTCGACCAGGTAGGCCAGCGCCTGGGTGACGACGCCGGACGGCACGGTGGAGATGGCCATCAGCTCCGCGTCGGGCACCGCCTCACCGCCGAGCACGACCGTCGGCCGGCCGCTCGCGAGCACCGCGGCGAGCCCGTCCGGCCACGCCTGCCGACCCCCGAGCAGGCGTACGACGGCGAGGTCGACCCCGTCGAGAAGCGCGGGCACCTCGTCGGCGCTGACCCGGGCGGGGTTGGCCAGCCGGTAGTCGACACCGCTGGCGCGGGCGGCCAACAGGTCGGTGTCGGCGGTGGAGAGCAGCAGGATGCGCACGGGAGGCTCCGGTGAGTGACGCCCCGGCCGCCGTGGAGGCGACCTGGACGAAGCGGGTGGGTGCGGCGTCAGCCGGTACGACGGCCCGGCGCGCGGTCACCGACGGCTGTCGGCAGCCGGTCGACGCCGGGTGCGCGGCTCAGCGGCCGCAGGAACCGGCGTGACCGTGCGCCCGGCCGGCCGAACGTCCGCAGACGTGGCCGGGTGCGGGGGCTGCGGAGCGCCCACCGTGCGGGTCACGACGATACTCGTCGATGAAAGAGACGCCGTGCGTCATCGGGTCCTCCTCGGGTGTCCACGCCCTGGGGTACGTCCCGACGGCCGAAGTATCCTGGCTTCCGGATCGACGCTCTCCCCCGGCCTTCCAACCGCAGACACACGGTCGTGGCGCACGAGGGGGGATCACTCCCCGGTGACAGTGGCGGGACCGCGTCGGAATCACACCGACTTCCTTCACTGCCGTCAGGCCGCGAATGCTGCCACACCGCTGCGCCGCCGGTCAACGCCGCCCCCTCAGCGGACGGCGCCGCCAATCCATCGACAGACGGCAATTTCTAGGCGCCGATTCACGATCGTCACGACACCGCACCTCGTGTCCCGCACCCGATGCTCCACTCCACCGGCGCCCGGCCAAACGGCCATGATCAATTGGAACCTGCGCTTCGGGATGGCCCGAACGCGAGATCTTGGACACTTACCGTCAACTCGAAACGGTAAGTGTCCAAGATCTGCGTGCCTCTACCGAGCACCGGTCCGCCAGGGGCCGCGGGCCGCGCGGGCCGCGCGGGCCGCGCGGGCCGCAGGTCGCGGGTCGCGCGGGATGCGCGGGCCGCGCGGGATGCGCGGGCCGCGCGGGATGCGCGGGCCGCGCGGGATGCGCGGGCCGCGCGGGCCGCAGGTCGCGGGTCGCGCGGGATGCGGACTGCGGGCGGCGGGCTCGTTGTCGGGCCTCAGCGGGCGTGGCGTTCCGGGTGTGCCCGGCTCCAGGTGCGCATGCGTTCCGGATAGCCGGTGCGGGCCGCCTCGTACAGCGGCACCGCGTGCTTGCGGGCGATGGCGCCCGCCGCGCGTGGCGTGCCGGTCCGGCGGCGGATCCACTCGCCGTCGTGGGCGATGGCCACGACGGTCGTGTCCGTGGCCGTGGTCTCCGGCTCCAGGTAGAACTCCACCCCCCGCCGGCTGGCGAGAAACGCCTCCAGCGCCGCGAGATCCTCCCGGGTCCCCTCGCGGTCCAGCTTCGTCGGGGTCGCCTCGGTGCCCCGTGCCCGTCGACTGAACCAGCCCATGCCCCACCCCTTCCTCGACGCTCCCGCCAGTGCACCACCGCTTCCTGGCAATACGCTGCACGCCGGGTGGGAGTGAGCTGGTCGCGCCACGGTTGGAACCCGCCGCGCCGCAGCGGTGTCATGAGTGTGATGCAACCGGAGGTCTCCCTGAACGACGACGTGCTCGTCAACCGCGCTCGGTCAGGTGACCTGGAGGCGTACGACCTCCTGGTCGCCCGGCACACCCCGTCCGCGTACCGGACGGCGGTGCTGCTCGGCGCGGGCGCGGACGCCGAGGACGTCATCCAGGAGGCGTTTGTGAAGGGGCACCGCAGCCTGTCGCGCTATCGGGGCGACTCGTCCTTCCGATCCTGGCTGTTGGCGATCGTCGCCAACGAGACCCGCAACCTGCACCGGTCCCGTACCCGCCGCGACGGCCTCGTCCTGCGGGCGGCGGCGGCCAACCCGGTGTCCGAGATCACCGAGGACGGTGCGGTCGGGGCGGTCCTCGCCGGTGAGCGTCGCGCGGCGCTGGTGCAGGCCCTGCGCCAACTGCCGGAGCGGGACCGTGAGGTGATCGTCTGCCGGTTCCTCCTCGATCTCAGCGAGGAGGAGACGGTGGCGATGTTGGGTTGGCCGCGGGGCACGGTGAAGTCGCGGACGTCCCGGGCGCTGACGAAGCTCCGTGGCCTGCTCGACCGGGAGGAGGTCCGACATGGCTGACCTGGAGAGGGAACTGCGGGACCTCTCGGCCTGGCTGGAGACACCGGACCCACCCGACGTGAGCGCCCGCGTACGCGCACAGCTCTTCGAGCCCGCGCCCCGGCGGCGCCGGTGGCGCCCCTTCGTCGCGGCGGCGCTCGTCGCCCTGCTGCTGCTCCTGCTGCCGCCGGGGCGGGCCGCCCTCGCCGACGCCGTCGCGGGGCTGCTGCGCTTCGCCGGCGTCACCGTCGTCACGTCGTCGGAACCGGTGGTGCCGACCGGCACTCCGTCTCCGTTGCCCTCGTTGCGGGCCGTCACACTGGATGAGGCACAACGGGCGGTGCGTTTCCCGGTCCGGCTACCGGTGAAGCTGGGTCCGCCCGAGCGGGTGTTGGTCGCCGACCCCGACGGCACGGGCGCCTGTCGGGTGGCGACGCTGCTCTATCGCTCAGGCGCGCTGCGCATCGACGCCTTCGACGGCAGTCTCGACCTGGCCTTCCACAAGCAGACCAGCCGGCCGGCCTCGGAGTGGGTCCAGGTCGACGGCGACTTCGCCATCTGGGTCGGCGGCCCACACGTCCTGTCCTACGTCGACCGTGCGGGAGAGGTTCGCCAGGAGACGGCACGGCTCGCCGCCTCGACCCTGATCTGGCAGGAGGCCGGCGTGAGCTACCGGCTCGAGGGCGACCTCACCAAGCTCGAGGCGATCGAGATCGCCGAATCGCTGGACTAGGGAAGGGGCGAAATGGGTTCCTGGGAAAGGTTTCTGCTGGGGTCGGTGGTCCTGCTGGCGGGCTGCACGACCGGCCAGTCAGCCACGCCGACCGGCGTTGCGGCCACGGCGGGCGCGGCGACAAGCGCGGCGGTCGCGGCGGGCGCGGCCACTACGGCGGGCGCGGCGACGGGCTGCGGGTCGCGGGTCGAGACGGGGCCGTTGCCGGAGTGGGCGAACGCCGGGTTCAGCGGCGACGCCGGAACCCCGCACGTGCTCGGCGCCAGGGGCGAGATCGTGGCCGTGCTGTTCTCCCATCCGCTTGCGCAGGTGCGGCAGGATGGGTCGACCAACAAGATCCTGTGGGTCTCCCGACCGGCCACCTCGCCGTCGGACAGCACGTCGTCGGCCAACCTGACGATCACCGCGACGCTGGACGGCACCGACACCAAGGCGTCCCGGGAGGTCGTCGGAGGGCCGGGCCCGTCGATCATCGACATGCCGCGGGCGGGTTGCTGGCACCTCGAACTCCGTTGGGCCGGGCACACCGACACCATCGACCTGGTGTACGCCGATCGGCTGCCCTGACCGTCGTGCTCCCGCCGACCATCCGTGCCACCGGCCGTACGTGCGCCGGACAGCGAAAAGGAAGGGAGCAACCACTCCCTTCCACTCCCAGAATATAACGCACTGGGGGACTTGCCGCAAGACCCCATTTATGCCGCAGAATTGCTGGCCGTGGCCAGAATCTGCCGAATTGGGAGTGGCGAATGGGCGTTGATGTCGACGGTGCGGTCGTGCGGGAACCAGGCGTGTTCGCCCTTCCCGAACACCTCTCCCCCAAGGCCGACCCGGCGCTGATCGCCCGCGACGTGCAGCACTTCGCGGCCATCAAGAAAAGCCTCGCGCAGTCGTCCGCCGACCTGTCCGACCGCCTCGACGCCGCCCGCAGGGCGCCCGGTGGCAAGGGCCGGCAGGCGGTGGACCGGGACCAGGAGGTCCGCCGGGTGACCGCCCGCCTGCGGAAGCTGTCGCGCTTCGGTCTGGATCTGTGCCTGGGACGCATGGTGGGCGCGGACGACCCGGAGCCCGTGTACGTCGGACGCCAGGGCCTCACGGACAGCGAGGGTCGACGGCTGCTGCTGGACTGGCGCTCCCCCGCGGCCGAGCCGTTCTTCGGGGCGACCCACGCCAACCCGATGGGTCTGGCCAGCCGCCGCCGGTACCGCTGGACCCTCGGCCGGATCAGCGACTACTGGGACGAGGTGTTCGCCGCCGACGGCCTGGAGGGGCACGTCGCGCTCGACGACCAGTCCGCCTTCGTCGCGAGTCTGGGCAGCAGCCGGTCGAGCCGGATGCGGGACGTACTGAGCACCATCCAGGCCGACCAGGACGCCATCATCCGCGCGGGGTCGAGCGGCGCGCTCGTCGTCGACGGCGGTCCCGGTACGGGGAAGACGGTCGTCGCCCTGCACCGCACCGCCTACCTCCTCTACGCCGACCCTCGCCTCGGCAGGGGACGGGGCGGCGTGCTGTTCGTCGGTCCGCACCAGCCCTACCTGTCCTACGTCGCCGACGTCCTCCCCAGCCTCGGCGAGGAGGACGTGCAGACCTGCACCCTGCGGGACCTCGTCGCTGAGGGCGCCGGGGCAGCGGTCGAGACCGACCCCGAGGTGGCCCGGCTCAAGTCGACCGCGGACGTGGTGACGGCGGTCGAGGCGGCCGTCCGGTTCTACGAGGAGGCGCCGACCAGGGGGATGACCGTCACGACCGACGAGTCCGACCTGTGGCTGAGCGCCGACGACTGGGCCCGGGCGTTCGAGGCGCCGGGACCTGGCGCCCCGCACAACGAGGCGCGCGACGAGATCTGGGAGGAACTGCTCACGATCCTCATGGACAAGTACGACGGCGACGAGCCGGACGACCTCGTCCGCGGGTCACTGTCGCGCAACCGGGACCTGCTCACGGCCTTCCACCGCGCGTGGCCGCTGCTCGACGCGGCGGACCTCGTCGGGGACCTGTGGTCGGTGCCCGCCTACCTCCGGAAATGCGCCCCCTGGCTCAGCCCGGACGAGGTCCGCACGCTGCAACGCGGGGACGCGCGGGCTTGGACAATGTCCGACCTGCCTCTGCTGGACGCCGCGCGGCAGCGCCTGGGCGACCCGGAGGCGTCCGAGCGCAAGCGACGGCGCGAGGCAACCGTCGCCGTCGAACGCGCGCGCATGGCCACGGTCGTCGACGACCTGATCGAGGCCCAGGCCTACGACGACGGTGAAGGTGTGCTGTCGAGCCTGCGCCAACTCGATCTGCAGGATGCCCTGGTCGACGAGGCCGCGCTGCCCAGCACCGAACCGGACCTGCTCGCCGGCCCGTTCGCGCACATCGTCGTCGACGAGGCCCAGGAACTCACCGACGCCGAGTGGCAGATGCTGCTGCTCCGCTGCCCGTCGCGCAGTTTCACCATCGTCGGGGACCGCGCCCAGGCCCGGCACGGGTTCACCGAGTCGTGGCGGGAGCGGCTCGAGCGGATCGGGCTGGACCGGGTCACCCTGGCCTCCCTGAGCATCAACTACCGCACGCCGGAGGAGGTCATGGCGGAGGCCCAGCCGGTCATCCGGGCCGTGCTTCCGGACGCCAACGTGCCGACCTCGATCCGCGGCAGCGGTCTTCCCGTCGTCCACGGAGCCGCGTCGGACCTGGGTCCGGTCCTCGACACCTGGCTCGCCGCGCACGCCGACGGCATCGCCTGCGTCATCGGCGATCCCACGTTTGCGGCGACGTCGCGCGTCCGGTCGCTGACTCCGCAGCTGTCGAAGGGCCTCGAGTTCGACCTGGTCGTCCTCGTCGACCCGGAGGCCTTCGGCGAGGGCATCGAAGGGGCGGTCGACCGCTACGTCGCGATGACCCGGGCGACGCAGCAACTGGTCATTCTCAGCACGTCCTGAGGTCGTACGCTGCCTGGCGTGCGCGAGGACGTCCGGGGGGTGGCGGCCCGCGACAACGCCGAGTGGTGCGGGATGGTCTGCGCCAGCCACGGGCTGACCGCCTCCGACGCCCGGTCGGTGCCCCGCCGCTCCCCACCCTGGTATCCGGACGCGGCCACGCGGCTGACCCTCACCCCGTTGATCATGAAGTTGGCGGCGCGACCCGCCGACACGCAGCACAACAACCTCATGATCAACCGGGAGGGCCGGGGCCGGGGCGGGGGCGGGGGCGGGAATGGAGTCGAAACCCGTCCGGTGCACCGTGCGGTCGCCCACCGGTCCAGCTGCTTGCCGCGGCGGCGATCTCCGGGGTTGGCACTGGGCGACCCCCGGGCCAGTGGGGGTGCGCGGCTGTGGTCGGCCGCGCACCCGATAGCGCTCGGCGGTCGGCCGGGTTAGATCTTCTCTGCTGACGGGGCCGGCTGGGCGGCGTTCGGCGGGCGCAGCACCGACACCAGCGCCAGCGTCGGCAACAGCAGCAGCGGCACCACCAGCAGCGCGTGCCGGATGCCGACCTGGTCGCCGAGGAACCCCAGCAACGGCGGCCCGCCCAGGAATGCGGTGTAGCCGATCACCGCGACCACGCTGACCCGGACAGCCGCGTGCGCCTCCTCGTCGGCTGCCGCGCTCATCCCGACCGGGAAGCCCAGCGACGCGCCCAACCCCCACAGCGCGACGCCGACGATGGCCACCGGCCCCGAATCGGCCAGCACGGCCACGCCCGCGCCGACCACCGCGAGCAGGATGGTGCCGGTGAGCACCGGCACCCGGCCCCACCGGTCGAGCGCGACCGTGCCGGCGGTGCGCCCGAGGGTCATGCCGACGACGAAGACGCCGAAGACCGCCGCGCCGGCTGCCTCGCTCAGGTCCCTGCCGTCGACGAAGGCGACCGCCAACCAGTCGTTGGCGCTGCCCTCCGTGAACGCCGCCACCAGCACGAACAGGCCGATCAGCAGGGTCCGTGGCTCCCGCCAGGCCGCAAGCTGCGCCCGGCGGCCGGCGGCCGGGCTGGCGGCCGTCGGCTGGTCGGCCGGGTCGACGGCCAGCCGGGGCAGGAACGCCCGGGCGCTGAGCACGGTACCGGTCAGCACGACCACCGCCACCGCGATGAGATGCGCGCCGACCGGCACGTCGAAGCGGGCCGCTCCGGCGCCGAGCGCCGCGCCGGCCACCGACCCGAGGCTCCACGCCGCGTGGAAGCGGGGCATGACCGTACGCCCCAACCGGCGCTCTACCGCCGCCGCCTCGACGTTCATCGCGACGTCACAGGCCCCGGAGCCGTAGCCGAAGGCCATCAGCCCCACCGCGACGACGATCGCCGAACCGGCCACCGTGGCGCCCAGCCCGGCAACGGTCAGACCGAGCGCGACAAGCGTCGTGGCCAGCGTCACAGTGCGGGCCGCGCCGAGGCGCTGGGCGAGCAGACCGGAGGTGGGCATGGCGAGCAGCGCGCCGACGCTCATCGCCAGCAGGAGCAGCCCGAGCCGGCCGGCGGTGAGGTCCAACGCCTCGCGGACCGCCGGCACGCGGGAGAACCAGCTGCCGACCGCCAGTCCGTTGAGGGTGAAGGTGACGGCGACGCCGTTGCGGGCTGTCCGTACGACCCGCGCGGGCACCGAGGTGGTGTCCGGGGAACGGGGTGGGCTGGTGGGGGCGCTCACGGGGGCAGGTCCTCTTTCTCGACGGTGATCTCCTGGCACGATCGCACACCTGAGAGCGCTACCACCACAACCGCCCCTTACCACCGACGCTCCGGCCGGAGGATGATTCGGGGCAGGGGTTCGTCCGCGGGACGAGTTGACCGGAGGAGGGAACCATGACGGCAGCGGCACAGCGACCCGCGACTCTTCAGGACGTCGCGCGCGTCGCCGGGGTGTCCCGGTCCACGGCGTCCCGGGTGGTCGCCGGCACCGGGTTCGCCTCCCCGACCGCCCGGCAACAGGTCGCGGCGGCCGTCGACCAGCTCGGCTACGTGCCCAACCCGGCCGCCCGGGCGCTGGTCCGCGGCGGAGGCGTACGACTGGTGGTGGCGGTCGCGGGGACCAGCTCGGCGGTGCTGGACGACCCGTACGTCCACCGGGTGGTCGGTTCGGCCGCCCAGGTCTGCGCGCCGGCCGGCATCGGGGTGGCGCTGCACTGGCTGCCACTGGGCGAGCCGGGCGCCCTCGACCAGCTCGCCGGCGACCGCAGCGTGTGCGGCGTGGTGCTGGTCAACACCACCGTTGATCTGTTGGACGCCCTGCCCCGGTCGCTGCGCGGCCGGGTGGCCTCGATCGGCATCGGATCGGCCACCGTGCCGTCGTTCGACGTCGACAACGACGCCGGCGCCAGCGAGGTGCTGCGCCACCTGTACGCCACGGGTCGCCGCCGGATCGCCATGGTGACCGGCCCCCGGTGGCTTCCGTGCTCGCAGCGCCCGGTGCTGGCGTACCGCCGGTTGATGCGCCAGGCCGGCCTGCCGGAGCGTGTGCTGCCCGGGGACTTCACGGCGGCGCGTGGTCGGGCGGCGGCCGGCGAGGCGTTGCGGCGGTGGCCCGACGTCGACGCGATCTACGGGATCAGCGACGAGACCGCGCTCGGCGTGATGGCGACGCTGCACGACCGCGGGGTGCGGGTGCCCGGCGACGTGGCGGTGGCCGGCTTCGACGACATTCCGCTGGCCGGCATGACCGCCCCCGCGCTGACCACCGCGAGCCACCCGGTGGGCCGGATCGCCGTCGCCGCGGCCACCGCCGTGCTGGACGGGCGACCGGTCGCACCGGTGACCCTCTTCCCGTCCGCCCTGGTGGCCCGGAACAGCACCTGACCCGCCGCCGGTCCGTGGCGGCCCCCGGGTAGGGGAGAGGAGCGGGGGCCGGGGGGTCAGAGTGCGGGGAGGCCGAGGGCTTCGTCGACCCGGGCGAGGACCGCGGCGTCGTCCTCGGGGTTGACGCCGCGCAGCAGGTCGATGGCCGTGGCCCGGACCTGGCCGATGATCATGGCGAGCGGGAGGGTCTGGGCCGACCCGAAGAGCTGCCCGGCGGTGTGCACGGCGGCCAGCGCCGACTCGTCGGCCCGGGTGGCGTGCCGGTCGGCGACCTCGTCCTGCCCGTCCAGGTCGGCGGCGAGCGCCGCGCCGGCCTCCCGGACCGCCTCGGCCAGCGACCGCAGCGCCGCAGCCAACCCGGGCGGCGCCGGGGTGTGCAGCCGGCTGAGGGTCACCCCGGCGCGGGCGAGCACGCGGACGTTGCGGACGACGTAGTCGATCTGCCGGATCGACTCGTCCACCGACCGCAGCCGGCCGATGTGCCGCCGCCGCCGTACGTTGAGCCGCAGCGCCTCGCCGGCGGCCAGCACCCCGTCGCGCAGCCCGTCGACCCGCACGTCCATGTTCCGCGCGCGGGTCAGCGCGGCCACCGCGGCGGCCTCGTCCGAGCGGTCCAGCGCGTCGGCGATCCCTGCCAGCAGCTCGGCCAGTTCGTCGAAGGTGCGGCGCACCTCGGCGACCAGCGGGGCCAGCGGGTGCCGGGCGTCGACCAGCAGGCTGGCGGCGAGCGCGACCACACCGCCGACCAGCGCGTCGACGAAGCGGAACGGCACCAGCGACCCGTCCGGTGGCGCGACCACCACCAGGTACAGCGCGGAGACCGCGGCCTGCACCAGCGTCACGCCGGTGGCGCCGAAGGCCACCGCGAGCAGCACGGTGAGCAGGATGACGGTGAACACCGTCCAGGTGCTGCCCGGCCCCAACGCCTGCACCACCAGGTCCGCGACCAGCACCCCGGCGGCCACGCCGAGGACGACCTCGACGGCCCGCCGGATCCGCTGCCCCCGGGCCTGACCGAGGACGATGAGCGCGGCGGCCGGGGCGAAGAAGGGCTGTGGATGGCCGAGCAGCCGGGTGGCCAGCAACCAGGCGGCGGTCGCCGCGAGGGTCGCTTCCAGCACCGGCCGCCAACCGTGCCGCAGCCGTCCACCGGCCACCCGCAGGCCGCCGAACCGCACCATCGTCCACCTTCCCCGTACACCGCGCCGAGGGGTCCGTGCGCGGTCATCCGCACCCCGCCGGTGGCTCGCGGCACCCGGAGCGCCCCTTGCGATCGTCTACCATCGCGCGATGGACCCGCTCACCGGGCTGCTCGACGGTCCCCGCGCCCGGGGCGCCTTCCTGCTCCGCTCGGTGCTCGACCCGCCGTACGCGCTGCGGATCGAGGATCGCGCGCCGCTGACCGTGGTGGCCCTGGTTCGCGGCACCGCCTGGCTGGTGCCGGATGACGCCGCGCCGGCGACTCTGCGGCCCGGCGACGTGGCGGTGCTGCGGGGGCCGGACGGCTACCTCGTGGCAGACGACCCGGCCACACCACCGCAGGTGGTCATCCACCCGGGTCAGCGGTGCACGACCCTGCGCGGCGAGCCGCTGGCCGAGTCGATGGCGCTGGGCGTACGCACCTGGGGCACCGGCCCGGACGGCTCGACGGTGCTGCTGACCGGCACATACCAGTTGCCCGGCGAGGTGAGCCGGCGGTTGCTCACCGCACTGCCGCCGCTGCTGGTGGTTGCCGCTCAGGAGTGGCGCAGCCCGTTGGTTGCGCTCCTCGCCCAGGAGGTGACCCGGGAGGCGCCCGGCCAGGCGGCCGTGCTGGACAGGCTGCTCGACCTGCTGCTCATCGGCGCGCTGCGCACCTGGTTCGGTCGTCCCGACGCGGCACCGGGCTGGTACCGGGCGGCCGGCGATCCGGTGGTCGGTCCGGCGTTACGGCTGGTGCAGAACGACCCGGCCCGAGCGTGGACGGTTGCCGCGCTCGCCCTCGAGGTGGGCGTGTCCCGGGCGGTGCTGGCCCGCCGCTTCACCGAGCTGGTCGGTGAGCCACCGATGACGTACCTGACCGGGTGGCGGCTGGCGCTCGCCGCTGACCTGCTGCGCGAGCCGGACGCCACGCTGGGGGCGGTGGCCCGACGGGTCGGCTACGCCAGCCCGTACGCGCTGAGCACCGCGTTCCGCCGGGTCCGCGGCATCACCCCCAGCCAGCACCGGATCGCCGCCACCACCGACTGACCCGGCGGTCGTCTCAGCCGGTGGTGCTCGTGCGGGCGTCGGCGTACTCGGGCGAGGTGAGGAAGCGGGTCAGCACCTCGACGGTGCCCGGCGTGTAGGGGCGGCCGTCGAGCACCCGGTCGCCGGGCACGAAGACGATCGCCTCCCCCTCGCCGAGCACCACATCCTCCTGTCGGGCCCGGGTGCGGCCGGTGAAGTAGTGCTTCACCCGGCCCAGCTCGGGATGCGGTTGCACGGCGAACGGGCGCAACGGACCCTCGGCGCGCAGGCCGGTCTCCTCCCACAGCTCCCGTTCGGCGGTCTGCTCCGGGGTCTCCCCCGGCTCGCCGTGGCCACCGGGCAGCCCCCAGACATTCGGGTGGAAGCGGGCATTGCCGTCGCGTAGTTGCAGAAGTAGTTGCCCGTCGGGATCCACCAGCAGCACGCACGCGATCGTGATCATTGCCTCAGCCTAGGCCGGGCCGGACTGCCCGCAGGGTAGGCCCGCTCCCCCACCGCGACCAGCCGCGCGCGGGTCGTCGCGTCGCCGAGCATGCCGCGCAGGCCGGCGGCGTACGCGGTCGCCGCGTCGACCCCGAGCCGGTCCGCGAGGGCGTACTCGTCGGCCAGGGTGATGTCGAAGATGGCCGGATCGTCGGTGGACACCGAGCAGACGACTCCGGCGCCGGTCAACACGGTCAACGGATGCGGACGGTCCGGCCGGGCCACCCCGAGACGCAGGTTGGACGTGGGCGTCACGTCCAGCACGACGCCCCGCCCGGCCAGT
Source organism: Micromonospora sp. 067-2 (assembly GCF_046549295.1). Taxonomy (NCBI): domain Bacteria; kingdom Bacillati; phylum Actinomycetota; class Actinomycetes; order Micromonosporales; family Micromonosporaceae; genus Micromonospora; species Micromonospora sp. 067-2. The sequence continues at coordinate 209,017 of NZ_JAJPWB010000001.1, read as the reverse complement.
TCGGCGACCAGCTCCGGCTCGTCCACGGCGCGTACCCCGTGCCGGATCCGGACCGCTCCCATCGCCAGCACCTCACGGACCGCCGCCGGTCCGGCGGCCTCCCCGGCGTGCGGCACGAACGGCAGGCCACCGTCGCGGGCCAGGTTCACCGCGCGGGTGTACGGGGTCGTCGGGTACCGCCCCTCCGCGCCGGACAGTCCGAAACCGACCACGCCCCGACCGGCGAACCGGGCGGCGACCCGGGCCGCGTCCTGCGCGAAGTCGACGTCGTGGCCCCGGCAGACCTGCGGGGTCAACCCGATCGAGACGCCGTGGCGCTCGCGTGCCTCGGCCGCCGCGTCGACCAGGGCGGCGAGCACGTCCGCAAAGCCGGCCAGCCCGAGCCGTTCGTCAGCGTCCACGATGGGCTCCAGGTGGACCGCGCCGTCCCGCGCGGCCTCGGCCGCATAGGCCAGCAGCGCCCGTCGATAGTCCCGAGGGGTACGCAGCACGGTCGTCATCGCGTTCCAGGTGGCGATGAAGGCGTACAGGTCGTCGAAGACCTCGGGCGGGCCGGCCGGCGCCGGGAGGCGGTTGCCGTGGGCCAGCGCGGCGAGCAGCGCCGGACGGACCGTGCCCTCCAGGTGGACATGCAGCTCGATCTTCGGCGTGTGGCGCTGTACGGGCGTCATCGCGGTTCCTCCGGGGGTACGACCGAGGGGTCCCCCAGCGTGTCGCATCCCGGGCCCGGTGGCCTCCCCTGTGGGAGGGAACATTGGCGTCGACGGGCAGTGGGCGCAAAGCTCCAGAATAGTCATCTGCGCCGCATGAGGACTCATCCGAACGTGACAGCGCGCCGGTAAGATCGGCGACTGCGTTGTGACCGATCGCTGACTGCTCGTGGTGAAAGCGATCACACACACTGAGCGCATGAACAGGAGAGTCAACCGCGGTAAGGCACTCCGCGTCGCGGCGTGTCTCCTCCTTCTCGCCGTTCTGAGCGGCTGCATGCAACTCAACATGGGGCTCACCGTCAACGCCGACGACACGGTCGACGGGCAGCTCCTGCTGACCGCCCAGAAATCCCTGCTGAGCTCACGGAACAAGAACATCCCGGTGGCCTTCGCGGAGCTGCGGCAGAACATTCCCGCCCTGCCGGCGGGCGAGGAGACCGGCTACGAGGACAGCAAACTCTTCGGAACCCAGATCAGTTATCGCAAGGCGCCGTTGGCGAGCTTCGACAGCGAGAGCGTGAAACTGGTCCGGGACGGTGATCTCTACCGCTTCACATTGCCTCTGGACCCGGCGAAATACGGCGGGAAATTGGACCAGACGAATCCGCAGCAGCAACAGGCGTTCCTCAAGCTGATGTCGTTCGAGATCTCGGTGACATTTCCCGGCCGGGTGATCGACACCAATGGCACCGTCAACGGCCGGTCGGTCACCTGGAAGGTGGACTCCAACCAGGACAAGCCGGCCGAGCTGCGGGCCGTCGCCGAGGCGCCGCCCCGAGCGTCGGCCTCGCCGGTCGCCGCCGCCGCCGAGGGCGGGTTTCCCTGGCTGCTGATCGTCGGCGGGTTGCTGCTCCTGCTCCTGCTCGCCGCGGTCGGCGTACTCCTGCTGCGTCGTCGGCGCCCGGCGGCGCCTGTCGCGCCGAGCCCGACCGCCCCGGGCCCGCCCGCGGGCGCGCCGGGCCCCGGCTGATCGACCTCACCACCACCACAACCCGGTCGCACCATCGCAGAAAAGGGGGATCGCCGTGAACGATCTCTTCACCTGGGCCGCCCTGGGCAGCCTCGCCGGCGCGAGCGCCGCCACCCTGCTGGCAACCAACGTCATCGGAGGGCTGATCGGCCCCAGCGGCGACAAGATCCGCAAGTGGATCGCCATCGGCATCGCACTGCTGCTCTCCTACGTGACGGCGGCGTTCGCCGACGACGCCGGCGGCGAGAAGTGGATCATCGCGTTCTTCAACGCGCTGGTCATCTTCTCCGCCGCCCTCGGCGTCAACCAGTTCCCGCCCGGCAACCGGCAGGCGACCCAGGCGTCGCCGACCCAGGTCGCCCAGGGCCGCGAGCCCCGCGTCTTCCGCTCCTGGGTCTGAGGAGGGCCATCATGATCTTCGGAATTCTCAGCGCGGCGGTCCAGGTCGCCTTCGGCGCCGTGCTCGGCCTCCTGGCCGGCGGCCCGATCGGCCTGCTCATCGGCGCCGTCGTGGGCCTGCTCGTCGGCGCGGTCTTCGGCTGGGCGGTGGCCTCCGCCGGGGTGTACGCCCCGGACGCCCGCGGCATCCTCCTGTTCGTCGTCGATCACACGTGGAGCCTGCTGAACACTGTCGTCGGGGCCATCTACCTGGCGGTGCACCTGCTGTTCGGGCACTCACTGGACCGGCCCACCGCACAGGCCAGCGGCCGGGTCAGCGTGGTGGAGGGAGTCTCCCCCCGCTACGCGACCACCATCGGCACCGTCTGCGCCGGCGCCAGCTCCGGCATCCAGCGGCACGAGGACGTGCACATCTTCCAGGGCCGCCTGCTCGGCCCGCTCTACATCCCGCTCGTGCTGGCGAACTACGTGCTGTTCACCATCGCCCCGGTGTGGTTGCTCTACCACGACCACACCAACGCGCCCATCAACCGGTTCACGCGCTACTTCGAGATCGGCGTCTACCCGCACGTGTGGAACGAGGCCATCGCGTACCGGATCCAGGGGACGCCGCCGCGATGAGCGCCGACGGGCGCGGACCGATCGAGACGGCCACCGCCGCGCTGTCCACCTGGCTGAGCAGCGCAGCGGGAGAACCCGTCCCGATCGGCCCGCCCCGCACCGACGGCGACGCCGCCGGGCTCACCCTCTGGCCGATGGAGTTGCGCCCGGCCCGGCAGACCCGCTCCAGCGGCGCGGTCCGCGAACCGTACCGGTTCACCGTCCGCTACCTGCTCAGCGCGGCCGGGCCGGCCGGGCTGACCGGGCTGGACCGGGTGCTCACCGCCGCGACCAGCGACGGCAGCTACCCGGTGGTGCTGGAGGCCGGCGACGCCACACTGTGGACGGCGTTCGGCACCGCGCCGCGCCCAGCGCTGCTCATCGACGTACCGGCGCAGGTGGACCACCCGACTCCGGCCGCGCCGCCGGTCCTGCAACCGCTGCGGCTGCGGCAGTTGGAGCTGCGTACGCTCGCCGGCCGCGTGGTCGGCCCCGAGGACCAACCACTGGCCGCCATGCGGGTCGACCTGGCCGGCACCGCGTCGGCCACCCGCACCGACACCGATGGTCGCTTCCAGCTCGTCGGAGTCCCGCACGACCCCGCACAGCCCGGCCCGGTCCGACTCCGGCTGACCGGCCGAGGGCTCGTGCTCACCGCCGAGGTCGACCCCGCCGAAGAAGACATCGTCATCGTCTGCGCGCCACCGACCAACTGACGCCACCCGCACAGGAGGACCGATGCCCAGCTACTTCTCCCCCGGCATCTATGTCGAGGAGGTCCCCAGCGGCGCCCGACCGATCGGACCGGCGAGCACCAGCATCGCCGCGTTCGTCGGCGTCGCCCCGAACCGCAACGCCCACCTGGGCAGAGCGGTGCCGGTCAACAACTGGACCGAGTTCCTGCGGCTGTTCGCCGACGGCGAGCAGGTGGAGAGCACGCCCCTGGCGCGGGCGGTCTTCGGCTTCCTGGACAACGGCGGCGCGCGCTGCTGGGTGGTCAACGTCGGCGAGGGTGGCGCGATCACCGGCGCGGGTCAGCGGCGCGGCGGCCTGCAGCTCCTGGAGGCCGTCGACGAGATCTCCATCATCGCCGCGCCCGGCTTCCACGACGTGGTGGCCCACGAGGCACTGCTGAGCATGGCCGAGCGGACCCGCACCATGGTGGCGATCTGCGACCCGGCGCCGGACATCGACGACATCTCCGCGCTGACCCGGGTCGCCACACCGTCCTCCGGCAAGCCCCCCAAACCCGCCGAGGGTGCGGGCGGCCCTGCCGGCTCCGGGGGTGCGGGCGGCCCGGGCGGAGGCGAGGGAGCGGCGTACCGGCCCCGACAGTCCGAGTTCGGCGCCTTCTACTACCCGTGGCTGCGCGTCCGCGACCCGATCAGCGGGGAGCTGGAACTCACCCCGCCGAGCGGGCACCTGGCCGGCATCTGGGCCCGCACCGACGCCCTGCGGGGCGTACACAAGGCACCGGCCAACGAACCGGTCCGCGGCGCCGTCGACCTGGGCTATCTCGTCACCCGACCCGAGCACGACGTGCTCAACCCCAAGGGCGTCAACGTGATCCGTTACTTCGCCGGCGAGGGCATCCGCGTCTGGGGCGCCCGTACGCTCGCCGCCGAGGCCAGCGAGTGGCGCTACCTCAACGTGCGCCGGCTCAGCATCGCCATCGAGCAGGCCATCGCCAACGGCACCCGGTGGATGGTCTTCGAGCCCAACGACTTCACCCTCTGGCGCTCGATCCGGCGCGACATCGGCGCGTTCCTGACCCGGGTGTGGCGCGACGGCGCGCTGCTCGGACGAAGTCCGGAGGAGGCGTTCTTCGTCAAGTGCGACGAGGAGACCAACCCGGTGGACGTCCGCGACGCCGGCATGGTGATCGCCCACATCGGCATCGCCGTGGTCAAGCCCGCCGAATTCGTGGTGTTCAAGCTGAGCCAGTGGGCCGGCGGCACCGAGACCGAGACGATCGGAGGCTGACATGCCGCCCACCACAGCCACTCCGCAGCCGGGCGCCCCGGTCGACCCGTACCGGGCGTACAACTTCAAACTGCTCATCAACGGCGTCACCAATGGCCACTTCACCGAGATGAGTGGGCTGGAGGTGAACATCCCCGGTCAGCCGTACCGTGAGCACGGGCTCGGCCGGATGCGGATGGTGCCCGGTCAGGCCGAGTACGAGCCGGTCACGCTGCACTTCGGGCTCACCGCGTCGCGGGAGCTGTGGGACTGGGTGAACGCCACCGCCCAGGGCACGCTCAACCGCCGCAACATCTCCGTCGTGCTGCTGGACTCGGTGGGCACCGCCGAGGTGCTGCGCTGGAACCTGATCGACGCCTGGCCCACCCGGTGGCGGGGGGCGCACCTCAACACGCTCAGCCACGAGATCGCCATCGCGTCACTGACCCTGCGGTACGAGGGCCTGGAGTTGGAGTCCGGCGGTGCCACCGCGCCGACTCCCGCGTAGCTGGCTGGCCGGCCGGCTACGCTCGGCGGCCGGGGCGGTGCAGCGCCTCGCCGGGCGGGTCGATCCTCCCGGCGCGACCGGGCAGCGCTCGGTACGCCGGCCGTCGGACGTGCGCACGGCGGCACCGCGCCGCTTCGGGGAGCCACCGCAGCACTGGTTGGATGTGGTCGCCGCGCACGCCCCCGGTCTGCTGCAGGACCTGAACCTCGACGTACCCCCTGGCGGTCCGGGCTCGACCGGCGACGCGTACGACGCTGCCCGAGGGTTCGGTGTCGACGGCGGAGCGATCGGCGGACCTACCGGCACCGGCGGCCCGGACGCCGCTGGTGTGTACGCAGGGCGCGACGCTGGCGGCTTCGGAGAGCCCGGCGCGGCGGATGGGCTGGTGGGACAGGAACCCGGTACGGCTGGCCGACTCGGAGTATTCGGTGCTGGCGGACGGTTCGGAGAACCGGGCGGCCGGCGGGCGGTAGGTGGTTCGGGCCCTTCCGACGACACGTCCGGCACAGCTGACGGACCCGGCAGATCTGGGCTTGGCACCGCCGGTTCGTCCGGTGCCGCCGGCACCGTCGGCGGGATCGGCTGGTTCGGCGAGGGCGGCAGGCACGGTGCCTCCGATGCCGCAGGTACCACCAGGATGTTCGGCACGGGGATGGAGTTGCGGGCAGGGGGTGGACCGCCAGCCGGCGGGCCGCCGCCGGCCCGCCTGGGCTTCCGTCGCGGATTCCACTCAGCGGCTGGGCGCGGTGCACCGGCAGGATCGACCGGGTCGGCGGGATCGGATGCGCGGGCCGGATCGGGTCTGCCGACCGAAGCGGGCGCGTCAGCCGAATCGGGCAGGTCAGCCAGATGGGGCGCGTCAGCCGAATGGGACGCATCACCCGGATGGGGTGCGTCCGCCGGATGGGGCGCGTCAGCCGGTCGGGGCGGATCGGGGCAGCGGGGTGCCGTCACCGGGGTGGCGCGGGACGGGTCGGCGGCATCTGGACGGGAGGGCGAAGCTGTTGGCCCGTCCCGACCGATGCTCCGCCCTGCGGTCCCCGGTCCGCTCGGCTCGACCCCGGGCTCCGACCCATTCGACCAAGCCGGAACAGCCTCAACCACCCCCCCACAACCAACCTCTGTGCGGGAACCGCGCCAGATCTTGGAAGATTTCGGCCCCTCTGGGGGCACTTTCCCTCCAAGATCTACCGCTGCGTTCGGAGACGCCGCGGAGGAGGGGGACAGCGGACGGTTCTCGGTGGGCGGAAGCGGGTTATCGGCCAGACCGGATGGGCGCGGGGCAGACGGGGACGGGGGCGGGGTCGGGTTCCGCCCTAGCGGATTTGGGGGTGGCGACGGCCGGAACGGGTGCGGGGGTGGCGACGGCCGGAACGGGTGCGGGGGTGGCGACGGCCGGAACGGGTGCGGGGGTGGCGGTGACGCGAGTGGGTTCGGGGTTGGCCGTGGACGGCTTGGTGTGGTCTCCGCGACGGGTGGCGGGCCGCGCGGGCGGGACCTGGTCGAGAGTGGAGGGCCAGCCGGGTGGACGGCTTCGACGGGTGCGGGGCTCGCGACGGGCGGTGGCCCGCTCGACGCGGCCCGCGCCACCGGCAGCGGTCCCTGGCCGGCCCTGCCGGACGAGGTGGCCTCGCCCGGACACCCGGCCGGCGCCACGGCCACCGGGCCGGCGGGGCCGGGTGGATCGGGGGCGGGTGGATCGGGGGCGGGCCTGATCGGCGGTGGATGGTCGGCGGTGGCCAGCGGACTGTGGCCAGCACTACCGGACGATCGACCGCTGTGGACTGTGCCCGGTGAAGCGGTGGACGCGGCCCAGCTGCGTCGGCTCGATCGGGAACAGGCGGGCGACTGAATGGAACGGGTCGCCTTCCTCATCGACTCCTCCGGGGAGCGGGTGGACTGCCTGCTCAATCCGGAGACCGTGCAGGTGACGCGGCTCGCCGGCGTACGCCATCGGGGTGCCGGCGGCAGTCAGCTCACCGGGTCCGGGCTGGCCGACGATCCTCTGCTCTTCACCGGCGGCGGCCGGACCGAGCTGGTGCTCGACCTGCTCTTCGACGTCGAGTTCGTGGAGGCGCAGGTCAGGCCGGGCGATGTGCGGGTGCTCACCCGCCCGCTGTGGATGCTGGCCGAGAACTCCACCGCCGAGCACGGGTGGCTGCGACCGCCGCTGGTCCGGTTGGTCTGGGGTAAGACCTGGAACGTGCCGGGCGTGATCATCGCGGTGGCGGAACGGTTCGACGCGTTCACCGGCACCGGCTCGCCGCGGCGCTCGTGGCTGCGGCTGAAGCTGGTCCGGGCGGCCGAGACGGCCGACCAGGCGGAGGCTGGCTTCGCCGAGGAGTTGGCGGCGGCCAGCACCCCGACCGCCGCCCCGGGCAGCGCGGTGGTCGCCGCCGGGGACGGCGCCGCCGAGCCGGGCCGGTCCGGGGTGCGCTTCGACCTGTTGGCCAACGACGCGCTCGGCTCGCCGCTGCGCTGGCGGCTGCTGGCCGAGCACAACCGGATCACCGATCCGTTGGCCGTTCCGGCCGGCACCACGCTGGCCGTCCCGCCGCCCGGGGGCGCTCCGGCCGGCGGTGCGACGGGCGGCGGTGCGACGGGCGGCGGTGCGACGGGCGGCGGTGCGACGGGCGGCGGGTCGACGCTGGCCGGCGCGGTGGCCGGGGTCGCTCGGGCGGTCGCCGGTGCGGTGGGTACGGGCGCGTCGTTCGTCGGCGCCTCCATCGCCACCGCCCCGGCTGCCTGGGTTACGGCAACCGCGACAACGACCACCCCCGCACCGGGCGGCACCAGCCCGGCCGGCACCAGCCCGGGCGGCAGGCCGTGACCAGCGTCGCGCCCCCGGCGCTGACCGTCCTCCTCGACGGCGTCGAGCTGGCCGCCGCGGCCCGTCGACGGGTCCGCTCGCTGCGGGTGGCCGCCCGGCTCGACCAGCCCACCCAGGCCGAGCTGGTGCTCGCCACCAACGCCGGCGGCGGCGCGTTCGACCCGGCCGTACGCCCCGGCACCGCCCTCGACGTGCGACTGGCCGATCATCCCGACCCGCTGTTCGCCGGGGAGGTGACCTGCGTGGAGGTCGAGTACGCCGCCGACGGCGTGGCGGTGCTGCGGCTGCGGGCGTACGACGCGCTGCACCGGCTGCGCAAGCGACAGGGGTTGCGGGTGTTCACCTCGGTGACGGCCGCCGAGCTGGCCCGGGAGCTGTGCGGCGAGGTCGGGCTCACGGTGACGGCGGAGACCGACGGGCCGCGACTGGAACGGCTGCTGCAGCACCGGCACAGCGATCTCGACCTGCTGCGGGAGGTGACGGGCCGCGCCGGGCTGCACCTGGCCGCCGACGGTGGCGAGGTACGGCTGATCACCCTGGCCGGGTACGGCGAACCGGTCGCGTTGACCCTCGGCGCGGGCGTGCACACCCTGCGGCTCGCCACCAACCTGGACCAGGCCGGTGGCGCGAGCGCCGCGCTGGGCTGGCATCCGCAACGGGCCGAGGTGATCAGCCAGCAGGCCGACGAGGCGCGCTGCGGCCGGCCGGCGGGCGACCGGCCGGATCCAGCCGACGTGGGCGCCGACGGGGTACGCACCGCGGTCGACCAGCCCGGCCGCAGTGACGACGAGCTGGCCGCTCTGGCCCAGGCTCGGCTCGACACCCGGGCTGCCGCCCTGGTGACGGCCGAGGGGGTGGCGCAGGGTGATCCGGCGTTGCGGCCCGGCCGGCGGATCGACCTGACCGGTGTGCCCGACCCGGTCGCCGGGGCGTACGTGCTGACCGAGGTGGTGCACACGGTGGACGGCGCCGGGCACCTGACCCGGTTCTCCACGGTGCCGCCGGTCGCGCCGCCCACCCCGTCGAACGCGGGCGCGGTGGTCACCCTCGGCACGGTCACCGACGTCGCCGACCCGGACGGCCTGGGCCGGGTGCGGCTGAGCCTGCCGGCGTACGGGGACCTGGACGCCGGCTGGCTCGCCGTGCTCTGCCCGGGCGCCGGGCGCGGCAAGGGGCTGGTGGCTCTTCCCGATCCGGACGACACCGTGCTGGTGGTGCTGCCCGGCGGCGAGCCGGCCTCGGGCATCGTGCTCGGCTCGCTGTTCGGTGCCGTCGAGCCGTACGACGCGGGCATCGACGACGGCCGGGCCCGCCGTTGGACGCTGCGCACCTCCGGTGGGCAATCGATCGTCGTCGACGACGTCCAGCGCAGCCTGCGTATGGCCACCGAGGGTGGCAGTTGGCTGGAACTCACCCCCGACCTTGCCACGCTGCACGCGGCGAGTGATCTGGTGATCTCCGCGCCCGGACGGGCCATGGTGGTCCGCGCCCGCAGCGTGGACTTCCTGCACGCCGAGTCGACCGAGGACCCGACCACCGCTGCGGAGCGTGCGCGTGCGCTCGCTCGCGAACACCACGAAGGAGGCGGCTGATGCGCTGGATCCACCGCGACTCGGTGATCTTGTGCGACCACGACGGCCGGGTCGAGAACCGGCCGTCGCAGCGGTGGGTGACCATCACCGCCGTACCGGTGCTGGTGGACGACGACCCGGAGGGACGGAAGATCATCGCCTGTCCGAACTACGGCCCGACCGTCAAGCCGTGCACCACGACGGAGAAGCCGCACGTCGGCTACAGCGACTGGCTGCGGGTCGACGGGCACCGGGTGGTGCTGTCGCACCTGGAGGGGTTCACCAACGGGACGCCGCCCAGGGCGGTCCACCACACGGTGCGCGATCCGCGCCAGCGCTTCCTGGGGTCGGACCGGTGAGGGCGTTCCGCTTCGTCGGCGCCGGCTTCGACGCGGGCCGGTCCGGCGGGTTGGCGCTCACCGCGGCCGGCGGGCTGGCCATGACCGAGGGCGACGAGAGCGTACGCCAGGCGCTGTTTCTGCTGTTGTCGACCACGCCGGGCGAGCGGCTGATGCGGCCCGGCTACGGATCTCGACTGCACCGGCTGGTCTTCGCGCCCAACGACGACACCACCGCCGGGCTGGCCATCCACTACGTCCGGCAGGCCATCGCCCGCTGGGAGCCCCGGGTCGAGGTGATCGACGTCGACGCCGGGCCGGACCCGGTCGACGCGTGGCGGCTGGTGATCCGGTTGGACTACCGGGTCCGGGCCAGTCTGACCCCCGGGCAGCTCGTGTTCTCCGTGGACCTGCTTCCGATCGACGATCCGGCGCAGGAAGGACCGTCATGACACTGCCCGTGCCGCACCTGGACGACCGCGCGTTTCTCGACCTGGTCACCGAGGCCCGGGAACGGATCCGGCAGTCCTGCCCGGGCTGGACCGACCTGTCGGCACACGACCCGGGCATGGCGCTCGTGGAGGCGTTCGCGCACCTCACCGAGGTGATGATCTACCGGCTGAACCAGCTGCCGGAGAAGGCGTACGTCTCGTTTCTGAACCTGCTCGGGGTGGCGCGGCACGCGCCGACCGCGGCCTGGGCGGACGTGCGGTTCACCCGCAGCGGCACCGACCGGGGCGCGGTGCGGATCCCGCCCGGCCTGCGGGTCGCGGCGGCCCGTGGCGCCGATCCCCGACCGGTCGTGTTCGTCACCACCGAGCCGTCGTCGCTGCCCGCCGGCGAGGCGTCGGTGACCGTACGGATGCACCACTGTGAGCCGGTGGAGGCGGAGCTGCTCGGCACCGGCACCGGGCAGCCGGGTCAGGTGCTGAGGGCGGCCCGTGCCCCGCTGGCGCACACCGCCGAGGCACTGGACCTGCTGCTCGGGGTGGAGGTGCCGACCGGCACGGTGGAGCTCGGCGCGGCCGCCCGCGAGTACGACGGGCGCACGTTCGAGATCTGGCGGCCGGTGGACAGCTTCGCCGGGCTCGGCCCGCAGGCCAGGGTGTACCGGGTCGACCGCTGTTCGGGCACCGTGACCTTCGCACCGGCCCTCGACCTGCGGCCGCCGGTCGGGCCGGCGCACCCGGGCACTCCCGGCGAGACCGCGCCGGCCGGTCCGGGCGCACCCGGCGAGCCGCTGCTGTCGGCGGTGGCCGTGGCGGCGGTGCCGCCGGCGGGGCGCCAGATCCGGCTCTGGTACCGGGCCGGCGGCGGGCCGGCCGGCAACGTGGCCGCGGGCACGCTGACCAGCCTCCGTGACCCACTGCCCGGGGTACGGGTCGACAATCCCGCACCGGCGGCGGGCGGGCGCGAGGTGGAGGCGTTGGAGTCGGTGCTGCTGCGCGGCCCGTACGAGTTCTTCGCCCAGCAGCGGGCGGTCACCGCCCGGGACTTCGAGGTGCTGGCGACCAGCTCCGGCGCGGTGGCGCGGGCACGGGCGTTCACCCGTGCCGCGGTGTACAGCTTCGCCCGGCCGGGCGAGGTCGAGGTGGTGCTGGTGCCGTACGTGCCGCCGCCGGCCCGCCCGGGTGGTCGGCTGCCGGTGGCCGTGCTGCGGGAACACGAGGTGCCCGAGGCGCGGCGCCGGGTCGAGGCCGACCTGGAGGAACGCCGGATGGTCGGCATCCGGTCCCGGGCGACCTGGGCCCGCTTCAAGGCGGTGTCGGTGCAGGCGCGGGTGGTGGTTCGGCGGGAGGAGGACGTGGACGCGGTCCGGCGGCGGATCCACGACCGGCTGCACCAGACGCTGAGCCCGTTGCCCACCGCGCTCAACCCGACCGGCTGGCCGTTCGGCGAGCCGCTGCGGGCCTCGAACGTGTACCGGCTGCTGGAGCAGGCCGAGCCGGGCGTGCGCTACGTCGAGTCGGTGCGGTTCGTGGTCGACGAGGCACCCGACGCCGAGGTACGCGCCCTCGCCGTCGACCAGTACCAGCCGCGCACCTGGTACGCCGGGCGGGGCTCGGTGCTGTTCCGTTCCAGCAACGCGGGCGCGGGCTGGGAGCCGGCCGGCCGGTTCGACGAGGAGACGGTGCTGCGGGTGGCGCCCGCTCCGGCACCGGTGCGGCCGGGCATCGTGCCGCGGCCCGGCTCGGTGGCCGTGGTGACGCTGCGCGCGTCCGGCGGCTCACGGGTGCACCTGAGCACCGACCTGGGCGAGACGTGGTCGCTGCTGACCGACCTGGATTCGCGGATCTCCGACGTGGCCTGGTTGGACCGCGACGGCGCGGGTGCGCTGCTGGTGGCCACCGACACCGGGCTGTACGAGGTGTCGCTGCTGCCCGGCGCGGTGCCGTTGCAGATCCTGGTCGACCCGTCCGACGCCGACCGGGGGTTCTACGCGGTGCGGGCGTTCGTCTCCGAACGGGGTGCGCCCGGTGTGGCGGTGGCGGCCCAGGCGAGCTTCGGGGTGTACCTGTCGACCGCCGGCGGCCGGCCGGGCAGTTTCGCCCACGTCGGTCTCTCCAACGTGGACAACCGGGTGCTGGCGGTGCAGTACGACGGCCCGGCCACGCTGCTGTGGAGTGGCGCGGGTGAGCCGGATCCGAAGAAGCCCGGCCAGGGCTGCCACCGCACCCGGCTGTTCGAGTCCGACGTGCAGTGGCAGTCGGTGCAGGGCGGCTGGATCGGGGGCACCTGCCGTGACCTGGCGTTCGCCGGCCCGCTGGCGGTGGCGGCCACCCAGAGCGGCGGGGTGCTGCGACTGGACACCCTGGCCGCCCAGCCGCAGTGGCAACCGGTGATGGTCAACTGCGGGTTGCCGCTGCGGGACCGGACCCGGTTCGTGCCGGTGGACGCCATCGCCGTGAGCGGCCAGGCCACCGGCGCCACGACCGGCGCCGACAACCAGCCGGCGGAGCGTCTGATCCTGGCCGGCGGCGAGCGCGGTGTGTACCGCAGCGCCGCCGCGGTCGACTGGACCGCCAGCGCCAACCAGGCCACCGCCGACGTGGTGACCGTTCCGGACACCTGGCTGCTCTGCTCCGGCGAGCACGACATCGAGGTGGTGCGGCAGGATGCGACGCTCGGCGATTGAACGACTGCTACCCGCCGCCTACCAGCGGGCCTGCGTCCCGGGCAGTGTGCTCTGGGCGCTGCTGGAGGTGATGGAGGGGCTGCACGCCCCGGACGAGGCGATCCTCGCCGAGGTGGACGCCCTGTTCGACCCGTACCGGGCACCGGACGGGATGGTCGTGCGGCTGACCCGCTGGGTGGCGATGGACCACGTGGTGGCCTCGCCACGCCCGGACGCCCCGCTGCCGCTGCCGGTGGGCCGGCTGCGCGACCTGGTGGCCAACGGGGCGCTGCTGGCCCGTTGGCGCGGCACCCCGTACGGGCTGCGCCGGGCCCTGGAACTGGCCACCGGGTTTCCGGGTTTCGCGATCGACGAGACCGCGGAGCAGCCCTTCCACCTCGTGGTGCGGGTGCCACCGGCCGCCGCGCACCTGCTCGCCGTGATCACCCGCATCGTCGAGGCGGAGAAGCCCGCGGCGGTGACCGCCGAACTCGTTCTCTCCCCGCCGCCTTCCGGATCGTCCGCAGAGGAGCCGTCATGACCACCGAATGGGCTGTCGTCGCCGCCGCCCAGCAGTTCACGCTGAACGCCGGCAACGGCGGCGAGCTCACGTTCACCGTCTCCAACCCGGGGCTGGCGCCGGACACCGTGGTCTTCGACGTGGCGCCCGGCGAGGGCAGCCAGCGGGCCTGGTTCACCGTCGTCGAGCCGCAGCGGGTGGTGCCCGGGCAGGGCTCGGTCTCGTTCCTGGTCCGCCTCGCCGTGCCGCCGGGCACGGCGGCCCGCCGCTACGACATGACCGGCTTCGCGTACTCGGCGAACACCGCCCCGGAGGAGAGTTCCCGCTCCAGCGGCCGGGTGACGTACGAGGTTCGCGCGGTGGCCGCACCGAAGCGGGCGCCGTGGCCGTGGATCGCCGCCGCGGTGGCTCTGGTGCTGGTGGTCGGCGGTGTGGTCGGCTACCTGCTGACCCGCCCCGACGGCCCGCCGTCGCCCGGCACGCCGCGGGTCGTGACGGTGGAGGCCGAGGGCCTCATCGCCGGCGCGAAGGTGGAGTCCCCGGCCGGAACGGCGGCGTCGGTGGCGCCGCAGCCGAACTGCTGCGCGGTGACCTGGTCGGGTGACAAGCAGCTGTTCTTCCAGGGCCTGGCACCCGGCGACCGGGTGAGTGTCACCGTCGACCTGCCGGCCGAGGCCGTCTGGCGGTTCTCCACCGCGCGCACCACCTCGTTCGACTACGCCAACACCATCTGGCAGATCGACGGTACGCAGGTGGGCGGCACCTTCTTCGGCTTCACGGCGAAGGTGGTGCTGCAGGACTTCACCGACGTCGGCGTCGTCCGGCTCGGGGCTGGCCGGCACACGCTCACCCTGATCGCGGTGGGTAGGACGCAGGGCGTCGAACGGTACTTCGCCGGTGTCGACCAGATCCGCTTCACCGAGGTGACCGGGGCGGTCGCGCAGCGATGAGCGGTCGGCAGAAGGTGTTGGTGGGAACGCTGGCGGTGCTGCTGGTGGCGTTCTTCGCGGTGGCCGTCGGCGTGGGGGGCGGTGACCAGGGCCGCGCGGCCGAGCCGCCGGGGGTCGTCGAGCGGCTGGGCCGGCTGGCCGGCGGCAGCGGCACCGTCGACCCGGCGACCGTACGGGCCGACTGCGACCGCACCGGGGACGTCCTCAGCTTCGTCGGCGACTGCGAGCTGGGGGTGGCCGACCCGGGCGGGCTCCGGACGTTGGTGCTGCGCAGTGGCCGCGCCTTCTCCGCGACCGCACCGGCTCCGCGGGACGCCGACCTCACCGTGCACGCCGAGGTCGAGCCGAGCGACGGCGCCGAGGCGGTCGCACGGATCGCCGTCGACCGGGCCGCCACCGTCCTGCTGAGCTGCCCGGGAGGTGTCGGGTGCACGGTCACCGTCGCCGCCTCCTGAACCACCCGCCGGCCGGCACCGGCGGGGCCACGTCCGCTCGGCCCGCTGGCGAGGAGACCCGACATGGGTGAGTTGCGTAAACCCTTCTTGCTGCTCGCGCTGGTCGCGGTGACGCTGGTGGTCCTGGTCGAACTCGGGTCGTCGCTGCTCACCGGCGGCGGGGACGCCACCGGCGCGCTGCGGGCCAATGCCCTGGACCTCGGCGTGGACGTGGACGCCGGCGCGATCAGCGAGCCCTCCGGACGGGGTACGAGCTACCTGGCGCTGATCGACGTGGTGGCGCTCTGGACCACCGGCCTGTTCTGTCTGAGTCTGGTGCTGCCCGAGCGGGTTCAGGGCCGGATCCAGGGGTTGGCGACGCTGATCTTCTCGATCCTGCTCATCCTGGCGTCCCTGGTGTTGCTGATCATCGCCTTCGTCGAGCTGACCATCATGGTGTCGCTGTTCCTGGCCGTGCCGTTCGGCACCCTGGCGTACCTGGCGCTGTGGGGCTTCTTCCCGGTGGGCGAGGCGAGCCTGCTGCTCGGGCTGGTGCTGCTGCTGAAGCTGGTCTGGGTGGCGCTGCTGCTGCTCGCACAGCCACGTTTCCTGCAGAACAAGGGCCTGGTGCTGCTGGCGCTCACGACCCTGCTCTGCACCGTCGTGCTGGAGTTCCTGCACCGGCTGGTGCCGGTCATCGTGGTGAGCATCCTGGACGACGTCGGGGCGTTGGTCTTCGCCATCGTCGCCATCATCTGGGGTCTGGTCCTGCTGATCGGCTCGATCCCCGCGATCGTCAAGTCCCTCCGGGTGACCGTCGCCGCGCCCACCCGTTGACGCCGGCGACGCTGCGGGATCAGTGCGCCGGGGACCCGACCAGGGCCGTGGCCCGATCCCGGTCGAGGGTCCCGTCGGCCACCCACACGCGGTAGTGGCCGTGCCGGGTGTCGCCGGCCGGCACCACGGCCGGCCGGTCGAACGCGAACGCCACGCAGATCCCCGGGTAGGTGGCGGTCCGCACGAACCACCGGTCGTCCCGCCCCAGACCGTCGACGACCAGCGTGTACGCCCCGCCGCCCGGCCCGACGCCGGTCAGGGCGAGCCAGGGCGCCGCGCTGCCGTTGACCGTTTCCTCGCCGGTGGCGTCGGCGGTGAACACCGTCGCCGCCCCGTCGGCGGCCGCCCGCCAGAAGAACCCGCCGTAGCCGGCCCCGTCGGAGCGTCCGTTGGTGGCCGGGCTGCCCAGGCGCACCTCCCGGTCGGCGGGTGCGGTGAGGGCGGAGTGCAGGTCGAGCCGCCAGACGTCGGGTGCCACCGCCGACGCGGCGAGGCGACGCCGCTCGGTCAGCAGCACCTGGCCGGCCTGGTCGCGCCACTGGAGATCGTGCGCGTACCGGTCCGGCGCCTGCTCGACCTCACCGGTGTGCGCGATGACGCCGTGGTCGTCGCGCCAGGTGTAGCCGACGTCGCGGACGTAGGTGCGCCCGCCCCAGAGGTTGGCGCCGTTGACGTCCTGCACCGCGAGGGACGCGCCGAGGTGCCACACGTGGTCGGCGGGCAGCGCGTCGGTGACGACCGTGCCGCCCAGGGTGCGTACCGGATGCAGGTACGGCCGGGGACCGTGCCGCACGTCGAGCGCCGGGTCGAGCACGTACCGGGCCACCTCCGTGTCGCCGACCCGCAACCGGGCCGGCGCCAATCCGGTGCTCTCGGTGGTGACGTCGGCGGGGTTGGCCCTCACGGCAGCTCCAGGTGGGCGGGGACCGGCCAGCGACCGGCGACGGCGTGCAGGGCGGCCACGGTATAGCCGGCGAGGATCGGCACCGCCACCGGGGTGACCAGCACGGCGAGCAGCCCGGCCAGCGCGGTCACCCCACTCAGCGCCGCCCAGCGGGCGGGCTGGTCGAGGCAGGCGCGGGCGGCGGACCGGGCCGCGGCCCGCCACCGCACGCCCCCGTTCCCGCCCACCTCGACGACGACCAGTCCGGCCCAACCGGCCAGGCCGGCAGCGATCAGTGCGGTCACCAGCAGCGCGGGCGGACCGCCCGGCACCCGTCCGGTGGCCAGGGCCGTCAGGTCGGCGGCGAGCAGCCCGACCACGGCGACCGCGAGCAGGCTGACCGGCACGCCCGGCAGCACCGCGCGTCCGAACCGCCGCAGGTTGGCCCGTGCCGGCGGCCAACTGCCGGTGCGGGTCCAGTCGTGCACCGCCGCGCTGGCCGTGCCGACGGCCGCGGTGGCGGTGACCAGCGGGGCTGCCGCCAGCACCAGCAGGATGCCGAGCAACGCCAGGTCGGCGGCGTCCCGGGCGACGTCGCGCCAGTCCCGCCGGCCGCCCTGCTCCTGCGGTTCAGCCCTTGATGCCACTGGTGTTGATCCCCTCGACGAGCATCCGCTGGAACGCGACGAAGAACAGGAAGACCGGCAGCAGCGACAGCACCGACATGGCGAACATCGGCCCGACCGCGCTCTGACTGGTCGAGTCGATGAACAGGGTCAGCGCGACCGGCACCGTGTAGTCCTCCAGTTGGGACAGGAAGACCAACTGCCGGAAGAAGTCGTTCCAGGTCCAGATGAACGAGAAGATCGCCGTCGTGACCAGCGCGGGACGACTCAGCGGCAGGATGACGTGCCGGAAGATGCCGTACGGGCCGGCGCCGTCGATCCGGGCCGCCTCGTCCAACTCGCGCGGGACACCCCGCATGAACTGCACCATGAGGAAGACGAAGAACGCCTCGGTGGCCAGGAACTGGGGGATCAGCAGCGGCAGGTAGGGCCAGTCGCCGCCGACCAGCCCGAGGGTGCGGAACAGGATGTACTGCGGCACGATCAGCACGTGTGAGGGCAGGAGCAGCGTGCCGATCATCACGGCGAACCACATGCCGCGCAGCCGGAACCGCAGCCGGGCGAAGGCGTACGCGGCCAGCAGGCAGGAGATGCCGTTGCCGACCACGGTGAGCAGGCTGACCATTGCGCTGTTCAGGAAGAACCGGCCGAAGCTGATGTCGAAGTTGCTCCACCCGGCGCTGTAGTTGCCGGGTGTGAACCGCTCGGGCAGCAACCCGATGTTGTTGACGATCTCCGCCTGGGACTTCAGCGAGGTGCCGACCATCCAGATCAGCGGGTACAGCACCACGGCGACGATCGCCAGCAGGATGAGCAGC
Source organism: Micromonospora sp. 067-2 (assembly GCF_046549295.1). Taxonomy (NCBI): domain Bacteria; kingdom Bacillati; phylum Actinomycetota; class Actinomycetes; order Micromonosporales; family Micromonosporaceae; genus Micromonospora; species Micromonospora sp. 067-2. Next base: position 190,943 of record NZ_JAJPWB010000001.1, on the reverse strand, counting down.
CGCAGCACCGGCCGGCCGGTCGGCCGCCGGCGCGGGGCCGGCGCCGGCGTGTTCGACGCGCCGGCCATCGGGGTCACCGCCACCATCTACCGGTCCTCCCCGTCGGAGTAGTGCACCCAGAACCGTCCGGTGCTGAAGAAGATCGCGGTGATCCCCGCGATGGCGAGCAGGAAGACCCAGGCCATCGCCGAGGCGTAGCCCATCTCGAGGTCGGTGAAGCCGGTGATGTAGAGGTTCAGCGTGTACATCAGGGTGGAGTCGACCGGGCCGCCGGTGCCGTTGCTCAGCACGAACGCGGCCGTGAAGCCCTGGAAGCCGTTGATGGTCTCCAGCACCAGGTTGAAGAAGATCACCGGGGAGAGCATCGGCAGGGTGACGTCACGGAACTTGCGGAACCGGCCGGCGCCGTCGACCGAGGCGGCCTCGTACAGCTCGGTGGGCACCTGCTTGAGCCCGGCCAGGAAGATGACCATCGGTGCGCCGAACTGCCAGATGGCCAGCACCATCAGCGTTTGCAGTGCCCAGTCCGGGTCGTTGACCCAGGGTTCGCCCTCGATGCCGAAGAGGCTCAGCAGTGAGTTGAAGGCGCCGTCACGGTTGAACATGTTGACCCACACGATGGCCAGCGCGACGCTGCCGCCGAGCAGCGACGGCAGATAGAACAGCCCGCGGAACAGCCCGACGCCACGCCAGGCGCGGTTGAGCAGCAACGCCACGCCGAGCGCCGCGGCCAGCTTCAACGGGACGGCGACCAGCGCGAAGGTCAGGGTGACCCGCACCGCGTGCCAGTACGACGGGTCGGCGGTGAACATCCGTTCGTAGTTGGCCAGCCCCACCCACTGCACCTCGGAGAAGGGCGTGAGGATGTCGTAGTTCGTGAAGCTCAGGTAGAGCGACAACAGCATGGGGACCGCCGTGACACCCATCAGGCCGATGAGCCACGGCGACAGGAAGACGTACCCCGCCAGACCTTCGCTGTGCCGGAGTCGTCCGGGCCCGCGCCGCTCGGCGTGGGCCCGGACGGATCCGGGGGCGGGTCGGGTCGGGTCGGGTGCCGTGGTCAATGCCACGAACAGCTCCTCTCCTCGCCTGGTGGGGCGGTCAGGCGATGGCGGACTTGCACGCCTCGACGAACTGGGCGGCAGCCGCGGCGGGGGTGACCCGGCCGTACTGCGCGTTCTCGGCGGCCTTGATCAGCTCCGAGCGGACCTTGCTGTGTCCCTTGATCGGCACCTGCGGGGACGTGCCGAACTTCTGGGTCAGCTCCGCCTCGACGGCGATGGACTGCTTCATCGCCGGGTCGGTGGTGTCGTCACTGACCACCCGGCGCAGGTCCTGGTTGGACGGCAGGCCCCGGTCGGTGCCGAGCAGCTTGACCGCCTCCTGGTCGTTGTTCAGGAAGTTGATCACGTCGACGGCGACGTCCCTGTGCTTGCTGCCCTTGAAGACCGACCAGTACATCGAGGCGCGGGCCCACTGGGCGCTGGGGTCACCGGGATAGGCGACCACGCCCAGCTCGTCCTTGGTGTTCTTCTTCAGGTCGGGCATCTGGTTGGCCCAGACCCAGGAGGTCGCCGACTTGCCGGTGACCACCAGCTGCTTGGTGATGTCGCTGGAGTTGCCCTGGTGGATGATGTCGGCGGTCGGGGTGGCCTTGCGGTCCCGCGCGCCCTTCCACAGCTCGAACCACGTGGTCACGTCCTCGGCGGTGAAACCGAGCTCCTTGCCCTTGTACAGGTCCTTGCCCTGCTGGCGCAGCCAGACCCAGAACGCCTTGTAGTCGGCGCTCGGGTCCTGGGTGCCGGGCACGCCGGTCTTCTTCGACACCTCCTCGGCCCAGGCGATGTGCTGCTCCCAGGTCATCCCGGTGGTCGGCTCGGGCAGGTTGTTCTTGGTCAGCAGCGTCTTGTTGTAGACCAGGCCCTGGGTGTTCTCCCCGGCGGCCAGACCGGCGAGCTTGCCGTCGACCACGCCGTACTGCCAGAGGCTCTCCGGGAACTTCGAGGTATCCAGCTTGCCGGATTTCTGGTAGGAGGAGAGGTCCAGCGTGGTGCTGCGGGCCGCGTACTCCGACAGGTAGTTGTCGTCGATCTGGAACAGGTCCGGCGGGTTGCCGCCGGCGGTGAGCGTGGCCAGCTTGTCGAAGTAGCCCTGGTTGGCCTGCCAGGTCTTCTCGAAGGTCACGTTCGGGTGCTTCTTCGAGTAGAGGGCCAGGGCCTCCTCGGTGAGCTTGGCCCGGGCGTCGCCGCCCCACCAGAAGATGGAGAGCTTGACGGGGGCGTTGGGGTCCGCGGAGGGCTCGTCGTCACCGGCGCAGGCGGCGGCGCCGAACAGCATCGGCCCGGCGACCGTCACGGCGAGCAGGCCGCGCAGCAACCGTCGCCGGGGCAGCGGGGTACGGTGGGTGCGCCCGACGGGCGCGCTGGTGGGAGGCGTTGCGGGGTGCATGTGCGCTCACTCCTCGGCATTAGGAGGCGACGGCGTCACCGGTGGCCGCGGTCGGGTTGCCCGGGCCCGCAGGGCAATGCGGGTCCGGGCTCGGCGGCGCGGCCAGGGGACGTACCGGTCGGGCCTGCGGGCCCGGGCCGGTCGAGTCGCGGATGACCAGTTCGGTTTGCAGCATTACCTGTGCGGTGGTGCGACGGACACCGAGCGCCGTGCCGCCACCGAGCCCCCGCGAACCGCGCGGTGACTCGGTGTCCTGTTGCAGCAGCATGTCGACGGCCGTTCGGCCGGCGGCCGCGGTGGGCGTGGCCACCGTCGTCAGTTTGGGGCGGGTGAGCCGGCTCAGGGCGATGTCGTCGACCCCGACGACGCTCACCTCCTGCGGCACCCGGACCCCGAGCGCGTCCAGCCCCTCGATGAGGCCGATCGCCATCAGGTCGTTGTAGGCGAGCACGGCCGACACTCCGCTGCGCCGCACCTGCTCGGCGATGGCCGAACCGCCGGTCTCGGTGGGCGCGTTGGGGCCGAGCAGGGTCAGCTCCGCGCCACCGGCCCGGGCGGCCGTGGCGGCGGCCCGGCGCATCTCCCGGTTGGTCCACGAGCTGCGGGGCCCGCCCAGGAGCGCGATGCGGCGGTGGCCCAGACCGATCAGGTGTTCGATCGCCACCCGGGCGCCCTGCCCGACGTCCATCAGCACGCAGGGCAGGCCGGTCACCTGGCGGTTCACCACCACCAGCGGCACCTCACGGCTGAGTTGCTCGATGAGGCTGTTGCTCATCCGCGGGCTGCACAGCAGCACACCGTCCACCTGCTTGGCCAGGGCGTGGACCAACTCCTCCTCCGCCATCGGGTCCTCGTTGGTGTCGGCCACGAAGACGTGGTAGTCGCGGTGCCGGGCCTGACTCTCCGCCGCCTTGATCAGCGGCGGGAAGAACGGGTTCGCGATGTCCGCGATGATCAGCCCGATGTTGTGGGTCCGGCCGGTGATCAGCGCCCGGGCGGCCCGGTTGGGCCGGTAGCCCAGGTTCTCCGCGCAGGCCAGCACCCGCACCCGGGTCTCCGGGTTGACCAGGTGCGGGGCGGAGAAGGTGCGGGACACGGTGGAGATGTGCACACCGGAGGCACGGGCGACGTCCCGGATGGTGACTGGCACGGCGGCCCCTTCGTCCGATGTGGCGGTGGTCACGTAGGTGTGGCCCATTAATGCAAACGGTTGCGCCAGTGTCAACGGTGGATGGTTACGGTTTCGTTTCGCCAGCCCTTTCAATGGCCACTTCCAATACCGCAAACACTGACATTAGCCACCGATTGTGCCGCCTTCGTTGACTCGGTCGGATCGAGCATGATTACTTCACTGCAAACGTTTGCAGGATCAACCGGGAGGCGACCACATGTCATTCCGAGCCGACGGCCGGGTCCGGTACGCCGTCGTGGGCACCGGCTCACGGGCGGAGATGTTCGTCCGGGCCCTGGTGCTCGACCATGCCGACTCCACCGAGCTGGTCGCCTTCGCCGACGTCAACCAGGCCCGGATGGACGCGCACAACCGCTGGCTGACCGGGCTGGGCCACCGTCCGGTACCCACGTACCAGGCCGCCGACTTCCTGGTCATGCTGGACAAGGAGCGCGTCGACGTCGTCCTGGTGACCAGTGTGGACGTCACCCACGACGACTACGTGGTGGCCGCTCTGCACGCCGGTCGGGAGGTCATCACCGAGAAGCCGATGACCGTGGACGCGCCGCGCTGCCGACGGATCCTGGACGCGGTGACGGAGACCGGCGGCCGAGTGACCGTCGCCTTCAACTACCGCTACAACCCTTTGCACGAGCAGGTCCGCCGGCTGCTCGCCGACGGAGCGGTCGGCGAGATCGGCTCGGTGCACTTCGAGTGGCTGCTCGACGTACGGCACGGCGCCGACTACTTCCGTCGCTGGCACCGGGACAAGGCCACCTCCGGCGGGTTGATGGTGCACAAGGCCAGCCACCACTTCGACCTGGTCAACTGGTGGCTGGCCGCCACCCCCGTCGAGGTGTACGCGGCAGGGCGGCTGTTCTTCTACGGCGAGGGCGGCCGCCGGCACGGCTACGCCCGCGACTACGAGCGGGCGCACGGCTCCCCCGCCGCCGTCGGCGACCCGTTCGCGCTGCAGCTCGACGCCCACCCCCAACTGCGCGACTTGTACCTCGACGCCGAGGCCGAGGACGGCTACCAGCGCGACCGCAACGTGTTCGCCCCCGGCGTGAGCATCGAGGACGACATGGCGGTCCTGGCCCGCTACTCCACCGGCGCCACGATGACCTACCACCTCACCGCGTACGCCCCCTGGGAGGGCTACCGGGTGATGGTCAACGGCAGCCGGGGCCGACTGGAGCTGGAGGTCACCGAGAACGACTACGTCGACGCGGGCACCGCCGGAGCGGTCAAGGGCGCCGCGTTGCACGGCACCGAGGCTCCCGCCGAGGGGGGCGGCGCGACACTCACCCTGCGCCCGTTCTGGGCCCCGGCCCGACAGATCCCGGTCGAGGGCTGGACGAGACTCGGGCACGGCGGCGCGGACACCAGGATGACCGGGGTGCTCCTCGGTGGCGACCCCGACCCGCTGGACCGCGCCGCGACCGCCGAGGACGGCGCCCTGGCCCTGCTCACCGGCCTGGCCGCCAACCGGTCCTTCGAGACCGGTCAACCGGTCCGGGTCGCCGACCTGCTCGCCCCCCGCTGACGCAGAAGACGAGGAGCTCATCCCCCGTGTCGACGTACGACCACACCGATCTGCTCCTGCCACCCGAACCCGGCCTGCGCGCCCTGGCCCGGGAGCTGTACGCGCTGGCCGCGGAGCAACCCATCATCTCCCCGCACGGGCACGTCGACCCGGCTCTGCTCGCCGAGGACCGGCCGTTCCCGGACCCGGCGCAGCTGCTCATCGTGCCCGACCACTACCTGACCCGGATGCTGCTCAGCCAGGGCGTACCCCCTGCCGAGCTGGGCGTGCCCACCCGCGACGGCAGCCCGGTGGAGGCCGACGGGCGGGTGATCTGGCGGCGTTTCGCCGCGCACTGGCACCTGTTCCGGGGCACTCCGTCGCGGCTCTGGCTGGAGCAGACCTTCCGCACCGTGTTCGGGGTGCACACCCCGCTCGGCCCGGCCACCGCCGACACCCTCTACGACGAGGTGGCGGCCCGGCTCGCCGAGCCGGACTTCCGGCCCCGGGCACTGTTCGAGCGGTTCGGCATCGAGGTGCTGGCCACCACCGAGTCGCCGCTGGACGACCTCGGTCAGCACGCCAAGCTCGCCGCCGACGGTTGGGGCGGGCCGGGCGGCCGGGTGGTCACCACGTTCCGCCCGGACGACGTGGTGGACATGGAGTTCGAGGGCTGGTCGTCCAACGTGGACCGCCTCGGCGAGCTGGCCGGCGAGGACACCGGCACCTATCCCGGCTACCTGGCCGCGCTACGGGCCCGCCGGGCGGCCTTCATCGCCGCCGGCGCGACCTCGTCGGACCACGGTCACCCCACCGCGCGCACGCTGGACCTCAGCCCGCAGGAGGCCGCGCGGCTGTACGACCGGGGCCGGCGCGGCGAGGCCGACGCGGCCGACGCGGAGACCTTCCGGGCGCACATGCTGATGGAGTTCGCCCGGATGTCGCTCGACGACGGCCTGGTCATGCAGCTGCACCCCGGCGCGGTGCGCAACCACAACCGCTGGCTGCACGCCCGGCACGGCCGGGACGTCGGCGGCGACGTCCCGCAGGCCACCGAGTACGTGCACGCGCTCGCCCCGCTGCTGGAGCGCCACGGCAACGATCCCCGGCTGCGGGTGGTGCTCTACACCCTCGACGAGGACACCTTCACCCGTGAGCTCGCGCCCCTCGCGGGCGGTTACGCCGCGCTGCTGCTCGGCGCGCCCTGGTGGTTCCTGGACTCCCCCGAGGTGCTGCGGCGGTTCCGGGAGACGGTCACCGAGAGCGCCGGTTTCTACAACACGACCGGGTTCGTCGACGACACCCGGGCGTTCTGCTCCATCCCGGTCCGCCACGACGTGGCCCGCCGGGTGGACGCCGGCTTCCTGGCCCGCCTGGTCGCCGAGCACCGGCTGCCGATGGACGAGGCGGCCGAGACCATCGTCGACCTGGCGTACCGGCTGCCCAAGCGGGTCTTCAACTTCGGCGGCGACAACCGGTGAGCGCGAGGAGTGCAGCAGCGGAGCCCCGCAGTCGCGAACGAAAGGCAGGCCCAGTGACCACGACCATCACCTCCGTCGAGGTGCACGACGTGCGGTTCCCGACCGCCGCCCGGGGCGACGGCTCCGACGCGATCAACCGGGGTGACTACTCGGCGACGTACGTGGAGCTGGGCACCGACGCCGGGCCGACCGGCGCCGGGTTCACCTTCACCAACGGCCGGGGCAACGAGATCACCTGCGCGGCAGTCCGCGCGCTGGCCCACCACGTACGAGGGCGCACGATCGAGGAGATCGTGGCCGAACCTGTCGCGTTCTGGCGCTCGCTCAGCGCCGACGTGCAGCTGCGCTGGTTGGGCCCCGAGAAGGGCGTCATCCACATGGCGACCGGCGCGCTGGTCAACGCGGTCTGGGACCTGCGGGCCACCCTGGCCGGCAAGCCGATGTGGCGGTTCCTCGCCGAGCTGCCCACCGACGAGTTGGTCGCCAGCATCGACTTCCGGCACATCAGCGACGCGCTCTCCCCCGACGAGGCGGCGGCCATCCTCGACAAGGGGCGCGACGGGCTCGCCGACCGGTTGGGCACCCTCGAACGTGACGGCTTTCCCTCGTACACCACGTCGGTGGGCTGGCTCGGCTATCCCGACGAGAAGGTGCGGGCGCTGACCCGGCAGGCGTACGACGACGGCTGGCGGGCCATGAAGATGAAGGTCGGCGGACCGCTCGCCGACGACCTGCGGCGGGCCCGGATCATCCGGGCCGAGATCGGCCCGGACGCGCTGCTCATGATGGACGCCAACCAGGTCTGGGACGTCGACGAGGCGATCACCGCGATGGCGACGCTGGCCGAGGTCGACCCGTACTGGATCGAGGAGCCGACGCACGCCGACGACATCCTCGGGCACGCTCGGATCGCCCGCGCGGTCACCGAGCTGACCGACGGGCGGTGCCGGGTGGCGACCGGTGAGGTGGCCGCCAACCGGGTGATCTTCAAGCAGTTGCTCCAGGCCGAGGCGATCGGCGTGATGCAGATCGACGCGTGCCGGGTCGGCGGGGTCAACGAGGTTCTCGCGGAGCTGCTGCTGGCGGCGAAGTTCGGGGTGCCGGTCTGCCCGCACGCCGGTGGCGTCGGCCTCTGCGAGTACGTACAGCACCTGGCGATCTTCGACTACCTGCGGGTCGGCGCCGGCCTGGACGGGCGGATGGTCGAGTACGTCGACCACCTGCACGAGCACTTCGTCGACCCGGTGCGCACCCGGGGCGGCCGTTACCTGCTGCCCGAGCGACCCGGTTACAGCGCCACCATGAAACCGGCGTCGATCGCCGAGTTCCGCTTCCCGGACGGTCCGGCGTGGCGGTGACCGGGAGCGTCTCCCGGCTCGGCCTGGGCGCGCTGCGCCACCTGCCCGCCGAGGCGCGGCCACTGATCCGGCCGGGCACCGTACCGGCCGGCGTGGTGCACCTCGGGCTCGGTGCGTTCCATCGGGCGCACCAGGCCGTCTACACCGAGGCCGCCCTCGGCGCGGCCGGCGGCGACTGGGGCATCGTGGCGGTCGCCCCCCGCAGCACGGCACTGGTCGAGGCACTTGCCGCGCAGGACAACCTGTTCAGTGTCAGCGCCCTCTCCGCGGGCGGCAGCGCGACCCGGGTGGTGGGCGCTCTCAGCGGGGTACGGCACGCGGCCAGCGACCCGGACGCCGTGGTGGCGCTGCTCGCCGACCCGGCGGTACGGGTGGTGACGCTGACCGTGACCGAGAAGGCGTACCAACTCGACCCGGTGACCGGCCTGTTGTGCCCCGACTCGGCGCTCGACGGGGACCTGGCCGGTGGCCGGCCCCCGACCACGGTGCCGGGTCTGTTGCTGCGCGGGTTGGCCGCCCGGGCGGCCGCGGACGCCGGGCCGGTGGCGCTGGTCAGCTGCGACAACCTGCCCGCCAACGGCCGGCGGCTGCGCGGCCTGGTCGACCAGGCGGTCAGCCGTGCCGCCGGAGTTCCGGCCGGGCTGCTCGACTGGGTGACCGGCAACGTCACGTGCCCCGGCACCATGGTCGACCGCATCGTGCCGGCCAGCACCCCGGAGACGATCGAGGCGGCGCGTCGGGCGCTCGGCGTGAGCGACCTGGCCGCGGTGGCCGCCGAGCCGTACGCGCAGTGGGTGATCGAGGACGACTTCCCCGGCGGCCGGCCGGGCTGGGAGCACGCCGGGGCGGTGCTCACCGACGACGCCGGCCCCTGGGAGCGGTTGAAGTTGCGCACGCTCAACGGCGTGCACTCGGCGGTGGCGTACCTGGGCGCGCTGGCCGGCCGGGAGACGATCGCCGACGCGTTGGAGATCCCGCACCTGACCGGCGTGCTGCGCCGGCTGATCGCCGAGGACGTGGCGGCCAGCTTCACCCCGCCGGACGGGGTGCGGGTGGTCGACTACGGCGAGCAGGTCCTCGCCCGGTTCGGCAACCCGGCGATCCGGCACCGCACCCTGCAGGTGGCGATGGACGGCTCGCAGAAACTGCCGCAGCGGATCCTGCACACCATCGCCGACCTGCGTGCGTCCGGCCGGTCCGCGCGGTGGGGGGCGCTGGTGGTGGCCGCCTGGTTGCGCTTCGCGCTGGGCTACGCCGACGACGGCCGACCGCTGCCGTTCCAGGATCCGCTCGCCGGGCCGATCCGGGCCGCCCTGGCCGCTGGCGCGCAGAGCCCGGCCGGCGCCGTCGACGCGGTCTTCGCGCTGCGCGAGGTCGTCCCGGCCGAGGTCGCCGGCGACGACGAGGTACGCGCCGAGGTCACGGCCTGGCTGACCGCGTTGGCGCGGCACGGCGTCGAGGCGACGTTGGCCGGCACCCGGTGACCGGGGCGGTGCCGCCGCCCCGGGTCGCGGTGATCGGGGCGAACGGGCACGGCCGGTGGCACCGGCGGGTGATCGCGCCACTGCACGCCGACGGCCGACTGCGCCTGGTCGCCCTGGTCGACGTCCGGCCACTGGAGGACGATCCGGCGGCGCCGGTGCCGCCCGGGGTCGAGGTGTTCTCCGATCACCACGCGATGCTCGCCGCCGCGCGGCCGGAGGTGGTGGTGATCTGCACCCCGCCGCACACCCACCTGCCGATCGCCCGGGACGCCCTCGCGGCCGGCGCGGACCTGCTGCTGGAGAAGCCGCCGGTGCTGTCGCTGGCCGAGCACGAGGAGCTGACCGGGGCGCTGGCGGCCACCGGGCGGGTGGCACAGGTCGGCTTCCAGGCGCTCGGCTCGGCGGCGCTGACCGCGCTGACCGACGCGCTGGCCGCCGGCCGGCTGGGCACGGTCACCGGCATCGCCACCGTCGCCGCGTGGCAGCGACCGGACGCGTACTACGCCCGGTCCGCGTGGGCCGGTCGACGGACCCTGCACGGCCGACCGGTGCTGGACGGCGCGCTGGCCAACCCGCTCGCGCACGCCGTGATGCAGTGCCTGGCGGTCGCCGAGGCGCTCGGCGGGGCGCCGCCGTGGCCGCTGGCGATCGAGGTCGAGCGCTACCGGGTCCGGCCCATCGAGGTGGAGGACACCGCGGTGCTGCGGGTCCGGTTCCGCGCCGGCCCGCCGGTGCTGGCCGCGGTCACCCTGGCCGCCGAGGAGTTCGTGGCGGGCGAGGTGGTGGTGACCGGCACGACGGGACGGGCGGTGCTGGAGTATCCGACGGACCGGTTGCGGCTGCCCGGGGACGTGGTGACCCGCCGGGTCCCGGGGCGGCTCGGTCTGCTGGAGAACCTGCTGGCGCACCGGGCCGATCCGGCCGGAGTACCGCTGATCGCCCCGCTGGCCCGGACCGCGCCGTTCACCGCGCTGCTGGACGCGTTGCGGGCCGCACCGGATCCCCGGCTGCTCGACGGTGACCTGGTCACGGCGGTGGGCGACGGCGGGGCGCGGACACGCCACCTTCGGGGCGTGGTCCCGCTGCTGCGGGAGGCGGCCGAGCGGGGGGCGCTGCCCAGCGAGTGGGGAGTGCCGTGGGCCGTGCCGGCGTACCGCGCGGAGCTGGCGGGATAGGAGGCGACTGCAACATTCCTGCACACTATTCGTATTGACTCTTATAAAACCGCGAATCTACCGTTCCTGGTGACCGACGAATCACCATCAGCGAATGAGAAGAATCGATGCGCAGAATCCTCACCGGCGCTACGGTGATCGCCCTCCTGCTCGGTGCCGCTCCGGCCGACGCCGCCCCCCGCTCCGACTCCCCGGCGGCGGCCGACCAGCTCTCCTGGTTGGCCCGCCACCTCGGCCGGCAGGTGCTGCCCGAGCGGGACGGCTGGGCTGCCGAGGGCGCCGGCACCACCGGCGGCTCGACGGCGACCCCGGAGCGGACCCGGGTGGTCCGCAGCCGCGCCGAACTGGTCACCGCGCTGGGCGGCGACAACGCCAGCAACGCGACCGACGCCACCCCGAAGCTGATCTACGTGGACGGTGCCGTCGACGGCTTCGAGGGACCGGACGGCACGGCGCTGAGCTGCGCCGACCTGGCCGATCCGGGATACCGGCTGGACGCCTACCTGGCCGCGTACGACCCGGCGGTGTGGGGTCGAGCGACGCCGACCGGGCCGCTGGAGGAGGCCCGGGTGCGCTCGGTGGTCAACCAGACCCGGCAGACCCAGATCAACGTCGGTCCCAACACGACAGTCGTCGGGCTGCGCGGCGCCCGGCTGACCGGGCTCACCCTCATGGTCGACCGATCCTCGAACGTCATCGTCCGCAACCTGACCTTCGTCGACGCCCGGGACTGCTTCCCCGCCTGGTCCCCGACCGACGGCGAGGCCGGCAACTGGAACAGCCAGTACGACCAGATCTCGGTTCGCCGCAGCGAGCACGTCTGGGTCGACCACAACACCTTCACCGACGGCGACAACCCGGACAGCGGCCAACCGACCTACTTCGGACAGCCGTACCAGGTGCACGACGGCTCACTGGACGTGACGCACACCGCCAGCCTGGTCACCGCCTCGTGGAACCGCTTCTCCGGCCGGGACAAGCTGATGCTGATCGGCTCGTCCAACACCGTCGGCCCCGACGTGGGACGGCTGAAGGTCACCCTGCACCACAACCTCTTCGACGGCGTGCTGCAACGGCTGCCCCGGGTGCGCTTCGGTCAGGTCGACCTCTACAACAACCACTATCGGCTCGGCGGCGCCGACTTCCAGTACGCGCTCGGCGTCGGCGTGCAGTCCGCGCTGTACGCGCAGAACAACTTCTTCACCGTGGACGCGGCGGTCGAGGAGGCCGACCTGCTCTACGACTGGGGTGGCACCGCGCTCACCGAGCGGGGCAGCTGGGTCCGCCGGGGCGACGGTCCGGCACGACCGGTGGATCTGCTGGCTGCGTACAACGCGCTGCACGACCCCGACCTGGGCGCCGATGCCGGCTGGACGCCCACCCTGCGCCGCGACCCGGTCCTGCCGACGCCGCTGGTCCCGCTCCTGGTCGGGCCGCTCGCCGGCGCCGGCCGGCTGCCGATCTGACCGGTCCACCAGCTCGTCGACCGGTGCGCGGGGCGATCGACGTGGGAAAGATCGGCTATAAGTGAGGCATGGACTTCCCGCCGCACCTGGGCAGCATGCCGATGCACGCGATCACCGAGATCCACGGCGAACCGGGCCTGCTGGAACGCTTCCGGTTGGAGGTCCAGCAGTTCGACGACACCTCCCGGGCCCGGCTGACCGCGGCACTGGACCTGGCCGCCGACCTGCACCGCGACGACCGGCGGGTCCGCGAGCCCTACCTCAACCACCTGCTCCGGGTGGCCATCCGCCTGATGCACCACTACCAGGTGCGCGACGTGGACGTCGTCGTCGCCGGTCTGCTGCACGACGCGGTCGAGGACCACGCGCCCGAGCTGGCCGACGGCGCGCCCGGCGCCGACCCGACAGCCGCCGCGCTGGCAGCGCTCGCCGGCCGGTTCGGCCCGCGGGTGGCCACGCTGGTCGCCGCCGTCACCAATCCGGTGTACGACCCGCAGCGCGACCGCAACACGCAGTACCGCGAGCACCTGGCGGTCAGCCTGGCCGGGGAGCCCTGGGCTCGGGTGATCAAGGTGTCCGACTTCACCGACAACGGCGTCGGGGTGATCCACACGATCGGGCCGAAGGTCGTCTCGTCGGCCCGGAAGTACCGACCCCTGGTGCCGCTCTTCCGCGACCTGATCGGCCGGCCCGACACCCCGCTGGCACCGGCGGTGAAGCGGCACATCTTCGATCAACTCGACCTGGCCGAGGAGCGGTTCGGCGCGATCCTGGACCAGCCGGCCCACCGCGGCTGACCGACCCGGCCGCCGCGCTGGTGATCGACGCCGTGTCTATGCGCTCCGGTCCGCCGGCGGACCGCCCCGCACCAGGTGTTCTAACCACGGCGTCGGCGCGACGCCGAGCTCCCGACCCAGGTCGGCACGAAACAGCTCGAAGCGCCGCAGCGCCTCGTTGATGTTCCGCTCGGCCAGGTGCACGGCGATCAGCGTCCGGGTGGCGCTCTCCCGCAGCGGCTCCAACTGCACGGCGGTCAACGCCACCTGCACGGCCTCGCTGAACCGGCCCTGCGCGGTGAGCCGCTCGGCGAGCGCCTCCAGCGCGTACAGCTGTGTCTGGCGCAACCGCTCGCGCTCGGTCAGCACCCAGTCGTCGTACCACCCGGGAAGCAGCTCGCCGGTCGCCAACACCGGCACGCCGGGGCCGACGCCCACCGGCGACCCACCGGCCAGCAGCGCGGTGGCCGCCGCGCCCAGGGTGGCCACGTCGCTGGTCACCCCCGGGGCGAGAGCCAGCCGGTCGTCCTCCTGCACCAGCGGCTCCGAGGTGATCCGGTGCAACCGCCAGAGCATGGTGCGCAGGTTGGCCCGGGCCCGCTCCTCGTGCGAGCCCGGCCAGAGCGTGCCGGCGGCCTCGGCGCGCGCGCACCGCTGACGTACACCGAGGTAGGCCAGCAGCCGGCGGGCCCCCTGCGGGACCGTCACGGCCCGGCCGTCGCGTTCCAGCCCGAACCCGCCCAGCAGCCGCAGCGTGTACCGGGGCGGCGCCTCCGCCCCGGCGTCGTTCGCCCCGGAGCGGAGATCGTGCGACATTTCTTGAACAGCCATGTATGCGCCTCTCGCACCCGATCGCCCCGTGGCAGTTTCACGGTCGGGTGTGGAGGGTTGACGCACCAGCGCTGTGTCGTCACACCGACCCGGCGAGCGGCGTGGATCAGCCATTCGCCGGAGTCGTCACCAACCGTTCAGCGCAGCTTGTTCAGCGTCCGGGCGTAGCCGGTCCACTCGGCGGCGTCGCCCACGTCGGCGCGCACCTGAGCCTCCTTCATGATGGCCAGTACCTGTTCGGCCGGCGCCTCGGCCAGCTTGCCGAGCGTGTCGATGCCGCTGCGGGTCAACGCCGCCCGAGCCCTGGTGGGCACCGCCGTGAGCATCGCGAGGTCGGCGTCACCGACGTTCTCCAACTCGGTCTCGATGCCGAGTGCGGCGGCGACCGCCGCCTGGGCGCCGACCGTGGTCCGGACGATCACCGCCTCCCGTTCGCTGACCTCGGCGAACATCGCGTCGACGCTCTGGTAGGTGGTCTCCGCCGGCAACACCTTGAGCACGTCGCGGACCAGCCGGCCGTCGGCCACCTCGTCCTCGCCGAAGGTGCGGAGAAACTCGGTGAGCTTCACCTCGCGCGGGAAGCGCTGCCGGACGTCGGAGTGCTCGGCGGCGTACCGGTCGAGGTAGGCGGCGCCCTTGAGCTTCGGCCCGGCGACCACGTCCACGCCGAGGGTCTCCACGGCGGGCAGCACGATGGTGCCGGCCTTGGTCTGCCAGATGCTGACCTTCTTGTCCAGGAACATCGTGGTGCCCATGTACTTGCCGAAGTCCAGAGGGGCGTAGTAGTTCGGGGGCTTGTCGAGCGTGTACACGCCGCCGTCGACCCTGTCCTCGTGCACCGTCGAGTGCAGCCGGTTGATCTCCGCGCGGATCTCGTCGAGCAGCCGGCGCAGGCTCACCCGCATGGCAGCCATGCAGGAGAACGCCTTGGCCAGGTCGGTGCCGAGGTGGTCCAGGTCGTGCTCGATGCGGTGGAAACGCTCGTTGAAGCCCTGCTCGCCGGTGGTCTGCCCAGCCTGCACCACGTCCTCGCCGTCGACCCAGTCGGCGTGCGCGAAGGTGCGGGCGAACGGCGGCGGCGCGCACCCCGGCTCCACCGCGGGGAACGACTCCGCGTAGCTGAACACCCGCTTGGCGGTGCCCACGTTCTCGTAGATCCAGGACGAGACGAGCACGCTGGCGTCCGAGTGCGGGATGCCGTGCTCGGTGAACGTCTTGTAGAGCTCGGTGACGGTCACCCCGTCGTAGTTGATCTCGCTCGCCATGATGGTGTCCCTCTCAGAGCTGGTCGTACACGCCGCGGTGCCGGCGCTGCTGGAAGCTACGGAAGGTGCGGGCCACCGCCGGGCGCAGCGGCTCGGCGGTGCCGTCGGCGTCGAGGTCGACGTGGTCGCGGCGGATGCCGAACGTGTTGATCTCCACGCCCAGGGGGCAGACCCTCGTCAACGTGTTCATCAGCCGCTCGTACTGGGCCAGGGTCAGCGTCACCCCGTCGGGCAGCTCCACCCGGAACTCGTACGGGTCGGTCAGCCCGGTACGCACGTAGGAGAGCGCCACCACCGCGACCAGCCCGGCAGCGGTGGGACGCAGCGTGGTCCGCGCGCCGACCGCCTTGATCTCCGCCGTGCCGCCGCCGAGCCCGACGGTGTACCAGCGGAACCCGGTGGCCCGCCGTTCGGCCAGGTTGAGTCCGGCCTGCGGCAGGCCGATCACGCTGCACACCAGCAGCACCCGGTTGCCGGTGTCGACCAGCGGCAGCACGGCGGCCAGGTGAGCATCGCGCAGCAGCCCGACCAGCCGGGCCAGCCGGTCGGCGGCGGCCGGCTGCCCGGCCACCAGGGCGCTGGCCAGCGCCGCCGGTAGTTCGATGGTCTCCACCAGCTCGTCGGGGAGCCGGTCGAGAGCGGCGACCACCGGCGCCGGTTCCCGTACCGCGGGCAGGCCGGCGGCGGCCAGCACCTGGTCGACCGGCTGCCCGGCCGGCCGGGTCGGCACGGCCGCCCACCGGGTCCTCGCCGCCGCGTCGGTCAGCGGCGTCCAGGCCGGCTCGCCGGCGGCGGTCCAGGCCGCCGCCGCGGCGGTCAGCCCGGCCAGCAGCAGCGCGTTGCCGCCCGGGTCGCCCGGCGCGTGGAACTGCGCCTCGACCGCCGCGCTGGCGCCGACCGCGGCGGTCACCGGAGCGGTCACCGCCAGCCCACGGGTGGGCAGGTGGGACAGGTACAGGGTGCCGGTGCTGACCCGGTGCGCGGTCTGCACCCCGCAGACCCGCCACAGCCAGGCGAGCTCGGCGTCGGCGGCCACCGGAGGCACGCCCGCCACCCGGGCGGCGGCGATCAGCGCCTCGGCGGTCCGGTCGTCGGTGGCCGCGCGGCCGGTGTTCAGCACCCGGTTGCGCAGGTCGGTGGCCTGGGCGGCGGTCGGCGGGGTGACGTCGACGCCGAGGCCCAGCTCGTAGCGGCTGCCACCGGCGTCGTCCTGCGCCCGGGTCACCTGCCACACGACGGCGGAACCGAGGGCCCGACACACCCGCCCGGCCCGGTCCAGCGCCGCTGCCAGCGGCGGCGCCAGGCCGTGCGCGCTGTCGAAGGCGTACGACTGGCGCAGACTGGCCCGCAACGCGGTGACCTGGGTCAACCGGCTGCCCGGCAGCGCCCGGCCGGCGTGCGTGGTGTTGTTCGGCGGGGTGTTCGCCGGCAGCACGAGCCGGTCGCGGCGCAGCTGGGCGAGGAAATTGGTGCGGTGCTGCGGGTCACCGGCGGCGACCAGCCGGATCGCCACCGCGAACCGGTCGTCGTCCTCGCGCAGGGTGAACCGCGCCCCGCCGGGCAGGTCCGCGAAGAGCCCGGCGTTCGGGTCGGTTGCCGCGCCGGGGCCGTTGAGCAGCTGACGTACCGCACCCGGGGTGGGCAGCAGGAACCGCCGGTAGAGCCCGAGCCGGTGGGCGTACGCCGGGTCCGGCTCGCGGGCCGGTGGAGCCAGTCGGCGGGCGTACACCTCGCCGGTTGCCGTTTCGTGGACCAGTTCGTCGACGAAGCGGGCCACCCCGACGTCCGCGCCGATCCGGTCCAGCGCGTCACGCCGCGCGTGGGCGAGGGTCCGGTACGCGTGCACCTCCCGGGCGGCCCGGCGCAGCCGGTGCTTCTCGTACGACACGAGGTAGAGCAGCCGGCCCAGGTTGCCCTCGACCACGGCCAGCTCGACCAGGGCGGGCAGCGCCGTTCCGGTGACCGCCGTGGGCGCGGCGCCCTCGACGGCCCGCTCGACCGCCACGGCGACGGAGAACGCGGCGACCAACGGCTCGTCGGCGGTGTCCGGCACGTACGCGGGCACCGACGCGCCGGCGGCCGACCAGGGCGCGAAGACCACCGGCGGCAGCACCCGCTCGCCGGTGCCGCCCGGATCGACGGTGACCGTCACCCGGACGGTCTCCTCGACCAGGTCCCGGCGCAGCACCACGGTCAGCAGCGGATGGCGGCTGGTCCAGTCCACGGCGGCGGTGCCGGCGGTGGCGATCGGCACCACCACCCGCCGCACGGTGCCCGGGTACGGGCCCTCCAGCTGGTCGACGAGATTGCGTTCGACGGACGGGTCGGCGCCGTCCACGGGTACCCGGATGTCGGCCATTCGCGCCCCCGCTCAGACGATCCGGAACGGCCGGGGGTCGTCCCGGTCGACGTAGACGGGCACCTGGTTGGCGGCGAGCACCGCGTTGTCGCCGACCGGCAGCCGCTGCACGCCGTCGCCGGTGGGCGCGCTGCCGGTCACCACCACCGCCGAGTCGGCGGGAAAGCGCACCAGCCGCAGCGCGCGGACGTCCGCGACGCCCGGCTCGTTCATCAGCGTCCAGATCACCTCGGCCGCCCGGACCGGCTCGCCGAACGGCAGCTCGTCGACGTAGCGGCGCAGCCGGGCGTGCAGCCGGGCGCGCAGCTCGGTGGCGGCGGTGGACGCGTTCACCGTCTCCCGGGAGCCGGTGGGCAACGGCAGGCCGCGGATCACCAGGTCGGCCTCGACGCCGATGCCCACCTCGTCGGCCCGGTCCACCGAGGCGAAGATGCCCACCGGGCGCAGGTCCTCGATGACCGACTCGACGGCGGCGTGCAGCCCGTCCGGGCCGTCCCAGATGGCGGCGGCGGTCGGCGCGACCAGCACCGTGACGTAGTACGGGTTGCCGAGGTCACGTTCGGTGCTGAAGACCCGCTCGATGAAGGTGAAGTTGCCGAAGATGGACTGGTTGAGGTCCAGCCCGCCCCGGCCGTCGAAGACCTGCACCTGGCGTACGCCGGGCACGGTGGCCACGGCCAGCCCGATCGCCTCGGCCGTCCAGATGGAGCGCGGTGCGGCCAGCAGCAACTGCCGGTAGCGGGCGTCGGGGACCTGCTGCTCACCGCCGGCCAGCGCGGCGGTGTGGGTGATCTCCACCAGCTCCTTCCCGGCGGCCTGCTCGGCGTCGTCCAGGTCGGCCAGCAACGTGTCGGCCCGGTTCCACCGGTCGATCCTCTGGCTGGGCTGGGTCGGATCGAGGTTGTGCGCGGGACCCGGGTGGAAGGCGGCGACGGCCGGTTGCCGTTCGACGACGGCGGCGGTGAGCACCACCGTCTCGTCCAGCGCCACGTGGTGCCCGCCGGGAGTGGACAACCGCGCGCCGCGGGGCAGCGTCAGTTGGATGCGGCCGGTGGGCAGCGCCGCCTTCAGTTTCAGCCTCACGGTGCCCCGGGCCTGCAGGTACGGCCGCACGATGCCGAGTTCCTCGCCGAGGCGGGTCAGGGCGTCGGCGGTCGCCGACACCACGTAGGAGTTGTCGTACACCGCGCCGAGCGCCGCCCACAGTCGGGCGTCCTCCAGCGCGGCCAGCTCGAGGACCTTGCGCAGCACCGCGCCGCTGGTCAGGTCGACGTCCTCGCCGAAGAGCAGCCGGGCGGTGGCCAGCTTCTCGGCGAGCAGCCGGGCGAAGGACTTCGGCACGAAGCCGCTGTCGACGATGCCGAAGCCGGTGGAGCCGGTGGCGCGCAGCGCGGCGGCGTCGACGGCGAGCACGTCGGCCAGCTCGGCGGGAAGGGTGGGGTCAGACATGGGGCAGCTCCCCGAGGTGCACCGAGAGCCGGTCGTCGGTGATGGTTTCGAACTGGACCTGCACCTGCAGGGTGCGGGAGGCGCGCAGCGCGGCCCGGGCCGCGTCGTCAGCGCCGCCGGCGCTGCTGTCGGTGCCGCCGACACCCAGCCGGCCGTCGTCGAGGTTGACGTCGACGATGCGGCGGACCCGGGGATCACGGTCGAGCAGGGTGATGATGCCGATCCGTACCTGCTCGCGGACCAGGGTCGGCTCGATCGGTTCGGCCAGGGCGTTGAGCCCGTCGAACCCGAAGGTGGCGTCGAAGACGTTCGAACCGCGCAGCGTGGTCAACGCCACGGCGAGGCTCTGCGCCACGTTGCCGGTACCGGCGACGAGGGCCAGCACCCGGCCGTTCGGGCCGTCGTCGAAGACGATGTCCCGGGCCAGGTCCAGCCCGGGCATGGTGGGTTCGAAGGCCAGCCCCCAGCCGAGGTAGCGGCGCTGGGCGGCCTGCCGTTCGCGCTCGGTCCGGTCCATCTCACACCGCCTTCAGCTTGCTCTGCCCGGCGGTGGCGGTCAGGCCGGATGTGCTGCCGTTGGTGGTGCCGGTCAGGGTGTCCAGGGCCACCCCGGCCCCGCCGACGTGCAGTTTCTGGGCGGCGCCGGACGCCGACACGACGTTCTTGCACTGGACGGTGGAGTTGCTGTCGGTGATCAAGCAGCCGGTCACCGACTTACCCGTGACGCCGTCCGGGCGGACCACCGGGGCACCGGCCACCGTCAGCTTCGCCTGCCCGGCCGGGGTGACCGTGCCCTGGCTGGGACAGTGCACGTCACTCGACGTGGTGAGCACGAAAGCCATGTCGCCCTCCTCAGTGGACGTTCATCGCGTTGCTGACCTGGACGTCGACGTCGTCCGCGGCGATGTTGACCGTGCCGCCGCTGATGTTCACCGCGCCGTTGCCCGCGTCCAGGTCGATCTGCTTGGCGGTGATGGTGATGGAGCCGTCCTGTTTCATCACGATCGACGAGCCGCCGGCGGCGTGCGCGATGGTGATGCTGTCCGCCTCGTCGGCGCGTGGCGGGCGCTGGCCCCGGCCGCGCAACTGGGCGCGTCCCACCCGCACGGTCAGCTCACCCAGCTCGATGACCCGGTTGCCGTCGCCGTCGGTCAGGTCGTGCGCCACCGTGCCCTCGTGGTCGGCGGGCACCACCGCGTCGCCGACCGAGGAGCGGCTGTCGCTGGCGACCCCGACCGGCAGCGAGAGCCACCAGTCCCCCGGCTGGGAGACCGGGGCGTGGCCGGCGGGCCAGAGCGCACCCACCTCCACCGGGTCGTCCGGAGCGCCGTTGCGGTAGGCCAGCGCCACCCGGGTGCCCGGATAGCGGGGCAGGATGAGCCCACAACCACCCCAGGCGAACGGGGTCAGGTAGGTCACCCCCGGCAGCGGCGCGGGCTGCTCCCGGCGTACCGGCAGCCGCCGGGCGCCGTTGGGCCGGCCGTCGGGGCGGGCGAGGCCCTCCCAGACCGTCTCGGTCTGCGCCGGCGGCTCGACCGCGCCGCTGGCGTTGGTGGCCGCCGCCCGCACCTCGCCGATCTCCAGCCCACGCGACTCACCCCGGACCGCCCGGGCCGCGCGGCGCACCGCCTCCGCGGCGGCGACCCCGGGTGAGGAGGCTGGGCCGACCGGTTCGGCGGTGCCCACGCCGGACGCGTCACTCCAGGTATCCCAGGCCCGGGCGGCGGACGCGACCTCCACCCCCTGCACGACCGTGACGAACCCGGCGGTACGCGACAGGGTGTGCCGGGCGGCACCGAGATAGAGCAGCTTCGCCCCCGCGCCCAGCTCGCCGGTGGACGGCGCGAACGGGGCGGCGAACGAACCGAGCAGCGCAGCCCCGACGCTGCCCAGCGTGGTCGCCTCGTCCACCGCCGGCGGGTCGAAGAGCACCAGGTCGCCGGGCTTCAGGTCGGGGCGGCCCTTCAACGTCAGCGTCCACGCCCGCCGGTGTGGTGGCGCCGTGCCGCCGGCCTCGGTGGCCGCGTACGGGTCGGTGTCCTGGCTACCGTTCTCGGTGCACTCCAGCAGGCCGGTGGCGAGGGTGAGGGGCTTCGGCTCCCCCTCCGGGTACGGGATCGGCCGCTTGCCCACGTGCACGGTGCCGTCGCGGATCAGCAGCATCCCCCGCCCGTACGCGTTCAGCGACTGCTGCAGCGCCCCACCGATCCGGTCCAGCGCGGCCCGGTAGAGCAGCCCGGCGCCGAAGGCGACCCGCTCGTTCCCGGCCGCCTCGCTGGCGCCGGAGGTCATCGTGCCGTCCGGGTTGGCGCCCCAGCCGGTGACGTCGACACGGGTGCGCTCGGCGATGGCCTGGATCGCGGCGGTGAACGTCGCCGCCTCGAACCGTTCGGCGACGCGCTGCCCGAGCCGGGCGTACGCCTGCTCGACGAGCGTCAGCTCGGTGTCGTACGTCCGCTCGCCGGTGCGCCGGCGCACCTTGGTGACCCGCAGCACGGCGACCAGCGCCTGGGTCAGCTCGGCCGGTGACGGCCCGGCGTTGACGCCGACCAGGTTGGTGAAGAACGCGCCGACGGAGGTGTTGGCGTCACGCCAGTACAGGTGCAGCTTGGCCACCAGCGGCGGTTGCCCCTCGGCGGTGCGCAGCACGGCGAAGTGCTCGTCGATAAGCCCCTGCACGGTGATGGTGTACGCGCCGGGGCCCAGCCCGTCGGGCAGCGCGGCGTCGATGGCCGCGTAGTAGTCGGCGCTGGACAGGGTGAGTGCGACATCCGGGTTGAGCCCGGTCGGGGTCTCCCGGTGGAAGGTCAGGGTCCAGCCGGCGTCGTTGCCGACCGCGCCCTGGCGCACCTGGCCGGTCTGGAACGGCGTGAGCGTCATCGCAGAACCCTCCGCAGCTTCTTGTCGAGCAGGTAGCGGTAGCGCAGCTTGCCGGCGCCCAGCTCGGACTCGATGCGTTGCGCGGGCGGGCGGCGACGCCAGACGAACTCGTTGATCGGCGGCGGTCCGAACTGGTCGACAGCCCGGTCGGCGCGGCGCCAGGCCAGGGCGATCGACGAGCCGTAGTCGCCGGAGCCACGGACCGTCCCGGCGTGCAGCAGCCACGTCAGCACGAGGAGCTCCACGGCGACCGGTGCGGATCCGGAGGCCGACGGGCCGGCGTCCGGGCAGACCCGGCGCAGCCCGGCGCAGAGCGGCACCGAGCCGAGGATCCGGGTGCCCTGCCGGACGACCAACCGCAGCGGCACCCGGCCGACCAGCACCGGTGGGCGGGGCGTGGTGGGCGGCGTCGACCGGGGCGCCAGGTCGTCGGCGGAGGTGCTGACCACCGCGAGGGGGTCGGTGTCGAGCCACTGCCGGGCCAGGCCGGTGGGCAGGATCAGCACGGCGTGCACACCGGCGCCCAGCTCGACGCGGTGCGGCAGGCCGGCGGTGAGGCTCTGCCGGATCTCGGTGAACCCGGCCGGCACCTCGATCGGCGTCTCCGGCACCAGGTAGCGGTCGATCGGGAACGGTGGCATCAGTTTCCCAACCCGTCGGCGAGCGCGCCGACTCCGATGCTGGCCACGTCGAGCAGCTTGCCGAGCAGGCTGGGACGGGGCACGTGGACGAGGGTCATGGTGGTGTCCAGCACGTCGCGGCGGGCCGCCGAGGCGTTGAAGGTCAGCGACTGCACCTGCATGTCGGTGCGGATGGTCATCGAGGTGACCAGGATCAGGCCGCCGAACCTCCCACCGGAGTACGCGGCCAGCGCGGTCCCCCGTTTGCTCGCCTCGGCCATCGTCTCCAGGGCGAACTTCCAGGCGTAGCGTTCCGGGCCGACCAGCACCCCGGTCAGCGTGATGGTGTCGTCGTGGGTGGCCACGATGGCCTTGTGCGCGGTCGAGCCGATCGGCGGCAGGTGGTAGGTCTGGGCCAGGGAGATGGCGGTGACCGCCCAGATCGGGATGGGCAGGATCCCGTCGCTGATGATCGCGGACGGCACCGTGCCGTACCGCATGAAGCTGCTGGTCATCCTCAGCGCCCTCCGGTGGGTGGCAGTGGCACCGGCGTACCGGTGGGTTCGACGGCCAGGCCGAGGTCGCGCAGCGCCTGGGTGATCTCGCGGACCTCGCCGGCGGCGCTGGTGACCCGCAGCCGCAGGCGGCGGGCCTCCAGCGCGGCGCTGATCCGCGCCGGTCGGGTGGATGCCGAACCGCGCCGGTTGATCCGCTCGATCTCGGCGGCGGCGTCCTCCATCCGGGAGATGGCGTCCAGGATCCGTGGGTCGGGGGTGAAGCCGGGGTCGTCGCGTTGCAGCCGGGCGATGGCGTCGCGGAAGTCGGCGGCGTCGCGGCGCAGGTTGGTGACCAGGTTGTCGGTGAGCGCGCTGACCCCTCCGACGCTGGTCGACCGGTGTGACTTGTCGTCGATCAGCCACACCCAGCCGTCGTGGCCGATGCCGACCAGGTCCGTGCCGGCGACCTTGACGTTGGCGTCCGGTCCCTTGAGGAACAGCTCGATGCTGCTCAGCGAGAACGCCGCGGCGTACTCGCCGAGCACGCCCCGACCGTAGGTGACCATGTCGTGGCGCAGGTAGGCGCGGAAGCCCGGGCCGTCGTCGGCGCGGCCGCCCCGGTCGCGGAAGCGCCGCCACAGGGTGGCCAGGGCCTCGGGGTTGTGCACGGCGAGCTGCTGGGTGAGCCACACGTCACCGCCCTCGACCACCCTTCGCAGGTCCGGGTCGGCGATCCGAGCGAGGGCCTCGGCGAGGCGGGCCTGGCTCATCTGCAGGCCGCGCGAGCGGGCCCTGCCGAGGTCGTCGACGGCGGTGCGCAGCCGGGCCACCTCGTCGGGGGTGAGCCGGCCGCCGAGCCGGGTCTCCAGGTCCGCGACGGCGGCCCGTTTGCCGGCCTCGGTCTCGGCGGCCACCGCGTGCCACAGCGCGGCCGGTTCCAGCTCGGCGGCACGACGTAGCGCGGCCTGCCGTTCCGCCGGCATGGCACGGAACGCGTCGTTGACCACGGCGGCGGGCTCGACGTGCCGGCCGGCCGCGCCACCGCCGCCGGCGTCGAACTCCCGCAACAGCGATTCGGCGTACGCGGCGGAGTCGTCGGCCAGCCGCAGCGGCGCGTCGCCCACGATGCCCTCGCGGGGTCGGCTCAGCTCGCGCATCTCGGTGCTGAGCTGGTCGAAGTACTCGCCGAGGGTCGCCACCCGCACCCCCTCGGGCAGGGTGCCGCCCTCGAGGACGTGGTCGAGGATGGCGGCGATGTTGTCGCGCAGCACGCCGATGCGTTCCAGCCGGTCGACCGCGTTGCCCAGGTGCAGGTCGCCCACGTCGTCGACGATGCGGCGGATGAGGTGCTCCAGCAGCCGCCGGGAGCGCACCTCGCCGGCCTCGCTGTGCGCGGCGACCGTCCGCAGGAACCGGCGCAGGCGCGGGTTGGCGTCAGCGGCGGCGTGCACGGCGGCGGCGTCGAGGAAGCGGCCGGCGCGGAACCGGCGGGGCCCGGTCACGGCCGCACCACCGGGACGCGCGGTCGGGCGGCGGCGCCGCCGGGCTGCGAGTCGAGCACCATGAGGATGAACCGTGCGCCCTCCGGGCCGCCGACCGCGCCACTGAGCATCGCCTCGCGCTCCACGTAGGCGAGCACCGGCTCCATCAGCTTCTGCACCACCCGTTCCAGGACCTCGTTGAGCAGGATCTCGGTGAGGAACGCCTGCAGCAGGTCACGGGACGCCGCCTCGAGAATCTGCCGGGTGACCCGGCGCACCACATACCCCCGGGCGGCACGCAGGCCGGCGCGGACGCCGAAACGCAGGGCGACCCGGCCGCCGCGCAGGGTCGCGCCGCCGATCGTGCCGGCCTCGGGGATCAGCGACAGCGCCAGTCCGAGGTACGCGGCGAACAGCTCGACCTCCACCTCGGTGCGGGTGAGCACCAGCTCCGGGTCGAGCATCGAGGTGTAGAGGCGGGCGCGCTGGTGGGCGTGCACCACCTCGACGGCGGCGACGGCCACCCCGACCACGAAACCCAGCGGTGGGCAGAGGATGGACAGCGCGATGATGCCGACGGTGATGCCGAACGCGGTCAGCGCCTCACGGCCCAACTCGGTGGCGAACAAGGTGTCGATGCCGGTGGCGTAGTAGAGGTTGCCGCCGAAGAACTCGCCGAGCTGCTGGTGGGTGACCAGGTGGACACCCTGCAGGGCGAAGCGTCCGCCGGGAATGGTGGCCGACGGGATGTGTTCGCTGATCCGGCTGGACCGGAACGCGAAGTGCGCGTCGCCGCGGGCACGGCCGAGCATCTCGGCGTTGGTGCGCCGCATCTCCTGCAGCACCCGCCACAGCTCGTCGCGGATCGCCGACCGGTTGCCGGCGAAGCGGGCCAGCACGTCGGGCAGGTCGGTGATCTGCTTGACCAGCGGGTCGATGCCCTCGGCCTCGCCGCGTTGGACGACCAGCGCCTGTTCGATCTCGGCGAGGGTCCAGAGCACGTTGTGCGAGTCGCGGATCCGGGCGGTGCCGTCGGTCTCGACGATCTCGCCGGCCGCACCGGGACTGGTCAACGTGGCCTCGGCGGCGAGGAACGCGCCGGAGATGGCGCGGGCGGCTCCGTACCAGGCGGTCGCCGGGTTGGTCACGCTCGCCGCGGCCAGGGCGTCGCCGCCCATCGCGGTCTGCGTAGACGTCCACCGGGCGGCCTCGTGGCGGCGCAGCCGCTCGCGCAGCCCCCGCAGTTCGGCGTAGTCGCTGAGCTGGGAGACGATCAGCCGCTCGAAGATCGGGGCGTACCGGTTGAAGTTGGTGATCCGTGCGTCGATGCCGGTCCGCGAGGTGAGCAGCAGTTGCACCAGCATCGCCTGACTGCCCACGATGAACAGCTGCCCGACGGCGCCCTTGAGCGCGACGCTGAACCGCTGCACGAAGTGCAGGTTCCAGGAGGCGGACGAGTCGATCCAGCCACCCTGGATCCGGGCGAAGTGCTCGGGCTGGCTGTAACGGCGCATGATCAATTGGGCGAGGTGGTCCAGGCGGGGCACCACACCGGCCAGGTGGCGTAGGAACTGCACGGCGGGCGAGGCGACCGGCCGGAAGTCCAGCGGCCCGAGCCCACCGGTGCCCTCCGGGACGGGCCGGCTGAACGCCTCCCGTTCGGCGGCCCCGACCAGCACGCTGATCGCCGCGGACCGGCCCCGCAGCATGGCGGCGGCCTGGAGGCAGAAGTTCGCCGGATATCGGCACGGCTCGCCCGACTGCAGGCGGAACGCGATGTCGTCCATCAGTCGGCGCAGCTCGTCGCCGTCCGGGCCGAGCGCGTCCAACTCGGGCTCACCGTTGAGCGGAGCGCAGGCGGGCAGCTCGGCGTGGTCGCCGCCGACGACGGGAAAGCGCCGGCCCTCGGTGCCGGGTGGGGCGCTCGGGGTGCTGGGGTCGAAGACGAACCCGCCCCGCCGGGCACCGGCGGCGCCGTCCCCGGTGCCGCCGGCGCCACCGCCCGGCCCGGTGCCAACGCCGCCGGTGCCGCCCGGTCCGCTGCCGGTACCGGTGCCCGCGCCGGACCCGCTGCCGGTACCGCTGCCGGCCCCGGAACCCGTGCCGTCGCCGACGCCTCCGCCGGCCGGTGCGTTCGGGTCCGGCGGGGCGGCCGGGCGCTGCTCGACGGTGATCGGCAACAGGTTGGCCGTGCCGGTCCAGTGCATGGTGGCGTCGGTCTCCTCGGTGCCCACCAGCAGCAGGGAGACCCCGCCGATGCTGACCACCACGAGGCAGGTCGGCGTCGCCCCGCCCACCGAGGCGAGGATCGCATCGACGCGCCGGGACACCTCCGCCGTGACGGCCCGCTCGATCTGCGCCTGGTACTCGTCCACGGTGGTCGTCTCACCGCGCGGCTGGGCGATCCGCAGCCGTTGCCGGATGTCGGGGCTGAGTTCCTCGTCCACCATGGCCACCAGGGCGCTCCGGTCGGCGACCGGCCGCCGCTGCACCGTTCCGGGCTGCGGGCTGGGCACCCGCTCCTCCACCTCGAAGTGTGGCTGCGGGGTGGCCCTGAACACCGTCTCGCCGAACCGCTCGAAGGTGAGCACCGACCACGGTGTGGTGTTCACCATGACCGCCCAGGCCGGTCGGCCGTCGGAGCCGACCACCCGGGCGATCACACCCTGTGGGGTGCCCGACGGCAGGCCGCCGTGCTGGCGTACCGCCTCCCGACCCAACTCGGTGAGGTGGCCCACCAGGTAGGTGGCCGGGCGCAGCAGCCACTGGTAGGTCACCGTGGGCGCCTCGTCGCCGCCGTCCACCGGCACCTCGGTGGCGTCACCACCGTCGTCGTAGGACGGCAGCCGGTAGACGGCCAGCAGGTGGCGCATCCGTGACGGGTCGAACAGCTCCTCGGGCGGCCGGCTCAGCGGCGCGGCCACCCCGACCGGCAGCCCCGGGTCGAGCCGCGCCGCGCTCACCACCTCGTCGACGCGCCGGCGCAGCCGGGCCTCGAAGGCCCGTCGGTCCTCCGGGGACACCCGCTCGCCGGCCGCGCCGGTCCAGCGGAACTGCGGCGCTTCGGCGCGTACCTCCAGATAGCCGCCGCGGGGCGCGACCACCTCGCGCCGGGAGCGTTCCAGGGCGCGGGCCAGGGCCGCGGCCAGCGCCTCGGTCACCTCCTCCGGCCGCTCGGTCACCGACCGGGCGTCCAGCCGGATCCGCACCGGCACGTGCACCGAGATGGCCACGTCAGGCCCGCCCGTCCAGGTGCTCGGCGAGCCGGGCCAGCGCGAGGTCGGCGAGCGCGTCGGCGTCGACCGCACCGCCGGCGGCGACCACCTCGATCTCCACCGGAAAGTGGTACGCGATGACCGCGCGATCGTCCTCGGCCACCTGCTCGGCCTCGGCCTCGCTGCCGGCCGCCGGCAGCACCAGCTCACCCGCGTGCACCAGGGCCAGCCCGGTACGGGTGACCCGGGCGGCCCGACCAGCTCCGGTCGCCATCTGCTACCTCCGGTTCGTCGTCGGCGGGTTGTCGTCCTGCCCGGTCAGGGCAGCACGGACGGGTCGCCGGTCTTCGGGTCGACCGACGCGGCCAGGCTGAAGCCGCTGAAGGTCGCCGCCGGCGCGCCGGAGATGGTGGCGGTGGTCGGCGTCGCGCTGGTGATCATGCAGTCCTGCAGGACGAAGGACGAGAAAGCCCAGTCGTCGCCGGTGTGCTCCAGCAGCGCGATGTCGAACAGCTCACCGTCGAGCGCCAGCTTGGTGAGCCGACCGGCGACGTCCCCGATCGCCTTGACGGTCATCGTGAAGTTCATCGACACCGGCGCGTGGATGGCACCCATGTGGGTCACCTCGCACGAGTGCAGCGGCTCGACGTTGAGCGAGAAGGACGGGCTGAACGAGTCGATCGGGCTGATCAACACCGTCTCGGTGCCCTTGGTGTACTGCACCGCGAGGCGGGTCTTCCACTCCATGGTCTGGTTCCTCCGGGTCAGAACTTGGCCACGAGCGTGACCAGCAGGCGGCTCACGGCCGGGCCGTACGTGACGGTGACGACCAGGTCGACGGTGCGGTCGGCCCGGGCGGCGGTGACGATCGAGGTGTCGGTGGCGGTACGCGCGACCTCGGGGATGGCGAGGATGTCCAGCACCGGGATCTCGATGCGGTAGTCGTCGATCACCGCCTGCCGCTTGAGGGGGCCGAGGATGCCGTCCACCTGGGTCTTCAGCAGGGTCATGCCCGGCTTGGTGATGCGCGCGTCCCCGACCAGGCCGATCAGGCCGGCGCGGAGCAGGAACTCGATCTGGTCGAGGGTGCGGACCAGGTCGACGTGCAGCAGGCTCGCATCGGAGGTGAACAGCCGCCCGTCGGCGAAGTGCAGGCTCTCCCCGGTGATCAGCGTCGGGTCGATGATCGGCGTGAGGTTGGCCTCGGAGAGGCCCTTGATCTCGGCCGGGCTGTACTGCTTGGCCACCGGCATGGCCACCCCACGGATCTTCTTGAGCACGATGCTGTGGTGCACCGGCAGTCCGGCCACGGCGGCCATCGCCGCGGTGGCCGCGTCGCCGTCCGCTCCCCGGGCGGCGATCATCACCATCCGGCTGGTGCTGCTCTTGAGTGGATTCGCCGCGGTGACGATGTCGGCGACGTAGGTGGGGCTCTTCTCGGTCGCCGGGTTGACCATCGCGAAGCCGATCCGCCGCTGGCCGGCCGCGGACATCGACTCCACGTGCGCCTTGAGCGCCTGCAACCCGGTCGGCGGGTTCGCCCCGGCGGGGTTGCCGACGGCTGACTCGTTGGCCAGCGACACCATGGTCACGTCGTCGGCGGCCTCCAGCCCGCTGAGCGCGGCGGCGTAGTCGTCGCCGGCGACCTTGACCCCGTACACCTTGGCGGGCCGCGGATCCTGCAGGAAGGCCAGCTCCAGGGAGTTGTAGAGGGCGTTGCGGACGACGTTGCCGGCCTGCCGGCGGGCGAAGTTGGTGACCGCGTCGTCGAGGGTCTCGATCCGGACCGGTGTGTTCGCTGGCGCCGCGCCGCCGTCGGCGGTGGCCGGGGCCTTGCCGACCACGGCGATGACGCCCGGCGAGCGCTGGGCCAGCGGCGCCGGTGGCGGCACGATCCGGACCTCGATGAACGGAAAAGCTGCGGTGATTGCCACGGGTCCTCCCGGACGGAGTTGCTGCTGCGGTCGGTGAGCCTGGTGAGCTCAGGTCGTCAGGGCGGCCAGTCCGATGCCACTGCGGGCGAGCCACTGGCCGGCCCGTGCGAACCGGGCGGCCCGCCGTTGCGCGTCGGTGCCGGTGTCCCCGCCGGGCCAGCCGTCGTCGTCGAACGTCTCGATGGGCACCACCCAGACGGCGACGACCCGGTGCCGCCGCCGGACGTCGTCCGGTGCGGGCACGTCCAGCCCCAGGTCCTCGGCGCGGGCCCGCACCAGACGGGTCTCGACGAGCAGGTCGGCCAGGGAGAACCCCTGGTCGCGGATCAGCACGGCGGCGGCGAAGGGCAGCGGCCGCGGGGTGGGTGGGGCGGCCGACGGCGCGGCGTAGCGCAGTTGAACGGTGGCGCCGGCGGCCTGCCCGCGCATCCGTGCCACCAGATCGCCGGCGTTCGCCGCGCCCACGCCGGCGAGCAGCCGGTCCAGGTGCGCGTCGGTGAACGCGGCCGGCTGGTGCAGCCCCGCCCGCAGCCGGGCCACCAGCCGGGTCCGGCGCTCGGTCTCCAGCAGCGCCGGGTCGCTCGGCAGCGCGCCCAGGTCGGCGATGATCTGCGGGTCGACGTCGAAGGCGGGCACCGCCACGTCCAGGTCCTCGACCCGGTCCCGCGCCACGCTGGTACGCACCACCAGGCTGCCCCGCCACAGCGCGTCGATGCGCAGCGCCGGACCGCCGAGGCCGTGCAGGCGTACCCGAAGCTCGGTGCGGGTGGTGCCGCCGGAGCCCAGCCACTCCCCCTCGGCCAGGGTCTCCGGTGCGGCCGCGAAGCCGAGGGTCAGCTCGTCGAACACCGCCGCGTACGGGGGCGCGACAGGCATCGCCTCCGTGTCGTACGCGGCCTCCACGAGGTGGGCCAGCGACGCGTCGTCGAAGACCGCGGCGCGGGTGCCCGGATCGGCCAACCGCACCAGCACCCCGTCGACGAAGTCCACCGCCCCGGCCTCCCCGCTGCTCGCGCCGGCACACGCTGTCCGGCTCGGCACGAGGATCGCGAAGGGCCCGTCACCCGAGCGTCACCGCCACCGTCACCGTTAGCAGAGGCGGCCCGGACTGTCGGAAACTGAGCACCCACACAGCCGGCGCCGCGTGGGCTGTGTGGCGTGACGTGGGCAACGCGGGATGCCACAGGGTCATTTAGATGCCTCAGGGGCATCACGCCCGTCGAGACACGCACGCCCCCGTGACGTCACCCTCCGTGAGGCTCCGGCCCGGGCAGCGGCCCACCGGAGGAGACATTGGCGAGAACGACCCGCAGGGGGTGCGGCGCGGTGGCGGCGAGATCGCCGAGTACGGCGAGCAGCAGGGCGTACTGGCCGGCCGGTTCGTCGGCGAGCAGCTGTCCGGCGTCGTGAACCAGCAGGGTGAGCGGGCCGGCGTCCAGGCGGTCGGACAGCACGTCGGCGAGGGCGTCCCAGGTGCTGCCCAGGTAGGCCGGCAGGGCGAGCGCGTCGGTCAACGCGGCGAAGAGCGCGGGTCGGGTCCGGGTCGCCGCGCCGGCCAACACCGACGCGCCCGACACCTCCGGAGCGTCCCGGAACACGGTCAACCAATCGGGCAGCCGACCACCGTCCTGCTCGACCATCGCGTGTCTCCTGATCTCGCCGGGAGGCGACGGCGGGGCCGGCCGGGTCGGCCGGCCCCCCGACACCCCTCAGAGCCGGTAGAAGTCGGTGTAGTGGTTGGGCGAGAACCAGGTGACCCCGGTGCTGCGGTTCACCACGATCCGGTACGCGTCCCGCGCGGCGCCCTGGGTGCGCGGATAGACGTCGTACTCGTAGTAGGTGGCGTTGGTGGGCAGTTGACCCTCGTAGTTGTAGAACTGGCCGCCGGCGAAGTTGGACTTGCCACCGCTCCAGGAGTACCAGCCGCGACTGGTCGGGAAGCCCTTGGCGGACCACCCCGACCGGGCGGTGCGGGCGTCCGCGCAGCGGCTGACGGTGCAGGAGCCGTAGACCGCCGCCGAGGCGGAGTCGGTCAGTCGTGGGGTCACCACGGACGGTCCGACCAGCGCGGCGCCGACCGTGGCGAGGAGCAGGACGAGGGTGGTGATACGCCGGCGGATCACGCCGAGCGTGGCCAACGGGGACACGAGGGTGGACACAGGCTGCCTCCAGACCATTCAATCCATCGATCTGAGTCATTGTCAGATCGGGACCAGTCTCACCGTTGCTGACCGCCGGCAACAGCTCCCACCGTGCCAACTGCTCCACAATGCTCGGTGAACCCCGGATGATCTGCTTCCCCGACGGCGGTCCCCCGGCCGCCGTGTCGCCGATCCCTCGACGGCGTGGCGGCGGGCAAATCGGTCACCGGTTGTTAGCGTGAAACGCAGATCCGTGACGATGGAGGGGTGCCATGACGGACGCCCCCGACGGGAGGCCGAGACCTGCGGACCGGTGGCGGCACCGCGGCATCCGCGGGCTGACCATCACCCGGAACGCGAGTGTCCGCGGCTGGCGGTGGTGGGCACGGTCCTGGGATCGACTCGTCGCGTCGCTGCAGGACGAGGCGCCCGTAGGGTCTGGCGCCGCACCGTCGCCGTCCGGCCCCCTCGTCGAACAGCGCGGCGCGCCGCGACCGATAGCGGTGCCCGCCCGGGGCTACGTGTACTCGTTCTACATCCGCGCCACGTTCGCCTGGTCGTCGCCCGCGAGCCTGCGCTCCGAGGTGTTGAGCTGGTACGTGGACTACTTCCAGCCCAATGCCATCCAACGGCTGACCCGGCTCGCCGCGGACCTCGCCCGGGACCTGCCCCCGCACCGAGCCGCCGACCTGGAGCGGGCGTTGCAGCGGGCGCTCACCGACGACCCCGTCTGGACCTACGAGCGTGGCGACGTCGTCCTCACCTGCCAACCCGACGCCACCGTCCGGCTCGACGAGCGGATCATGCCGACGTACCAGCCGCACGTCGACCGGCTGATGAAACTGGAGTACCAGTTCGACGAGCAGCTGCGAAGGGCGCGGTACGCCCGAGAGTTGAGCAGCCGGTGGACGGCGATCCTGAACGACCACGTGGACGGCGGAGATCAGGACCTGGCGGACGCCCGCGACCACCTGCTCAGCGCGCAGCGGGAAGCAGCCCGCTGGATCAACGACCTCCTCCACTCCCACCAGCGCAACCCCACCGACCCGCCACCCATCCCACCCCAACCCAGCTCGACCCCGCCGCGCTGAGCATGTTTGCAGGCCGACACCTCAGGACCAGCACACTCACCCTGACGGCGCACGATCAAACCGTCCGCTGCTCCGCTGGCACGGGACGCACGCTCGACCGATCGAGGAGTGCCTGTCGCAGCGACGCTGACTGCTCTACCGATCCGCCGTGGACGCCCAGGCTGCGGCGGGCGGCGCGGTAGTAGTCGTCGCGTGCCTCGTTGACCCGGGTGAGCATCCCGGCGATCTCTTCCGGCGGGTCGACGAATCCGCGCGCGAGCCGCTCGACCTGCCAGACCGCGTCCCGCCAACCGGCGGCCGCCACGACCGTCGGCTCGTCGCCGAGCAGCAGCAGGTTCTCCCAGACGATGGTGCGCCGGGCATCGGTCTCGGCCAGTCGGGCCAGGCCGTCCTCCCGGGCGATCGGGTGGCTACGCGATCCTGGCCGGTGATCGGCTGTCATCCGCAACGCCACCGCGTGACTCTCCTTGATGGCGTGCGCGTACTCGACGTACGCGTCCAGGCGCCGCTCGTCCCAGCGGACACCCTGGCTGCGCCGCCAACGAGCGCGGTCGGCCAACGACGTGGCGAGGATCGTACCGAGCGTGCCGACCAGTACACCGAGGAGCGCCGGAAGCTGCGTCAGAAGCGTGCCCACGTCGCCGAGACTGCCAGCACCAGGCAAGCCCGTCACCTGGCACTGCTGGGTTTTTCCGACAGAGTCAGGCGGCCAGGGTGGCGTAGCGGCCGTTGTGGTGCAGCAGGCTGTCGTGGGTGCCGGCCTCGACGATGCGGCCGTGGTCGAGCACCGCGATCTGGTCGGCGTCGCGGACGGTGGAGAGCCGGTGCGCGATGGTGATCGTGGTGCGGCCCTCGGCGAGCACGTCGAATGCCCGCTGCACGGCGCGTTCGGTCTCGGTGTCCAGTGCGCTGGTGGCCTCGTCGAGGACCAGGATGCGGGGGTCGCGCAGCAGCGTACGGGCGATGGCGAGGCGCTGCTTCTCGCCGCCGGAGAACCGGTGCCCGCGCGAGCCGACCATGGTGTCGTACCCGTCGGGCAGGCCGGCGATCAGGTCGTGGATCTGCGCCGCGCGGGCGGCGTCCTCGATGTCGGAGTCGGTGGCGTCCGGCCGGGCGTAGCGCAGGTTCTCCCGGACGGTGGTGTGCAGCAGGTAGGTCTCCTGGCTGACCACACCGACGATCGCGGCCAGGTTGGCCAGGCGAAGGTCGCGCAGGTCGACGCCGTCGACGGTGAGCCGGCCGCTGTTGGGGTCGTGCAGCCGGCTGACCAGCCCGGCGAGGGTGCTCTTGCCGGAGCCGGTCTCGCCGACGAGGGCGAGGCTGGTGCCGGCGGGCACGTCGAGGGTGATCCCGGCGACGGCGGCGGTGTCGCTGCCCGGGTAGCTGAAGGTGACCTCCTCCAGGCGCAGGTCGCCGCGCACGCGGCGGGGGTCCAGGTGCACCGGGTCGGCGGGGTCGGCGACGTCGACCGGCAGGTCGAGGTATTCGAAGATCCGGGCGAACAGCGCCAACGAGGCGGTCAACGACACACCCACGTTGAGCAGCCCCATCAGGGGACGGAACAGGCCGTTCTGCAGGGCGGTGAAGGCGACCAGGGTGCCGATGCTGAGCGTGCCGGCGGTGCCGGGCAGCCCGGCGCTCAGGTAGATGACCGCCGGTACGGCGGCGAAGATGACGCTCATCGAGGCCATCCGCCAGCGGCCGGCCAGCTCGCTGCGCAGCTCCAGGTCGACGAGGCGGGCCGACGAGGTGGTGAAGCGCTCGACGAGGGCGGGGCCGGTGCCGAGGGTCTTGGCCAGTTGCACGCCGCTGATCGAGAGGCCCTCGTCGATGGTGACGTTGAGGTCGGCGAGTTCGCGTTGGCGCTGCGCGGTGACCTCCCGGCGCATCCGGGCGACGCGGCGGGTGAGCCAGATCGCCGGCGGCAGCACCACGAGCGAGACCAGGGAGAGCTGCCAGGACAACGCGACCATGGCCACCACGGTGGCGACCACGGTGGTCAGGTTGGACGCGACGGACGTGGCGGTGGAGGTGACCACCGACTGCATGCCGCCGATGTCGTTGGTGATCCTGGACTGCACCTCGCCGGTGCGGGTGCGGGTGAAGAAGCCCAGCGACTGGCGCTGGAGGTGGCTGAAGACGTCGGTGCGCAGCCGGTGCATGATCTGCTGCCCGACCCGGGTGGAGATCCAGGTCTGCACCACGCCGAGCACGGAGGTCACCGCGGCCACGGCGACCATGCCGACGACCAGCCAGACCAGCAGCGTCAGGTCGCTCTGCGGCAGGGCCCGGTCGATCACGTCGCGGAGCAGGAACGGGGTGGCCATCGCGATGATCGAGGAGGCCACGATGATCGCGGTGACCACGGCCAGGGCGGCGCGGTGACCGGTGAAGAGGCGGCCGATGCGGCGCAGCGACACCTGGCTGGCCTGCTCCTTCTCGGCGGCGCTGACCGTGCGGGGGCCGCGGTCGCGGCCGGCGGGGGTGGGTTCCAAGGGGAGTTGCCTCTCGTCGGGGATATTGCTGAGGTTACCTCATCATGAGGCAACAACCGCATCTCCTGCTACCGTATTCCCCGTGATGGAGCGCACGGCGGACGGCGACGACGAGAGCCTTGCCGAGACGTTCTGGGCGGTCGCCGCCCGGCTACGCCGGCAGGCGCGGGAGTCGCTGGAGCCGTGGGACGTCACCCCGAGCCAGTCCCGGGCGCTCGGCGTGCTGGCCCGCCACGGCCTGGTGCGC
Organism: Micromonospora sp. 067-2; assembly: GCF_046549295.1. NCBI lineage: Bacteria > Bacillati > Actinomycetota > Actinomycetes > Micromonosporales > Micromonosporaceae > Micromonospora > Micromonospora sp. 067-2. Next base: position 155,554 of record NZ_JAJPWB010000001.1, on the reverse strand, counting down.
CCCGGCACGCTCGCCGAGCACCTGCACATCGCGCCCCGCTCGGCCACCGAGGTCGTCGACGACCTCCAGGCCCGGGGGCTCGTCGAGCGCCGGCCCGACCCGGCCGACCGCCGTGCCACCCTGGTCGCGTTGACCGACGAGGGTACGCGGATCAGCGCCGCCATCCGGGCGGCCCGGCGCGTCGAGGCCGACCGCTTCTTCGGCCACCTGGCCCCGGCCGACCGCGAGCAGTTCACCCGCATCCTGCGCACCCTGCTCGACTGACACGTCGGGCCGGGATCCGTCCGCCCGCCAGGGGCGCGGCGCTGGTGGGGACGTTTGCGCCCCGCCCCGGCGGGTAGCCGAGCCGCCCGGCGCGGGACCGACCTCGACAAGCGTTCGGGATCAGGAGGGTGTGGTGCTTCTGCGGTCCCGTCCGAGCGATGGTCGCCGCTGATGTGCGGAATCAGCGGGGAGGCGCGGTTCGACGGCGGTCAACCCGACGCCGCGGCTGTCACCCGGATGACCGAGGAGATGCGGTCCCGAGGCCCGGACGGCGAGGGGCTGTTCGCGGACGGCTGGGTGACCCTCGGGCATCGTCGGCTGACCATCATCGACCTGTCCGACGCGGGCGGGCAGCCCATGGTCCGCGACGACCTGGGCCTCGCGCTGGTCTTCAACGGCTGCGTCTACAACTATCCCGAGCTGCGCGAGGAGCTGCACAACGCGGGGTACTCCTTCGGGTCCACCAGCGACACCGAGGTGATCCTGGTGGCGTACGCGCACTGGGGTGAGCGCTTCGTCGACCACCTGGTCGGCATGTTCGCGATCGGGCTGGTCGACCGGGCCCGGCGCCGGCTGGTGCTGGCCCGCGACCGGCTCGGCATCAAGCCGCTGTACCTCGCCGAGACCCCGGGGCGGCTCCGGTTCGCCTCCACCCTGCCGGCCCTGCTGCGCGCCGGCGACGTGGACACCAGCATCGACCCGGTGGCGCTGCACCACTACCTGTCGTGGCACTCCATCGTGCCCGCGCCGCGGACCGTGCTGCGCGGCGTGCGCAAGCTGCCGCCGGCCACCCTGCGGGTGATCGAGGCCGACGGCAGCAGCCGGGAGGAGGTGTACTGGCGTCCGGACTACGTGCGGGAACCCGCCGACACCGGGATGGACGCCGCCGGGTGGCGGGCCGCCGTCGGGGAGGCGCTCCGCACCGCCGTACGCCGACGGCTGGTCGCCGACGTTCCGGTCGGTGTGCTGCTCTCCGGCGGTCTGGATTCCAGCCTCATCGTGGCGCTGCTCGCCGAGGCCGGCCAGCAGCACCTGCGGACGTTCAGCATCGGCTTCGAGAGCCGCGGTGACGAGACCGGCGACGAGTTCCACTACTCCGACCTGGTGGCCACCGCGTACGACACCGACCACCAGCGGATCCGGCTCGCCGACGACGACCTGGTGCCCGCCCTGCGGCGTGCCGTGCTGGCCATGGCCGAGCCGATGGGCAGCCACGACGTGGTCGCCTTCCACCTGCTCTGCGAGCAGGTGGCCCGGCACGTGAAGGTGGCCCAGTCCGGGCAGGGCGCCGACGAGGTGTTCGCCGGCTACGGCTACCACCAGCCGCTCGTCGAGGCGTCCCGGCACGGCGCGGGCGAGACGTTCGCCGCCGCGTTCTTCGACCGGGACCACGACGAGCTGCGCGGCATCGTCGGCCCGGCGTACGCGCTGGACCACGACGCCAGCCGGGAGTTGCTCGCCGCGCACCTCGCCGCGCCCGGGGCGCAGACCGCTCTGGACGCGGTGCTGCGCCTGGACACCCACCTGATGCTGCCCGACGATCCGGTCAAGCGCGTGGACAACATGAGCATGGCGTGGGGCCTGGAGGTGCGTACCCCGTTCCTCGACCAGGACCTGGTCACCCTGGCTGCCCACTGTCCCCCCGAGCACAAGGTGGCCCTGGGCGGCAAGGGGGTGCTGAAGGAGGTCGCCCGGGAGGTGCTGCCGGCCGAGGTGATCGACCGGCCCAAGGGCTACTTCCCGGTGCCGGCGCTGCGCAACGTGGACGGGCCGGTGCGCGAGCTGGTCGCCGAGGCGTTGCAGGCGCCGGCCGCGCGCGAGAGAGGTCTGTTCCGCCCGGAGTACGTGGCCCGACTGCTGGCCGAACCGGACCGGGCCGCGGCGGCGGCCGGCAGCAACAAGCTGTGGCAGCTCGGGCTGTTGGAGCTCTGGCTCCAGTCGCACGGCATCCGCTGAGCGCCGGTCACCCCGCGGTCGTGCGGTCAGCCAGGTCGTCGAGGACCTCGCGCAGGTCACCGGTACGCTCCAGCACCCGACGCTGCCGGGTCGCGCCGGTGCCGTCGCGGCGCAGCCGGGCCAGCTGGGCCACCACGTACCCCAGGTCGCCGTGCCGAAGGAGAGCCGGAGCGACCACCGACAGCAGATCGTCGACCAGCTCCCAGGCTGGCCGGGCGCCGCCGGCGCGCAGGTCGATCAGCTCGCCGTCGAGGCCGTCGTGGGCGGCCCGCCAGTGCGCCGCGGCGATCAGACAGTCGCGGGTGTCCGGAGCGGCCACGCCGGCGCGCACGTCGTCGGCGAGGGTGCCGACCAACGCCCGGACCAGCGCGGCGACCAGCACGGAGTCGTCCACGTCCGCGCAGACGTCACCCACCCGCACCTCCACCGTCGGGTACGCCGACGACGGCCGGGCGTACCAGTAGACCATCGCGGCGTCCAGCATGATGCCGGCGGCGATCAGCTCGTCGACCGTGCGGTCGTAGTCGGCGGCGCAGTCGAAGTACGGTGTCGGGCCGATACTGGGCCAGCGTTCCAACTGCATCGACCGCCAGCTGGCGTGACCGGTGTCCCGCCCGTCGTGCAGGGGTGAGTTGGTGGTGATCGCCTGCACCACCGGCAGCCACACCCGCAGGTGGTTGCAGACCTGCACGGCCAGTTCGCGGTCGGGCAGCCCGACGTGCACGTGACAGCCGCAGACCGCCGGGTCGTGCGCCACCGGCCCGTACCGGCGGGACATGGCGTGGTAGCGCGGTTTGTCGGGCACCGTCCGGTGCGGCTCGGCCACCGGGGTGGCGCCGACGGCCACCAGCCGGGCCCCGGCAGCCGTGGCGGCCTCGGCGGCGGCGCGGCGCAACGCCACCAGCTGCGCGCGCAGCTCGGCGAGGTCGGCGCAGACCGGGGTGACCATCTCGACCATGCTGTGCCGGAACTCCTGCCGGCTCTGCTCCCGGGCCGGGCCGTGCAGCGCGGCCAGCACCCGGTCGGCCACCGGCAGGTTCCGCTCGCTGTCCGGGTCGAGCAGCAGGAACTCCTCCTCGACACCGAGCGTCAGGGTGGCCAGGTCGGGCACGGTGCGGGCGGCCGTCGCACGGCGCGTCATGGCCTACTCCATCCGTTCCTGCGGCCGCGGGAACGCCGCGGTCGGCGGGTGCCTCGGGTTCCCGGCCCGGTCCGCCGACAAACGCGCGGGCGGTGCGGAGGGCGGCGAACGGCGCGGCGCACGTGGTGGTCGTCCAGGCGTGCCGCGGACCCGGTGGCTGCCGGGCTCCCAGGTGGGCATCGCCGCCTTTGCTCTGCTTCATCACACGCAACGGTGAGCGACGTCGAATGTTGCGTGGATTGAACCAGAGCAAAGGACGCGACACATGGTGTTGTGCACCCCGTACAGCCGGAACGCGATCAGCACCGGGAACGCCGGGAGTCATACACGCGCACGCGGCGGGTAGACCTCGGGGTGACCGACGGCAGCCGGGTGGTGGTGGTCGGCGCCGGATTCTCCGGGCTCGCCGCCGCGCTGGCGCTGACCCGCGCCGGTGCGCACGTGCGGGTGCTGGAGGCCCGCGACCGGGTGGGCGGTCGGGTGCTGACCCGCTGGCTGCCCGACGGCACCCAACTCGACCTGGGCGCGCAGTGGATCGGCCCGACCCAGGACCGGATGTACGCGCTGGTCGCCGAGCACGGGCTGGCCACCTTCGCGTCGGCGGCGGTCGGCGCGTCCACCCTGCTCTGGGCCGGCCAGCGGCGGGCCGCGCCGCCGGCGCCGGCCGGTCGGGTGCTCGGCCTGCTCGACGAGTACGCCGCACGGCTGGACCCGGCCGCACCCTGGCGGGCGCCGGAGGCCGCCCAGTGGGACCGGACGATCCTCGGCGGTTGGCTGCGGACGACGGCCGGGGACCCCGACACCGGCGACTACCTCGGTCGGCTGCTCGCCGGTGGTCTGCTGGCCACCGGAGCGGACGAGATCTCCCTGCTCCAGTTGCTGTTCTACCTGCGCAGCGGCGGCGGCACCGCGGTCCTGTTGGGGATGGCCGGCGGCGCGCAGCAGGACCGGATCGTGGGTGGGCCACCCGCGCTGGCCGAGCGGATGGCGTCCGCGCTACCGCCGGGGACGCTGCGGTTGGCCGAGCCGGTGCGCGCGATCGGGCAGGACGCGGACGGGGTCACGGTGCGCACCGACACGGGCCGCGTCGACGGCGATGCGGTGGTGGTCGCGCTGGCGCCGGCACTGGCCGGCCGGATCCGGTACGACCCGCCGCTGCCGCCGCTGCGCGACGGACTGACCCAGCGGATGCCGATGGGGTCGGCGCTGAAGGTGCACGCCGTCTACCCGGAGCCGTTCTGGCGCGACGACGGGCTCTCCGGTGTGGCCACCAGCAGCGCCGGACCGCTCACCGAGACGGTGGACAACAGCACCCCGACCTCGGCGTGCGGGGTACTGACCGGGTTCAGCTACGGCGCGGACGCGGCCACGCTGCGCGCGACGTCCCCGGCCGGACGTCGGCGGCGCGTGCTGGACGCGTTCGCCGCACTGGTCGGGCCACGGGCCCGGACTCCGATGGAGGTGGTCGAGTACGACTGGTCGGCCGATCCGTGGACCCGCGGGTGCTTCTGCGGCTCGCTCACCCCGGGAACCTGGAGCACGTACGGCCCGAGGCTGCGCGCCGGGGTGGGGCGGGTGTATTGGGCGGGCACCGAGACGGCCACCCACTGGGCCGGCTACCTGGAGGGTGCGGTGCGAGCCGGCGAACGGGCGGCGGCCGAGGCGCTGGCACGGTGAGGCGCGACCGGGCCGACCGGGTCTTCGGCGGGACCCGGCCGGCCCGGTCCACGGTGCGCCCCGACCGGCCCGGTCGACGGCGCGACCGGACCGGCGCGGGCGCCCCGGTCAGGGGTAGGTGGTCAGGTACACCTGCTGGTTGGCCGCGTTGGCCGTGCCGCCGGCGTTGTTGATCACCCGGTTGATGGTGCCGACGCCGCCGAGCGAGACGGTGACCATGTTGGTGAACCGCACGTTCGGGTTGGTGGGCGCCTCGATGGCCCGGTCGGCGACGACGGCCGGGTTGACGTTGAAGTAGCAGTAGCTGCCGAGCCCGAACGCCTGGTGGCTGGTGACCGAGTCGGCGACCTTGTACGCCGCGTACCCGCGGGTCGCGCCGTTCGTCCAGGCGCCCTGGTTGGGCGGGTCGTAGGGCATCTCGTTCTGGTAGAAGTACGTCCGCCCGCCGTTGCCGTTCCAGACGGTCTGGTACTTCTGGTAGTGCTCGACGAAGAGGCCGTACATGGTGACGTCGTCGCCGTTGACGGTCAGCCCGGTGTCGGCGGTGTTCAGCGTCCATCCGGTGGGCACGCCGTCGGCGGCGTGGTCGGCCCGCCACAGCCACATGTGGTCGCCGATCACGTTGTCGCTGTTGACGGTCAGCGTGTTGGTGGCCTTGCCGACGTGCGGCCCGCCGATGCGGAAGAACACGTCGTGCAGCGAGGTCGGGTTCGCGGCGTGGGTCGCCGACGAGCCGGCCGGACCGACCTCCATGAGCACCGGTGAATTGGTCGTGCCGGCCTCGAACATGAGGCCGGCCACCTTCACGCCGTCCACGTCGGCCACCCGCATGCCCACGCTGCCGTTGTCGGCCTGGATGGTTGCCAGGCCGAGGCCGAGGATGACCGTGTCGGCCCGGTTGACCTGGATCGGCTCGGTGACGCGGTGCACGCCCGGGGTGAACAGCAGGTGCTTGCCCTGCGCGAGGGCGGCGTTGATGGTGGCCGCGCCGGTGCCGGGCTGGACGACGAAGAACTGCGACAGCGAGATCGACGAGCCGGCAGGGGTCTTGTTGTACCAGCTGGTGCCCGTGGAGTTGCTGCGCAGCGCCGGCACGAAGACCCGGTACTCACCGGTGCCGTCGACGTACAGGAAGGGCTTCTCGCGCACCTGCGGGGTCTGGGCGATGACGGTGTGCGACGGGTTGGGGAAGTGCGGCGGCGGCGCGCCGGTCACGCCCTGGAAGACCATGTTCCACACCGAGCCGGTCCAGCCGTTGCCGAACTCGCTGTTGCGGGAGTACCACTGCTGCTGCGAGCCGGAGACGACCAGTCCGTCGACGCGGGTGTCGGCCATCAGACCACCACTGGACCAACCGTCGCCGCCGTTCCACAGCTGGATCTGGTTCTGCGCGCCGCGCAGGTGCATCCGCCGGTACGGCGCGGCCTGGGACACGGCCCAGCGCTCGACACTCACCCCGGCCGGCAGGGTGACCGAGAGGTTCTCCGCGGCCCGCCAGAAGTTCTGGGTGGCGTTGCCGCCGAACCAGGTCGCCTCCACCCGGACGTGCCCGTTGAGGTTGACGTCGTCCGGGCTCATGCCGAGGCCGGCGACCTGGGTGAAGAAGCCGAGGTTGACGTCGGCGGTGTAGGTGCCCGGCTTGAACAGCACCGCGTAGCGCTGCGGGCCGAACTGGTTGGTCTCCTGCTGGGTGAAGAGGGTGTTCAGTCGACTCTGGATGGTCGCGGTGGGGGTGCCCGGGTCGAAGACGAAGGTGTTCGGCCCGAGGTTCGGGTTGCGCGGGTCGGTCGGGTCGACGGGCGGCTCGCTGGTTCCGCCGGTCGTGTTGACCGTCAGCTCCCACAGCGAGTAGCCGTAGGCGGTGCCCCGGGCGGTGCCGTACACCCGCAGGTAACGGCCGCTGCCGGTGACGGTGAGGCTCTGCGTGCCGCCGGCGCCGGTGGTGGTCGAGTAGATGGTGGTCCAGGTGCTGCCGTCGGCCGAGGTCTGGAGCTGGAAGGCCCGGGCGTACGCGGCCTCCCAGGTGAGCGCCACCCGGCAGATCGACCGGGTGCTGCCGAGGTCGACGCGCAGCCACTGGGGGTCGCTGGCGGCGCTGGCCCAGCGGGTGCCGGTGTTGCCGTCGACGGCCGCGGACGCGGGCGTGCCGGCGTTCTCGGTGGACGAGGCGGTGGCCGGCTGGTTCAGCGCGGCGTTGGCGCTGCCGCAGGTGGGTGTGGTGCCGCCGGCCTCGCCGTAGACCTGGAACTCCCAGAGCGAGTAGCCGTAGCCGGTGGCCCGAGCGGTGCCGTACATCCGGACGTACCGGCCGGCTCCGGTGACGGCGAGGGTCTGCGTGCCGCCGGTGCCGGCGGTGGTGCTGTAGACGGAGGTCCAGGTGGTTCCGTCGTCGGAGGTCTGGAGCTGGAAGGCGCGGGCGTAGGCACCCTCCCACTGCAGGGTCACCTGGCTGAGGGTGGCTCGGGCGCCCAGGTCGACCTGGAGCCACTGGGGGTCGCTGAACGCGCTGGCCCACCGGGTGCCGGTGTTGCCGTCGACGGCGGCGGTCGCGGGCGTGCCGGCGTTCTCGGTGGACGAGGCGGTGGCTGGGCGGCCCTGGGAGAGCAGGGTGGGGGCGGCCTGCGCCGGTGTCGGAGCGGCGGTCGGGGTGAGGGCCGCGACCAGGGCAACGGTCAGCCCGAGGAGCAGGTGCCGGAGGGCACGCCGGGGACGCGGGCGTACGGATGTAGCACGAGATGTCATGACATCGCCTGTCGATAGGGGGTTACGGACGACGCGCGGGTGGGGTCGGGCTCGCCCGTGGTGCCGTGGGTGGTGCCGCCGATGCGACGCCGCGGGATGGAGAGCGCTCTCGTAGGAGTGTTGCGGCGCGGTTGCGACGGCGTCAAGACATCGATCTATAACACTGTTATTTATCCCGAAGGTTTGTTCTGGGCGTTTTGCCCTCAGCGACGTACGCCGCCTTCGGTGAGGAACCGGGCGATCGGCAGCGTGGCCGCACCCAACGCCACCGCGTCCACGCCGAGCCGACACAGCTCGATCGACGCCTGCTCGTACGGCTGGCGCAACGCCTGCCGACCAGCGGCCTCACGCACCGCCGGTAGCAGCTCGCCCAGCGCCATGGCGGCCCAACCCCCGAGCACCACCCGCTCCGGGTTGAACAGGTTGATCAGGTTGGCCACCCCCGCGCCGAGGTAGCCGGCGGTCTCGTCCAGCACGCGACGAGCGGTGGTCGAGGTCGCGGCGGCGGCGACCAGGGCGGCGAGTTGCGACTCCTCGTCCTCGCCTGGCACGGCTCGGCCTCGACGCGCCTCCCGGTAGCGGTCGATGATCGCCTCCGCGCCCACGTACGCCTCCAGACAGCCGCGGGCGCCGCAGCGGCAGGCCCGGCCGCCGTACACCAGGGTGGTGTGCCCCCACTCCCCCGCGCTGCTGGACGCGCCCCGGTAGGTGGCGCCGTTGGTCACCACGGCCGCACCGACACCGGAGCCGACCAGCGCGAAGACCGCGTGCCGCGCGCCCCGGCCGGCGCCGAACCACATCTCGGCCTGGCCGAGGGTCTTCGCACCGTTGTCGATGTGCAGCGGCAGGTCGGTGCCGGCCCCGATCAGGCGCTCCAGCGGCACCCGGTCCCAGCCCAGGGCCTGCGCGTGCACCACGGCATGGCTGCCCTGCTCCACCACGCCGGAGACACCGATGCCGACACCGAGCACGTCGGCGGCAACCACCCCCGCCTGGCTGGTCACCGCGTCGATGCCGGCCAGCACGTGCCCGGCCACCACGTCCGGCTCGGTGCGGGCCGGGTCGAGCGGGAACTCGACACTGGCCAGCAGGGTCATCGCGAAGTCGAACAGCTCGACCCGCACCCGGGTCTCGCCCACGTCCACACCGATGACGAAGGCGAAGCGGGGTGCGACCCGCAGCAGCATGCTGGGCCGGCCACCGTCGGACTCGGCGGCACCCGCCTCGGCCACCAGCCCCTCGTCGATCAGGTCGGCCACCACGTTGCTCACCGCCGGCTGGCTCAGCCCGGTGCTGCGCACCAGATCCTGCCGGGTGAGCGGGGCATCGAGGAACAGCTTCGTCAGCAGGGCGGACCTGTTGCGCAGCCGGACGCTCCGGTTGGTGGCTCGCGCCAGCTCCACTCGGCACCTCGATCCCGTCGGTCGTTCGGGCGACTGTAACCGCCCCGTGCTTGACGACCCACTGGACAGCTACTTTAATGACGACATTCATTAAGCCGTGATGTAACTCCCGGGAAACGCCGGCGGACCCTCCGACGGCGCACCCGAACCCCGTCCGAAGCCGGCCCCCGTCGCCACACCCCTATCGACGACGGAGGTCGGTGGACCCCCACCACGTACCGGAAGGGCTGACCGTGTCGAGACGACACCTCGGGATATTCACCGCCGCCGTACTGGCTGCCGCCTCGCTGACCGCCTGCGGCGGCGGCTCCAGCGACGACTCCGCCGGATCGAGCAAGACCCTCACCTACTGGGCCAGCAACCAGGGCGCCAGCCTGGAGGCCGACAAGACCATCCTCCAGCCGGAGCTGGACAAGTTCGAGAAGCAGACCGGCATCAAGGTCAACGTCGAGGTCGTCCCCTGGTCGGACCTGCTCAACCGGCTGCTCGCCGCCGCCGCCTCCGGCAAGGGCCCGGACGTGGTGAACATCGGCAACACCTGGTCGGCCTCGCTGCAGGCGACCGGCGCGCTCGTCGAGTTCGACGACGCCACCCTGCAGGCCGTGGGCGGCAAGGACAGGATCGTGCCCGCCGCGCTCGCCGCCGCCGGAGCCCCCGGCAAGCCGTCGGCCGCCGTGCCGCTCTACAGCATGGCGTACAGCCTGTACTACAACAAGAAGGCGTTCGCCGACGCCGGGATCACCGCACCGCCGACCACCTGGGAGCAGCTCGCCGAGTACGGCAAGAAGCTGAGCACCGGCGGCAAGTGGGGCCTGGCGATCGAGGGGGCCAACCCGTCGGAGAACGCCCACCACGCCTTCACCTTCAGCCAGCAGTACGGCGGTGAGTGGTTCGACTCGGCCGGCAAGCCGACCTTCGACACCCCGCAGAACGTCGCCGCGATCAAGCGCTACATCGACTTCGTGGCGGCCGACAAGATCACCAACCCGAGCAACGCCGAGTACGCGCAGAACCAGTCGGTCTCCGACTTCGCCAACGGCAAGGCCGCCATGCTGCTGTGGCAGTCCGCCGGCTCGAACCTGAAGACGCAGAACATGCCGGCCGACGCGTACGGGGTGGCCCCGGTGCCGTTCCTGGCCAGCCCGCCGGCCGGCGGCAAGAAGGTCAACAGCATGGTCGCCGGCATCAACATGGCGGTCTTCAAGCACACCAAGAACAAGGACGCGTCGCTGAGCTTCGTGAAGTTCATGACCAGCGACGAGGAACAGACGATCCTCAACCGCACGTACGGCTCGCTGCCGGCGGTGAAGACCGCGGGCAGTGACCCGGCGTTCAGCGCCACCGAGCAGAAGACCATCCAGGAGACCCTGGTCACCACCGCGGCCCCGCTGCCGCAGGTGCCCGAGGAGAGCACCTTCGAGACCCTGGTCGGCACCGCCATGAAGGAGCTGTTCGCGGACGCGGCCAGCGGCAAGCCGGTCACCGAGGCGTCGGTGAAGGCCAAGCTGACCGACGCACAGCAGAAGATGCGCTGACCCAGGCGTCACCGGTGGTCGTGGTCGGGCGCTGAGCCCGGCCACGGCCACCGCCTCCGAGAGGACCCCGATGGCAACCAGCACCACCGCGCCGGACGCCGACCGGCGCGAACCCCGGGCCGGGTCACCGGCCCGGCGACCGGCCCGCCGGCCCCGCGGCCCCCGCCGCTCGCTCCTGCCGTACCTGCTGCTCGCCCCGGCCGTGGTGCTGGAACTCGCCATCCACGTGATCCCGATGGTGGTCGGGGTCTGGATGAGCCTTCTGGAGCTGACCCAGTTCCACATCCGCGACTGGTCCACCGCGCCCTTCGTCGGGCTGGAGAACTACCGGGCGACGCTCGACCTCAACAGCGCCGCCGGCAAGGATCTGCTGCACTCGTTCTGGGTCACCCTGGCCTACAGCGTGCTCTCGGTCGGGTTCGCCTGGCTGCTCGGCATCGCGGCGGCGGTCGTGCTGCAGAAGCCGTTCCGGGGGCGGGCGATCCTGCGGGCGCTCTTCCTCACTCCGTACGCGTTGCCGGTCTACGCCGCGGTGATCACCTGGAGCTTCCTGCTGCAGCGCGACACCGGCCTGGTCAACCACGTCCTCGTCGACCAGCTCGGGCTGCTCGACGAGCGGCCGTTCTGGCTGATCGGCGACAACAGTTTCTGGTCCCTGCTAGTGGTGTCGGTGTGGCGCAACTGGCCGTTCGCGTTCCTCTGCCTGATGGCCGGCCTGCAGAACGTGCCCGGCGAGCTGTACGAGGCCGCCGCGATCGACGGCGCCGGATTCTGGCGTCGGCTGCGCTCGGTCACCCTGCCGATGCTGCGGCCGGTGAACCTGGTGCTGCTGCTGGTGCTGTTCCTGTGGACGTTCAACGACTTCAACACCCCGTACGTGCTCTTCGGCGGCTCCGCGCCGGAGCAGGCCGACCTGATCTCCATCCACATCTACCGCAGCTCCTTCAAGACCTGGGACTTCGGCTCCGGCTCGGCGATGTCGGTGGCGCTGCTGCTGTTCCTGCTGGTCGTCTCGGCCGCGTACCTGTTGATCACCAACCGTCGGAGGGACGACCATGCGTGAGACCGCCGGTGAGCGCTGGGGTCGGCGCATCGTGCTGACCCTGCTCACCCTCTTCGTCGTCCTCCCGCTCTACGTGATGGTGACCTCCGCGGCGAAGCCGTTGCAGGACGTGCAGAACGGCTTCACCTGGTGGCCCAGCCGGCCCACCCTGCAACCGTTCGTGGACATGTGGAGCACCGTGCCGCTGGCCCGCTACCTGGTGAACAGCCTGGTGGTGTCGACCGTCGCGGCGGTCTGCTCGGTGACGGTGGCGATCTTCGCGGCGTTCGCGGTGAGCCGGTACCGGTTCCGCGGCCGGGGGGTGTTCTCGGTGACGGTGCTGTCCACCCAGATGTTTCCCGGCATCCTGTTCCTCCTGCCGCTGTTCCTCATCTACGTCAACCTGGGCAACGCCACCGGCATCGAGTTGTACGCCAGCCGCACCGGCCTGGTGATCACCTACCTGACCTTCTCGCTGCCGTTCTCGATCTGGATGCTCGTCGGCTACTTCGACTCGATCCCCCGAGGGCTGGACGAGGCCGCCCAGGTCGACGGGGCCGGGCCGCTGCGCATCCTGTTCCGGGTCATCCTCCCGGCCGCCGTGCCCGGCGTGGTCGCGGTCACCGTGTACGCGTTCATGACCGCCTGGGGCGAGGTGCTGTTCGCCTCGGTGATGACCGACGAGGGCAGCCGCACCCTGGCCGTCGGCCTGCAGGGCTACTCCACCCAGTTCAACGTCTACTGGAACCAGATCATGGCCGCCTCGCTGGTGGTCAGCATCCCGGTCGTCGCCGGTTTCCTTGCCCTCCAGCGCTATTTCGTCGCCGGCCTGACCGCCGGCGCGGTCAAGTGACCCACACACACCCAGAGGAGAACCGACCCGTGCCGGACCTGTCCAAGCTGCCGCCCGACTTTCTCTGGGGTGTCGCCACGGCGGCGTACCAGATCGAGGGGGCCGTCGACGTCGACGGCCGGGCGCCGTCCATCTGGGACACCTTCTCGGCGACCCCCGGCACCGTCGACAACGGCGACACCGGCGCGGTGGCCTGCGACCACTACCACCGGTGGCCGGAGGACCTGGCGCTGCTGCGCCGGCTCGGCGTCGACGCGTACCGTTTCTCGGTGGCCTGGCCCCGGGTGATGCCCGACGGTGTCGGGCGGGTCAACCCCGCCGGGTTGGACTTCTACGACCGGCTGGTCGACACGCTGCTCGCCGACGGGATCAGGCCGTTCGTGACGCTCTACCACTGGGACCTGCCGCAGGTGCTTCAGGACCGGGGCGGCTGGCCGCAGCGCGCCACCGCCGAGGCGTTCGCCGACTACGCGGCGGTGGTCGCCGCCCGCCTCGGCGACCGGGTGGCCGACTGGTGCACCGTCAACGAGCCGCTCTGCGTGGCCTGGATCGGTCACCTGGACGGGAAGATGGCCCCCGGCGAGCGGGACCTGACCCGCGCGGTGCACACCTCGCACCACGTGCTGCTCGGGCACGGCCTGGCCACCCAGGCGGTACGCGCCAACGCCACCCGGCCGGCCTCGGTGGGGCTGGTGCTCAACCTCAGCCCGATCGAGGCGGCGACCGACCGGCCCGAGGACGTCGCGGCGGCCCGCCGGGCGGACGGGCACGTCAACCGCTGGTGGCTCGACCCGATCCACGGGCGCGGCTACCCCGCCGACATGATCGCCACCTACGGGGTCGAGCCGCCGGTGCGGGGCGACGACCTGACGGTGATCGCCACGCCCACCGACTTCCTCGGGGTGAACTACTACTTCCGGCAGGTCGTGGCCGACGACCCGAGCGGGCCGCCGCCGTACGCCCGGCAGGTGCCGGTGCCCGGCTCGGTGGAGACGGCCATGGGCTGGGAGATGTACCCGGCGGGCCTGGAGCGGCTGCTGGTCGAGGTGAACGAGGCGTACCGGCCGGGCCGGATCATCGTCACGGAGAGCGGCTCGGCCTGGCCGGACGAGGTCACGGCGGACGGCACGGTGCAGGACAAGGAACGCACCGATCACCTGGAGCAGCACCTGGCGGCCTGCGCGTCGGCGGTGGCCCGGGGCGTGCCGCTGGACGGCTACTTCGTGTGGTCGCTGTTGGACAACTTCGAGTGGGCGTACGGCTACGACAAGCGCTTCGGCCTGGTGCACGTCGACTACGCCACCCAGCGTCGGACGGTGAAGGCGAGCGGCCTGCGCTACGCCGAGCTGATCCGCGCCCACCAGCACGCTGCCGAGGCGACCGGGACCGTCACGCCGGTGGCGTGAGACGTGCGGGCATCGGCGGCAGCCTCTGACCGCTTCGGAAGAGCTGTCGCCGATGCTCCGGGTGCACCCTGCCCGTTGGCGCACGAGGGCGATCCGACACCGCCTAACGTGTGTCGGCACGCTCAGGCGGGTGACGTAGTTTGATCGACGCGTCGATCCGAGAGGGGAACAATGGGACGCAGGGCGATCATCTTTCACGGCACCGGCGGCAACCCGGACGTGTGCTGGTACCCCTGGCTGGCCGAGCGGCTCGCCGCCCGGGGCTACGTCGTCGAGAGGCCGCACCACCCGGGCATCAACGTCGAGCCGATCGCCACGTTCCTGCCCACGGTGCTGAACAGACACACCTTCGACGAGGACACGGTCCTGGTTGGCCACTCCGGCGGCGCGGCCCTCCTCCTGGCCCTCCTGGAGCATGTCGATGTGACAGTCGCCCAGGCAATCCTGGTCGCCGGCTACAGCACCCGACCCAACACCACGGAAGAACCGGTCCTCCAGCAGGAGTACGACTGGCCGGCGATCCGGTCGCACGTGCGGGACATCTACTTCGTCAACTCCCGCGAGGATCCGTACGGCTGCGACGACCGGCAGGGACGCGCCATGTTCGAGCGGCTCGGCGGCACCCAGATCGTGCGCGACGACGGGCACTTCGGCGACCACAACCAGCCGTACGAGCGGTTCGACCTGCTCGACCGGCTCATACCCTGACGCCGCCGGCGAGAATCGGGATCACTGTGCGGCCCATGCGCGTTCCCGGCTGGCTCGACGACACCCGGCGCTGCTACGACACCGTGGCGGTCGGCTACGCCGGCCTGCTACGCGACGCTCTCGCCCGCGAACCGTTCCGGCGAGGCATCCTTGCGCTCTTCGCCGAGCGGGCCACCCCGTTCGTGAGCGTGGGCGGGCAGAAGAAAGTTGTCGTACGGCTGTTCTAATCTGCTGTCATGGATCGTTCGTTGACGCAGCTGAACGCTGATGTCGACGACTGTGCCGACGTCGCGATGTGGGCGTTGTCCGAGGAGGATTTGCTCGCCTGGCTGGACACCACGCACCGGGTGACGCAGCGGCTGGCCACCATCCAGCTCGGGCTGGTGCGCGAGCTGGACGCGCGCGGGGTCGCGGTCGCCCAGGGCGCCTCGTCCACCGCCGTCTGGTTGCGGCAGCGTCTGCGTCTGTCGGCGCGCTCCGCCCGCCAGCTGGTCGAGCTGGCCGCAAGCATCGATGCCGCGCCACCTACCGTGCGCAACGCCATGCTCACCGGCCTGATCACGGTCGAGCAGGGTCAGGTGGTGGCGGAGACGGTCGCCGCCCTGCCTGCCGAGGCGGGTCCGGAGGTGGCCGACAAGGCCACCCAGACGCTGCTGACCTGGGCCGACCGTTTCGATCCGGCCACCCTGCGCCGCCTCGGCGACCGCGTGCTCGCGCACGTGGCGCCCGACCTCGCGGATCAGGCCGAGCTGACAGCGCTCGAACGCGCCACCGAGCGCGCCGAGGCCCGCCGGCACGTCACCCTCTCCGATCAGCGGGACGGGCAGGTCAAACTCACCGGCTCACTCGACGCCGAGACCGCCGCGCTGGTGCGTGAGGCCATCGACCCGCTGTGCGCGCCGAACGGCCTGCACGACGACCGGAGTCCGGGGCAGCGTCGCGCGGACGCTCTCGGCGAGGTCTGCCGGCTGGCTCTGCGCGGTGGCCGGCTGCCGGACAACGGCGGTGACCGACCGCAGCTCGTCGTCACCGTGGGGCTGGAGACGCTGCTCGACGGCGTGCGCGCCGGAACCCTGGACACCGGGGCGCGTCTCACACCGGGTGCGGTACGCCGCCTCGCCTGCGACGCCGCCGTGCTGCCGGCCATCCTCGGCGGTGACAGCCAGATTCTGGACGTCGGACGCCAGCGGCGGCTGTTCACCGGTCCGCTGCGCCGCGCTCTCGTGCTCCGCGACGGCGGCTGCGCCTTCCCCGGCTGCGATCGGCCACCGCGCTGGTGCGACGGCCACCACGTCCGGCACTGGGTCGACGGCGGGCCGACCGCGCTGCACAACGCCGTTCTCCTCTGCGGTCACCATCACCGGCTCGTCCACCGAGGTGAGTGGACGGTCCGGATCGCCCACGACGGTCGGCCCGACTTCCTGCCGCCTGAGTGGCTCGACCCGTACGTGCCCCGCGCCGCAACCTCTACCACCGACTGTGCTGAGACTTGCTGGGAAAACGACTGGCAGCGGTTGACGTGCGCCCGTGGCCGCGTAGCCGACCGGGGTCGGAAGGCACCACCGCGGTGCTGTCGTCGCGGGCGCGGTCTGGTCAACCACCCGGCACCAGGCGACGGCATCGGCCGCCGACACCACAGCGATTCATCGTGCTGGCAGGTCAGCCGGGGTGTCCACGTCGGCCGGTGAACCGGCGTCGTCGCAGGGCACCTCGACGACCAGGTCCGGGCGGGCACGCAGGAGGTCGCGGGCGCCCCGGTCGCCGACCGCATAGACGTCGAGCAGCGCCCAGGTCGAGCGGTCCAGCACCACCGGGTGACCGGGTCGACCTGCGTAGGTGGCCACCGCGACCGCCGCACCCGCGCCGTGCGCGGCTCGCACCCGGCGCACCGCGACAGGGCTGAGCAGTGGCTGGTCGACCAGGACGACCACGGCCGCCGGCACCGTGGCGGGCAGCGAGGCCAGGCCCCGGCGCAGCGACGAGCCCAGCCCGTCCCGCCAACGGTCGTGGCGCACCGGCACCGCTCCGGGCAACTCGGGCAGATCGTCGGCGCCCGCACCGAGCACCACGTGCACCGGTGTGCAACCGCCAGCGCGCAGCAGCCTGATCCCGCGCCACACCAGCGGCTCCCCGTCCAGTTCGACGAGCGCCTTGGGCCGGCCGTACCGCCGACCGGCGCCGGCTGCCAGCAGCAGCCCGGCCGTCACCGACCCAACCGGCACAACCGGCACAACCGACCCAGCGGCACAACTAACCCAACCGACCCACCTGGCATCCGGACCACCTCTCGCGTTCGAGCCTTTGGGCTATTCGCCCGTTTATGTGCCGGTAACGCTAGTCTGGGCCGGTGCAGGGCAGACCGGATAGCGAGACAACCACCGACGAGCGACACTCGTCCCTGGTGACGTTCGCGGTCAACGGCGAGCACCGGCAGCTGACCCTGGACAACCGCACCACGCTGCTGGACGCGCTGCGCGAGCGGCTCGGCCTCATCGGGGCGAAGAAGGGCTGCGACCACGGCCAGTGCGGATCCTGCACGGTACTGCTGGACGGCCGCCGGGCCAAGAGCTGTCTGATCTTCGCCGTCACCGTGGACGGCCGGTCCGTGCTCAGCGTCGAAGGGCTGGCCGGGCCGGACGAGCTGTCCCCCCTCCAGGCCGCCTTCGTGGCGCATGACGCGTTCCAGTGCGGCTACTGCACCCCCGGCCAGCTCTGCTCCGCCCGGGCGATGCTCGACGAGGTCGCCCAGGGTTGGCCCAGCGCGGTGACCGATGACCTCACCGCTCCGATCGAGTTGACCGACGCGGAGATCCGCGAGCGGATGGCCGGCAACCTGTGCCGCTGCGCCGCGTACCCGCACATCGTCGCGGCCGTGCGCGAGACGGCGGCGGCGACGTGAGACCGTTCCGCTACCACCGGCCGACCGACGTGGCCGACGCGGTTGCCGTCCTGGCCGCCGAGCCGCAGGCGGCGTACCTGGGCGGCGGGACCAACCTGGTGGACCTGATGAAACTCGGCGTGCAGCGCCCCGACGTGCTGGTGGATGTGACCGGACTCCCGCTGGACACCGTCGAGGAGGTGCCCGACGGCGGGCTGCGGATCGGCGCGACGGTACGCAACAGCGACCTGGCGGCCCACCCGGTGGTGCGCCGGGACTACCCGGTGCTGGCCCGCGCCCTGCTCGCCGCCGCCTCCGGGCAGCTGCGCAACATGGCCACCACCGGCGGAAACCTGTTGCAGCGCACCCGCTGCGTCTACTTCCAGGACACCGGCAAGGCCTGCAACAAACGTGAGCCGGGCAGCGGTTGCGCGGCGCTCCACGGCCAGAACCGCGACCTGGCGGTGCTGGGCTGGTCCGAGCAGTGCGTGGCCACCCACCCATCGGATCTGGCGGTCGCGCTGGCCGCACTCGACGCGGTGGTGGAGGTGCACGAGCCCGACGGCGACCGCGACGTGCCGATCGCCAGCCTGCACCGCTGCCCCGGGGAGCACCCGGAGCGGGAGACCACCCTGGCCCGTGGCGCGCTGATCACCGCCGTCCGGTTACCGCCGCTGCCGGCTGCCCGCCGCTCGACCTACCTCAAGGTGCGGGACCGGGCCTCGTTCGCCTTCGCCGTGGGCTCGGTGGCCGCCGTGCTGGACCTCGACGGCGAGGTGGTCCGCGACGTCCGGCTGGCGTACGGGGCGGTGGCGCACCGGCCCTGGCGGGCCCACCGCGCCGAGGAGGAACTACGGGGTCGACCGTTCAGCCCGGAGCTGGCGGCGCGGGCCGCCGACGCGGAGCTGGCCGAGGCGCGCCCGTTGCGGCACAACGGCTTCAAGCTGCCGCTGACGCGGGCCATCACGGTGCGGGCGCTCACCGAGCTGGCCGAGGGGACGCCGGCGTGAGCACCGGTGCGGTCGGGAGGGCGTACCCCCGTCTGGAGGGCCGGGAGAAGGTCACCGGCACCGCGCGGTACGCGGTGGAGTACCCGGTGGACGACGTCACCTACGGTTGGGCGGTGCCGGCGGCGGTGGTCCGGGGACGGATCACCCGGTTCGACACCGCGGCGGCGCTCGCGCTGCCCGGCGTGCTCGACGTGCTGCACCACGGCAACGCGCCCCGCCTGGCGCCCGCGCCCGAGCCGGAACTCTGGCTGCTACAGGAGCCGGTGGTGCACTACCGGGGTCAGCTGATCGCGGTGGTCGTCGCCACCAGCATCGAGGCGGCTCGGGAGGGCGCCCGGCTGGTCCGGATCGACTACGACACCGGAGCGCACAGCACGGTGCTCACCGCCGACCATCCCGGTCTCTACCGGCCGGACCACGTCAACCCCAGTTATCCGACCGACACGGCCGAGGGCGACTTCGACGCCGGGTACGCGGCCGCGCCGGTACGGATCGACCACGTCTACCGGACCCCGGCCTACCACAACAACCCGATGGAGCCGCACGCCACGACGGCCCAGTGGCGGGACGGGCGGCTGCTGGTGCACGACTCCAACCAGGGCGCCGCGCCGGTGCAGGCCACCCTGGCCGAGATGTTCGAGGTGCCCCGGGACGCGGTGCGGGTGGTCGCCGAGCACGTCGGTGGCGGCTTCGGCAGCAAGGGGTACGCCAAGGCAGCCGTGGTGCTGGCCGCCCTCGCCGCCCGGCAGGTGGACCGGCCGGTCCGGCTCACGTTGACCCGGCAGCAGCTGTTCGGCCCGGTCGGCTACCGCACTCCCACCATCCAGCGGGTCCGACTCGCCGCCGACGCCGACGGGCGACTCACCGCGATCTGCCACGACGCGATCAGCCAGACCTCGACCCTGCGCGAGTTCACCGAGCAGACCGCCGTCTACACCCGCAGCATGTACGCCGCGCCGCACCGGCGCACCACCCACCGGGTGGTCCGCCTCGACGTGCCGACGCCGTTCTGGATGCGCGCCCCCGGCGAGTGCCCCGGCGCGTACGCCCTGGAGTCGGCGATGGACGAGCTGGCCATCGCCGTCGGCATCGACCCGGTGGAGCTGCGGATCCGCAACGACCCTGCGGTCGACCCCGACCTGGGGCAGCCGTTCAGCAGCCGCAACCTGGTGGCCTGCCTGCGCGAGGGCGCCCGCCGCTTCGGCTGGGCCGACCGGGATCCGACGCCCCGGGCTCGACGCGACGGGCGCTGGCTGATCGGCACGGGGGTGGCCGGTGCGAGCTACCCGGCCCGGGCACGCGCCGCAGACGCCGCGGTCACCGCCCGACCCGACGGCGTCTTCCTGCTCCGGATCGACGCCACCGACATCGGCACCGGCGCCCGGACCGCGCTCTGGCAGGTCGCGGCCGACGCGCTGGGAGTTCCGCCGGAGCGGGTGGAGATCCGGATCGGCGACAGCGACCTGCCGCCGGCCGGGATCGCGGGTGGCTCGATGGGCACCGCCTCGTGGAGTTGGGCGGTGATCCGGGCCTGTGCGGCGCTGCGCGAGAAGCTGAGGAACGTTCCCGGCGGGGTGCCGACCGACGGCGAGGTGACCGCCGAGGCGAGCACCGCCGACGAGGTGCGCGAGCAGGCCCAACTGCCCCGGTACGCGTACGGGGCGCAGTTCGCCGAGGTCCGCGTGGACACCGACACCGGCGAGGTGCGGATGACCCGGATGCTCGGGGTGTTCGCCGCCGGTCGGGTGGTCAACCCGACGACCGCGCGCAGCCAGCTCATCGGCGGCATGACGATGGGGATCTCGATGGCCCTGCACGAGGAGGGCGTGCTCGACGAGCGGTACGGCGACTGGGTCAACCACGACCTGGCCACGTACCACATCACCGGCTGCGCGGACGTGGAGCGGATCGACGCGTACTGGATCGACGAGCAGGACGCCGAGCTGAACCCGGCCGGTGTGAAGGGCATCGGTGAGATCGGCATCGTCGGTGCCGCCGCGGCGATCGCCAACGCCGTGCACCACGCCACCGGCGTACGGGTGCGCGACCTGCCGATCCGACTGGAGAAGCTTCTACCGGCCATGGCTTAAATAAGCCAATGCTGATATAACTGTCGTCGTGCACGCCTTCGACGTGCTGGGCGATCCGGTCCGGCGCCGCATCCTGGAGCTGCTCGCCGCCGGCGAGCAGACCGCCGGCGCGGTCAACGCGGTCATCCGCGACGAGTTCGGCATCTCCCAGCCCGCCGTGTCCCAACACCTCAGGGTGCTGCGGGACAACGGCTTCGCCACCGTGCGGCCCGAGGGCACCCGTCGGCTCTACGCGGTCGACCCGCACCCGCTACGGGAGGTCGACGACTGGCTTGGGCACTTCCGCCGGTTCTGGACACCGCCCCTGGCGGCACTCGCCACCGAGCTGGCCCGGGGTCGACGCGAGCGTCGGCCCAGCGCGCCCGCCGACCCTCCCGAGGAGAGGTAGTCACGATGATCGACGCGACCGAGCAGATCAACGCCGTCCAGCGCCAGGTCGGCAGCCGCACCCTGGAGGCCGGCGAGGCCCGGGTGTCCACGATCAGCCAGACCTACCGCACCACGGTCGAGGACCTCTGGGACGCCTGCACCAACGCCGAGCGCATTCCGCGCTGGTTCCTGCCCATCTCCGGCGATCTGCGGCTGCACGGCACCTACCAGCTCCAGGGCAACGCCGGCGGCACCATCGAGAGCTGCGAGCCGCCGCACCGCCTCACCGCCACCTGGGAGTACGGCGGTGAGGTGAGCTGGATCGAGGTGCGGATCACCCCGGTCGGCAAGGAGCAGGCCCGCTTCGAGCTGGATCACATCGCGCACGTCGACCAGGACCGGTGGACCCAGTTCGGGCCGGGGGCCGTCGGCGTCGGCTGGGACCTGGGGCTGCTCGGGCTCGCCTCGTACCTGGCCGGTGACGGCAGCGGGGTCTCGCCGGAGCAGAGCGTCGAGTGGAGCGCCTCCGACGAGGGGCGTCGTTTCATGGAAGCGAGCAGCCAACTGTGGGGCGAGGCGAGCATCGCCGCCGGCACCGACGCCGACGAGGCGAAGGCCGCCGCCGAGCGCACCACCGCCTTCTACACCGGCGCCCCGGCCGCCTGAGCACCCCACCCGAGCCGCCGCCGACCCGAGGACCACGGCGGCGGTGCGGGTAACGTGGCGCGGCATGACCGGTACGCCGTACTCGCACTGCTCCTCCTGCGGCGTCGCCTACCCGGCGGCGGCCGGGTGGCCGCGGGTCTGCGCGGCCTGCGGCGAGACGGTCTGGCGTAACCCGCTGCCGGTCGCGGTGGCGGTGCTGCCGGTGCGTACCGCCGGGGGCCTGGGCGTGGTGGTGGTCCGCCGGGACATCGAGCCGGCGCGCGGGCTGCTCGCGCTGCCCGGCGGCTTCATCGAGTACGGCGAGGAGTGGTCCGACGCGCTGGTCCGTGAGCTGCGGGAGGAGACCGGGCTGGTGGCGGCGGCGCGGGACGTCCGGCTGTTCGCCGTGCACGGCGCACCGGCCGGCGGCACCATGATGGTCTTCGGGGTGCTGCCCGAGCGGCCGGTCGAGGAGCTGCCGCCGTCGGCGCCGACCGAGGAGGCGACCGAGTGGCTGGTGCTCACGGACCCGGTCGAGCTGGCGTTCTCCACCCACACCCGGGTGCTCGCCGACTTCCTGACCGGTCGGGCCGGCGGCTGAGCGCCCACTTCGTGGTCATCCCACGGGGCATCGGCCTGCGCGGCACCGGCCGGTGTCAGCGGGGTACGGAGTCGTCGGTGCCGGCGAGGTAGCCGGCGGCCTGGAGGTCGAACAGCTCCCGGTAGAGGCCGCCGGCCGCCATCAGCTCGTCGTGACTGCCCTGCTGGACGAGTCGACCCCGGTCCATCACGAAGATCCGGTCGGCGTGCCGGACGTTGGCCAGCCGGTGGGTGATCAGGACGACCGCCCGGTCGGGTCGGCGGCGCAGGTGCTGGAACAGGGCGTGCTCGGCGCGAGCGTCCAGGGCGGCGGACGGCTCGTCGCAGATCAGCAGGGCGGCGTCGCGGTAGAGACCCCGTGCGGCGACCAGCCGCTGCCACTGCCCACCGGACAGCTCGTGGCCGTTCTTGAACTCCCGGTCGAGCAGGGTGTCGTAGCCGTACGGCAGACCGACGATCATGTCGTGCGCGGCGGCGGATCCGGCGGCCTCCTGCACACTCGGACCGGGTTGCTCCGCAGGCCGGTCGTGCCGGCCGACCCGGATGTTCTGCCCTGCGGTGAACGGAAACTTCCACCACTCCTGGGTCATGACGGCCACCTGGGCGCCGAGGGCGCGCGGGTCCAACTCGGCGGCGTCGACGCCGTCCCAGCGGATCACCCCGCCGGTCGGGCGGTAGAGCCCCGCGATCAGCTTGGCCAGGGTGGTCTTGCCGGAGCCGTTCTCGCCGACCAGGGCGATCACCTCGCCCCGCCGGACGGTCAGGCTGACCCGGTCCACCGCCGGCTCGTCGATGTCCGGGTAGCGCAGGCTCACGCCGTCCACCTCGATCGCGTCGACGGCGTGGATCACCCGGTCACCGCCCAGCGGCACCCTGGTCTGGGCGCGGTCGAGGAAGTCGCGGTAGTCCTGGTAGTAGAGGGCGTCCTCGTACAGCGAGTTGGTGGCGACGACGGCGACGCCCAGGCTGGTCCGCGCGGACTGCAGGGCGAGCAGGGCGGTGGCCGCGGCGGCGAGGGCAACCAGCCCGTTCAGCAGCAGGCCACCGAGGACCGCGTACACCCCGAAGGTGGCCAGCCCCGCCACGGTGGCGCCAACCACCCGGGTGCCGGTCTGCGAGCGCACCAGGCGCAGCTGGGCGCGGGTCTCGACGGCCATCACCCCGCGGTACTCGGCCAGCAGGAAGTCACGCATCTGGTAGGCGCGCACCTCGGCGGCGGTGCGCCGGTTGGCCATCAGGTTGGCCAGCATCCACATCCGACGTCGACGGGTGATCGCGGCCAGCATCGCCAGGTACTCCCGGCGGGCCATCCGCACCGCCGTGATCGCCTGGGGTATCGCCGCGAGCAGCAGGCAGGGCAGCAGCAGCGGCTGGATGACGGTCACCGCCACCGCGGTGGCGAGCATCCCGACCACACCGGTGACGAGGTTGACGGTGTGGTCCACGATGTACGCCGCCTCCGCCATTCCCCGATCCCGCGCCCGGTCCATCTCCTCGGCGAAGCCCGCGTCGTCGAACGCGGCCAGGTCCACCGCCGTCGTGGCCTCGAACAGCCGCAGCTCCACCTGATAGTTGATCTGCGGGGTCAGTCGGGCCTGCGCCCACCCGGCCGCGATGGCGAGCCCGCCGCGCGCCGACACCGCCGCCGCGGCCACGATCAGCGCCGGCAGGGCCGCGCGGACCCGGTCCGGGGTGGGGCCGGCGGCGAACAACTCACGCAGCACGCTGGTCGTGGCGAGCAGGCCGAACGTGGTCATCACCCCGGCGGCGACGTTCAGACCGATGGAGGCGACAGCGTCCCGGTGGTTGGTGGCCCAGGCCAGCCCGACCGCCTCCCGGACCAACCGGGGCAGCCGGCGGGCCACCGCCCAGAAGCTGGTGTGCGCGAACTCCTGGGCGTGGTGCAGCCATTCGCGATCCTCCAGCTCCGGCAGCATCGTCTCGGGGGGCGGATCGCCCGGCTCGTCGTCGTCCTGGAAACCGGTGCGCTGCCGGGCCATCGACTCCACGGACCCTCCTCCGGGCGGGATCACGGACGCCGCCCGAGACTACTGCCCGCAACCGTCAGGTGTCTTCAGGTAACCGGCGCGTCGCACGCGTGTGCCAATGGCGTGTCCTGCGTCGCCCAGCGTGCCAGTTCGGGTGGGTCAGGACGACGGTGGTCCGTCGCCGATCGGCAGCAGCACCCGGAAGGTGGTCCGCCCGGGCTCGGTCTCCACCCGAATGTCGCCGTGGTGCTTGTGGACCACGATCCGGTACGAGATGTCCAGCCCCAAGCCGGTGCCCGCGCCCACGGGCTTGGTGGTGAAGAAGGGCTCGAAGATGCGGGGACGCACCTCGGGCGCAATGCCGGGGCCGGTGTCGGTGACCTCCACCGTCAACAGGTCACCGACACGACCGGTGCGTACCGTCAGGACGCCCTGCTCCCCCATCGCACCCAACGCGTTGTCGATCAGGTTGGTCCACACCTGGTTCAGCTCGGCGGCGTACGCCGGGACCGGTGGAAGCCCGCGGTCGTACTCGCGGACCAGCCTGACCCGTGCGGGAATCTTCGCCTTGAACATCACCAGCGTGGCGTCGAGCAGGTCGTGCACGTCCACCACCTGGTGCGGCGCGCGGTCCAGCTGGGAGTACTGCTTGGCGGCGCCGACCAGACCGGAGATCCGGGTCACCGCGTCACCGATCTCACGCATCAGCAGCTCGGTGTCGACGGTGTAGGTGAGCCAGCGCACCGCCGCCTCCAGATCCGCCGGACCGACCGCCTCCTTCACCCGATGAAGCCACGCCGTGTCGAGCCCGCCGCCCACCAGGATGGGCGCCAGGTCCCAGGCGCCGCTCACCCCGCGCTCCTCCAGCCAGTCGGTGAGGGTGTCCTCGGCGTCGGCGGTCGCCATCGGGGTCAGCGTCGGCGCGGTCGCCACCCGGGCCACCGCCTCCTCCTGCAACGCGACAAGCCCGTGCAGCGCCCGGCCGTCCAGCCGGCCGTCGGCGACCATCGCCAGCTTGTGCCGCATCCCGGCGACCCGGTCGCGTAGCACCGAGGTGGCGCGGACCGCCGCCGCGGCCGGATTGTTCAGCTCGTGGGTCAGCCCCGCCGACAGCGAGCCGAGCGCCAGCAGCCGCTCCCGTTCGCCGACGATCGTCTGGCTGTCCCGCATGCCGAAGAACAACCCCTCCAGCAGGTGCATCGGCATCGGAAACCAGGACCGCAGGGCATGCGCGAAGTCCCCCGCCGGCAGCACGAAGAACTCCGCGTCGCTCACCGCACGCAGGCTGCTGCGATAGACCTGCTCGACCTGGTCACCCAGGTACGCCTGCACGGCCCCGCCGTACACCCCGCGCTGGTCGGTCCGGCTGGTCTCGACGTCGTCGCCACGCACCTGCCGGCTCAACGCCACCGCGCCGCGCAACAACACGAAGAAGCAGCTGGCGGCCTCGCCTTCGGCGTACACCAACGTGCCGCCGGCACGCCGCTCGACACGGCCGCGCCCCGCCAGCCAGTCGAGTTGCCCGTCGTCGAGGGCCTCGAACAGGAACAGGGTACGCAGCTGCGCAGCCGTCAGGCGATCAGACTGGCTGGTCACTGGGCCTCCTTCGTTCGCGACTGCGGGGCTCGCAAACCCGGCTCACTCCTCGCGCTCACTGGGCCTCCTTCGTTCGCGTCTGCGGGGCTCGCAAACCCGGCTCACTCCTCGCGCTCACTGGGCCTCCTTCGTTCGCGTCTGCGGGGCTCGCAAACCCGGCTCACTCCTCGCGCTCACTGGGCCTCCTTCGTTCGCGACTGCGGGGCTCGCAGAACCGGCTCACTCCTCGCGCTCACTGGGCCTCCAGATAGCGGTGCACGAGCGACACGGCCATCGCACCCTCGCCGACGGCCGAAGCGACCCGCTTGACCGACTCGGCCCGCACGTCCCCGGCGGCGAACACCCCGGGCAGGCTGGTCTCCAGGTGGTACGGGTCGCGCGACAGCGACCAGCCGGCCGGTCGCCGCCCGCCGCTCATCAGGTCCGGACCGGTCACGATGAAGCCCCGCCCGTCGCGGACCAGCACCCCGTCCAGCCAGTCGGTCCGGGGCTCGGCGCCGATGAAGATGAACAGCCAGGAGGTGTCCACCGAACGGGCCTGACCGGTACGGGTGTCACAGAGGGTGAGGTGTTGCAGGTGGTCCTGGCCGGCACCGCCGACCACCGCGGTGTGCGGGTGCACCGTGATCGTGTCGATCCGTTCCAGCTGGTCGATCAGGTACCGCGACATCGAGGTGGTCAGGTCCGCGCCCCGGATCAGCAGGTGCACCCGGGCCGCGTACCGGGAGAAGTGCACGGCGGCCTGGCCGGCCGAGTTGGCCCCGCCGACGATGTAGACGTCCTGCTCGACGCAGCTCGGTGCCTCGGTGGCGGTGGATCCGTAGAAGACGCCCCGCCCGGTGAAGTCGGCCAGCCCGGGGGCGTCGAGCACCCGGTAGGAGACGCCGGTGGCCAGCACCACGGTGTGGGCGGCGATCTCGGTGCCGTCACCGAAGCGCAGCAGCCGGGCGCCACCGGCCTCACTCAGACCGACCACCTCGCGCGTGCTGAGCAGTTCGGCGCCGAACTTCACCGCCTGCCGCCGGGCACGGTCGGTCAACTGGGCACCGGACACGCCGTCCGGAAAGCCCAGGTAGTTCTCGATCCGGCTGCTCTGGCCGGCCTGCCCGCCGGTCGCCCGCCGCTCGACGAGCACGGTGCGCAGCCCCTCCGACGCGCCGTACACCGCCGAGCCCAGACCGGCGGGACCGCCGCCGATCACCACGAGGTCGTAGAAGTCCGACGCCGGCACCACGGTCAGCCCGGCCAGCCCGGCCAACTCGGCCTGGCTCGGCGCGACCAGCGCCTTTCCCTCGGCGGTCACCACGAGCGGGACGTCGGCCTCGGTGGCCCCTGCCGCGTCGAGCAGTCGGGCGCCCTCCGGATCGTCGGCCAGCAGCCAGCGGTACGGCACCAGGTTGCGGGCCAGAAAGTCGCGCACCTTGAACGACGGCGCCGACCAGCGGTGACCCACGACCCGGATCTCGGCACTCGCCGCGTCCGGGGTGACCGCCCACGCCTCCAGCAGGCCGTCCACCACCGGATACAGCTTCTCCTCCGGCGGGTGCCAGGGCTTCAGGAGGTAGTGGTCCAGGTCGACCACGTTGATCGCCTCGATCGCGGCGTCGGTGTCCGCGTACGCGGTGAGCAGCACCCGGCGAGCCGCCGGGTAGATGTCCATGGCGGCCTCCAGGAACTCGACGCCGGTCATCTCCGGCATCCGGTGGTCGGCCAGCAGCAGCGCCACCTGCTCACCACGCAGCTTGACCTCTCGCAGCGCGTCCAACGCCTCCGGCCCCGAGGCGGCGCGCAGCACGCGGTAGCGGTCGCCGTACCGGCGCCGGATGTCCCGGGCCACCGCCCGGGACACCACCGGGTCGTCGTCGACGGTCAGGATCACCGGGTTCGCCATGGCGCCCATGAAACCACCTGGCCGGGGTACGCCGCACCGAGCCCGGCGGTCCGGACGCCGATGCGCGGTTGGTCGGGGCCGAGATGGGTAAGCCGGGTCGCCGCGCGGGTGGCCGCACGCCGACGTCCGCCGCGCTGCCGCGCACACCTCGGGGGGCCCATGGCGGACGCGTCGCCGACCGGACCGACGACGTCCGGCAACGTCGTGGAGCTGCGGGTGCACGGCGTCTCCGGGGCGGGGGCGGACCAGGTGCTGGACCGGCCGCACGTGGAGCAGGTCGCCGGGGACCGCAGCGGCGGCTTCTACCGCACGCGACCCGGCTACCCGGGTGCCACCGGTACGGACGGGATGATGCTGGAGGCGTACCGCTGGAGTGACCTGCCGTCCGGCACGGCCGTGCGGACGCTGTCGCTGGTGTTCCTGCTGCCGTTCATGCTCTGCAACGTGGCGCTCTGGATGTGCCCGCCCATCACCGCCTACAAGCACGTCATCATCGCGCTGTGCCGGGTGCTCGCGCTCACCCTCACCATGCTGTACGTGCTCTCCATCGTGGGGGTGGCGCTGGACCTCATCGCGTGGCGTTGCATGGGCACCCCGTCCTGCCTGGCCGAGCGGAGTTGGCTGTCCTGGCTCGGCGGGCGCTCGCCGGGGCTGCGCCTGGGGGTCCTGGCCCTGGTGCCGATCGGTGCGGTCGGGGTCGTGTGGTGGTTGGCCGCGCGTTCGGGCCACTCGTTCGACGCGTTCCGGACCCGGGAGCCCTCGGCGTCCGTGCACGAGTTGAGTGCGGTCGGCCAGTGGGACGGCATGCCGCTGGTGAGCCGGCTGCGCTCGGTGCACGTCGCCGCCGCTTTCGCCACCCTCGACGGCAGCCTGCTGGCCGCCCGCGCCAGCCAGGGCGCCACCGGGGAGATGGTGGCGCTGCTCGTGGCCACCGGCGCGGTGCTGGTCGCCTGCGTGGTGCTGCTCTGCGTGGTGCGGCCCCTCGACCAGCCCATCCCGTCGACCCGGGTCGACGGGCTCACCCGCGGGCTGCGCACGATCGCCTGCGGTCTGACCATCCTGGTGATCGCGCACACCGTCCGGAGTCGGAGGCCGTGGCCGCAGGCCGGCGAGTTGCCCGGGTACGGCGCCATCGTGGCCTGGCTGTTCGTCAGCCAGACCGCGCTGCTGGCCGTGCTCGCCGTCGTGGTCATCTGGCGAAGGAGCGCGACGCCGGGGAGATCTGCCCTGCGCGCCCTGGGAGCGCCGGTCTTCGTCACGGTGGCCGCGGGTCTCGCCGTGGCGTTCTCCGCCGAGCTGGTCTACCGGGTGTCGGACCTGCTGGACCGCGACGGGCAGACCGCCGGACGCCTGGTCACCAGCCCTCCCCTGGCGTACATGTGGGCGATCTTCGGGTTCTTCATCGCGGTGCTGACCGCGCTGCTGGTCGGCGGCGTGGTCACGGTGCTGACCCGCCGCGAGCGGTGGCGTACCGCGGCGGCGATCGTGGCCGCCGACTTTCCGCACGCGCCGCCGGAGGCGGCGGAGCGGCTGCGCCAGGTCGAGCGGACGGTCGCACGGGCCCGGTTCACCGAACGGCTGATACCGCTCACCGTGGTCTACGCCGGGCTGGCCGCGCTGGGCCTGGCCACCAGCGTGCTGGGCCTGCTCCAGCTCCATCCGGGCGACGCGATCCAGCGTTACGTCGGCGTGCCCGCCGGCATGGTCGACTTCCTGATCGGGATGGGCAGCTACGTGATCGCCGCGATCATCCTCGGGCTGGTGATCGGCGGAATCTTCGCGTACCGGACGGCGCAGTTCCGCCGATACGTGGGCGTGTTGTGGGACCTGGGCACGTTCTGGCCGCGGGCCGCACACCCCTTCGCTCCGCCCTGCTACGCCGAACGGGCCGTGCCGGAGCTGGCCCGTCGGATCACCTACCTTGTCGACCAGGGCGAGTCGGTGCTGCTGGCCGGGCACAGCCACGGCTCGGTGCTGCTCGCCGCCACGGTGCTGCAACTGCCGCCCCGGGTCACCGACCGGGTCGCCCTGCTGACCTACGGGTCGCCGTTGCAGCGGTTGTACTCGCGGCTGTTCCCCACCTACGTCAACGACGGGGCGCTGCGCGAGATCGGTGAGCGGGTCGGGTGGCGCTGGACGAACCTGTGGCGCGACACCGACTCCATCGGCGGTTGGATCTTCGCCCCGCAACGGCCGGGCGACCGCGCGAAGCCGACCGGTCCGACGGCGACGGTGGATCAGCGGTTGACCGACCCGGACGACGTGGTGCCGCCGCCGTACGACAGTGTGCCGCCGCCGATCCTGGGGCACTGGCCGTGCGAGTCGGAGGAGGCGTTCACGGAGGCGGAGCGGGACCTGGCCGAGCGGCTGCGGGCGGACCGCAGATGGACCGGCTGAGCCGGCGGCCAGCTATCGTCGCCGGGTGACCCCGTCCAAGCAGCCCGAACGCCGGCTGATCGCCTCGAACAAGAAGGCCCGACACGACTACACCGTGCTGCGCACGTACGAGGCGGGCATCGTGCTGGTCGGCACCGAGGTCAAGTCGCTGCGCGAGGGGCGAGCCTCACTGGTGGACGCGTTCGCCCACGAGCGCGACGGCGAGATCATGCTGTACGGCCTGCACATCGCCGAGTACGCGTACGGCACGTGGACCAACCACGCTCCCCGGCGCAACCGCAAGCTCCTGCTGCGTCGAGCCGAGATCGACCGGATCCTGGACAGGGTGCGGGAGGGCGGGGTGACGCTGGTCCCGCTGTCGATGTACTTCGACAACGGCTGGGCCAAGGTCGAGCTGGCCCTGGCCAAGGGCAGACGCACCTACGACAAGCGGCAGGCGCTGGCCGAGCGGGACGCCAGCCGGGAGATCGCCCGCGAGTTGGGCCGTCACCTGAAGGGCCACCCCCGCCGCCCGTGACCCGTTCCGGGGGTGGACCCGGCACGGCCTCCGCCGGAAGCGGTCAGCGGGCGGCACCGCGCGGCGGGACAGCTGCCGGCCCGCCGGCGACGGCTCAGCCGGCGAGCAGGTCGGCGTGCGCGGCGCGCAGCCGGGCCAGCGCCGGGTCGCTGCCGGGGACGACCCGGCGGTCCAGTTCGGCCCACGTCTGCGCCAGCGCCGTGCGGACGGCGGCCAGCTCGGCGGCGTGCCGTTGGCTGCTGCGCCGGTGCTGCTCGTCGAGCCGACGGGCCCAGCCGGCGGTGACCGTGGCGAGCCGGTCGGCGTCGGCGCGGGCCTGCGCACCGCTGCGGGCGGCAGCGGCCGGGACGATGGCGGCGACCGGGCGGGGATCACCGTCGCGGGTGACGACGGTGACCGCGTCGGTCAGCTCGGCCAGCGCGACGAGCTGACTGAACCGGGTGCGCGCCTCACGCAGCGGCACGGAACGCGGCGGGTCGGTTTGCGGGGTGAGCGCGGGGACGGCCATGGATGCATGCTGCCGCCCGGGTACGACAGAAACCGCGGTCGTCAATGGACGGTGAGACGCCGGACAGCCGGCCCGGCCACCCACTCGTCGGCCAGCACCGACCAGACCTCGAGGTCGACGCGCCCGCGCGGGCTCGGATGGAGCTGGCGGAGCGTGCCGTCGTGACGCAGACCGAGCCGGCGGGCGAGCGCGATGCTGCGGCCGTTCGCGGCGTCGGTACGCCACTCCACCCGCTGGATGCCGCGCTCGCGTACCGCCCAGTCGACGATCCGGCGGATCGCCGGCGCGACGAGCCCGTGCCCCTGCGCTGTCGGCTCCAGCCAGCAACCCACCTCGCAGACGCCCAGGTCCGCGTCGAACGACGCGAACAGGACGCCGCCGACCAGCGTGCCACGCCACCACAGGCCCCAGATGCCGCCGGCGTCGCGGGCCCAGCGGTCGGCGTACCGCTGCAGCAGCGCCCGGGCCGACGGCAGGTCGGTGGCGGCGAAGGACGGCGACACCCATGGCTCGATGTGCTCGCGGGCCCGGTCCAGGTGGGCGAGAAACTCCTCGGCCCGCCACGGGTCAAGCGGACGCAGCTCGACCTCCTCGGTCAGCGGCAGAACGAACATCGGGCCTCCACGGGTGCGCTCCATCGTCGGGCAGCAGAGTCGCACACATGAGTCAGTGGATGGTTGGCGTCACGTCGGTCAGCAGCTCGGCGAGGTGGATCGCGCGGACGGCGGAGCGGCGCCGACGCAGCCCGGACTGGAGCTGGCGCAGGCAGCCGGGATTCACCGCCACCACAAAGTCGACGCCGGCCGCCTCGATCTCGTCGAGCTTCGCGTCCAAAATCCGGCGCGACTCCTCCGGGCGCAGCAGCGAATAGGTGCCGGCGGCGCCGCAGCAGGTGGCGGCCGAGGGCAACTCGACGTGGTCGGCGACCCGCCGCAACAGGGCCCTGGGTTCGGCGTACACGCCCAGGCCGTTCCGCAGGTGGCAGGAATCCTGCAGGGTGACCCGGGCCCGGCGGCCCTTGACCTGCAGTTCGCCGCTGGGCGCCCGGTCCCCCAGCCACTGGGACAACTCGCGCACCCGGTCACGGCCGAGCACCGCGGCCAGGTGTGCGGCGCAACCGCCGGAGGTGGTGACGATCGTGCCCGGCAGCTGCACGCCGAGCCGGTGCGCCATCCGCTCACCGCCCGCCAGGTCGCCGTTGTGCGCGTGCAGCGCCCCGCAGCAACCCTGCCCGGGCGGAACGGCCAGGTCCGGATCGAGGTCTCGAACAGCGCGGCTGACCCTGGGAAAGAGCCCGCGTTCGAAGCAGCCCAGCATGAGTTGCGCCCGGCCGGCGGCGGTCGCGCCGCCAGCGGGAGCGTCACCGCCCGGCGAGGCACCGGACGCGGCCCGGCGGACGAGGCCAACCAGTCGCAGCAGCCAACGCTGCTCGGCGAGCAGCATCAGCGCGCGGGCCAGCGGTGGCCGCCGTCGGCCACGCCACTGGTGCACCCGCCACTGCTCCAGCAGGCTGCCGTACTCCACCCCGGCCGGGCAGACCGGCTCGCAGGCACGGCAGCCCAGGCAGAGGGACGCCTGCTCGGTGAGGGTCTCGTCGTCCGGCGGCAGCACACCGTCCTGCAACGCGCGCATCAGGCTGATCCGACCCCGGGGCGAGGACGCCTCGTCGCCGGTCAATGCGTAGGTGGGGCAGGCTGGCAGGCAGAAGCCACAGGAGATGCAGCGCGACAGCTGCTCGGGGTCGAACACGTTCCCGGTCACGAGCCCAGCTTTCCGGGGTTGAGGATGCCGGCCGGATCGAACGCGGCCTTGATCCGGCGCAGCAGGGCCACCTGGTCGGCACCGAGCCGGTCGGTGAGGAACGGCAGCTTCGCCGCGCCCACCCCGTGCTCGCCGGTGATGGTGCCGCCGAGGTCGAGGGCGGCGGCGAAGATGTCGGCGAACGCCGCCTCGGCCCGGCCCACCGCGTCGGTGTCCTCGGCCGAGTCGAGCACGCACGTGGGATGCAGGTTGCCGTCGCCGGCGTGGCCGAAGGTCGCGATCCGTACGCCGTGCCGGCTGGCGATGGCATCGATCCGGTCGACCATCTCGGCGATCCGTGGACGGGGCACCGTGGCGTCCTCCAGGATGGTCAGCCCGCCGCGGCGGGACAGCGCCGGCAGGGCGCAGCGGCGCGCCAACAGCAGAGCCTCGGACTGGGCCACCTCGCGGGCGGTGGTCACCTCGACGGCTCCGGCGTCGACGCAGGCCGCCCCGATCCGCTCCAGATGCCGGGCGACGAGGTCCGGCGGGCCGTCGTCACCGAAGAGCAGCAGCGCGCCGGCGTCGGCACGCAGCCCCAGGTGGGCGAAGTCCTCGACCGCGTCGATGCAGGCCCGGTCGAGGAACTCCAGGGTCGCCGGCAACACCCCGGCGCGGATCACCGCAGCGACCGCCGTGCCGGCGTCGGCGAGGGTACGGAAGTAGGCCAACCCCGTGTTGGTGGACTCGGGCGCGGGCAGTAGCGCCACGGTCGCCTCGGTGATCACCGCGAGGGTGCCCTCGGAGCCGGTGAGCAGCCGGGTCAGGTCGTAGCCGGCCACGTCCTTCCACAGCCGGCCGCCGGTGCGGATCACCTCGCCGGTGGGCAGCACCGCCTCCAGCCCGAGCACGTGGTTGCGGGTCACCCCGTACTTCAGTCCCCGCAGCCCGCCGGCGCAGGTGGCGATGGTGCCGCCGACGGTGGCGACGGTCCGGCTGCCCGGATCGGGCGCCCAGAGCAGGCCCTGCGCGGCGGCGGTGTCCGCGAGCGCGGCGCTGGTGACGCCGGGCTGCACCCGGGCCAGCAGCTCGTCGGCGCTGATCTCCAGGATCCGGTTGAGCCGGGTGAGCACCAGCACGATACCGCCGCGCTGCGGCACGGTCGCCGCGCACAGGTTGGAGCCGGCGCCTCGCGGCACCACCGGCACGCCGTGCCTGCTGGCCCAGGCCAGCACCGCCGCCACCTCGGCGGCATCCGCGGGGAAGAGCACCGCGTCCGGCGGGTGGGCGAACAGCGGGGTGGCGTCCCGGGAGTATGCCACCAGGTCGCCGGCGGCGTCGTGCACACCGGCCGGGCCGACGATGCCGCGCAGATCGGCGAGCAGGGGCGCGGGAAGGGTCACGGATACCTCCGGGAGTCGACCCCCGCCCGGTGGTGTTCCCGGGCGGGGGTCGACGGTGGGTCAGAGACCGACGACCGAACGGTCGGCGATCAGGATGGGAGAGTCGTAGAGCGGCACGTTGGTGAAGGTGTAGGAGCTGCCGCTGACCGACCAGCTGCCGGTCGGGATGTCGAAGACCGCGCCGGTGCGCGGGTCGACGTAGACGGGGTCGGCGAAGTTGCCGGCGCTGAACGTGACGGTCACCGGCGTGTGGGTGTTGTCGTCGCCGGGCGTGGCGCCGCTGAACCAGAGCGCCACCGACTGCCGGCCGGTGCCGGCCTTGCCGAAGGCCTGGAACGACAGGGTCGACGCGGTGTCGTCGGTGACGCCGTACCCGCTGATCGGGGTCATCGTGTCGTCGAACAGCGCGGCCACCGACTGGATGGCGTAGTACGACGGCTTGGCGTAGCGGACCTTCTTGTCGGTGCCGGTACGCACCAGGCCCTTCGAGTTCACCTTCGACGGGTAGTGCAGGTCGGAGATGCTGAACACGCTGGTGCTGATCCCCCGGCCCAGGTCGGCGATGGTCCGGCGGAGCATCCACTTGGCCTGGGCCAGCTCGGTCCAGCTCAACTCGCCCAACGCGCCGAAGCTGTCCGGCCGGCTCGGCGCGCCGTTCTCGCCCTGGCGCAACAGCAGGCGCGGTGCGAACGAGTCGGCCGTCTGGCGCAGCAGCCGGACCTGCTCGTAGGAGGCGTCCGGGTTGGCGTTGTACGGGTGGTAGGTGATGCCGTCGACCAGGCCGAGCTTGCCCAGGTCCCGGACCCGGGTCAGCACCGCGTCGGCGTACGAGCGCTCGACCCCGGCCAGCGTGCAGCAGAAGATCACCGCGCCGGGCTGGACCGCCCGGATCCGGGTGGCGGTGCGCACGAAGAAGTCGGCGTAGACGACCGGGTCGATGCCGCCGAGGTTCGGCTCGTTCCAGATCTCCCACTCGGTGACCCGGTTGGCGTACCGGGTGGTCAGCGCGCTCACCCAGGCGTCCCAGGCCGCCAGGGCCTCGGCCGAGGTGGGCACCTGCCCGCCGAGGCCCGCGCCGCCACCGCCGGGGTAGAGCGGGTTGCCGTACGAGGTCTGCAGCCAGGGCCGCACGCCACGGGAGACGGAATCGTCGACGATGGCGTCCAGCCAGGCCCAGTCGTAGCTGCCCCTGACCTTCTCGGTCTTGGCCCAGCCGGCCTGGAAGCGGGCCCGGGTCGCGCCCAACGGGCCCAGGTAGCCCTTGTACGACTGGTAGTTGGTGTAGTCGCGGTCCAGGGTCTCCGCGCCCACGATGAGCTTCGACGAGCCGATCTGGCCGGCGCTGCGCGGTGCGACGGTGCCGATCTGCGGCCAGCTCACCGGGTTCGGCTCGAACCGGGTCCGCACGTCGTCGACCCAGGCGGTGCCGGTGTCGCCCGCCGAGATGCCGAGCTGGACGGTCGACAGGCTGGCGCTGGCCACCCGGAACGCCAGGTTGGTGGCCCGGCGCTGCCCGTCGATCCAGACGCTGGCGGTGCCCGTGCCCGGCCGTGCCACGATCCGCAGGTCGTACCAGCGGTTGGCGGTGTAGGCGCCCAGCTCGACCCGGTTGCCGCCGCTGTAGGTGTAGAGGCGTCCCGCAGCGTCCAGGGCGACGCTGACGGTGTGCCCGGCCGGGCCGTCCAGGTGCAGACCGATGACGGCCGTGGTCTGGGCGGCCCGCAGCCGGGCGTGGGCGACCACGGTCGCGGAGGTGGTGCCGTAGGACCGAATGGCGGTGATCCCGGCGGTGGTGGAGGTGTCGGTGAGGCGCAGACTGCGATCGACCGTGCCGGCGACGTCGGCGGCGGCGCCGGTGCCGCCCCCGCCGGCCACGGTCCAGCCGGCGGGGATCTCGCCGACGGCGGTGGTGTCGAAGGTGTCGTTGAGGTCGGCGGCGAGGGCGGGGCTGGCCGGCACCGTGACGGTGGCGCCGACCAGCGCGGCGGTCAGGACGAGTTTCAGGGGTGTACGACGGGACACTGCGGTACCTCCGGGAGGGGACGGTCTCGGGCGGTGGTACGGGTGCTGCCGGACGGGTACTACCGGGCCACCCCCGCAGCGGTCCGTGGGAGCGCCGGCAAGCGACGGGTCACCGGGCGTCGCCGACGGCGGCACGGCTCTCGTCGTACGCCCGCAGGGTCTGCTCGTCCGGCGGGTAGGTGCCGCGCAGCGGAGCGCCGGCCGCCACCCGCCGTTGCAGGTACGCCTCGAGCTCCTCCTGGTCGCGGGCCGGTTGCGCGATCACCGGCACCAGGTGCCGCGGTACGCAGACCACCCCGTCGGTGTCGCCGACCAGCACGTCTCCCGGGTACACCGGAACACCGGCGCAGCCGATCGGCACCTGCAGGTCGACGGCGTGGTGCTGGGCCAGGTTGGTCATCGCCGCCGCGCCGGCCGCGAAGACCGGCAGCCGCAGCTCGGCGATGCCCTCGATGTCGCGCAGCGTGCCGTCGGTGACGATCCCGGACGCACCTCTGGCGGCCAACCGGGTGAGCAGGATGTGCCCGGCGGAGGCCGCCCGGCCCTGGCCCCGGCAATCCATGACCAGCACCTGACCGGGCTGCACCGACTCGACGGCGAGGCGCTGCGGGTGGTCGTAGTCGGCGAACACGTCGAGGGTGTCGATGTCCTCGCGGGCCGGGATGTAGCGCAGCGTGAACGCCTCGCCGACCATCCGGGGCGCGTGTCGGCTCTGACCGCGCAACCCGGCGAGGTAGGTGTTGCGCAGCCCGAGTTTGAACAGCTGGGTGGTGAGGGTCGCGGTGCTGGCCTCGGACAGCGCGGCGAGGTCGGCGGGGTCGAGCGGGGCGAGGAACTGGTCGGTCATGTCTGCTGGCCTTCGTGTCCGGAGGTGTCGAGGACCGGGTCGGTCCCCGGGGGTCGTGCCTGGACGGAGAGCCCGCCGTCCACGGTGAGCACCTGCCCGGTGATGTAGTCGGCGTCAGTGCTGGCGAGGAAGGAGACCGCGGCGGCCACGTCGGCGCCCGTGCCGACCCGGCCGAGCGGCACCGGGGCGGCACGGGCCGCCTTGGCCACGTCGTCGAGCGCCGCGAATCGGTCGTTGGCGATGGCGCCGGGGGCGACGGCGTTGACCCGGATGCCGAGCGGGGCGAATTCCAGGGCGATGGCCCGGGTAGCCGCCTCCACCGCCCCCTTGGTGGCGTCGTAGGCCACCGCGTGGCGATGCGCCCTGGTGGCGCCGATCGAGGAGATGTTGACCACGGCGGAACCGGGGGTCATCACCCGGGCGGCGGCCACCGCGCACAGGAAGAGCCCCCGGACGTTGACCGCGAAGCTGCGGTCCCAGTCGGCCGGGTCCAGCTCCACCAGCGGGACCCGGCCCAGCATCGTGGCGGCGGCGTTGTTGACGAGCACGTCCAGTCGGCCGAACCGGTCCACCACGGCCGCCACCATGGAGGCCACCGCGTCGGGGTCGGCCACGTCGGCCGGCACGGCCAACGCCGGCCCGGGCAGCCCGGCCGCCGCGGTGTCCAGCTCGTCCGGATCGGGCCCGTTCACCGCGACGGCGGCGCCGTCGGCGGCGAGCCGCCTGGCGATCTCCAGCCCGATGTTGCGGCCGCCGCCGGTGACCAGGGCGACCTTGCCGGCGAGCCGGCTCACCGCGACGCCCCGGCGGGTGCCACCGGTCGGAGTGCGTCGAGCGGGCCGTTGCCGGTCGCGGGGCCGGTCGGTGCCCGGTCGACCACGGTGGCCGCGTCGGTGCCCGCCCAGCTCAGCGGGCCGGCGCTGGCGGCGACCCGGGCCGGGTCGAGCGTCACACCCAGCCCGGGGCCGGCCGGCACCCGGAGTCGGCCACCGACATAGCTGACCGGTTCGCGGACCACGTCGCGGGTGTAGAGCAGCGGGCCTACCGGGTCGCTGGGCAGGGTCACCGACGGCATGGCCATCGCCACGTGCGCGGCGGCGGCCGTACCGATGGACAACTCCTGCGTGGTGCCGACCAGGCAGGACTTCCCGGCCGCCTCGGCGATCGCGAAGATCCGCCGGGCCGGGGTGATGCCGCCGATGGCGATGACACTGACGTTGAACACGTCCACCGCGTCGGCGGCGACCAGGTCCAACGCCCAGCGGAAGCCGTAGACGTGCTCGCTGACCGGCACCGGCAGTCGGTCCCGGGCGTGCGCGAGGCCCGTCAGGTCGTGGTGCGGCGCGGGCGACTCGACCAGGTCGAAGCCGACGTCGGCGACCCGGTCGACGAAACGACAGGCGGCCCGCGCGTCGAGCAGGTTGGAGAAGTCCAACGACTTGATGCTGATCCCGTCGCCGTGCCGGTCGCGGACCGCCCGCAGGAACTGCTCGTCGAGGTCGAGGCGGCGTCCGACGTACACCCGGAAGTGCTCGAAGCCCTCGGCGACGCGGCGGTCGACCATGGCCAGGTTGCGCGCCACGTCGTCGTCGCGCTGCTGGCGGAAGATGGGGTACGCGATCGGCACCGCGTCGCGG
The DNA here is from genome assembly GCF_046549295.1 of Micromonospora sp. 067-2. Lineage (NCBI taxonomy): Bacteria > Bacillati > Actinomycetota > Actinomycetes > Micromonosporales > Micromonosporaceae > Micromonospora > Micromonospora sp. 067-2. The sequence continues at coordinate 116,689 of NZ_JAJPWB010000001.1, read as the reverse complement.
ACCGCCCCGCCGAGTAGGTCCACCACCCGGACGCCGAGGTGCTTGGCGGCCAGGTCCCACATCGCGATGTCGACCCCGCACTTGATGGTGCGGCTCTTGTCGTAGATGTAGCCGGCCTGCGGGAAGCTCTGCTCCAGGCGCCGTTCCACCTCGGTGATCTGCAACGGTTCGAGTCCGACCAGGAGTTCGTTGAGCGTGCCCTCCAGGTCGGCCACGTCGACGTGGTAGCGGGGCAGGTGCTGGAAGTCCGACATCTCCCCCACCCCGACGAGACCGTCGCTGTCGGTGAGCAGCTCGACCAGCACGTGCCCGCAGGTGATGCTGCCGTGCCGGGGCGTGTTGACCGCTGTGAGGCGGACCCGGGTTATCTGGACCACGCTGCCGTCCTTCCGGTGCGGGCCTGGGTGGGGTGGCCGGGGGCCATCTCCAGCAGCAGGCGGGTGTACTCGTGGGTGGGGTGGTCGTAGATCTGCTCCGCCGGGCCGTGCTCGACGATCCGGCCGTGGCGCAGAACCGCGATGTCGTGCGCGACCGACCGGACCACGGCCAGGTCGTGGGTGATGAACAGGTACGTCAGGTCGTGCTCGCGTTGCAGGTCGGCCAGCAGGTTGAGCACCTGCGCCTGGATCGAGACGTCCAGCGCGCTGACCGCCTCGTCGCAGACGATCAGCCGGGGTCGTGGGCCGAGCGCCCGCGCGATCGCGATGCGCTGGCGCTGACCACCGGAGAAGGCGGCCGGGTGCCGGTCCAGAGCGGAAGCGTCCAGGCCCACCTGGTCCAGCAGCCGGACCAGCTCGGCGCGGGAGTCGTCCAGTCGGTGCACCCGCAGCGGCTCGGCCAGGATCTGCCCCACGGTCATCCGCGGATCCAGGCTGGCGTACGGGTTCTGGAAGACAACCTGCACCTCGCGCTGCAACCGGCGCAACTCGTCACGGTCGGGCCGGGTGACATCGATGCCCGCGTAGCGGACCGTTCCGCCGGTGGGGCGTTCCAGCCGCAGCAGGGTCCGGGTGAGGCTGGTCTTGCCCGAGCCGGACTCGCCGACCAGCGCCAGCGTGCGTCCCGGCGACAGCCGCAGGCTGACCCCGTCGACCGCGCGGACGTGGTCGACCACCCGACGCAGTGGCCCCCTCCGCACCGGGTAGTGCAACACGACGTCGGTGAACTCGGCCACCGGCGGCCCGTCCGGCGCCGGATCGGCCGGCACCGACGTGGGCTGGTCCGGCGCGGGCTCGTCCACGGGCGTCGGCTGCGGGTTGAGGCAGGCCGCCCACTGGTCCGGCGCGTGCGGTTCCAGCGCCGGACGGTGCTCGTGGCAGGCGTCGAGCACCACCGGGCAGCGCGGGGCGAACGCGCAGCCCGGCGCGACGTCGCGCAGGTCCGGCGGCTGCCCGCCGATCGCGGCGAGCCGCTGCCGGGCCGGTGCGTTCAGCCGGGGGGTGGCGGCCAGCAGCGCCCGGGTGTACGGCATCCGCGGATCGCCGAGGACCTGCCCGGTGGGGCCGGTCTCCACCACGCGGCCGGCGTACATCACCGCGACCCGGTCGGCGTGGGCGGCGACGGTGCCCAGGTCGTGGGTGATCAGGACCAGCCCCATGCCGAGGTCCCGGCGCAGCGCGTCGAGCATGTCCAGGATCTCGGCCTGCACCGCCACGTCCAGCGCGGTGGTCGGCTCGTCGGCGATGAGCAGCTTCGGCCCGCTCACCAGCGCCAGCGCGATGGCGGCCCGCTGGCGCATCCCGCCGGAGAGCTGGTGCGGGTACTGCGCCAGCCGGGCCTGCGGGTCGGGCAGCCGGGCCAGCTCCAGCGCGGCCACCGCCCGCGCACGGGCGGTCGAGCGGCTGACCGGCTCGTGGGCCCGTACGGCGTCGGAGATCTGGGTGCCGAGGGTGAGCAGCGGATTGAGCGCCGTGCTCGGGTCCTGGAACACCATGGCCACGTCCCGGCCACGCACCGACCGCCAGCCGCGCGCGTCCAGCCCGGTCAGCTCGGTGCCGGCCAGCCGGATGGTGCCGCTGCTGTGACAGATCGGCGAGCCGGGGTTGAGACCGAGCACGCTGAGCGCGGTGACGGTCTTGCCGGAGCCGGACTCCCCCACCACGGCGAGGGTCTCACCGGCGTCGACGTGCAGGTCGACGCCGGCAACGGCGTGTACCGCGCGCTCCGGCGGGCCGAAGGTGACGGTGAGGTGCTCCACGTCGAGCAGCCGCATGACGCGCACCCCCTTCAGGAGGCGAGTTCGGCTTCGTCGAGGCGCCACTGGCCGTCGACGTTGAGCACGATCCCGCTGAGCTTGGCGCTGTGGATGAGGGGCGACTTGGGCTGGTGCAGGAAGACCCAGTAGTTCTCGCCGACGATGCGGCGCTGCACGTCGACGTACGCCTGTTTGCGCACCGCCCGGTCCTCGGCGCCGACCGCCCTCTCCAGCAGGCCGTCCAGGGTGGCGTCCTTCAGCCCGGACCAGTTGTTGGAACCCTTGCTGGCGAAGTACGGGTCGAAGGACAGTGACGGGTCCAGCCGGGGAATGTCGATCACCAGCAGGGTCGCGTCGAAGTCGTGCTTACGCATCCGGTCGAGCTGGGTCTGCGCCTCCAGCACCTCCACCTTCGGCGCGAAGCCGGCGGCGGTGAGCTGCGACTGCAGCAGCTCGGCGATGGTCGGGTCGGGTGCCCGCCGTCGGGCCACCACGGTGATCGGCACCGGGCTGCCGCCGAGCAGTGACCTGGCCTTCGCCGGGTCCAGCGCCGGCGGGGTGATCGACGGGTCGTAGAACCAGTCCTTGGCGGTGGCGAAGGAGGGCGCCAGGTCGTACTCGCCGCCGGCGGCGGCCTTGCCCACCCCGGCCCGGTCGACCGCCCGGGCGAACGCCTCGCGCACCGACGGATCGTCGAACGGGGCCCGGGTGACGTTGAGCGCGACGTAGTAGGAGCGCCGGACGCCGATGTCCTCCAGCACGATCTGCTTGTTGGCGGCGAGCTGGGTGAACTCCTCGGGCGGCAGCGCCCGGACGAGTTGCACGCCGCCGGTGGTGACCTCGGCGCGCAGCACCTTGGTGTCGGTGACGAAGCGGAACACCACCCCGTCGAGCCGGGGCAGCGCCCCGCCGTCGGCAGCTCTGCGCCAGTAGGAGGTGTTGCGCCTGCCGGTCAGCTGCACCTTGGAGCGCCAGGCGTCGAGGACGAACGGGCCGGTACCGACCGGCTTGCGACCGTAGTCGCCGGCCCTGACGGCGGTCGGTGAGGCCATCATGCCCGGCTCGTGGGCGAGCTGGACCAGCAGCAGCGGGTCGGCGGTCTTCAGGGTGAGCTTCAGCGTGCGCGGGTCGACCACGTCGACGCCCGCGAGCTTCTTCAGCGCGCCGGCCTTGGTGGACTTGGTCGCCGGGTCGATCACCCGGCGCAGGTTGAACGCGGCGGCCTCGGCGTCGAACGGTGTGCCGTCGTGGAAGCGGACGCCGTCGCGCAGGGTGAAGGTGACGGTGGTGCCCTCGACGGCCCACTTCTCGGCCAGTGCCGGCACGAACGAGCCGTCCCGCTCCTGGCGCAGCAGGGTGTCGTAGAAGAGGTTGAGCACGCTGCGGTCGGAGGAGATCGCGCTGCTCAACGCGGGGTCGAGGGTGGTGGGTTCGTTGTCGAAGCCGACGGTGAGGGTGCCGCCGCGCGTCGCGCCGCCGCCCTCGCCGCCGCAGGCGGTCAGGCCGACCGCGGTGAGCGCGGCGACCGTGCCACCGAGCAGGGCGCGGCGGCTGAGCAGGGCAGGGTGCAGCGAGGAAGGTGTGGCCATGACAGGGATCCCTTCCGGGAGGGGGTGGTGGGGGAGGTGGGTCACCGACCGGGGTCGACCTCGGGTCGGTGGGCGTCGAGCGCGTCACGCAACGCGTCGGCGAGGAGGTTGAACGCGGCGATCGTGAGCAGGATCGCCAGGCCGGGGAAGACGCTCAGCGACCAGCTGGCGTCCAGGTGGTCGGTACCGGAGGCGACCATCGCGCCCCAGCTGGGCTGGGGTGGTTGCACGCCGAGACCGAGGAAGCTCAGCGACGCCTCGGCGATGATGGCGGTGGAGGCCTGCAACGCGGCGAAGACGCCGAGGGTGCCGGCGAGGTGCGGAAGCAGGTGCCGGCGCAGCAGCGCCCAGGTGGGCACGCCGACGATGTGGGCGGCGGAAACCCATTCCCGGGTACGCAGTGAGAGCACCTCGCCGCGGACCACCCGGGCGAAGCGGGGGGTGGCCACCACGGCGATGGCGATCAGCGCGTTGCGCAGCCCGGGGCCGAGCGCGGCGACCACGGTGAGCGCGAGGACCAGCAGGGGGAAGGCGAGCAGTCCGTCGACGACCCGCATCAGCAGGGCGTCCAGCCAGCCGCCCCGGTAGCCGGCGAACAGCCCGAGCACGGTGCCCAGCACCAGGGCCGCCCCGACCGCGACGGTGGCGACCGCGACGGTGACGCCGGCGCCGTCGACGATCCGGGCCAGCACGTCGCGCCCCAGCTCGTCGGTGCCCAACGGGTGTGCGGCGCCGGGGCCGGTGAGCAGCCGGTCGGTGTCGGTGGCCCGGCTGCGGGCCTCCAGGAGTGGGCTCGCGGCGGCGGCGAGGGTGACTGCCGCCAGCACCGGCAGCGCGAAACGGGCTCGCCGGTCCCGCAGCAGCCGGCCGAGCACCGGTCGGCGGGTGTCCCGGGTGGCGATGGTGGTGGTCTCGGCGGCCATGACGACCCTCCTCTCAGTAGGTGATGCGCGGGTCGAGCCAGGCGTAGACCAGGTCGGTGACCAGGTTGACCAGCAGGACGAAGGTGACGACGACGAGCACGGCGCCCTGCACCACCGGCAGGTCCCGGCTGAAGATGCCGTTGACGATGAGCGTGCCCATGCCGGGCAGGGTGAAGATGGTCTCGGTGACCACGGTGGCGCTCATCAGGGCGCCGATCTGCAACGCGGTGACCGTCACGACGGGCACCATGGCGTTGCGCAGCGCGTAGACGGCGACGATCCGGCCGCGCCGCAGCCCGGTCGCCTCGGCGGTACGGATGTAGTCCTCACCGAGCGCGGCGAGCAGCGAGCCCCGGGTCTGCCGCAGCACCACGGCGACCACGGTGGAGCCGACGGTGATGGCGGGCAGCACCATCCGGACCAGGTTGCCGCCGGGGTCCTCGCTGAAGGCGACGTATCCGGAGGCGGGCACCAGCCGTAGCCAGATCGCGAAGACGCCGATGAGCAGCGCCGCCAGGTAGAAGTGCGGGGTGGACAGGGCCAGCACGCCGAGCCCGGTGAGGGCGCTGTCGGTGGCGGTGCGCCGGCGGATCGCGGCGAGCACGCCCGCCGGGATACCGATCAGCACGGCGAGCAGCAGGGCGATGAGACCCAGCTCGACGGTGGCCGGCAGCCGGTCCACGATCACCGCGGCGACTGGCTCGTCAGTGAGCCAGGAGCGGCCCAGGTCGCCGGTGAGGGCACCTCCGATCCAGTCCAGGAACTGCTGCCAGAGCGGGGCGTCCAGGCCGAGGTCGACGCGGAGCGCGGCCCGATCGGCGGCGCTGGCCTCCTGGCCGAGGATCTCGGTGGTCGGGTCGCCGGGCAGCAGCCGCAGCAGCACGAACAGCACCACCGAGACGAGGAACAACACAGGGACCAGCTGCGCGACCCGGCGGACCAGATATCCGATCATGGAACGGGCACCTCCTCCCGGTCCGGCGCGACGTGCCGCAGCCAGTCGAGCCGGTCGGCCGGCATCAGGTCGTAGGCGTACAGGGCGAACGCGTCGGCGCCGGCACGCCGCGCGGCGTCGTACGCGGCGGCGAACCGGTCGCGCTGCGGTGAGGCCGGGACGGCGCCGCTCCAGGCGGCGGTGAGCGCGCCGGTCCGCTCCCGGGCGGCGGCCAGGTCGGCGGCGAGCGCCGGCAGGTCGCCGTTCAGGTTGGACACGGTCAGGCCGGCGGTCAGCGCACCGAGGCCGGCCAGGTCACCGCCGACCTTGCCGTCGGTGGCGTACGGATCGGTGGTCACCCGCAGCGACACCGGCGTGGCGCCGGCGGCGGTCACCGCCGCGGTGACGAGCCGCCGGACCACCGTGGCGCGGACGGCGAGCACGGTGTCGTGCAGCTCCCGGCCGAGCGCGGCGACGGCGTCCTCGGCGGGGTCCGGCGCAGCCGGGCGGGGGTCGGCGAGCTGGTCGCGCACGGTGTTCCGGACCCGGCGGGCGAGGTCGCCGCCCTCGACGCCCGCGGCGGCGAACTCGGCGCGGCAGGCGGCGCAGAGGCAGAGCGAGAGCAGCCAGCGGTCGGCCGGGCGGAGCGCGACGCCGACCTTCTCGTGCGCGCCCTGGTGGGCCCAGCCGAGGTAACCGAACGCCTCCAGGTCCAACCCGCTGACCCCGGGCGCGGCGGCGGCGTGGCGGACCAGGCCGGTGGCGTACTCGATCACCTCTGGTCGGGCCGGGCAGAGGGCGTGCCGGTAGGGGTGGTCGAAGGCGTTGCGCAGGGCCAGCTCCGGGTGGGCGGTGGCCAGCGCGCCGTGGTGCAGCCCGACCAGCCAGGCCACCGTGCGCACACCGGCCGCGCCCAGCGCCGCGGTGGCGGGGCCGGCCAGGTCGGCCACCACCGGCGGCGCGAACCGGCCGCCCGACCCGGACGGGGCGAACCAGAGGCCGCCGTCGAGGTCGGCCACCGCGCCGGGGTCACTGGTGCTGAGCAGCCAGCGGCCACTGTGGTACGCGTAGGCGAGCCGCACCGCGCCGACCCCGGCGTCGGCCACCCGGGCGGCCTGCGCCGCGGCATCGGCGCGGAACGAGACCGGGTGGGCGTACACCTCGGGTCTCATCGGGCGGCCTGTTCGTCGAGGACCGCGAGCAGGGTGCTCAGCGCGCTCTCGATGTGGTCGCGGGTGAGCCGCTCGGCCAGCGCCGCGTCGCCGCGCTCGGCGGCGTCGAGCATCGCCTCGTGCTCGGCGGACTCCTGGGCGAAGGTGGCGCGCAGCCGCCAGCCGGCGGTCGCCACGAAGGCGGTCAGATCCTGCAACTGGTCGAGGAACCCGCAGAGGAACGGGTTTCCACAGGCCAGGTAGAGCTCGCGGTGGAAGCGCCGGTTGGCGATGCCGAGCCCGGCGGTCTCACCGGTCTCGACGAGCACGGCCGCGTCGGCCAGCGCCGCGCGGGCGGCCGCGAACGGGCCGGCGCCCCGCGTGGCGGCGAGCGACGCGGTGCCCCGGGTCGCGACGCCTCCGGCGGCGGCGAGGTCGACGGCGCCCTGGGTGGCGAGCCGCACGGCGGCCGGCTCGACCGAGGCGCGCGCGGTGTACAGGTGGCGCACGGTGTCGGCGTCGATCCGGCGGACGCTGACTCCCTGGTAGGCGTTGATCTCGACGAGGCCGCTGGAGTGCAACTGCTTGAGCGCCTCGCGCACCGGCGTCTTGGAGACGCCGAGTAACTCGGCGAGCTCCCGCTCGACCAGCGGCCGGCCCGGCGCGAGAGTGCCGTCCAGGATGGCGCGACGCAGCGCGTCACGGACCCGGTCGGCGCGGGAGGCGGGTTGCTCCAGCGCGAGGGCGGCGCCCGGCGGCACGGCAGGTTCCACAGTGGGAGGAAGCGATCGCGGCATGCCAGTATCGTGGTATACCACGATGCCGCAGACAAGCCCTCGCGGCGGAAATTCTTCATTTCCTGCTGACCGGCTCGTCACCCCCACGTAACAGGAGCAGCCGTGCCCCCTCCCAACTCCCCCGCCGCCGTCGTCGCCACCACCGTGGTCGCGGAGGCGGTCGACGCCGCCCGCGCCGCCGCCCCGCTCCTCGCCCGCGAGCCCCTGCCCGTCCGCGCCGGGCGGTTGCGCGCCGCCGCCGACGCACTCGACACGCACGGGATCGAGGTCGTCGCGCTCGCCGCCACCGAGACCCACCTCGGGTCGGCCCGGCTCACGGGTGAGCTGGCGCGCACCACGGCACAGCTGCGGCTCTTCGCCGACGCCGTCGAGGAGGGGTCCTTCCTGGACATCGCCGTCGACCACGCCGACCCGCGGGCGGCGCCGGTCGCCCGGCCGGACATCCGCCGGATGATGCGCCCGATCGGCCCGGTCGCCGTGTTCGCGGCGAGCAACTTCCCGCTGGCCTTCTCGGTCGCCGGCGGCGACACCGCCTCCGCGCTGGCCGCCGGCTGCCCGGTGGTGGTCAAGGCGCACGAGGGACATCCCCGACTGTCCGACCTGGTCGGCCGGGTGCTCGCCGGCGCCCTGCCGGCGGGCGCGGTGACCGTGCTGCACGGCCGGGCGGCCGGCCGAGGCCTGGTCAGCGATCCGGCCGTACGGGCTGTCGGGTTCACCGGCTCCGAGGCCGGCGGTCGAGCGCTGTTCGACCTGGCCAGCGGGCGATCCGACCCGATCCCCTTCTACGGCGAGCTGGGCTCGGTGAACCCGGTGATCGTCACTCCGGCCGCCGTGGCGAGCCGGGGAGCGTCGGTGGCGGCGGGGTACGTCGCCTCGTACACCCTCGGTCTCGGGCAGTTCTGCACCAAGCCCGGCCTGCTCTTCCTGCCCAGCGGGCACGGCCTGGAGTCGGCGCTGGTCGACGCGGTGCGGGCCGTGACGCCCGGCCCGCTGCTCGGCGAGTGGATCCGCGTCGGGTTCGACGAGGCCGCCGCCGCACTCGCCGGCCTGGACGGCGTCCGGCCGCTGGTGCCGCCCACGGCCGGCAGCGGGATCACCGCCGCACCGGCACTGCTCGCCATGTCCGCCGCCCGTTTCCGGGCCCAACCGGCCGCCGCCCGGGAGTGCTTCGGCCCGGCGTCGCTGATCGTCGAGTACGACGACCCGGCCGAGCTGCTGGCCGCGCTGGCCACCGTGCCCGGCTCGCTGACCGCCACCGTGCACGCCGAGCCGGGCCGCGATGGTGACCTGGTCGGCGCGCTGCTCGACGCGGCCGCCGAGCGGGCCGGGCGGGTCGTCTTCAACGGCTGGCCCACCGGAGTGGCCGTGACCTGGGCGATGCACCACGGCGGCCCGTGGCCGGCCACGACCGCGCCGCTGCACACCAGCGTCGGAGTGGCCGCGATCCGCCGGTTCCTGCGCCCGGTCGCCTACCAGGACGTCCCCGCCGAGCTGCTGCCCGAGGCGCTGCGCGACGGCAACCCGCTGGGTCTGCCGCGCCGGGTGGACGGCATCCTGGACACCGTGGCGTACGCCGGCTGACCCACCGCCGCGGTGTCGCGTCACCGCCGTTCCAGGGCGCCCCGGTCCACCTGCCCGGCCCGGGGCGCCCGGGCGGCGTCCACCTCGGGCGCGCCGGCCGCGACGCCGCTGTCCACCGCCGGACTGCCGGCGGCCAGCCGGAAGTCGCCGGCACCCGCGTCGGCGAACCGGGGGGACGCGGACAGGCCCGCCGGATCGGCCGGGGCGGTGGAGCGACCGACGACCAGGTTGTGGCTGAACCGGACGTCGGTGCAGCGCGACACCGCGACCGCCGGCGCGCCGGGCGTGGACACCACCACGGCGTTGCTCACCCGCACGTCACGGCAGCGGGTGAGCACCAGGTCGGTGTCGATGTCCGCGTGGGTGGCGTTGTGGTACAGGGTGTTGTTCACGACGTCGACGTGCGCGGCGTCGAAGACGTTGATGCCCCTGCCACCGTTGCGATAGGCGATGTTGTTCTCCACCAGGGTCCGCCCGGCGTACGGGGTCTGGCGCAGCGGCGCGCCCCGGACGTCCTCGTTGGTCAGCGACTCGACGATGATGCCGTTGCCGTCGGTGATCCGCCTGCTCGCGCCACTGCACAGGCAGGGCACCAGATTCATGTTGTCGTGCACCACGTTGCCCCGGACGATCATCTTGGTGCCGGTGTCCGCGTCGGAGTTCCAGCTGCTGTGCACCGAGATGCCGCTGCCGCCGTACGGCGAGTAGTGACCGTTGCGGGCGGCCACGTTGTAGGCGATGGTCACGTGGTCGGCGTACTGCGCCGAGATGCCCGCCAACGGGCAGTCGCTCACCGTGTTGCCCCAGACGACGACGTGGTGCGGCCGGCGCGGCGGGTCGGCGGTGCGCTGCTCGTCGACGGCGATGCAGTTGGTGGAGACCGCCGGGTCGGAGACGTCGCCCCGCTCGGCCGCCGCGATCTGTGTCGCCCGCAACGCGGTACGCGGACCGACGACGGTGAACCCCTGCACGACGACGTAGGAGGCGTGCACCCGGATCCCCTGCCAGGCGCTGGCCCGCACCACCGGCCGCGCGCCGGGCAGCGCCGCCCAGGTGATCCACCGCTGGGCAGTGCCGGAACGCTCGATGGGCAGCACCGCGAAAGTGCTCTGGTCGGCGTACTCCCCGTCGTCCACCAGCACGGTGTCGCCGGCCCGGGTCAGCGTGGCCGCCCGGCCCAGCGTGCGCAGCGCCGTCCGCCGTGACCGGCCGTCGGCCCGGTCGTCGCCGGAGCCCGCGACGTACAGGTAGCGGCCCCCGTTGGTGGGCGGGAGGTCGGTGGCCCCCCAGGTCGGGCCGCCGGTGCCGGCTCCGGCCCCCGGCCGGTCGGCGACCGGTGTGGGCGACACGGGTGCAGACGGTCGTGTCGAGGGCGCCGCAGTGGTGGGTGGGGCCACGGCGGCCGGGGTTCGGGCCTCGATCTTCGGAGGCAGGTCCTTGAGCCCGTGCAGCGCGCCGAGCACCAGCGCCACGACGATGCCCACGGCCGCGACCCCGACGACCGCGCGCACCGGATGCCCGAGCCCTCCGATGGAAGGGACGGCGGGACCGGCCGGGGCGGCGGGGGCGGCGGGGGCGGCCGGGGCGGCGGGGGCGGCGAACGCTGCCAGCGCCGGATGGTCGATCGGCGGGAGCAGGTGCGCCGGCGGCACCAGCAGCGGCGTCGCGGCGAGCAGCCGCTCGGCCGGCAGCAGATGAGCGCCGGCTGCCGTGCAGGCCGGGCAGTCGTCCAGGTGCCGGGCCAGCCGCTTGCGCCAGAGCCCGGAGGGCCCGCCGTCCCAGCCGGCCAGCAGGCGTCGCATCGCCGCGCAGCCGTCCGGCCCCCGGGCCGCCGTCCGCGCCGCCACGATGCGCCGGGCCGTGCCGAGCCGGGACAGCAGGCGGTGCCGCCGGACCCGGGCGTGCGCGGCCGGGACACCCAGCGTCCGGGCGAGGTCTCCGGGGGCGAGCCGGCCGACCTGGGTCAACCACCACAGGCCGAGCAGCTCACGGTCGTCGGCGTCGAGCCAGCCGGTCGCCTCGGCGAGTTGCCGGCGTTGCAGGTCCAGCTCCCGGCGGCGTGTGGCGTCGTCGTCGGTCGCGTCCGCGGTGCCCGGCAGATCGTCCGGGTCCATCAGCAGCACGGCCCGCCGATGGGCGACGGTGCGCGCCCCGCGCCGACGGGTCTCGTGCACCGCGATGGCCGCCAACCAGGCACGGAACCGTGCCGGTTCGCGTAGCCCGGGTAGCCCACGGATCGCTCGGATCATCGTCTCCTGGGTGACGTCGTCCGCGTCCGCGGGCTCCAGGCTGCGCGCGGCGAGGTTGTACACCAGCGGCAGGCCGGCGCGTAGCAGACGGTCCAGCGCTCCCGGGTCGCCGCGCTGAGCACGGTGTACCAGCCGGGTTGTCTCGTCGACGGACGTCATCGTGTCTGCTCCTGCTGTTCGCGGGCTGGCCCGACGGCGCCTGTGCTCCGCTCGCCGGTCGCCGCCGGGGCCTGCGACACCCCGGCGGTCGCCTCCTGTCCACTGTCGTCGGCAAGTGCGCGCAGCACGTCCCGGACCAGGCGTTCCGGCCCGGCGTCGGGCCGCCAGGCCAGCAGCACCGTGGCCGGCGGAGCGTCGCGCACCGGACGACGGACGACGCCGGCGGCTGCGGGCGCGGTCGTCACCTCCAGGCTCACCGCCCGTCCGGCCGCGACCAGGGCCGCCGCCTGCGTCCGGTCGTCGGTCACGTGACCGATCACCGGGCTGAAGCCGCCCAGCTGCCGGCAGGTGCGCCGCAGCGCGTCGCGCACCTCGGAATCCACGCTGGCCACCCACTCCTCCTCGGCGAGGTCGGTCAGCTCGATCAGCGGCACGCCGGCGAGCCGGTGCGTGGCGGCGAGCGCCACGGTGAGTGTGGACTGACGCACGGCGAGCACCCGCAGTCCGGTCAGGTCGACCTGCGGGGTGTGCGGCCAGCTACACCAGAGGCCGAACTCTACGTCGCCCAGGCGCAGCCACTCGCTCACCGTGGCCGGGTCGGCCACGGTGCGCAGCCGCCAGTCCACCCCCGGCTGGTGGCGCCCCAACTCGTCGACGACGTGACTGCCGGGGAGCCGCGACACCGCGATCCGTACGGTCGTCGGAGGCGTACGGGCGGCGTCGCCGAACTCGGCGAGTTCCAGCTGGAGCTCGTTCCAGCCGCGCTGGGTGGCGGTGACCCAGCCGGCGAGCGCCTGACCGGCCGGGGTGGGCACCGCACCTCGTGGGGTGCGGTCGACCAGGCGCGCGCTGAGCGACCGTTCCAGGCGACCGATCCGCACCGACAGCGCCGGCTGGGAGATGCCCAGCCGGGTGGCGGCTCCGGTGAAGCGACGCTCCTCGGTCAACACCTTGAACGCCAGCAGATCGGTCCAGTTCACCGCCCACCCACCCCCGGTCGAGACGGGTCGGCCCGCCGGCGGCGGTGCCCCGGGTCGCGCAACGTTCGAGGCCGGTCGACACGGCTCATGCTTCCCCCTTCGAACGGCCCGTCCGTGTGGACGGCCGCCCGAAGGGACCCCGCTGCTGCGCCTGGCGTAACAGAAATTCGGCAAACCGACGGAACGGGGCGGGAGGGAGAGCCGGCGCGCCCGCCCCGCACCGAGGGGTGTGCGGGGCGGGCGCCGGGGAGTGGTCTCAGCCGCGCTCGAGCGCACCCCGGTCGACGCGGCCGACGCGCGGCGCCCGTCGGCCGTCGGTGACCGGCGCGAGCGCCGAGGTCCCGCTGTCGATCGCCGGGCTGCCCGGCTTGAGCCGGAAGTCGCCGGCGGACGGGGCGACGAAGCGCGGGTCCCCGGTCAACGCGTTCGGGTCGGTCGGCGCGTTCGACCTTCCGACCACCAGGTTGCTGGCGAGCCGGAGATCCGCGGCGTTGCTCACCCACACCGCCGGCTTACTGCCGCCGGCGACCACGACGTTGTTCGCCACCCGGACGTCGTGTGCCCGGTTCACCCCGAGGTCGGTCTCGATCGCCGCGTGCCGCGCATTGTGGTAGAGCGTGTTGTTGACGACGTCGACGTGGTCGCTCCTGAAGACGTTGACGCCCCGTCCGCCATTGTTGTAGGAGATGTTGTTCTCCACCAACGTGCGCCCGGCGTACGGCTTCTGGAACAGTGGGCCCCCACGGTAGCTGTCGTTGTCGTGGGAGTCGACGATGATGCCGTTTCCGTCGGTGACGGTACGGAATCCGCTGCACCGGCAGGGCAGCATGTTCCAGTTGTCGTGGGTGACGTTGCCCCGCACGATCAGTTTGTAGCCGGTGTTGCCGTCGGAGTTCCAGCCGCCGAAGACCGAGATGCCGCTGCCGCCCAGCGGCGACCAGTACCCGTTTCGGGCCGCGACGTTGTACGAGATCGTCACGTAGTCCGCGAACTGCGCCGCGATGCCCACCAGCGGGCAGTCGGTCACCGTGTTGCCCCACACCACGACGTGGTGCGGCCGGTGCGGCGGGTTGGCCGTCTTCTGCTCGTCCACCGCGATGCAGTTGCTCGTGACCTCGATGTCGGAGATGTCGTTGCGTTTGGCCTTGGCGATCTGGGCCTGGCTGAGCGTGCCGCGGGATCCGATCACGGTGAAGCCGGCGACGGTGACGTACGCGGCCCGGACGTTGATGCCCTGCCATCCGGTGGCCCGCACGACCGGTCGCTCACCGGGGTACGCGGCGTAGGTGATCCAGCGTTGCGGGGTCCCGGACCGGCTCACGCCCAGCACGTTGGCCCGGCCCGGTGCGCGATACTCACCCGCCCCGACCAGCACGGTGTCTCCCGGTTCGGTCAGGTCGGCGGCCCGTTGCAGGGTCCGCAGCGCCGTCGCCCGGGAGCGCCCGTCGGCCCGGTCGTCGCCCCGGTTGGAGACGTACAGGTAGCGACCGCCCTGGGTCGGCGGCATCGCGCCGGCCGCCCAGGTCGGCCCACCGACACCCGCGCCGGCGCCCGGACCTTCCGGGGCGCCGGGACGCGCCGGTGACGGGCTGGGGGCGGGCGCGGTGGTGCTCGGCTCGGCGCCGGCAACCGTCGGCGCGGCGGCCGGAACCGAACCGCCGGGCGCCGGCGTGCTGCCCGACGCGGCGGTCGAGGCGGCCGCGGCGGGGCGGCCGGTCGCCCCGTTCTGCGGCCGGCACCCGGTCAGCGCGGCGGTGAGGACGAGCAACACCGCGCCGCCGGCCGCGAGACCGCGCAGCCTGGCCGTACGCCGCGAACGGCCGTCTGAACGAACTGACATGGATCCTTCGCCTTTCGGTGGTGAAGCGTTTTCCCACCGGCGACGGGAACCGCCGCCGGCCTGCCGAAGATTAGCGAGGAAACTGCCTCAACAACCCGATTCAGGCGGCGTCTGCCCAATTCTTATACCACATTTAAATGGCTCGGTTCACTGACCGGCGATTATGTTCGGACAATTATGGCCCACCTCCGGCCGATATCGTCGTCGACATGGGGCGATTGCTGGTCGACTAGTAGGCCGCCAGCAGCGGCAGGCGAACCGCTGGTGGCAGGGGCGCGCTGACAAGGTCGGCGCGAAACGATTGGATCATCAACGCCACGAGGCGACGTGAGGCGGCCAGGGCGGCCGCCGGTGTTGCGGCCCGGATGCCGCCGTTGGCCATCAGCAGCAGCAACAGGTCCTCGAGGACGAAGTCCTGGCGCAACCGACCGGCCTCCTTGGCCCGCCGGGTCAACTCGGCGAAGGACCGCAGGACCCGCTCCCGTGCCTGCCCCACGTCGACCGCCTGCGGGAACGTCGCCACGATCGCCGCCGTGAAGCTGCGATCGGCCGCCTGCATCGCGGTGATCTTCTCGATCAGGGTGCAGAAACCACGCCACGGATCAGGGTCGGCCACCGCCTCGTCGAACACCTCGGTGCAGGCCACCATCTGCACCGCGAAAGCCTCCGTGACCAGCGCCTCCTTGGTCGGGAAACGGCGGTACAGCGTCGCGACGCCCACCTTGGCGCGCCGGGCGATGTCGCGCATCGACACGTCCACTCCGTCACGGGCGAACGTGGCACGGGCCACGTCGAGGATGCGGTCGCGGTTGTCTCGGGCGTCGGAGCGCAGGGACCGGGGCTCTTGTGGCGTCACCGTTCCCACTGTAGCCAAGTGGACGGGGTGTTCCGTTAGCTCAGCCGCACGGCGGCACTCAGATGATCATGTGGGTCCAGTAGGTGAGCCAGAGCACGAACAGCACGCCCTGCACCAAGGCGAGGGTCGCGGTCAGCCACACGTCGATGGTGGCGCGGCGCGCCCAGCGGGCCAGGACAAGGGCCACCGGGAACGCGGCGAGCAGGTAGCGCAGCAGGCTCCGGTAGACCGGCGGGCCCATCGACAAGGGCACCAGCACCACGAGTACGCCGTACACCAGGTAGGCCAGTTCGCGGCGGCGGAAGCCGGCGGCCAGCACCGCCAACACGGCCACCGCGAACCAGACCCGGCCGGCGTCCTGCGGCTGCCCGGTGAGCCCGCCCCACAGCACCGGCACCGGATTCTGCACCCTGATCCCCCATCCGGCCTGCTGGGCGTGCTGGTAGGCGAACCAGCCCCCGCCCTGCCAATGGCAGAACGCCATGAAGGTGAACCAGCCTGCGGGCAGTAGCAGCAACGGCCAGCCGATCCGCAGGTAGCCGAGCAGGGCACGCGGACCGAGGCGCCAGTCGTGCTGGCGCAGCAGTACCAGGGCCAGGGGCAGCGCCACGAGAAGGCCGACCGACCGGCTCATGGCCAGGAAGTAGCCGAGCACGCCCACCAGCAGCCACCGTCGGCGCTCCGCGTAGTAGAACGCGGCCAGCGCGAGACAGACGAAGAGCGACTCGGTCAGCGCGGCCTGGAACAGGAACGCGGTCGGCAACAGCACCAGGTACCGGGTGAACCGACGGGCCGCGTCGGGGTCACCGAGGAGCAGCTCGGCCAGCCGGTGGCCGTACCAGAGGGCCAGGAGGAACGCGACGTTGCTGATCAGCAGCAGGGCCAGCGCGTTGTCCCCGCCCAGCAGCGCGCCGACCGGCCGGGCCAGGAACGGATAGAGCAGGGGGAAACCGAAGTCCCGCCACGGCCCGGTCAGGGGCAGCTCACTCAGCCGCAGATACAGCAGGGCGTCCCAGGCGAACCAGAAGGAGATCCACCGGTGCCCGGAGACCTCCCGCTGCTGCGTCCACATCAACGCCTCGTCGGCCGGCGGCGCGCCGGGAATGCCCTCCCAGGCGTGCAGGACCAGCAGCCCGACGAGGGTGAGCAGCAGCTTCGCCCCGAGGAATAGGCCGAGCAGGTAGGGCCACGGCTCGGGCACCCGTCGGGCGAGCCGCGCCCCGGCCCGGGACGCTCCGGTCAGGCGGATGGCCAGCGCCGTCGCGTGCCCCCGGCCGCTCCGCCACCGGCGCATCCGCCCCGCTCCCCCGGTCCGCCCGTCACGGGGGCGCCACCCCTCCTGTTGTACGCCGAAGCGCGTCCCGCCGAGGCGGAAACCGTCACGACCCGGGTGAGGTCGGCCGCGAAACGGGTACGCGCGGCGCCTCAACCATGGCGGTGAGCAGGGAGTACGGGGCATGAGCGAGCAGCACGGCACGGTGGTCATCGGTGCGGGGCCGGCAGGGCTCACGGCGGCGTACGAACTTCTCCGGCACGGGCTGCCGGTACGGGTCTTCGAGGCCGACGAGGTGGTCGGGGGCATCAGCCGGACCGTGGAGCGCGACGGGTGGCGTTTCGACATCGGCGGGCACCGGTTCTTCACGAAGGTGCCCCGGGTGGAGGCGTTCTGGCACGAGATCCTGCCGGACGAGGATTTCCTGACCCGACCACGGATGAGCCGGATCTTCTACCGGGGGGCGCTGTTCAACTACCCGTTGAGCGCGGGGAACGCGCTGCGCAACCTCGGACTGCCGGAGGCCGCCCGCTGTCTGGGCTCGTACGCCCGAGCCCGACTGCGTCCGCCACGGGACCAGTCGCACTTCGAGGGGTGGGTGTCGGCCCGGTTCGGCTGGCGGCTGTACTCGATCTTCTTCAAGACGTACACCGAGAAGGTCTGGGGTATGCCCGCGGATCGGCTGCAGGCAGACTGGGCCGCCCAGCGGATCAAGAACCTGTCCCTCGCCACGGCGATCCGCAACGCGGTCCTGCCCCGGCGTTACCGCACGGACGTGACCAGCCTCATCGAGCAGTTCCAGTACCCCAAGTACGGGCCGGGAATGATGTGGGAGCGCTGCGCCGAGCAGGTACGCGACCGCGGCGGGAGGCTGTCGACCGGCACCTGGGTCACCGCGGTGCACCGCGACCCGGGCCGGCGGCGGGCGATCAGTGTGACGGTCAACGGCGCGGACGGGCAGCACACCACGGCGGCCGACCACGTGATCTCGTCGATGCCGATCTCGGAGCTGGTGGCCGCGCTGCGCCCGGCGCCGCCGCCGGAGGTGCTGGCCTGCGCAGCCGACCTGCGCTACCGCGACTTCCTGACGGTCGCGCTGGTGGTGCCGGCCGAGTTCTCGTTCCCCGACAACTGGATCTACGTGCACGACCCCGGGGTACGGGTGGGCCGGATCCAGAACTTCGGCTCCTGGTCGCCGTACCTCGTGAAGGACGGGCGCACCTGCCTGGGCCTGGAGTACTTCGTCTTCGAGGACGACGAGATGTGGCGTACCCCGGATGCCGAGCTCGTGGCGCTGGCCACCGCGGAGCTGGAGCGGCTCGGGCTGGCCCGGCCCGGCGTGGTGGAGGCCGGCCACGTCGTGCGGATGCCCAAGGCCTACCCGGTGTACGACGAGCGCTACCAGCACAACGTGGACGTGATCCGGGCCTGGCTGGCCGAGGCGGTGCCGAACGTGCACCCGGTGGGACGCAACGGCATGCACCGCTACAACAACCAGGACCACTCGATGCTGACCGCGATGCTGACGGCGGAGAACATCGCCACCGGCAGCGCGCACGACGTCTGGTCGGTGAACGTGGAACAGGACTACCACGAGCAGTCCGGCGGCGGCGACGGTCGACGGGGAACGGGCCGCGACGCGCCGGTGCTGCCGAGCCGGATCATCGCGGCCCCGGTCACCGTGCCGGGCGTCGGTGCCACCGGGAACGGCGACCGGCCGGCACAGGTGCCACTGGGCTGAACGAGCCGTAGAGTCTCGGACATGACAGGCGGTGAAGCCCTGATACCCAACCCGGCTCTTCGGCCGTTCGAGGTGCTGGTCGGTGAATGGCGCACGACGGGCACGCACCCGTTGATTCCGGATACGACTCTCCACGGACGTACCTCGTTCACCTGGCACGAGGGCGGCGCGTTCCTCCTCATGCGGTCCGAGATCGACGAGGAGGGCATCCCGAGCGGAGTGGCGGTCCTCGGCAGCGACGACGCGGCCGCGACATTCGTCATGGTCTACTTCGACGAGCGCGGCGTGTCGCGGAGGTACGACGTCACGCTGACCGACAACCGGCTGGTCTGGGCACGCGATGAGGCCGGTTTCGCGCAGCGCAACACGCTCGTGATCGACGAGGATGGCTCCCGGATGGTCGGCGTCGGCGAGATGTCCCGTGCCGGCGGTGACTGGGAGGACGACCTCTCACTGACCTACGAGCGGATCAGCTAACCGACGAGCTGAGCTGATCCAGCGCCACCTGTGGTTCAGAGGACACGCCTGGCGGTGGAGTCCCAGCGCCAGGCCTGTCCTCGGCTCTCCGGAGTACGGCCAGTGGCGGCGAGCAGGTCGTGCCAGGGGTCATCGGACCGTGCGGCGTGGGCGAAGATGCGATCGAGGCACGGTGCCACGATCTGCGCCGGCGCCCGGTAGTCGATGTGGTGCGCGCCCACGATGTCACGGGTGTGCAGGACCAGTTCGACGATCCCCATCGCAGCCAGGGCCGAGCGGTCGGGGTTTCCGTACGGATGCCAGCCGGTGCGGTCGGCGGGAACGCTGGCAACCACCGCGACCAGAAGACCTCCAACGGCGTCGAGGCAGTCAAGCACCGCACGTGTGCCACCTTCTTCCTCCGGCCAGAACGTGCACGAGGGTCGCCCGGGGTTCAGCGGGAACTCCATCAGCGGGGCGTAGCCCTCATGACCATGCGTCCCGGACAACTGCATCGCATAGGCGCCCAGGTCATCCAGGATGTGCGCCATCGTCTCCCGGCACGTCCAGTCAAGACCGGTTGCCTGCAGCCCCCACCCGTCGTCGGGGATCTGTCGAAGGCTCGCGCGTGCATGCTCCAGCGCCGCCGAAAGTAGATCGCTGTCTGGAATGCCGATCGAAGCCACCATGGGGGGCAGCTTCCCAGCCGTCACGGCTTCCGGCTACCGAAATTTCCACCTGGCGCCGGCCCCGGTCGCATTTCCACCGGCGCTCAGCATGTCCGCACGCACTCACACTGCGACGATAGGCTTCGTGATCAGCATGGCGTCCGCGTCAGTATTCGCCAGGGGCCAGTTCGGACGGGCGCAGTGCTGGTCTGACGGGTTCGGTTGCATCGCGGCGACAGATTTCTCCGGGGCCGTGTCGATCCGCGGGCCGCTCGTTCGACGTGTGGGTGCGAGGACGAGGGCCGAGAGGCGGCCCCGCCGGACGAGGAGAACGCGATGCCGCAGTACATGCTGATCATGCGGGGCACCGATGAGTCGAACGCGGCCATGATGGCCGACGTCGACGAGCTGATGGCGGCGACCCGCCGGTTCATCGAGGATACGGCCAAGGCCGGCGTCTACGTCGCCGCCGAAGGGCTGGACGATCCGGGCCAGGGCGTCGTGGTGCACTTCGGCGACGAGGCCCCGGTGGTCACGGACGGGCCGTACGGGGAGACCAGGGAACTGTTCGGGGGCTTCTTCCTGCTCGATGTCGCCTCGAAGCAGGAGGCGGTCGAGTGGGCCAAGCGGGTTCCGGCGGTCCCCGGGTCCAAGATAGAGATTCGGCGCGTGCCCGGGGAGGACGAGGTCCCGCACGACAACGGGACGTTCGCCACGGAGGGGACCCTACGCGAGAGCAGCGACCGGACCTGATGGGTACGGCCGACGTCGAGGCCGTCTGGCGGATCGAGTCGGCGCGGATCGTCGCCGCGCTGACCCGGTTCACCGGCGATTTCGGGCTGGCCGAGGATGCGGCCCAGGAGGCGGTGGCCGAGGCGCTGGTGTCGTGGCCGCTCGCCTCTCCGGCCAACCCGGCCGGCTGGCTGATGGCCACGGCCCGGCGGCGGGCGATCGACGCGATTCGCCGCCGGGCCGCCCTGCAGGATCGATACGCCCTGCTGGCGGTCGAGCCGGTGGTCGACGAGGACATCGACCTCGACCGGATCGACGACGACATCCTGGCGCTGATGTTCGTCAGCTGCCATCCGGTGCTCTCCCCCGAGGCCCGGGTGGCGTTGACCCTGCGCGTGGTCGGCGGCCTGTCCACCGAACAGATCGCCCGCGCGTTTCTGATACCCGTGCCGACCGTGCAGGCCCGCATCACCCGGGCGAAGAAGACGATCGCGGCGGCCGGGGTGCCGTTCGAGCTGCCGCCCGCCGGTGAGCGCCGGAAACGGCTGGGCGGTGTGCTCAGCGTCGTCTACGTGATCTTCACCGAGGGATCGACGGCAACATCCGGCGACCGGCTGCTGCGGCCCGCCGTCGCGTACGAGGCGATCCGGCTGGCCCGCACGCTTGCCGCGCTGCAGCCGGACGAACCGGAGGTGCACGGTCTGCTCGCGTTGTGCGAGCTGACGGCCGCACGTTTCCCGGCCCGAACCGGCCCGGATGGCGCGCCGATCCTGCTGGCCGACCAGGACCGGCAGCGGTGGGACCTCTCGGCGGTCCGCCGCGGGCTGGCCGCGCTGACCAGGGCATCCGCTGGCGGGCTCGGCCCGTACGGCTTGCAGGCCGCGATCGCCGCCGCCCACACGTCGGCGGCGTCGGTGCAGGCGACCGACTGGGACCGGATCGTGGTGCTCTACGAGGCACTCGGCCGGATCGCGCCCTCGCCGGTGGTCGAGCTCAACCGGGCCGTCGCCGTGGCCATGGCCTCGGGTCCGGAGCAGGCCCTGGCCATGGTGGACGAGCTGATCGCCCTGGACCGGCTCCCCGGTTCACATCTGGTGCCGACCGTACGCGGCGAGCTGCTGGCCCGCCTCGGTCGGCGAGAAGAGGCGCGCGCCGAGCTGGAGCTCGCGGCCCGACTGTGCGCCAACCAACGCGAACGCTCGGTGTTGCTGCGCAAGGCGGCCGCGCTGGGCTGACCGCGTGGCAGACCGGGATCAGGTACGGCCCGGACGCCGTCGATCATCGTTGGCCTTGGCGGCGAAGCGCCAACCGGCACGAGCGGCGGATCGGCGCATGATCTCGCGGCGTGATGAACTGTGGTCGACGACGCGCGACGTTGGCAGAGGCGTCGGAGGAGGCGGTCCGATGGCCGAGGCAGAGCGTCCCGCGACCACCGACGACGGGCATTTCCTCATCATCTCCGGCCGTCGGTGGCGCGCGACCGACCCCGCCATCCCCGAGCACGTGGCGGCGGCCTTGCGCCGGGCACTCATGGCAGCGAGGCGGGACGTCGGGCGGGCCAAGCGCCGCGGCGAGGATCCCGCGTCGGCGCGCGCACGTGTGCAGACCGCGAAGGTGGCGCTCGGCGAGCGCGGCACCCCGTGGTGGGAGCAGACACTGGAGCAGCGTCGGCAACGGTGGGAACAGGGTCTACGCGAGACCGACCAGTAGAGGACCGCGCCCGCACCGACAGTGCGGTCCAGGCTCTGCCGCTTGCCTTCAAGCCGGCTTCAACACCGACCCTTAACCGGGCCGACTGTGAAGCGGGGAAGCCGTGAGCGCGCTCCGCGAACGGAAGAAGGAGAGCATCCCCGTGGGCACCGAAGCACCGCGCACCCTGCGGCAGCGTCGACAGGACACGCTGGCCCGCCTGAACCATGACCTGGACGCTTGGGTCGCCTCAGCGGACCGGGACGGCAACGCCTATCTGGTGCCCCTGTCCTTCCTCTGGGACGGCACGGCCTTCACCCTGGCGACAGCCGAGTCCAGCCCGACCGGGCGCAACCTGTCCTCCTCGGGACAGGTACGGATGTCGGTTGGTTCGACCCGCGACGTGGTGCTCGTCGACGGCGCTGTCGAGACGTTCTCGCGAGAGGCCGTGCCCTCCGATCTCGCCGACGCATTCGCCGCGAGACTCTGGGATGCGCGGGTGGGTACGACCCACTACGCCTACTTCCGGGTGACGCCCAGGCGGATACAGGCGTGGCGCGAGGAGAACGAGCTCGCCGGCCGCGACCTGATGCGTGAAGGTCAGTGGCTGGTCTGACGGCTGACCTCGCCGACAGCTCGTAGGCGTCCGGGGATCGGCACGGCGCTGACACTCCGTCGAGATGTTCCACTCGTTTCGTCCCGAGTGTCGTTCGGGTAGGTGGGGGCATGGATCGCAACGTGGTCAAGGTGCTGCTCGCCGCCTGGGAACGACCCGACTTCCGGGCTGGCCTGCGGAACCTGATCGACCTTGACGAGGTGACGTCCCTGCTCGCGGCTCTGGCCGTCGACGATCACGACGACGAGGTGCGGCACCGGGCAATGGACCTCCTGCGGTCGGCGCTGGAGACAGCGGAGATCCGCGCTGCGGTCCTGCTGCTGATAGAGACCGACGACATCCGGCACAGCCTCGTTGTCGCGATCTCGGACAACCTCGCCGACCGGCCGGGGCTCGCGGCGTCGATCCGGTCTGCTCTGGACGATCCCGCCGTCCGCGCCGAGATCCGCGACGCCCTCGAGTCGCAGGAGATGCGGACACTGGTGTGGAAGGTGGCGGAGGATGAGTTCCGCGGCCGTCGACTGACGCTGGTCAGGGAGGCAGCGCTGCTGCTTCTGCGGCACCGCCCCGCCCGCCGCCTGGTCTGGGCGCTGAGGCGGCACGGCGTCATCCGAGAGTTGCGGCGCAGGCCGGCATCCACCTGATCACCGCCATCATGGGCACCTGACGAATCGCACCCCCGTGACCACGATTGCCGAGCGCGGTCCGTGGGTTGGTTCGGGCGCGATCGTGATCCAGCGGGTACGCGTGCGGTCGAGCACGGCTGACCGGCAGCTTCCCGGCCGGATAAACCCATCGCCCGGCGGGCGCCGACATGCTAGGAACGGGACGTGTCCGACCTGACAAGCTCCCTTGATGCCACATCGCTGGAGACTCCGCGGCTGCTGTTGCGTCGCTGGCAAGGCGATGATCTGGACGGGTTCGCCGCGGTCAACGCGCAGCCCGAGGTGATGCGCTACATCCATGACGGGCGCACCCTGGACCGGGCCGCGACCGCGGAGCGTCTGGCCACCTTCGAGAGGCACTGGGACGAGCACGGCTTCGGCCTGTACGCGGTGGAGATCAAAGAGACCGGCGAGCTGGCCGGTTTCACCGGACTGGCGGTGCCGACCTTCCTGCCCGAGATCATGCCGGCCGTGGAGATCGGCTGGCGGCTCGGCCGCGCGTACTGGGGTCGGGGCCTGGCCACCGAGGCGGCGCAGGCCGTTGTCGCCCACACTCGTGCCGAGCTCGGCCTGCGGCGGCTGGTCAGCATCCACGTCGTCGGCAACGAGGCGTCCGCGCGGGTGATGGTCAAGGTGGGCATGTCGCTGGAGCGCGAGACCGTGCAGCCGGACACCGGCCGCCAGGTCCGGGTCTACGCGATGGACCTGTGAAACTGTCCTGTACGCCTCGTGGATGACCGCGACACCCGATCCCCACGAGTTGCGCAACGAGTGACCCGGTGGCGGAACGTCTGCCGTGGCCGCACGCTCAGATCTGCGTTCTCGCCCGCTCGATGTGCCGCACGATGGCGTGAGCACCGTGCGCGTGTGCGATGGCGTACGCCTCGTCGAGTGTTGCGATCGCGTCCGCCCGGCGGTCCTGGGCGGCGGCGATGTAGGCCAGCCCGATCATGTTGGACGCCACGCCCGGCAGTGCCCCGACCTCCCGACGCAGCCGGGAGGACTCCTCCAGCCGCTCGCGCGCATCGTCCAGCCGGCCAGCCGCGTGCGCCGCGATGCCCAGGTGCCGCAGCGCCTCGGACCGGGTCGACTTGTCGCCGGTCTGCGCCGCCAGCTGGCAGGACCGCTCGAGGTACGGAACCGCGGTCTCGTTGTCGCGCCGGATGAACTGGTGGAGGCAACCGATCCAGAACAGTGCCTCGGCCTCGCCGCGCGTGTCGCCGATCCTCTGGTACAACTCGAGCGCGCGCTCGAACGACGGCAGTTCGGCGGGATCCTCGCCGGGCAGCGCACCGGCGTCGGCGGGCGCGCTCTGACAACGCGCGTGCAGAATCAGCCCACGCGCCAACGCCGCATCGGCCTCGACCGCGTCCAGGCCCTCCTCGGCGTCGACCAACTCGCTGGCGTCGCCGCCGAACACCGCGCGCTCATAGGCCCTCCTGGCCCGTTCGATCCGATCGTCGCTGCTCATCGCCGCCTCCATTGACGTCGCCGCCGCCTGCTGGATCCGGCAGTCTGGTCGGGGCGCCCCCGTCACCATCCGGGTCGGAGCCCGACGATGCGCGCCGACGGCCAGACTGCCGTACACCGACGGGTTTTCCGGTCAGGGCTTGCGGGCCACCGCGCCGTGGATGGACGCCTCGGCCAGGGAGGGCCGCTGCTCGGGCGGCACCTCCGGCCGCCACTCGGTGACCGGGACGATGCCCGGCTCGGCGAGCTCCAGGCCGGTGAAGAAGCGGGCGAACTCCGCGCGGTCGCGGGGTATCGTGTCCTGCTTCATCCGGCCGGCGGCGAACTCGGCGTACATCCGCTCGACGATCTCGGTCGGGATGTGGTCGGTGGTGAAGTGGGTGAGGGCCAGCCAACTGCCGGAGGGCAGCGCGTCGAGCAGGTGGGCGACCTGCTCGTGCGGGCGGTCGTCGTCGGTGAGGAAGTGGGCCACGGCGACCAGCACCAGGGCTACCGGCCGGGACAGGTCCAGGGTGGATCGCAGTTGCGGATCGCCGAGGATCTTTTCCGGGTCGCGCAGGTCGGCGTCGAGGTAGGCGGTCGCACCGGCCGGGCCACTCGTCAACAGGGCCCGCGCGTGCACCAGCACCATCGGGTCGTTGTCGACGTAGACCACCCGGCACTCCGGCGCCACGGACTGGGCCACCTCGTGGGTGTTGTCGGCGCTCGGGATGCCGGTGCCGATGTCGAGGAACTGCCGGACGCCGGCCTCCTCGGCGAGGAACCGCACCGCCCGGCCGAGAAAGGCCCGGTTCTCGCGGGCCAGCGTGCGGATCGCCGGATAGACGGCGGCGACCTGGTCCCCGGATTCCCGGTCGACGGCGAAATTGTCCTTGCCGCCGAGCCAGTAGTTGTAGCGGCGGGCCGAGTGCATCACGGTGGTGTCGATCCGGTCGGCGCCCCGACCCCCGTACTCCCCCGACGTCGACGATGCCACCACGTGACCTCCCCAGATCGACCGGCCACGCCGTCGGCGGATGCCTGACGACGTACGCGGCAACCATGCTAGGCGTAACCAGCTCGGCCCGGTGACCCCGCTCGCGGCACACGGCTCCGGGTCCGGAGACCGCCCCGCCGGCAAGACTATTGACGGTCATCACTGGCTGTCAGTACCGTGGTGCGGGCAGCGAGAAAGCGCTTTCCGACCCTCACCGTCTGACAGGGAGCGCCCCCATGCCCAGATACCTCCGTGCGGTCTGCCTCGCCCTGCTCGCCGTCGCCACCGTCCTGAGCACCACCACCGCCCTGCCCGCCGAGGCCGCCCCCCGCTTCCGGGTGCTGGTGTTCTCCAAGATCACCAATTTCTACCACGACTCGATCCCGGCGGGCATCGCCGCGATCCAGCAGCTCGGCGCCACCCACAACTTCGAGGTCGTCGCGACCACCGACGCGGCCGCGTTCACCGACGCCAACCTCGCCACCTTCGACGCCCTGGTCTTCAACAACACCAACTCCACCCCGGCCTCGGGTGATCTGCTCGACGCCAGCCAACGCGCGGCGTTGCAGAGGTTCATCCGCAACGGCGGCGGCTGGGCGGGCGTGCACGCCGCCTCGGCCAGCGAACGCGACTGGCCCTGGTACGAGGGCCTGGTCGGCACGATCTTCGACTACCACCCCGACTTCTCCACCACCGGCGGCACCTTTTCCGGCCGGGTGAAGGTGCTCGACCGGGCGCATCCGTCGACCCGCAACCTGCCGGAGCTCTGGGAGCAGAGCGAGGAGTGGTACAACTGGAAGACCAATCCGACCGGCAACGTGCACACCCTCGCGCAGATCAAGGTGCGGGACGGGATCCCCGGGATGGACGAGGGCGTCGACCACGCGTACTCCTGGTGTCAGCGCTACGACGGCGGCCGGTCCTGGTTCACCGCTGGCGGGCACGCCAGCTCGCGGTTCTCCGAGCCGGCCTTCCTGGAGCACCTGCGCTACGGCATCGAGTGGGCCGCCGGCGCGGTCGCCGGTGACTGCTCGGCCACCGAGACCGGCACCTTCGAGCGGGTGGGGCTGGTGACCGACAACCTCGCCGACCCGTTCGAGCTGGCTGTGGCTCCGGACCGCAGGGTCTACTACATCCAGCGCACCGGTGCGTTGAAGGTCGTCAACTCCGACACCCTCCAGGTGACCACGCTGCTGGACCTCGCGTACACCCCGGCGATGACCGACCAGTCCGACGGGCTGCTCGGCATGACCCTGGATCGCAACTTCGCCAGCAACGGCTGGGTCTACCTGCTCTGGTCCGACAAGACCCTCAAACAGCTCAACCTGTCCCGGTTCACGGTCGCCAACAACAGCGTCGCGCTCTCCTCGGAGAAGCGGCTACTGGCCATCCCCACCTACCGCGGGGTGGGCCGGGCCAACTCACATATGGGCGGCTCGCTGACCATGGACGCCGCCGGGCGGCTCTATGCCGGGATCGGCGACAACACCGACCCGTTCGCCTCGAGCGGGTACACCCCGATCGACGAACGGGCCGGACGCGCCGCCTGGGACGCCCAGGGCACCGCCGGCAACACCAACGACCTGCGCGGCAAGATCCTGCGGATCACGCCGCAGGCCGACGGCACGTACGCCATCCCCGCCGGCAACCTGTTCCCGGCCGGAACCGCGAAGACCCGGCCGGAGATCTACGCGATGGGCATGCGCAACCCGTTCCGGATCACCGTGGACCCGCTGACGAACGCCCTGCTGGTCGGCGACTACGGCCCGGACGCCCGCGCCGCCGACCCGAACCGGGGTCCGGAGGGCACGGTGGAGTTCAACCGGATCACCACGGCCGGCAACTACGGCTGGCCGTACTGCGTGGGCAACAACATCCCGTTCAACGACTACAACTTCGCGACCAGCACCTCCGGGGCGACGTTCAGCTGCAGCGCATCGGTGAACAACTCGCCCAACAACACCGGCCTGACCACCCTGCCGGCGGCGAAGTCGGCGCTGGTCTGGTACGCGTACTCCGCCTCCGGCCAGTTTCCGGAGCTGGGCACCGGCGGCGGCGGGCCGATGAGCGGGCCGGTCTACGACTACGACCCGGCCAACACCCGCACCACGAAGTTCCCGGAGTATTTCGAGGGCAAGTGGATCACCTACGAGTTCACCCGCAAGTGGTTCAAGACGTTGTCGATCCACCGGACGGCGCAGACGTTCAACAACGCGCGCTTCGGCCCGACCGCCGTCGGTGACCTCCAGTCCATCAACGGGATCTTCGGCAACATGAGCTGGATCCAGCCCTTCGAGGCGGAGTTCGGCCCCGACGGTTCGCTCTACGTCATCGACTTCGGCGAGGGCACCGGCAGCGGACGCGGCGGCAGCAACGCCGGCGCCGGCATCTACCGGATCGACTACGTCGCCAACGGCCGACCGCCGACCGCGAAGATCGCCTCCACGCCGGACAGTGGACGAACGCCGTTGACCGTCGCCTTCTCCTCGGCCGGATCAGCCGCCGGCGACGCCTCGGCGCTCAGCTACGCCTGGGACTTCACCAACGACGGCACCGTCGACTCCACCGCCGCCAACCCGAGCCACACCTACTCGGCCGCCGGTAAGTTCACCGCCCGGCTGACCGTCCGCAACAGCGGCAACGGGTTGACCGCCAGCGCGGTCACCGACGTGGTGGTCGGCAACACCCGACCCACGGTGACCATCACCGTGCCCGACGGCGGCTTCTTCGACTTCGGCGACAAGATCCCGTACACGGTGACGGTCACCGATCCGGAGGACACCACCATCGACTGCTCCAAGGTGACCGTGCAGACGCAGCTCGGCCACGACTCGCACGCCCACCCGCTGGACGTGTACACCGGCTGCTCGGGGCTGCTGGCCACCGAGGCGGACGCCGGCGACGGGCACGGCCCGGGGCAGAACCTCTACACGGTCGTCACCGCGCAGTACACCGACGGTGGCGCGGCCGGCGGCGTACCGGCACTGACCGGCTCGACCCGGGCGCAGTTGCAGCCCAAGAGCAAGGAGGCCGAGCACTTCAGCGCCCAGTCCGGCCTCACGGTCAACGAGCGACCCACCGCCCGCGCCGGCAGGCGGCTCGGCGAGGTCGACCACAACGACTGGGCGGCGTACGGGCCCGTGGACCTGCGCAATGTCGGCTCGGTGACGCTCGGGGTCACCAACGGCGGGCTCGGCGGCGACATCGAGCTGCGCACCGGCTCACCCACCGGCACCCTGATCGGCAGGGCCACCATCTCCTCGACCGGCGGGTGGGACAACCTGGTCTCGCCCACGGTCACGCTGACCAACAAACCCGCCGGCACCACCACGCTCTACGTGACGTTCGTCAACGCCGCGCAGGTCGGCGGCACCCCGGATCTGCTGTCCCTGGACTGGTTGCGGTTCAACGGGGCCGGCGTCAAGCAGGAGCCGGGTGGGACGCTCTCCGTCGTGGCCAGCCCGGCGAGCGGCGCCGCACCGCTGACCACCACCCTCACCGCCACCGCCTCGGCGCCATCCGGACAGAGCATCACCGACTACGCCTGGGACTTCGGCGACAACACCGCCGTCACGCACGGTGCCACGCTGCGGTCGACCGGCCACGGCTACCCGCGCAAGGGAACCTTCACCGCCCGGGTGACGGTCACCTACACCAGCGGGGAGACCCGCTCGGCCAACCTGACCATCACGGTCAGCTGACTGCGGTCACCGGCGGGCGGGGGCTTACCCCGCCCGCCGGCTATCCGAACCGGTCGGCGAGCTTCGTCAGCCTGGCGACGTACGCCGGCCAGTCGTGGTCGTCGGGGACGCTGCTGCTCTCCCGACGCCAGCCGATCGCTCCGTCGTGCTGCTCACGAATGATGTCGGCGTGACCAGCGTGCCGGGCCAGGTCACCCGTCACGTGGATGATGATCCTCTGCAGCGTCACGTCCCGACTGCCGGGTCGCCACCACGGCACCTGACCCGGCGCGTCGAGGGGCAGCTGTTCGATCGTCTGGTCCGCGAACTCCGCCACCCGGCGATACAGGTCGATCAGCCCGTCCTTCGTCTCACCCTCGTTCGCGTACCAGTCCGCCTGCGGGTCCGCCTCGAACGCCCGCAGGGGAACCAGCTCCTGAGGTGTCGGAAACTCGCGCCCGAATGTGGGCCCGAAGTAGTTGGCTTCGACGTTGAGGCAGTGCTTGATGATGCCCAGCAGGTTGTTGCCGGTCACGGTACGGGGCAGTCTGGCCTCGCGTTCGCTGAGCCCGTCGAGTTTCCAGATCAGGTCATCGCGATTCGCTCGGAGGTAGTGGTGCAGCGCAGCCTTCGGGTCGCCCAGGTCAGCCATGCCCACCAGTCTCCCCTATCCCCGAGCCGGCCGGTGCTGCCCGACCTGTGGTGGATCACGTGGCCTGACCACCGTGGCGCCGCCACAGCAGCGTGAGCGCCCCGGCGAGGGCCAGTCCGAGCAGCGGGGCGACACCCACCCCGGCGAGCGTGCAGCCGACCGCGAGGAGCGCCGGCGGCACCCAACACCACGCGGGCACCGTACGCGGTGTCCGGCCGCGCCGTCGGGCGGCGGCTTCGGTCGCCATCGGCACCACCAGCACCGGCAGCGCGGCGGCCAGCAGCGTCAGCCAGGGCAGCACGAGCCGGTCGAAACGCGCCACCGCCAGCCCTCCGCCGAGCACCGCGACGAACAGCATCGCCGTAGGCGCGGGCACCCGGGGAGCCAGGCCGCGCAGCGCGAGCGCCCCGGAGTACGTCGTGGTCAGCGCCGCGGCGAACACCGCCACCGCGACGAACAGATTGGCGTACGCGGCCAGCCCCGACCCGGCGGCCAGGAGCGCGACCACGTCCGCTGAGCCGGTACGCAGCCACAGGCCGGCACCGGCGAGCACTCCGAGCAGCGCCGGCCCGATCAGCAGTCCCACGCACCAGACCAGGTCCCGCCGCCGGGCCAGGCCGACGCTGAAGTCCGGTGCGCGCAGCGCGAAGACCGCCGCGTACCCGAGCAGCGCCGCCGCGTCGGCGAGCCCACCCGCACCGGCCCGGACCGGTGTGCCGGGCGGCGGCAGCACGGTCAGGCACCAGCCGACAAGCAGAACCGCACTGAGCGTGGTGACCACGGCCACCCGGTTGCCCAGCCGGGCCGGCGCCCACGAGACGGCGAGGACCGCCACCTCCAGCAGCGCCGGCCCGGTCCAGCCCGGCAGATGAGTCAGCGCGGCCAGCGAGGCCCCGCCGAGGCCCACGTTGAAGCCGTTCCAGCCGATCATCGCCGCGGTCAGCACGGCCGCGAGCAGCAACCGCGACGTGTTGCCCAGGTACGCCGGCAGCACCCCGGTCAGCGTCGTACCGTCGCCCAGCGGCGGGCGCAGGCCGATCAGGCCCTGCCACCACAGCAGCGCCGCGATCACCACGGTGCCGAGCAGCAGCCCGGCCACCGGCACCGCGCCCTCGTGCCGGGCAGCCATCGCCGCGCCGAGCACCAGGGTGGCCGGCGCGGTGCCGATGCCCAGCCAGGCACCGGCAGCCGCCGGCCACCGCCGTTCGGGAAACTCAGACAACGTGGTCCAGGTAGCCGGCGATCGAGGCGTCCAACACCTCCCGACCCGGACGCGCCCACACCTCGGCGGAGAAGACCTCCACCTCGATCGGGCCGAGATAGCCGGCCGCGTCCACCGCCTCGCGCAACCGCCGCAGCTCGATGCACCCGTCGCCGGGCAACGCCCGACCGAGCAGCACCCCCTCCGGCAGCGGGGTGACCCAGTCGCACACCTGGAACGCGGCGATTCGCGCCCCGGCCCGGTCGATCTGCGCGTACACCCGGTCGTCCCACCACACGTGGTACGCGTCCACGACCACGCCGACCACCGCCGGGTCGAACCGCTCGGCGATGTCCAGTGCCTGGCCCAGTGTGGCGATCACGCAGCGGTCGGCGGCGAACATCGGGTGCAGCGGCTCGATGGCCAGCCGCACCCCGGCCGCCGCCGCGTGTGGGACCAGCTCGCCGATCGCGTCGGCGACCCGGTCCCGGGCGCCGTCGATGTCCCGGCTGCCCGCCGGCAGACCGCCGGAGACCAGCACCAACTCGGGGGCGCCCAGGGCTGCCGCCTCCTCGATGGCCCGCAGGTTCTCCGCCAGCCAGTCGTCGGCGGAGAAGAACCCACCTCGACACAGCGAGGTGACGGTGAGGCCGGCGTCGCGGACCAGCTTCGCCGCGCGGGCCAATCCGTACCCGGCCACCGGTTCCCGCCACAGTCCGATGCCCGGCACGCCGGCCGCCACACAGCCGGCAACCACCTCCGGCAGCGGCCAGTGCTGCGACGTCGCCTGGTTGAACGAGAACCGCTCCAGCCCACGCACTGTTCCGGTCTCGGTTCGCGACTGCGGGGCTCGCAGAACCGGCTCGCTCCTCGCGCTCACTGTGCAACGCCCGCGACGCTGAAGAACGCCCGGGCGCGGGCGGCGGCCAGCTCGGCATCGGGCAGCAGCCCCGCGGCGTCGGCCAGGGTGAGCAGGGTGGCCAGGTGGGCCGGGGACCGACCGGACTGCGCGCCGCCGACCATCGTGAAGTGGTCCTGGTGCCCGGTCAGCCAGGCCAGGAACACGATTCCCGTCTTGTAGTGCCAGGTCGGCGCCGCGAACAGGTGCCGGGCCAGCGGTACGGTCGGCGCGAAGGTCTCCTCGTACGCCGCCAGGTCCCCCCGGTCGAGCGCGTCCAGCGCCGCGGCGGCCGCCGGCGCGATGGCCGCGAACACCCCGAGCAGCGCGTCGGAGTGGCCCACCTCGTCACCCCGGATCAACTCCGGGTAGTGGAAGTCGTCGCCGGTGTAGAGCCGCACCCCGTCGGGCAGGCGGCGACGCAACGCGACCTCCCGGTCGGCGTCGAGCAGCGACACCTTGATTCCGTCCACCCGGGACTGGTGCGCCTTGATCAGCTCGACCACGGTGTCGGCGGCCAGGTCCAGATCCGCCGCACCCCAGTAGCCGGTCAGCGCCGGGTCGAACATCGAACCCAGCCAGTGCAGCACCACCGGCTCCTCGGCGGCGGTCAGCAGTTCGTCGTACACCCGCAGGTAGTCCTCGGGGCCTCGCGCGGCGGCGGCCAGGTGCCGGCTGCACATCAGCACCGGGCGCGCGCCGGCCGCGCGCACGTCGTCGAGCTGCTCCCGGTAGGCCGCGGTGACCTCGGCCAGCGTGGCCGGCCCAGCCGACAGTTGGTCGGCGCCGACGCCGGCGACGATCCGCCCGCCCACCGCGCGGGCTTCGGCGGCGCTGCGGCGGATCAGCTCCTGGGTGGCCGCATAGTCCAACCCCATCCCCCGCTGGGCGGTGTCCATGGCCTCGGCGACCCCGAGCCCGTACGACCAGAGGTGCCGACGGAACGCGAGGGTGGTGTCCCAGTCCACCGCCGCCGGGGTGCCCGGCACGTTCTCCGCACCGGGGTCGGCGACCACGTGCGCGGCGGCGTACGCGATCCGGCTGCTCGCCGGTGCCGCCGGGCGGGCGAATCCGCCTCCCCCGGCCAGCCGGTGCCGCCGCCCTCCGGGCAGTACGACCTCGGCGCTGCTCATTCGCCCAACTCCGGAACCTCGACGCGGACACCGTCGCGGGCCGAGCGCAACCCCAGCTCGGCGAGCTGCACGCCGCGCGCGCCGGCCAGGAAGTCCCAGCGGAACGGCTCGCCGGCCACGACGTGCCGCAGGAACGCCTCCCACTGCACCTTGAACCCGTTGTCGAACTCCTCGTTGTCGGGCACCTCGGCCCACTGTGCCCGGAAGTCCTCGGTGACCGGCAGGTCCGGGTTCCACACCGGCTTCGGGGTGACCGCCCGGTGCTGCACCCGGCAGTTGCGCAGCCCGGCGACGGCGCTGCCCTCGGTGCCGTCGACCTGGAACTCCACCAGCTCGTCGCGGTAGACCCGCACCGCCCAGGACGAGTTGAGCTGCGCGATCACGCCGCCGTCGAGTTCGAAGATGGCGTACGCGGCGTCGTCGGCGGTCGCCGGGTAGCTGCGGCCGGCCTCGTCCACCCGCTCGGGCACGTGGGTCGAGGTCACGCAGGAGACGGCGTTGACCCGGCCGAACAGCTCCTCCAGCACGTAGTGCCAGTGCGGGAACATGTCGACCACGATGCCGCCGCCGTCCTCGGCCCGGTAGTTCCAGGACGGCCGCTGGGCGGGCTGCCAGTCGCCCTCGAAGACCCAGTAGCCGAACTCGCCGCGCACCGAGAGGATCCGGCCGAAGAAGCCGCCGTCGACGAGCCGCTTGAGCTTGCGCAGGCCGGGCAGGAAGAGCTTGTCCTGCACCACGCCGGTGCGGACCCCGGCCGCGTCGGCGGCCCGGGCCAGGTCGAGCGCCCCGGCGGTGTCCTCGGCGAGGGGCTTCTCCGTGTAGATGTGCTTGCCGGCCTCGATGGCCTGCCGGATCGCCTTCTCCCGCTGCTGGGTGACCTGGGCGTCGAAATAGATCTCGACGTCGTCGCGGGCCAGCGCCGCGGTCAGATCGGTGGTCCACTCGGTCAGCCCGTGCCGCTCGGCGAGCTCCCGAAGCTTCGTCTCGTTGCGCCCGACCAGGACCGGTTCCGGCCAGATGGTCGTGCCGTCGGCCAACGCCACGCCGCCGGACTCACGGATGGCCAGCAGCGAGCGGACGAGGTGCTGCCGGTAACCCATCCTTCCGGTCACTCCGTTGACGATGATGCCGATCGACCTGCGGGTCATGATGTTCCTTCCGTTGTGCTGGTCGTGCTGGTCGTGCCGATCCGCGCTCAGTGGTTGGCGGCCGCGCTGCCGAGCAACCCACGCAGGTCGGTGGCGAGCCGGTCGAAGCGGGAATCCGACATCACCTGCGCGTAGTCGCGGTGCGCCGGCAGCTCGACCGGAAAGGTGCGGATGATCCGGCCGGGCCGGGCGCTCATCACCACGACCCGGGTGCCGAGGAAGACCGCCTCGGCGATGGAGTGGGTGACCAGCACCACGGTGGTGCCGGTCTCCCGCCAGATCCGGTGCAGTTCGGCGTTCATCTGCTCCCTGGTCAGCGCGTCCAGGGCGCCGAACGGCTCGTCCATCAGCAGCACCGGCGGGGAGTGCAGCAGTGCCCGGCAGAGCGCGACCCGTTGCTGCATACCGCCGGACAGCTCGTGGGGCAGCGCCTTCTCGAAGCCGGTCAGGCCGGTCATCTCGATCAGCTCGTCCGCCCGGCGGGCCGCCTGCGCCCGGTCCATGCCGCGCATCTCGGCCTGGAGCAGGATGTTGGCCCGCGCGCCGCGCCACTCAAGCAGCGCGGCCTTCTGAAAGACGAAGCCGATCTCCTTCTGCGGGCCACGCACCGGGCGGTCGAGCAGCGACACCGCACCGCTGGTTGGCCTGACCAACCCGGCGACGATCTTCAGCAGGGTGGACTTGCCGCAGCCGGACGGACCGACGATGGTGACGAACTCCCCCGGGGAGATGTCCAGGGACACGTCGTCCAGCGCGGTGGTCTGCGAACGCCGGGAGGTGAACCGGACGGTGAGCCCGGACATCCCGATGGCGGTGCCGGTCCGTGCCGGCGCGGCGGTCACCGGATCACCCCTGGGCCGCGTACGAGGCGTCCCAGTACGCGTTGGGCGCGCCCGGGTCCTTCAGCTCCGCGTAGCGGGACATCAGGTCGATGGTCTCGGTCCACTGGGCCTCGGTGTTCACCCCGGGCGGGCCCTCGGCGCCGATCAGCGGCAGGTTGAGGGTGAGCTGCTTCGTGAGCACCTCGGGCGCGGGCTCGTTCTCGGCGAGGGTGGCCATCGCGCTCACCGCCCCGGCCGGGTCGCGGGCGGCGTCGGCCCACGACTTCTGGGTGGCCCGGACGAACTTGCGGGCCAGCTCCGGGTCCTTCTGCAGGGTCTGGGTGTTGGCGATCAGGCCGGTGCCGAGCAGGTTCATCCCGTAGTCGGCGAAGAGCAGGACGTCGACCTTCTTGCCGGTCTTGCTCTCGATGGTCGGCGCCTGGTCGTGGAAGAAGCCCATGATGGCGTCCACCTTGCCCTCGGCCAGCGCGGCGATCTTGCCGGCCGCGTCCACGTTGACCACCTTGACCTCGGTCGACTTGATGCCGTTCTTCTCCAGCCACGCCGGGAAGGTGGCGTAGAGGGCGTCGCCGGGGGTGCCGCCGACCGTCTTGCCCTTCAGGTCGGCCGGCGTCTTGATGTTCTCCGCCGAGAAGAACTCCACCGAGGCCGGGCCCTTCTCCAGGTACGCGCCGAGACTGCGGACCGGCATGCCGCTGGCCACCGACTTGAGCAGCACCGGGCTGTCGGCCCAGCCGAAGTCGGTCTGCTTCTGGGCGACCTGCTTGATGGTGTTGCCCGAGCCGTTGCCCGGGAGGATCTTCAGCTCGATGCCCTCGGCGGCGTAGTAGCCCTTCTGCAGCCCGTAGTAGAAGGGGGCGTGCTCGCCGTACGGCACCCAGTTGAGGGTGAGTGTGACCTTCTTGTTGCCGCCGGCGCCGGTGGCGCCGGAGGAGTCGTCCCCGCCGCCGCACCCGGTGGCGGCGAGGAGCAGGGCGGCGGTGGCCAGGATGGTGGTGGCGGTGCGTTTCATCGGTGCCTCCGTGATGGGGTCGGTCAGGAGGTGGTGAGCGGTACGCCGGCCCGGCGGCTGGCGTGCCAGGGGATGAGCAGCGCCTCGGCGATCTCGACCAGGACGAACAGGACGATGCCGATGGCGGACATCAGGATCAGGTCGGCGAACAGCAGCGGCGCGTCGAGGTTGCCGTTGGCCAGTAGCAGGACGTAGCCGAGCCCTTCGCTGGCGCCGACGAACTCGCCGACCACCGCGCCGACCACCGCGAGGGTGACCGCCACCTTCAGCCCGGCCATCAGGTGTGGCAGCGCGTTCGGAAAGCGGATCTTGCGGAAGGTGCGCCACGGCCCGGCGCCCATCGTGGCGGCGAGGTCGAGCAGTTCCGGGTCGGTGGATCGCAGCCCCGCCACGCCGGAGATGACCACCGGGAAGAACGCGATGAGCACGGCCAGGATGATCTTCGGGGTGAAGCCGAGACCGAACCAGACCACCAGCAGCGGTGCGATGGCGATCTTCGGGATGACCTGTGCGAACAGGACGATCGGGTAGAGCGCCTTGTCCAGGGTCCGCGAGTAGGCGATGGCGACCGCGGTGGCCAGCCCGAGCGCCCCGGCCAGCACGAAGCCGACGACCGTCTCGTAGAGCGTGACCATCGTGTGCCGGGCCAACTCCGACCACTGGTCGGTCATCGTGGTCCAGACCTGGGCAGGAGTGGGCACCAGGTAGTTGGGCACGTACTCCCGGGCGGCGACGAACCACCAGGCGACGAAGAACGCCGCCAGGACCAGCGCGGGACGCCACAGCGAGTCGGCGAGGGCGATCGCTCGCCGACCGAGCGTCGGTCGGGGCGGGCGACCACCGACGCCGGGCGGCGGACCGGCCACCGTGGACGGCCCGGGTTCCCCCGCCGCCGTCGAGGCGGCCTCGCGGCCCGCCGTGTCCAGAGCGTTGTCGGTCACGCGGAACCTCCTCGGGGCCCGGCACGACACCGCGGACCGGGCTGGTCGGCGTATCAGGCAAACGCTTTCCTGGAGCGTAGGCGGCCCTCCCACACCAGGCAAGGCCTTTCCTGGATCTGTTTCCCGCCGGCTCGACACCGACCGGCGGACCGTTCGGAGAGGACGCTCAGGCGATGGCCGGATAGGTGTCGAGCAGGCCGCACATGCCCAGCCGACCGCGCTCGACCGGCTCGCCGACCACGTACACCCCGGCCTCGCCCAGGTGGCCCGGATCCCCCCGGTCGAGGGCGTCGAGCTGCCCACCGGTCCCGGCGGCGGCCCGACCCGCGCCGGCCTCCCACCGCTCCCGCCACCGCGCCAGCAGCGGCCGGCGCAGCGCCAGCGCGGCACGGTGAAACGCTGCCAGCGCCGTCGGACCGCCGGCCCGCAGCGCCTGGAAGCCGGTCACCGCCAGGTCCCGCCGGCGGTACGCGGCGCTCAGGTCGGCGCCCGGCGCTCCCCCGCCCGGAAGCGCAGCGGCGGCGGCGTACGCGGCCGGGTCGGCCAACACCTCGGGCGGGAAGGTGAGGACCGCGTCGCCGGCCTCGGGCAGGCCGCTGTTCTGCATGAGCACCACAATGGTCAGCCCACCGCCGTTGACCAGGCGGTGCACGGTGCCCGGCTCGAACCAGACCACCGCGTCCGGCCGCAGCGGTGTCTCCTGGTAACCGGCGGCGGTGAGGGTCTGCACCGCGCCCTCGCCACCGGTCACCAGGTATCCCTCGGTGCAGCAGAGGTGCACGTGCGGGGTGCCGCCGACGACGCCGTCCGGTGCGGCGGTGTCGTAGACGCGCAGCCGGGACACCCCGATCCCGCCGGGCAGCGGGGCCGACCGGTCAGGCATCGAAGTACTCGTCGGTGTCGTCCGCCGCCGGCAACGACACCAGCAGCACCGTGAGGTCGCCGATGGCCCGGTGCCGGCAACCCGGCTTGATCAGGAACGCGGACATCGGTCGGGCCGGATGACGTACGCCGTCCAGCTCGACCTCGCCCTCACCGGCCAGCACCACGTAGTACTCGGTGGCGATCCGGTGGTGGTGGGTGACCGCGTCCTGCACCGACAGCAGGTGCACGCTGGCCTGGCCGTCGCTCTCGGCGGCGAAGCCCCGACGGGTGGTTCCGCAGGAGCAGCGTCGGGCGGGAAGCTCGTCGAGGTGGAGCACCGCGTAGCGATCGGACATGACCGGGCCTCCCTGCTGCAGGAAAGGGCTTTCTCTGCGGTACCGTGACGCTAGCCGGCAGAACGAAACGCCGTCAACAGATCGAGGGGGCGGGCCATGGCGACCCTGTCCGACGTGGCGCGTCGCGCGGGCGTCTCGCCCGCCACCGCGTCCCGCGTGATCAACGGCAGCAGCAAGCCGGTCACCGACGAGTTGCGCGAGCGGGTGCTCGCCGCCGTCGCCGAGCTGCAGTACGTGCCGAACGCCCACGCCCAACTGCTGGCCCGCTCGCACCGCAGCGCGGTGGGCGTGATCGTGCACGACGTCTCCGACCCGTACTTCGCCGAGATCACCCGCGGGCTGCAACGGATCGCCACCGATCAGGGCCGGCTGCTGATGATCTGCAACAGCTACCGGGACCCGGACCGCGAGTTGGAGTACGTGGAACTGCTGCGCGGCCACCAGGTCGCGGCGCTGATCCTGGCCGGCTCCGGCTACCACGACGCCGCATTCACCCGACAGCTCAACGAGAAGCTCGCCGCGTACGAGGCGACCGGTGGACGGGTCGCGGTGATCGGCCGGCACGAGCACTCCGGCGACGCGGTGATGCCCGACAACCGGACCGGCGGCTACCTCGCCGGGCGGGAGCTGTGCGAGCTGGGCCACCGGGCGATCGGCGTGGTGGCCGGTCCGCGCATCCTCACCACCACCACCGACCGGTTGGCAGGGCTTCGGCAGGCGCTCGCCGAGCAGGGCCACGACCTGCCCGAACGGCGGATCCGGTACGCGGAGTTCGACCGCGACGGCGGCGCGGAGGCCACCGCCCGACTGCTCGACGGCGACCCGGAGCTGACCGCGATCGTGGCGCTCAACGACTCGATGGCCATCGGTGCGCTGGCCACCCTCCGGGCGCGCGGAGTGCCCGTGCCGCAGCGGGTCTCGGTGGTGGGTTTCGACGACATGCCGATCGCCCGGGACGTGACCCCGGCCCTGACCACCGTGCGGCTGCCGCTGGTCGAGATGGGGGTCCGCGCGATGTCCCTGGTGCTCGACGACGAAGCGTCGGCGCCACGGGTCGAGGTGCTTCCCGCCGAGCTGGTTCGCCGGGACACCGCCGGCCCGGCCCCAGCCTCCGAGCGGGACGTTCCCGCCGCTGCGCCACGCTCGCGGCGTGCTGCCACCCCCTCCTGACCGTGGCCAGCCCGACCCAGCGTGCCCTCACGGCCGACGACGTGGCGTACCTGGTCCGTGCGTCGTTGGGGCCGCAGGCCCTGGTCCGGGACACCGGCCCGCTGACCGGTGGCGGGTACGCGACGGTCTGGTGGGTGCTGCTCGACGACGACCGCCGGATAGTGGTGAAACTGGCGCCGCCGGCCGGGACGCGGCTGCTGCGCTACGAGCGCGGGCTCTGCGCGGCCGAGGCGCGATACTTCCGGCTGGTCGCCGAGCGGGTGCCGCAGGTGCCCGTACCCCCGGTGCTGCATCACGGCACCGACCCGGCGTACGGCGAATGGCTGTTGACCGGGATGCTGCCTGGCGGGTCGTTGCGCGAGTTGGCCCAGGCCGGCGCCACGGTCGACGACGGCCCGGCGCGGTACGACCTCGGCGTGGCCCTCGCCGCGCTGCACCGGGTCACCGGCGACCAGTTCGGCTATGACGACGACCGGTCCAGCGGGTCGACCTGGCGTGTGGCGTTCACCGCGATGCTCGACGCGCTGCTCGACGACGCTGCCGACTGGGTCGTCCGGTTGCCGGTCACTCCCGATCGGTTGCGCGCACTGGTCGGGCGGCACGCCGACGCCCTGGACGAGGTGCGCCGCCCCGCCCTGCTGCACGTCGACTGCTGGGACGGCAACGTGTTGGCCGCGCTCGACCCGGAGGGCCGGCCGCGGCTGACCGGGCTGGTCGACGGTGAGCGGTTCCTGTACGGCGATCCCCTGCTCGACCTGGTCTCCCCGCTGCTGTACGGGCGGATCGAGGACGAGCCGGAGCATCCGCTGCTGCGTGGCTACCGCACCGCCGCCGTGGAGCCGCTGGTGCTGGACGGCCCCGCGCGTCGACGACTCGGTCTGTACCGGCTGCACCTGTATCTGCTGATGACCGTCGAGATGCCCAGCCGTGGAATGACCGCGCGGAGCCATCCGGGGCGGCACGCCCGGCTGGCGGCCCTGCTCGGCGAGGAGCTCGACACGCTCGGCCGGGACTGACCCGACGGGTGGCGCCCGACGTGTGGTCGGACGCCACCCGTAGCTCGGTCAGGGCAGGTCGATCGGGCGCAGCACCCGGTCCACGACGTGCGCGATCTGCCGGTTGCCCTTGTTGACGTCGAAGGCGACGACCCGAGCGTCCCGGTCGTCGGTGTCGGCGTCGACGAGCCGCACCTGACGGAAGTAGTGCCAGTAGGTGCGCACGTCCACCTCGACGGTCGGGCCGAGCGCGGTGGTCAGTTCCGCGCCGTCGGACCGGACGGCCGCACGGCGGTCGATCGTGGCGCCCGGCACCACGTGGTACAGCAGGACCGACTCCACGGTGTCGATGCCCAGGCCGGCGACGGCGGTGAACGAGGCGCTCTCGCTGGGCAGCTTGCGGGCGTCGGTGATGTCGCGGACCAACTGTTGGAACGCGGCGTCGTTGGGGAGGAACGCGGTCAGCGCGACGGTGCCGTCGGTGAGCACCTTGACCGGAGAGCTCGGCTTGGCCTTCAGCACGGCCAGCACGGCCGCGGTCAGCACGTCGAAGTCACGCGGGTTGTGGTCGAAGCCGCTGCTGTCCCTGGTGAGCACCTGGGCGAGCGACGTGGTGCCCAGGGGCTTCTGCTTGCCGGTGGCCTGTGCCGCCGGTACGGCGACGGCGGTGGTGGCCAGCGCGGTGGCCATCGTGCCCACCGCCACCCGGGCGGCGAGTCGTGCGATCTTCATCAGTGGGCCTTTCGTCGAAGGCGAACGGTTCCATGACGTCTCGTCACGACCCATGCTTCGTATCGGGCGCGCCGCCCGGATGCACCCGGGGGATAACGGATTGTCGGAGGCCCTTTCCGGGCTTAGCCTGCCCCGATGCGGGTTCGGGAGTTCGTCGACCAGGACTGGTCGCAGGTGTGGCCGATCGTCGAGGAGGTGATCCGGGCACAGGAGACCTTCCCCTACGACCCCGCGATGACCGCCGAGCAGTCGTACGGCATGTGGGCGGAGGCGGCGCCCGGGCGGACCGTCGTGGCGGTGGACGGCACACGGGTCCTGGGCACCGCGAAGATGGGCACCAACCGGCCGGGCCCGGGAGCGCACGTGTCCACCGCGAGCTTCATGGTCGCCGCCGACGCCCGGGGCCGGGGTGTGGGCACCGCGCTGTGCCGCGACGCGCTGGCCTGGGCCCGCCGGCAGGGGTACGCCGGCATGCAGTTCAACGCCGTGGCGGAGAGCAACCGGTCGGCGGTGCGGCTGTATCGGCGGGAGGGCTTCGAGGTCGTCGGCACGGTGCCGGGCGCGTTCCGCCACCCGACCCTCGGTCGGGTCGGCCTGCACGTCATGTACCAGGAGTTCTGACCGGCCTGGATCCCTCCGGCGCAGCCACCGGCCGACCCGGCCGGGGCCTGGTGGCACTCAGCGCCTTTGGAGCTGATGTCGTAGACGAATCGGCTGGCCTGCGCTCCTGCCTGAATCGTTGACGACATCACCTCCACAGCGTCTCAACCGGTGCCGCCGGCCGGGGCCGGTTGGAGTTCCGGCTGCCCGGGTCGCGCCTCCGCGCCAGCTCGACGGATCGGGGTGAACAGGCCGCCGACCGCGACCAGCAGGCATCCCGCCCCCGCCACGACGGTGACCACCGCGACGCCGTAGCGGGCGGCGGCCCAGGTGAGCACGACCGCGCCAACCGGCCCGAGAGCGTAGTGCGTGCTCCAGAACGCCGAGGTGACCCGGCCGAGCAGGTGATCGGGCGTGATCTCCTGGCGCAGCGACAGCGAGCAGATGCCACCCACGCTCACGCAGCACAGGTACACCGCGGTGAGGGCGGTGACCGCCGGCACGGTCGTCGCGACGCCGACGCCGGCCACGGCCAGACCGCAGATCGCCTGCGCGCCGATCCAGGTGAAGCCGAAACCGCGCCAGCGGCGCAGCGGCGCCACCAGCAGCGCACCGGCGACCGTGCCCAACGCCGCCAGGCCCAGCACCGTACCCACGGTGCCCTCGGAACGGCCCAGGTCGTGGGTGACGTGGAAGATCAGCACGTCGACGAAACCGTAGGTCAGGAAGACGAAGACCGACAGTAGGACGGTCAGCGCGCGCAGCACGGGCTGACGCCACAGGAATCGTGCCCCGGCGAGGAACTCGGCCAGCGGCCGCTGCCGGGTCACCGGTACGGCGTCGCCGGCCTGCACGGGTCGCAGGCGGATCAGCCGCAGGCCGGCGGCGGAGAGCGCGAAACTCGCCGCGTTGACGGCGATCGCCGTGGCCGGGCCGAACCGGGCCGACACCACGCCGGCGAGCAGGGGCCCGAGCACGGCCGCCGCCGCGTAGGTCGCCTGTAGCCGGCCGTTGGCCTCGGTGATCCGGTCCCGGTCGACCAGGTTGCGGACCGCTGTCACCGCGGCGACCTGGAACACCATGCCGGCGGCCTCGCAGATCGGCAGGACCACGAAGAGCAGCCAGATCTGCGGGCCGGCGAGCCAGGCCAACGGCACGAGGCCGTAGAGCGCGAGCCGGGCCAGATCCGCCACGATCATCAGCCTGCGTCGGTCGTACCGGTCGACCAGCACGCCACCGAAGATCCCGGCGCCGACGGCCGCCGCACCGGCGACGGCCGTCAGCAGACCCATCCGGGCGACCGACCCGGTGGCCTGGAGCACCAGCAGCGGAACCGCCAGGTAGGCGAACGAGTCGCCGGCCGCGGAGAGCGACTGGGCGATCCAGTACGTGCCGAAGGTGCGATCCCGCCACAGCGGTGGCCGGACGACGCCGACAGGTCGGATCATGGCGAGAAGGGTAGTGGGCACGCTCGGCGGAGGTGGGGCGGTTGGGGTCAGCGCACGCAGCGCACGCGCGCCTGACCGATGTCGCGGAAGTTGGTGAATCCGTCCTCGTAGTCCAGGGCCCACGGCCGGCCGGGATCGCTGCGGTTCTGCGCCGTCAGGCCCGCTGACGACGACCAGTACCAGCCGTCGGCGACGGTGGCCGGGAAGGCGGCCCGGTCGATGGCTGGCGCCACCCGGGACTCGTCCACCGTGGTGGCGAGTTCCTTCACGCTCGGCAGCCGCCACCGTGTTCCGGCGAGGCTGAGCGCGGCACAGTAGCCGGCCGCCTGTCCGGCTCTCATCGTCCGGCCGGAGTCGGCACGCTGCCAGGTCAGCCCGGTGCGCGGATCGCTCACCTCGCCAGCCGTCACGCGGAGCCGGGGCCGGCCGGAGCCGACCGGCGAGCGCACACACCGGACGTGGAACGCGCTGGCCTGGTTGCCGGCGTTGGTGGCCAGCCCCTCATAAAAGTTGATCATCCAGGAGAGGGCGGGGCTGCGCCGGACCGCCCACGGGCTCGCCGTCCAGAAGAAGCGGGGCGGCGTGCCGGGGAAAGCTCGGGTGTCGATGGCCGGATTGGCGGCGCTGACGTCGACCAGCGAGGTCAGCTCGACCCGGGTCGGCAGCCGCCAACCACCGCCGGCGAGGGTCAGGTCGGCGCAGTAGCGCGTGGCCGCGGCCCAGTCGTACGTCCGGGGAGCCGGGCTGCGTTGCCAGACCAGGCAGGTGACGTTGTCCCGTACGGTGCCGTCGCCCCGGACGGTGTAGCTGGCCGGACGGGGCAGGCCGGTGCCGCGCGGGTTGGGCATCGGCCAGCCGGCCCAGACGGCGGCCGGCCCGCCGGCGCCGCAGCCACCGGATGCGCGGGTGGCCGGGCCGGTCGACCCGGCCGCTGGGCCACTGGATGAGGGCGACGGCGGCGGCGCCGTCCCGAGGTCGCTGCGAGCGTCGGCCGTCGGCGTGGCCGCGGCGGTCGCGGCCTCGGGGGCCGACCGACCCGCCTCGACCGGTGTGGCCGGCGCCCGGCCGCAGGCAGTCGGGACGAGCGCCAGCGTGCCGGCGATCAGCACTGTCGACAGTCGGTTCTTCATCTGATCTTTTCGCTCCGCACGGGGGTCATTCGGGCCGCATGGTCAGCCCGGACGCCCGCACAAAGTAGAGCCACACGGCGATGGAAAGCTAACCTAGATCACTCCTTTAAGGACTATTTAAGGTCGGCGCACGCTCCGCCTGCTTCACACCACCCGCCCCAGGAAACACCACATTCATCTGATGATTTCGATCGGTCCGGTCGACAGGCACGGTGGAATCAGCCGGGCAGCCGTCCCGGCCCGACCAGGGCCCCGGCGAGCAGCCCGAACGCGGCCGTCGAAGCGATCGCACGCACGGCGTTCCCGCGCACCCAGGGCAC
This sequence comes from Micromonospora sp. 067-2, assembly GCF_046549295.1. NCBI lineage: Bacteria > Bacillati > Actinomycetota > Actinomycetes > Micromonosporales > Micromonosporaceae > Micromonospora > Micromonospora sp. 067-2. The sequence continues at coordinate 72,028 of NZ_JAJPWB010000001.1, read as the reverse complement.
CTCGAAGCGCTGCCGCAGTGCGGCGAGATCGGCGACCCGGTCGACGTCGCCGGCCCGGGCCAGCACGTCGTTGAGCGGCACGTTGACCACCGCCGTGACGCCGAGCACCAGCAGGTACAGCACCAGCGCGGCGATGACCCACGGCAGCACCGCGCGATGCCCGGCGCCGACATGCAACGCCGCCGCCAGCAGCGTGAACAGCAGCGCGCCGCCGAAGCAGAGCGCGAACCATCCGTTGAGGATCGACTCGTTGATCCGCTGCATGGCGAGCACCAGCGTCCGGTCGTCGGTTCGGCCCAGGCCCGGCATGACCGCGTAGCTGAACGCGGCGAACAGGCCGGCGGTCAGCCCGGTGGTCAGGGTGGCGGCGAACAGGCTTGCGGTGCGCAGAAAGCTCATCGCACGCCGCCCAGGACGAGGACGGGTCGTGTGGTCTCGGTCATGTCCTCCATTGCACCCGTCGGCGAGCGTCCTGACCATGTGCGACAGCCTCAGCCGCATACGCGGACGTCTCGCCGTCAGCGGGCCGGGGCGTAGGGGGCCAGCGGGTTGGTCAGGGTGCCGACGAACTGCAGGGCGGCCGACGGATCGGCCAGGTCGATCATCTGCTGGTTGTCGCGCAGTTGCAGCCGGTTGAGGCAGGACAGCGTGAACTCCGCGGCGAACAGGTCGTAGCGGCGGGCCCGCTCGGCCAGGTGCGGCACCCGGTCCAGGTAGTCGGCGGCGCAGGCCGCGACCGTACGCCAGAAGTCCTCCTCGGCGAGCACACCGGCCTCGACGAGCACCGCGTTGAGGTGACGCAGGAAGCAGTCGACCACGTCGGTGAAGATGCTCAGCAGCTTGGTGTCGTCGGGCACCTCGACCCTGATCCGCTCCACCGCCGCCGGCAGCTCGATCTCGGTGCCCATCACCGCGATCTCCTCGGCGATGTCCTTGAAGATCACCCGCTCCACGGTGTCCCGCTCGTCGAGGACCAGGATGACGTTCTCGCCGTGCGGCATGAACGCCAGGTCGTGGGCGTAGAAGCTGTGCAGCAGGGGGGTCAGGTAGGCGTCCAGGTAGCGGCGCAGCCACACCTCGGGCGCCAGGCCGGAGCGGGCGATCCACGCCGCCGCCAGCGAGCCGCCCGCACTGTCCACGTGCAGCAGCGCGGCCATCGTGGACAGTCGCCGCCCCGGCGCCAGGCCGGGCACCGGGCTCTCCCGCCACAGGGCGGCCAACATCTTGCGGTACGGCGAGGTGCGGTCGGTGGCCGACTCGTACTGCCGGTGCCGGTAGCCCACCGCGGCCCGTTCCCGGATGATGGTCAGCCCGGTGCCGGCCAGCACCTCGTCGCCGGCGATCAGCTCGGCCAGCCAGTCGTTGATCGCCGGGGTGGCCGCCATGTACGCGGCCGACAGCCCGCGCATGAAGCCCATGTTCAGCACCGACAACGCGGTCTTCACATAGTGCCGGCTCGGCTCGGTGACGTTGAAGAAGGTGCGGATCGACTGCTGGGCCAGGTGGTCGTCCGGCCCGGGGCCGAGGTGCACCAGCCGACGTTCGGCCAGCTCACCGGCGAAGGTGACCGCCATCTTGTTCCACCACTGCCAGGGGTGCGTCGGGATCAGGTGATAGTCGGCCAGGTCCAGGCCAAGGTCGGCCATCGTGGCGGCGAACCGCGCCCGGGTCTCCGCGTCCAGCTCACCGGCGATCAGCGCGTCGTAGTCGAGGTCGGCGGCGCTGCTGAACGTCGAGTGGTCCCGGTGCGCGGCCAGCCACTCCAGCCGGACCGGCGCGGCGGCCTCCGGGGCGTACCGGTGGTACTCGTCGACGCCGAAGCCGAGCCGACCGTTGTTGGCCACGAAGCAGGGGTGACCCTCGGTCATCGACGTCTCGATGGTCTGGAAATCAGCCCCGGCCAGCTCGGCGGCGCTCGGCGCGGGCCGGGCCAGCTTGTACGCGGTGCCGGCCAGAGTGGAGGTGATCTCCTCCAGGTAGACCGGGAGCACCCGCGCGGACAGACCGAGGGTGTCGCGCAGCTCGACGATCAGGTCCACCGCGTCGGGTGGCAGCGACGTGCCGTCGCGGTGCCGCGTGATGCTCTCCGGGTCGATCTGCCAGTGCGCCAGGGCGAGCACCCGTGCGGCGAACCGGTAGGTGACCGCGCTGTCGTCGCTGCGGATCTCGTACCACTGCCGGTCGTCCGCCGTCGGCGCGGGCACCGGTTCGGGGGTGAACAGCCGCTCGTGGGTGAACTCGGCCAACGCCTTGCGGACCAGCAGGCGGTTGGCCCGTGCCCAGCGCTGCGGGGTGAGGTGCCCCACCGGGTCGACGGAGGCGGCCGGTACGGCGGCGGACGGCTGGGTCGGGACGGCGGTGGCGGTCACGCCGGGGCTCCTTCATCTCGGGTGGCGGTGGCGGGCTCGGCAGCGGCGAACCGGTCCCGGGTACAGACGCTGAGCAGCGCGTCCTTCTCGGGCTTGGCGACGGTGCCGACGACCTCGAAGCCGGCGGCGGCGTTCAGCGCGTGCACGGCGGTGTTGCGCACGTCCGGCTCGACCACCACCCGGCGGTTCGCCGGGTCGGCGAAGAGCCAGGCCAGAACGGTGCCGATCACCGCGCGGGTGAAGCCGTGCGCCGGAGTGCCGGTGGGGGCGCAGAGAAAGTGCATGCCCACGTCGCCGGGCTGGGGGTCGTACAGGCCGACCAGCTCGTGGCGGGCCGGGTCGTAGCGTTCGGCGAGGAAGGCGGGTCGCCCACGCCACAGGCCGAGGTACGCGTCGTGGTGCGGGTGGTCGGCGATCCGCCGGTACTCCTCGGCCACCCCGGCCGGGTCGGCGTCCTGCATCAGCCAGAACGCCGCCTTCGGGTGCGTCACCCAGGTGTGCAGCAGCGCGGCGTCGGCGTCCGGGTCGAGGGTGCGCAGCGCGAACTCACCGAGCCGGTCGTCGACGCGGGTGAAGACGACGGTCACGAGATCCCCCCGGCGGGCGCGCCGAACTCCTGGAAGGTGATGCTCTTCTCGATCGGGTAGTGCTCCCGGCCGAGCAGCTCCCGGATGATCCACGAGTTGCGGTACGCGCCCATCCCCAGGTCGGGCGAGGTGATGCTGTGCGTGTGGGTGCCCGCGTTCTGCAGGAAGACGCCGCGCCCGGTGTGGTCGACGCTGTAGTTCCGGGCCACGTCGAAGCGGCCGTGGGAGTCCCAGCGGATGCGGTCGCGCACCGGTGTGAGGAACTCCGGCACCCGGTAGTGGTAGCCGGTGGCCAGCACCAGCCCCTCGGTCCGCAGGGTGAAGTCCCGCTCCTGCTCCGTCTGGCGCAACCCCAGGGTGTACGCGCCGTCGCCGTGCTCGGCGCTGGTCAGCTCGGTGTTGGTGAGCAGCCGGGTGTTCACCGGTCCGTTGACACTGTGCGCGTAGAGCAGGTCGAAGATGTCGTTGATCAGGTCGGCGTTGATCCCCTTGAACAGGCCCTTCTGCTCGGACTCCAGCCGGTACCGGGTCGCCTCGGGCAGAGCGTGGAAGTAGTCCACGTAGTCCGGTGAGGTCATCTCCAGGGTCAGCTTCGTGTACTCGAGCGGAAAGAACCGCGGCGAGCGGGTGACCCAGTTGAGCTGGTAGCCGTACCGGTCGAGGTCGCCGAGCAGGTCGTGGTAGATCTCGGCGGCGCTCTGGCCGCTGCCCACCACGGTGATGCTGCGCTTGGCCCGCAGCGCCTCCCGGTGCTCCAGGTAGCGTGAGTTGTGCACCGCGTCGCCGGGCAGCCCTGCGACGGCGGGAGGCAGGTGCGGCGGCGTGCCGGTGCCGAGCACCAGGCGCCGGGCGCGGTACTCGACGCTCTCCCCCGCCCCGGTGGAGGCACGAACCACGTACCGTTCGTCGGCGTCGTCGTACTCGACGGTGGTCACCGACTGGCCGAAGCGCAGGTTCGGCAGCTTCGCCGCCGCCCACCGGCAGTACGCGTCGTACTCACTGCGCAGCGGGTAGAAGCTCTCCCGGATGTAGAACGGATAGAGCCGACCGATCTCCTTGAGATAGTTGAGGAACGAGTACGGCGAGGTGGGGTCGGCGAGGCTGACCAGGTCCGCGATGAACGGGGTCTGCAGCCGGGCCGACTCCAGCAGCATGCCGGGATGCCAGGCCAGGCTCGGCCGGGCCTCCAGGAACACACCGTCCAGCTCGTCGATCGGCGCGGTGAGGCAGGCCAGACCCAGGTTGTACGGGCCGAGCCCGATGGCGATGAAGTCGTGGGTGGACATCGGGATCTCCAGGCGCGGGGTCGGGTTCACCGGCGTCAGCCGACGTGGCAGGTCAGATCGGCGGCGGTGTGGTCGTACACGTAGCGGCCAGCGTGGTGGGCGATCAGTTCGAGCACGTGCCCGACGTCCTCGACGGTCGTGGCGGGGTTGAGCAGGGTGAACTTCAGGAAGTGCCGCCCGTCCACCCGGGTGCCGGCGACCACCGCGAGCCCGGACGCGGCCAGCGCCTCCCGGGCGTACAGGTTGGCCGCGTCGGCCAGCTCGCGGCCCGGGCCGGTGGTGGGCAGGTAGCGGAAGACCACGGTGCTCAGCGAGGAGCGGGTCACCACCTCGAAGCGGGGATCCTCGCTGACCAGCTCCCAGGCGTCGGCGGCCCGGTCGACCACCTCGTCGAAGAGCGCGCCGAGCGCGTCCGGGCCCATCACCCGCAGGGTCAGCCACAGTTTCAGCGCGTCGAACCGGCGGGTGGTCTGCAGGCTCTTGTCCACCTGGTTGGGGATCCGCTGCTCCACCATCCGCGCCGGGTTCAGGTAGTCGGCGTGGTAGGTGGCGTGCCGCAGCGCCCGCCGGTCGCGGACCAGCAGCGCGCTGGAACTGACCGGCTGGAAGAACGACTTGTGGTAGTCGACGGTCACCGAGTCGGCCCGCTCGATGCCGTCGAGCAGGTGCCGGCGGGTCGTCGAGACGAGCAGACCGCAGCCGTACGCGGCGTCCACGTGCAGCCAGACGTCGGCTGCCGCGCAGATCCCGGCCAGCTCGGCGAGCGGGTCGATGGAGCCGAAGTCGGTGGTGCCCGCGGTGCCGACGACGGCCATCACCACCAGCCCGGCCTGCCGGCACCGGGCGATCTCGTCGCGGACGGCGGAGGGCCGGACCCGCCGCTGCGGGTCGGTGGCCACGGCGATCACCGCGTCCGGGGCGAGGCCGAGCAGCTTGGCGGACTTCTGCACGCTGAAGTGGCCGGCCGCGGAGGTGAGGACGCGTAGCCGGGGTAGCAGCTCGGCGCGGGCCGCCGGGTCGATCGCGGCGGCGCACGCCTCCTCGCGGGCCAGCAGCAACGCCTGGAGGTTCGACTGACTGCCCCCGCTGGTGAACACGCCGTCGGCGTTCGGGCCGAGGCCGATCCGGGTGGCCGTCCAGTCGATCAGGCGCCGTTCGATGAGGGTGGCCCCGGCGCTCTGGTCCCAGGTGTCCAGCGAGGAGTTGACCGCGGTGAGCACCGCCTCGCCGAGCAGCGCCGGAATGGCTACCGGGCAGTTGAGGTGGGCGAGGTAGCGGGGGTGGTGGAACCAGACGGCGTCGCGCAGGTAGACGTCCTCCAGCTCGTCCAGTGCGGCGCCGGCGTCGCCGAGCGGCCGGTCCAGGTCGACGCGGTCGACCAGGGGCGCCAGCTCGGCCGGGGTGATTCCGGTGACGGGCTGGTCGACGGTGGCCACCCGGCGGGCGACCCGGTCGACGCCGTCGGCCAGGGTCCGCCGGTACTGCTCGACCGAGCCGTCATGCAGCAGCTGGGCTCGCGCGGCGGCCGCGGCGGTGGCCCGCACCGGTGGCGGCGCGGTGGTCTCGACGGGGTACGTCGGCACGGTCACGGGAAGTCCTCCACGTTCTCGACGATGAGCAGCCGAAACCTCCCCCGGGGCAGGGCGCCGGGGGCGGTGCTGCGTTCGGATGGGTCGCCGCTCAGGCGGTGGGGTCGGCCGGCGCCTCGGCGCGCAGATCCTCCTCGGATGCACCGCGCCGCCAGTAGCCGGCGAAGGTCACCCGCTGGCGGTCGATGCTCCGCTCGCCGACGAGGTGCCGGCGCAGCGCCCGCACCGCCCCGGACTCGCCGGCGATCCACGCGTACGGGATGCCGGTGGGCAGCCGGGCGCCGCGGACCGCGGAGACCAGCAGGTCGCTGCCCGCCGGGGTGTTGCCGCGGACGATCCACCTGATCTCCGCCTGCGCCTCGGTGGGCAACTCGACGATGTCGGCGGCGGCGGGCACCTCGATCCAGGCCCGGACCCGGGTGCCCGCGGGCAGCCAGGCCAGGATGCCGGCGGCGGCCGGCAGCGCGGTCTCGTCGGCGGCCAGCAGCACCAGCTCGGTGTCGTCCGGTGGGCGGAAGCAGACACTGCGGTTGTCGTGCACGGCGGGGCCGAGCAGCAGCACCCGGTCCCCCGCCTGGGCACGGCCGGCCCAGCGCGTGGCGGGGCCGGTGTCGCCGTGGGCCACGAAGTCGATGTCGACCTCCTCGACGGCGGGACGGTGCTCCCGGATGGTGTAGGAGCGCATCACGGCGCGGACGTCCGCCGGCAGGGCCCGCCACGCGCCGAACCAGTCCTCCCCCCGCTCGGTCGGCACCACCGGGGCGCCCTGACCGGGGTGCGGCAGGAACAGCGAGACGCTCTGGTCCCGGCCACCGCCGGCGAAACCGGTCAGCTCCGCGCCGCCGAAGGTCACCCGGATCAGCGAGACGCCGACCCGGCGGACCCGTACGACGTGCGCGGCGAAGAAGCGGTACTGGAGGACGACGGGTTCGACGGTGCTCGTACTCATGGCGTCAGCTGACCTTCTTCGCGGCCCGGATGGCGGTGGCGAGGTTCTCCAGCAGCGGCGCGGAGCCGGCGTACGAGAAGCGGGGTACCGCGTCCCACGGGGTCACCTGGTTGGCCTTGACCGCCGGCAGCTGCTGCCAGGTGGGCTTGCCGGCGAGGTCCTTGGGTTGCAGAGCGGTGCTGCGGTTGTCCAGCAGGAGCAGGTCGGCCGGGAACTTGGCGGTGTTCTCCCAGCTGAGCGCCTCGAAGTAGTCGCCGGCCTCCAGCTTGGTGGGGACCACGATGTCGACGCCCAGCTCGGCGAAGTACATCAGGTCGGTGCTCACCTTCGGGTTGGAGACGTAGAACAGGTCGGGGCTGCCGGAGCAGGCCATCACCCTGATTCCGGGGTTGGCCCTGACCGCCTGCCGGACCGCCTCGGCGGCGGCGTCGAAGCGGACCTTGGCGTCGGTGACCTTCTTGGCGGACAGGTCCGCGCCGAGCGACTCGGCCAGTGCGGCGTACCGCTCGATCGGCGTGGTCATCGGCACCCGGGCGGTGGTGATCGCCACGCTCGGCGCCAGCGGCAGGATCTTGGCCTTGCTCTCGTCCGGTACGTACCAGAGGGCGTCCGGGTCGTACATGTGGGTGACCAGCAGCTCGGGGCGCAGCGCCGCGTACTTCTCCAGGCTGAACTCTCCCCACGCGTTGCCGAGGATCTCCACAGCGTCGATGTTCAGGTCACCGGCCTGCGGCTCGGCCGTGCCGTCGGCGCGCTTGGTCTCACCGAACACGCCGACGAGCTGCTTGTCGAGACCGAAATCGATCAGTGCTGCCGCTACGCCGGTGAAGGCCACCACGCGGGCCGGCCGGGCCGCCGCCTCGATCTTCGTGCTGCGGTCGTCGGTGAAGGACCAGGGGCCACTTCCGTTGCTGGCGGCGGGCTTTGCGGCGTCGTCCTTACCACAGCCGGCGAGCAGGGCGGCCAGCGTGGCGGCGCCGCCGGCGGCCAGAAGGCCACGGCGGGAGAGGCGACGTGCGGACAGGGAATCGGGCATGGTGTTGTCTTTCGATCAAGGGTTGGCCGGTGTCGACCAGGGCAGCGGGGTTAGGTTAGCCTAACCTCGGACATTGTCAACAGCGGTACCTCGTGTCGCCACACCACCGGAGCCCACACTGGACGCCACACCCTCCGTCACCGTCTCGGCGCGGCCCGTGCCCAGCGGGTCGGCGGCACCCCCTTCCGGACCACCGGCGGTGCGTCGCGGTCGTCAGGCGACCCGCGCCGCCGGCCTGGTCGCCGCCGTGGCCCTCCTGGGCGTGGTCCTCCTGCTCAGCATCGCCGTCGGCGCGAAGGCCATGCCGCTGGGCGACGTCTGGTCCGGGTTGCTGCACCGCGACGCCGCCGAGTACGCCGTGGTGCACAGGATGCGCCTGCCGCGCACCCTGCTCGGGCTGCTCGCCGGCGCGGCCCTCGGGGTCGCCGGCGCGGTGATGCAGGCCCTCACCCGCAATCCGCTGGCCGACCCGGGGCTGCTCGGCATCAACGCCGGCGCGTCCGCCGCCGTCGCCACCGCCGCCGCGTTCCTGGGCGTCACCGCCGTCGGCGGGTACGTCTGGTTCGCGTTGCTCGGCGCGGCGGTGGTCACCGCGCTGGTCTACGCCGTGGGTGGCGGGCGCGGCGCCACCCCGGCCCGCCTCGCGCTGGCCGGCGCGGCGCTGAACGCCACCCTCTACTCGTACGTGAGCGCGGTGATGCTCCTGGACAGCGCCTCGCTGGAGCGGTTGCGTTTCTGGACGGTGGGCTCACTGGCCAGCACCGATTCCGCGACCGTGAGCCGGGTGCTGCCGTTCATCCTGGTCGGCCTGCTGGTCGCGCTGGGCGCCGCCCGCCCGTTGAACGCCCTCGCGCTCGGCGACGACGCGGCACGGGCTCTGGGTGCACGACCCGCGCTGATCCGGGCCGCCGTGATCGTCGCGGTCACCCTGCTCTGCGGAGCCGCGACCGCCGCCTGCGGCCCGATCGTCTTCGTCGGGCTGCTGGTGCCGCACCTGGTTCGCGCCCTGACCGGCCCCGACCTGCGCTGGCTGCTGCCGTACTGCGCGGTGCTCGCCCCGGTGCTGCTGCTCGGCGCCGACGTGCTGGGCCGGGTACTGGGCCGACCGGGCGAACTCCAGGTCGGCATGGTGACCGCCGTGCTGGGCGGCCCGCTCTTCCTCTGGCTGGTCGCCCGCTCACGGGTGGCCCACCCGTGAGCGGGCGCACCGGCAGGCACAGCACCGTTCTCCGTACCCCCGGTGGGCTCTCGCTGCGGTTCCGCCCCCGCGCGCTGGCGGTCGGCGCCGGCGCCGCGCTGCTCGCCGCCGGGCTGGGCCTGGTCGCCGTCGGCAGTGGTGACTACCCGATGGGCGCGGCCGACGTGCTGCGCGCCCTCATCGGCGGCGGCACCCCGGCGGAGCAGTTCATCGTGCACGAGCTGCGGCTGCCCCGGCTGGTCACCGCCCTGCTGGTCGGCGCGGCGCTGGCGCTTGCCGGCACCGTGTTCCAGTCGTTGGTCCGCAACCCGCTCGGCAGCCCGGACGTGCTCGGCTTCACCCAGGGCGCGTCGACCGGCGCGTTGGTGGTGATCGTCCTCGGAGGCGGCAGTCTGGCCCTGGCCGGCGCGGCGGTGGCCGGCGGGCTGGGCACCGGCCTGGTGATCTACACCCTCGCCTGGCGACGCGGGGTGCACGGTTTCCGGCTGATCCTGGTCGGCATCGGCGTCGCGGCGATCCTCACCGGGGTCAACGGTTACCTGCTCACCCGTGCGCCGCTGATGGACGCCGCCCGCGCGGTGCTCTGGCTCACCGGCAGCCTGGACGGGCGGGGCTGGGCCAACGCCGGGCCGCTGCTCGTCGTCACCGCCGTGCTGGCCCCGCTGGTGCTTGTCGGCTGCGGTCCGGCGCTGCGGATGATGGAGCTGGGCGACGACACGGCCAGCGCCCTCGGTGTGCCGGTGCGCCGGCTGCGTCTGATCCTGCTCGCCGCCGCGGTGCTGCTCGTCTCGTTCGCGGCGGCCGCCGCCGGGCCGGTGTCCTTCGTGGCGCTCGTCGCGCCGCACGTGACGAAGCGGCTGACCCGGGCGCCCGGTCCGAACCTACTGCCGTCCATGGCGGTCGGCGCGGCGCTGCTGGTCGGTGCCGACCTGCTGGCCCAGCGTGCGTTCCCCGGGCACCAGCTTCCGGTCGGGGTGGTGACCGGGGTGATCGGCGGTGGCTACCTGGTCTGGTTGCTGGCCGTGGAACGCCGGGCGGGCCGGCTGTGACCATCCCCGACACGATCGAAGGAGTCTCGATGACATCCCGGCTCGGCGGTACCGCGCTGACCCTCGCCTACGACCGGCGCACCATCGCCGAGGACCTGACCGTGGCGGTGCCCGACCGGTCGTTCACGGTGATCATCGGTCCGAACGCCTGCGGCAAGTCGACCCTGCTGCGGGCGTTGTCCCGGATGCTGCGTCCGACCGTCGGGACGGTTCTGTTGGACGGCCGGGACATCCACGACCTGCCCGCCCGGACGGTGGCACGCACCCTCGGCCTGCTGCCGCAGTCGTCGATCGCGCCCGACGGGATCAGCGTCGCCGAACTGGTCGCCCGGGGCCGCTACCCACACCAGGGGCTGCTGCGGCAGTGGTCGCGTGAGGACGAACGGGTCGTGCAGGAGTCGATGGCCGCCACCGGGGTCGACGACCTCGCCGACCGGTCGGTGGACGAGCTCTCCGGCGGGCAGCGGCAGCGGGTCTGGATCGCCATGGCGCTGGCCCAGCAGACCCCGCTGTTGCTGCTCGACGAGCCGACCACCTACCTCGACATCGCCCACCAGATCGAGATCCTGGACCTCTGCGCCCGGCTGCACGAGGAGCAGGGCCGTACGCTGGTCGCGGTGTTGCACGACCTGAACCACGCGGCCCGCTACGCCACGCACCTGATCGCCATGCGCGACGGTCGGGTGGTGGCCGCCGGCGAGCCCGCCTCGGTGGTCACCGCCGACCTGGTGGCCGAGGTGTTCGGGCTGCCCTGCCGGGTGATCGACGACCCCGAGACCGGCACTCCGCTGGTCATCCCCGCCGCCCGGCGCCGCGCCACCGCCCCCACCCGGGAGCTGGCGTGACCTCCCGACGGTTCCGCGACCGGTGGGGCGTGCCGCACCTACGGGCCGACGATCCGCTCGCCCTGGCCACGGCGCAGGGCCGGGTGACCGCGTACGACCGGGCGTGGCAGATCGAGGTGGAGCGGCACCGGGCGCAGGGCACCAGCGCGGCCTTCCTCGGTGTCGAGGCGCTCGGCTGGGACCGCTTCGCCCGGCAGGTCCGGCTCGACGACACCGCCCGCCGCTGCCACGCCGCGCTCGATCCGGCGACCGCCGAGTGGGTGGGCGCGTACGTGGCCGGGGTGAACGCCGGTCTCAGCGCCGGGGCGGCCCGGGCGCCGGAGTTCGCCGCCACCGGCCTGACCCCCGGGCTGTGGCAGCCGTGGACGCCGCTGGCGGTCTGGCTGGGCCACCACATCCTCTTCGCGGGGTTCCCCTCCAAGCTCTGGCGCGAGCACGTGGCGCACCGGCTCGGCCCGGCCGCCATCGACCTGTTCGCCACCGACGGGCCTGCGGTCGCGGGCAGCAACGGCTGGCTGCTCGCCGCCGAGCGGACCGCAACCGGGGCCGCGCTGCTCGCCGGCGACCCGCACCGGTTTCTCGAGGATCCCGGCGTCTACCAGCAGATCCGACTGGCCTGCCCGGAGTACGACGTGGTCGGGTTGGCGGTGCCGGGCGTGCCGGGCATCGCCCACTTCGGGCACACCGGCGCGGTGGCCTGGGCCATCACCAACGCGATGGCCGACTACCAGGATCTGTACGCCGAGCGGCTGCGCCGCGACGGTCCGGCGGTGCGCGCACTGGGACCGGACGGCTGGCGACCCGCGCACACCCACGTCGAGACGATCGAGGTGGCCGGGGCGGACCCGGTCGAGGTCGAGGTAATGGAGACCGATCGGGGTCCGGTGATCGTCGGTGGGCCGGACGAGCCGACCGCGATCAGCCTCCGCTATCCGCCCCGGGTCCGCGCCGAGCTCGGCTTCGCGGCGCTGCCGGAGCTGCTGCGCGCCCGGTCCGTGGCCGACGTCGACCGGGCGCTGCGGCACTGGGTGGAGCCGGTCAACGTGGTGCAGGCGGCGGACACCGCCGGCGGGCTGCTGCATCGGGTCGCCGGCGCGGTGCCGGTGCGGGATCCGGGCAACGGTCGGCGGGTGGTGCCGGCCTGGCGCGCCGAGCACGCCTGGCGCGGCTGGTACGCGCCGCTGCCACGGGCCGAGGTGGCCGGGTACGCGGTGATGGCCAACGAGCGAGGGCTGGCGGCACCGCTCGGGGTCGAGTTCGCCCCGCCGCATCGCGCACGCCGGATCGCCGAGCTGCTCGAGGGCGGCACCGGCTGGACGGCCGAGCGGCTGGCCGCCGTGCACACCGACACGTACCTCGGCTCGGCCGGTCCGCTGCTGGCGGCGCTGGGCGGGCTGACCGGGCTCGGCTCGGCCGCCGCCGCGCTGCGCGACCGGCTGCTGCGCTGGGACCGGCGGATGGCCGCCGACAGCACCGACGCCGCGGACTTCGCCACGCTGCGGGCCGCCGTCGTGCGCCGGCTGGCCGCCCACCCGACGGTGGCCACGCTGGCCGAGCCGCCGGCGTACCCGGAGGTGTTCGCGCCCTGGTTGGCGCTGACGCCGCGGGTCGGCTTCGCGCTGGAGCACCTGCTCGGCGCCGCCCTGCTGCCGGGCCTGGACGTGGCCGCGCTGGTCCGCGCGGCGGCCGAGGAGGTCGCGGATGCGGCGGACGGGCAGGTGCGGTGGGGTGACCTGCACCGGCTGGCGCCGTGGCGGGCGCTGCCCGATCCGGATGCCGGGCCCGCCCCCCGACTGGACGGCGACCACGACTGCGTGCTGGCCACCTCCAGCGTGCCCGGAGTCACCCACCGGTGCGCACGCGGACCTGCGGCGCGCTTCGTGTGGGACCTGCGTCGCCGCCAGGACAGCCGCTGGGTGGTTCCGCTGGGTGCCTGCGGGGTGCCCGGCGACCCGCACCACGACGACCAGAGCGCCGCCTGGCTGGCCGGGGAACTCCTTCCGGTGACCACGGACTGGGACCAGCTCACCGAGGAGCCGGAGCACGGGCGCGACGACGGCTGAGCTTCACTACCGGGTGGGCGTCCCGAGCGTGACCAGTTCGGCGAGTCGGTCCAGCTGGTCGGGATCGGCCAGGGCTGAGCCGACCGCCACCACCCGCACGCCGGCGGCGAGGAACTCCCCGGCGTTGCCCGCGTCGAGGCCCCCGGTGGCGACGAAGCGTAGCTGCGGCAGCGGGCCGGCGACGGCCCGGAACCAGGACGGGCCGAGGGAGATCGCGGGGAACGCCTTGAGCCAGGTGAGCCCGTGTCGCAACGCCTGCTGCGCCTCGGTCGGGGTGGCCACGCCGGGCAGGTGGGGCAGGCCGCGCGCGGCGGCGGCGTCGGCGACGGCCAGGTCCAGGCCGGGGGCGACGGTGAACGTGGCCCCCGCGTCGGCCGCCGCGGCCACCTGCTCGGTGCCGAGCACGGTGCCGGCGCCGACGATCCTGCCGCGCTCCGCGCCCGCCTCGACGGCGGCGCGCAGCGCCGGCACCGCGTCGGCGGTCGCCACCGGCACCTCCACCACGTCGATGCCGAGGTCCCAGGCCTTCCCGGCGAGCCGGACGGTCTCCGCCACCGGCAGGCCGCGCAGGATGGCCATCACCCTGGCCGTGCCGAAGACGTGGTCGAAGTCGGGTGTGGTCATGGTGCGCTCCATCCGAGGTCGCGGGAGATCGACTGCGTGGTGGCCAGCAGCCGGGGTAACAGTCGGTGCAGGTCGGCGAGGGTGGCCACCACCGTGGGCGCGGTCACCGACACGGCTGCGGTGACCGCGCCGTCGGCGTGCCGCACCGGGGCCGCCACGCAGGTGATCAGCGACTCGAACTCGCCGTCGTCGGCGGCCCAACCACGGCCGGCGACGGCGGCCAGCTCCGCGCGCAGCGCCGCCGGGTCGCGGATCGTGGCAGGGGTGTACGCCCGCAGCTCGGTGCGGTCGAGCAGCCCGGTCAGCCGGGGTTCCGGGCAGTACGCCAGCACCACCTTGCCCACCCCGCTGGCGTGCAGGGGTGCGGTGCGGCCGATCTGGGAATACATCCGCACCTGGCCACGGGCCTCGATCTTGTCGACGTAGACCAGGTCGTCGTCGACCAGTTGGGCCAGGTGGATGGTGTGCCCGCAGTCCCGGCCCAGCGCCGCCAGGTGGGGACGGGCCACCGCGCGCACGTCGAGGGAGTCCAGTGCCTGCTGGGCGAGGCCGACCAGCCGCAGCCCGACGGTCCAGCCGTCGTCGCGACGACGCGCGAAGCCACCCGCCTCGAGGGTCTGCAACAGGCGCAGCGCGGTGGACTTGTGCACCCCGAGGTGGGCGGCCGCCGCACCGAGCCGGGCGGGCTCGCGGGCCAGCAACTCCAGCAGGCGCATCGCCCGGTCGACGCTCTGCGACACGCCTCAGACCTCTTCCCGGACGGTCAGGTCCAGAGGCGACCAGGTCTCGACGGGTGCGCCGAGCAGCCGGTCGAGCCAGGCCCACCCGGGCACCGGTGCGTTGTCGCCGCTGCTGCCCAGCGCCTGTGCCGCGACCAGGTGGCCGAGGCGCAGCCGGCGTACCGGATCGAGGCCGCGCAGCACGCCGGTGAGGTAGCCGGCGGCGAAGGCGTCTCCGGCGCCGACCGGCTCCACGAGGGCGACCCGGGGCGCCGGGACGAAGACCGGTTCGGCGTCGCGGCACAGGGCTGTGGCACCCAGCGCGCCGTCCTTGACCACCACCGTCTGCGGCCCGGGCAGCAGGTGGCGTACCGCCTCCGGGTCGGCGGCGCCCCACAGGGTGTCCGCCTCGTCCTGACCGACGAAGACCAGGTCACAGCTGTCGGCCAGGTCGCGCAGCACGGGCGCGGCCTCGCCGGCCGACCAGAGCCGGGCCCGGTGGTTGACGTCGAAGCTGACCAGCGCGCCCGCCAGCGGCCGGTCGGTCACCGCGTGCTCGACCAGCGCGCGGCAGGTGGCGGAGAGCGCCGGGGTGATCCCGGACAGGTGCAGCACGCACGTGCCGGCCAGCCGTGTGTCGGCCAGGACGCTGGAGTCCATCCGGGAGGCGGCCGAGCCGGCCCGGTAGTAGTGCACGGCGGTCGCCGTCGGGCCGGGGTCCTTGACGTACAGCCCGGTGGGCGCGCTCGGGTCGACGGTCACCAGGGCGACGTCGACCCCGGCGGCGGCGACGTGCCGGACGACGGCCCGACCGAACGGGTCGTCGCCGACCCGGCTCACCCAGGCCGCCCGGTGTCCGAGCCGGGCCAGGTAGCCGGCCACATTGGACTCGGCGCCGCCGACCGACACGCTCACCCGTTCGGCGTGCTCCAGTGGCTCACCCGACGGAGGGCAGAGCACCACCATCGTCTCCCCCACGGTGGCCACCTCGACCGCGCCGGGGGCGGCCGGTGGGGTCGCTCGGTCGTCCGGCGTCATGGGCACACATCCTTGCGGCGGGGTCCGGGGTGCCGCCGAGCCTAGGACCATTGCGCAGGATGGGCAACCCGTTGCACCCTGCGCAACGGAGGTCAGGGCAACGTCAGCCCGTACGCGGCCAGCACCTCCCCGATCGGCTGGTAGAAGCTGGTGCCGCCGGAGGTGCAGTTACCGCTGCCGCCGGAGAGGATGCCGATGATCGTGCCGGTGGACACCACGTAGAGCGGCCCGCCGCTGTCCCCCGGCTCGGCGCAGATGTTGGTACGGATCAGGCCGTAGACCACGTTCCCACCGGCGTAGTTGACGGTCTGGTTGAGGGCGGTGACAGTGCCGCAGCGCACGCCGGTGGTGACGCCGCTGCGGCACACCGCCTGACCGACGGACGCGCTGCCGGCGCCGTAGATGGTCAGCAGACCCGGATAGGTGTAGACCGCGCTGGGGTGGGCGATCCGGCCGGTGTAGCGGATCAACCCGTAGTCGTTGGTGGGAAAGCTGGTGGCGGTGCGGGTGCCGAGCACGACGGTCTGCGCGCTGTCGGCGTACCAGGCACTGGCGAGCGTGGTGCAGTGCCCGGCGGTGACCACGTAGTAGGTGCTGCCACTGCGCACGTTGGCCCCGAGCGAGCAGCGTCCACCACCGCCGTAGATGCCCTGCCCCCCGGCGATCAGGGTGCGCAGCGTCCCCGGTTCCCGCCGCAGCAGGGCACCAGCCCGGTCGGCCACCGCCCGCAGCGCCGCCACCTCGGCGGGAGCGACGGTGTCGTCGACGGTGATGGTCATCCGGCCGGTGGCCGGGTCGAGGCCCCAGGCGGTGCCGGCTGTGCGTACGCCGGCCAGCGCGACCGCCGGGTCGGCGACCTGCGGGACGGGCCCGGACCTCTCGGGGACGGCGGCCTGCGCGACGCCGGGCACGACGAGGAGGAACGTGGTCAGGACGAGGGCGACGAGCGGGGAGCGGCGCATCCGAACCTCCGAAGAGATCGACATATATGGATGCTGTTAAGCATCACCCGCCGGCTGACGCACTGGCAACCTCGCGTGCGACAGCCCATCGGCGCAGGGGCGATCGCCACTCCGCCGAGCGGGGCCACTCATCGCAGGAACGCCGCGGCGACCTCCCGCGTCGACCGGACCGTGCAGGCCGGTGGTGTGCGACAGGTCCCCGCCGGTCAGCGCGAACGCGGGTCCGCGCCCAGCCGGTTGGACCGGGCGATCCGCTCGTCCGCCTCGGGCATCAGGCACCCCACCCCGCAGCCTGGCCACCGACCCGCTCGGTGCGGATCCGCTCGAAGTAGCCGGAGCGGGCGTACGCGGCCATCGGGTCCGGGTCCAGACCCTGCTCGGTACGCAACTCCCGCAGCAACGGCCGCACGTCGGTGTTGTACGCATCCATCACCACCGCATTGGCACCCAACACATCACCGGCACGCTGCGCGGCAGCCAACGCCGACGCGTCGACCAGCAACGCCTTCGCCGTCGCCTCCTGCACATTGAGCACCGACCGGATGATCGCCGGAATCTTCGGCTCGATGTTGTGACACTGGTCCAACATGAACGCGATACCAGCCTCCGGAACCAACGCGCCAGCCTGCACGATCTCCACCATGATCCGAAACAGCTGGAACGGGTCCGCCGAACCCACCATCAGATCGTCGTCGGCATAAAAACGCGAGTTGAAATCGAACGCACCCAACCGACCAGCACGCAGCAGGACCGCCACAATGAACTCGATATTGGTACCCGGCGCGTGATGCCCCGTGTCGATCACCACCTGCGCCCGCTCGCCCAACTCCAAGCAGTGCGCGTACGCCGTACCCCAGTCCGGCACATCCGTCATGTAGAACGCCGGCTCGAACAGCTTGTACTCCAACAACAACCGCTGGTCGACGCCGAGCCGATCGTAGGTCTCCCGCAACGCCGCCGCCAGCCGATCCTGCCGAGCACGGATGTCATCCTGACCCGGATAGTTCGTGCCGTCGGAGAACCACAGCTTCAAGTCCCGCGAACCCGTGGCGTCCATGATGTCCACACACTCCAGCAGATGACCGATCGCCTTGCGCCGCACACCCGGATCCGGGTTCGTGACACTGCCCAACCGGTAGTCGTCATCCTGGAACACGTTCGCGTTGATCGCACCCAGGCTGACTCCACGGTCCACCGCGTACGCGGCCAGGTCGGCGTAGTCGTCGACCCTGTCCCACGGAATGTGCAGCGCCACGCTCGGCGCCACCCCCGTGAGCTGGTGCACGACCGCCGCGTCCGCGACCTTCTCGTACGGGTCGCGCGGCACACCCTCCTGCGCGAACACCTTGAACCGGGTGCCGGAATTGCCGTACGCCCAGGACGGCGTCTCGATCCGCTGCAACCGCAGGGCGGCCAGGACCCGGGCCCTGGTTCCCGCCGTCAGATCAGTCATCGTGGTTCTCCGATCGAGGCCCGCGGGCGGCCCGGCCGGTGGCATGCCGACGAGACCGCCCGCGAGGTAATGAAACGTTTCATGGTCACTGTACCCGACGGTACGACGACAGTTCCGCAGCCGTCAAGGGCCACCAACCCGACGCGACCACGGGCTCGGACGCCCCGATGTCCACCGACAACCGCCGCCGGCCGGAGCGCCCCTCCTGAAACGTGTCAGGAGGATTGCTCCGGCCGGCGGTGGTTGTCGATGTCCGGAAGGTGCTACCCGGACACCGAGCGGCAGGTCAGCGCCGGTCGGCGACGTCGATGTCGGTGCGACGGACGGGCAGCGGGTAGGCCGGGTCGAGGAAGAAGCTCGGGTGTGGCGGCTGGTTGTACACCACGTTCTCCGAGGCCACCTGGTTGCGGTACTGCGGGTCGTGCATGAGCGTGCGGAGCTTGTGCACGGTCGCGATGGTGGTGGTGTAGACCCGCAGGTGGTCGGTGCCGACCCGCCACACCACCTCCTCACGCCAGTCGCCGTACAGGTCGGCGGTCAGGGCGGGGCTGCCGTTGCCGCCGTCACCGTTGGCCACCGCACCCGGCGCGGTCAGCAGCACGGTCTGACCCACGCTGGTCGGCCGGGTGGTGTACGCGGTGTCCGGCTTGGCGATCACGTTGTCGCCGACCAGCTCACTGGTCAGGTCGCCGTCCCAGTAGATCGGGAAGTTGCCGGTCAGGCCGCCATTGGCGTACAACTCCTCGCCGGTGACCGCACTGAACACCGTGCCGCCGGTCCAGTACTCCGCACCCGGGCTGTGCGGGTCGATGTTGGCGGCCACACCCCGCTCGTTGTCGCCGCCGCCGTACATGGCCGCGGTGACCTCGCCGGTCTCCGGGTCGTACACCGCCGCGCCGGGGCGGTAGCCCAACCCGGTGCGGCCGTCGCGGCCCACCGCGTCGAGCCCGGCCGCCTGCTCCTGGACGAGGAACACCTCCGTGCCCGGCCGGGACGGGTCGAAGTCACCCACGTGGTACGCGTCGCCGTGCGCCAGGTGGATGAAGCGGTCGTCGGCGTCCGGATTCTTGATCTGCGGGGTCAGGTCGACGTTCAGGGGCGGCGCGGGGTACGGGAACCACGTGCCGGCCACCGCCTGGATCTTCAGGTGCTCGTCCAGCACCATGGCACCGTAGATGATCTCGTCACGGCCGTCGTTGTCGATGTCGGACGTCATCAACGAGTGCATGCCCCGGTCCTCGCCGAGGTCCGGGTCGGGCAACGTGTCCGAGTCGAACGTCGCCCCCAGCACCAGCTTGCGGTCCTTGAGGGTGTACGCGGCGACGGTGGTCTTCGCGTAGTAGCCGCGGGCCATGATGGCGCTCGGGTGCACGCCGTCGAGGTAGGCGACCGAGGCGAGGAAGCGGTTGGCCCGGTTGCCCTGCGGGTCGCCCCACGGGTAGTAGCCCCATCGGGTGTCCGGATCGGTCCAGTACGGGTCCGGGATCTCGCTCGGGTCGATCGGCTCCTGCTCCCCCGGTGCCTCGCCGTCGCGGACCGCCCCCTCGAAGTTGGCGCCCCGGTGGTCGACCGGGGCGGCACCCCAGTTCTTCGGCCCGTAGGGAAAGGCGTAGTCGACGGTGTCGACGACGCGGCCGGTGCGGCCGTCGAAGGCGGTGAGGTACTCGTTGCTGGTGCCGATCGGGCCGTAGGTGTAGACCTTGCCCCACTGGCGGACGTTCTGCTCCGGGGGCGTGTTCCCGCCCGGCAGCACCCAGGCGACGTTGTAACCGTTCGTCGCGTCGTAGTACCTGTCCAGCTTCGCCTCGTCGCCGGCGGCGAAGTAGCCGGCGAACCGGTCGAAGGTGGCCTGCTTCTGGCCGATCACGCCGCGCACCTGGTAGCTGCCGTCGGCGGCGACGGTGCCGGTGGCGGTGCCGTCGGCCGTCTTGATCAGCAGCTCGGCCCGGCCGTCACCGTCGAGGTCGGCCACCACCGGCTGGGTGTCGTGCGCCCCGGCCCGGATGTTGTAGCCCACGTTGACCCGCCACAGCAGCGTGCCGTCCAGCCGGTACGCGTCGATGATCGCCGGTGCGGTGAAGCCGGACTGCGACGAGTCCTTCGCCCCGGACGGGTTCCACTTGACGATCAGCTCGTAGTCGCCGTCGCCGTCCAGGTCCCCGGGGCTGACGTCGCCGGGCGTGTAGGTCGCCGTCGACGTCGCGATCGAGCCGTCGGCGTTGCGCACCCACTGGAGCTTGGCGCCGCGGTCGAGGTGGTCGACGTAGCGGGTGAAGGTCTTGTCGAGTTCGGTGAAGAGTGTGTCGCTGATGCCGTAGCGGTTGCCGCCCTTCCAGGTGGCGCGGGTGCCGAAGGCGTTCTTGGGTGCCCAGTCGGGTTCGTCGAGGTAGGTGCGGAACGGGGCGATGAGGGTGGCGAACTCGTTCTCGGTGAGGCCGGTGGGGTTGTCGTGGGCCTCGCGGATGTGCCGCAGCAGGTTCATGTCCACCGGCTCGAACTGCTTGCCGGACACCGTCGTGGGATAGGTCTGCACCCGTGGATACGGCGCCGCCGGCGGTCGTTGCAGGGCGATGTCGCGGAACTGGTCGGTCAGCGGGGTGACGGCCGCGGATCTGGGTCGGGTGACGCCGTTGACGATGGCGGCGATGCGGTAGGTCGAGGTGGTGGTGCCGGTGGTGTCGGTGTGGTTGCTGCTGGCGGTGACGGTGGTGAGGAGTTTGTTGTCGCGGTAGACGCGGTAGGCCACGTCGTCGGGCTCGTCACCGAGGAACCGCCAGCTGAGGTACACGCCCTCGGCGGTCTTGACCGCGACCAGACCACGGTCGAGATGCTCGAGCTGACGCAGCCCCGCGCCGGGGGCCGCGGCAGCCGCGACCTGCGGCGCCACCAACCCGGACGCCAGCAGGGGCAGGGTGGCCAGCAGCACCGCGGCGCGGCGGGCTGGCCGGGATCGGGAACTCATGGGGGTCCTTTCCAAGGGGTACTTGGTGTGCCGGTCAGCGGTGGCCGAGGACGTGCGGAAAGCCTCCGTGGGGGGTGGCAGGGAATTCCCGGAGCACAATGAACCGTTTCAATTTCTCGCCGCAACGTAGCCGCTGTGTTACAAGAGTGTCAAGACCCCCCGCTCCCGACGGCCAAGAAAGGCGTCTACACGCGGATTTGGGCGGTCATTCCGTTGACACTCCCGGGGGCCACCGGTAACTTCCCGATGATTGAACTGTTTCATCTAACCCTGATCCACTCGCTCCGGCGGTGGGCGATCGGAAGCTGAGCCGATGACAGTGCAGACACTCGACGCGCCGGCCGCGCCGCCCGCCGGGTCCGGCGCCAGCCGGTCCGGCAGGCGACACCGGCGGGACCGTCCCGGTATCGCCTTTCTCTTCCTCTCTCCCTGGGTCTGCGGGGCGCTGCTGCTCACCGTCGGGCCGATGCTCGCCTCGCTCTACCTGTCCTTCACCGACTACGACCTCTTCACCAGCCCCCAGTGGGTCGGCTTCGACAACTACCGGCGGCTGTTCACCGACGACAGCCGGTTCCTCGCCTCGGCCACCGTCACCGCGAAGTACGTCCTCCTCTCGGTGCCGCTCAAGCTGGCCGCCGCACTGGCCGTCGCGTTGTTGCTCAACCGGCCACGGCGTGGTCAGGGCTTCTACCGCTCGGCGCTCTACGCGCCGTCACTGCTCGGCACCGGCGTCGCGCTGGCCCTCGCCTGGCGCGCGCTCTTCACCGACGACGGCGTCGTCGACTCGCTCACCAACACCGTCGGTTGGGACACCGGTGGCTGGATCAACGAGCCGGACTACGCGCTCTACGTCCTGATCATCCTGGCCGTCTGGCAGTTCGGCGCACCGATGGTCATCTTCCTGGCCGGCCTCAAGCAGATCCCACAGGAGCTGTACGACGCCGCCGCGGTGGACGGCTCCGGCTGGTGGCGCACGTTCCGCTCGGTTACCCTGCCGATGCTCTCCCCGATCATCCTGTTCAACCTGGTGCTGGAAACCATCCACGCCTTCCAGGCCTTCACACCGGCCTTCGTGGTCAGCGGAGGACGCGGCGGGCCCAGCAACTCCACGCTGTTCTACACGCTCTACCTCTACGAGCGCGGGTTCGCCCAGTTCCGGATGGGCTACGCCTCGGCCATGGCGTGGATCCTGCTGCTGACCGTGGCCGCGATCACCGCATTGTTCTTCGGCACCTCACGCCGATGGGTCTTCTACTCGGGGGAGGACAAATGACGGCGACCCCAGCCGCCGCGCCGGCACGCCGCCCGGCACCCCGCCGCCCGGCACCCCGCCGCCCGCTGGCCACGTCGGCCTGGCACGCCGGCATGATCCTGCTGGTGCTGCTGCTGCTCTATCCGGTCCTCTGGCTGCTCACCGCCTCGGTGAAGCCCACGTCCGAGATCCTGTCCAGCATCAGCCTGGTGCCGAGCCGACTGGCCCCGGAGAACTACGGTGCCGCCTTCGACGGCATCGCCGGCATCAGCGTCTGGCGGTTCTTCGGCAACTCGCTGATCGTCGCGATCGGGGCGGTCGTCGGCAACCTGATCTCCTGCTCGCTGGCCGCGTACGCCTTCGCGCGACTGCGGTTCCGGCTGCGCGGCCCGCTCTTCGCGCTGACCCTGCTCACCATCATGCTGCCGTACCACGTGGTGTTGATCCCGCAGTACACCATCTTCCAGAAGCTCGACCTGGTCGGCTCGTTCGTGCCGCTGATCCTGCCCAAGCTGTTGGCCACCGACGCCTTCTTCGTCTTCCTCATGGTGCAGTTCATCCGCGGGCTGCCACGCGAGCTGGACGAGGCCGCGGAGATCGACGGCTGCGGCCCGATCGCGATTTTCCGGTACGTCATCCTGCCGCTGCTCAAACCGGCCCTGGTCACCACGACGATCTTCACCTTCATCTGGACCTGGAACGACTTCTTCAGCCAACTCGTCTACCTCAACGATCCGGAGACCTACACGCTGCCGCTGGCCCTGCGCCTCTTCATCGACCAGACCAGCGAGTCGGCGTTCGGCCCGATGTTCGCCATGTCGGTGCTGAGCATCCTGCCGGTGATCTGCTTCTTCCTGGCCTTCCAGCGCTACCTGGTCGAGGGCATCGCGACGTCCGGGCTGAAGGGCTGAGCGGTGACCAGCGACACCGACCGCACGGCCACCGGCCGGCCCGCCCGGGACCTCGCCGGCGGGCTGGCGTGGCTCGCCGACGTGCTGGTGGTCGGGCTGCTCGTCGCGGTCACCGCGCTGCCGGTGGTGACCGCGTACGTGGCCACGGCCGCCGGGGTGCTGGCGCTACGAAAGCGCGCCGAGCGAGGCTCCGGCGTGACCGTCGGGCGCTACCTGCGCGCGTTCTGGGCGGTCGCCCGCAGCAGCCCGTGGCCGTACGCCGTGGTGCCGGTGCTCGCCGCGCTGGCCCTCGCCGAGCTGACCGCCGTGGCGTCCGGGCTGCCCGGCGCCCGCCTGATGGGGCCGGCGCTGGTCGTCGCGCTCGCGTTGGTCGTGGCGGTGCTGCTGCGTACCGCTGCGCAGTGGCGTCCGGGAATGTCCTGGCCGGCGGCGGCGGAGTCGGCTCTGGCCCGGGTGCGTGCCGACCCGGGCGGCACACTGCTGCTGCTGGCGGCGACGCTGGTCGTCGGGCTGCTGGCCGTGTCGGTCCCGCTGCTCCTGCCGCTGCTGCCGGGGCTGCCCGCGTTCGCCGCGGTGGCGGTGGAGGCGCGGGCGCGACGGAGGGCGCAGCCGCGCTGACCGGCACCGCGCGGTGGTGAGCGCGACACCGGCAGCGGGATCGGCCGGAGTCGACGGGCGAGCCGATATGCTCAAACCGTTTCAACAGCCGTCCCGTCCGCCGGGGCAATCGGGAGGCAGCGTGATTGCGCCGATGGTGAGTATCAAGGACGTGGCCAGCCGCGCCGGAGTGTCGGTCGGCACCGTCTCCAACGTGCTCAACCGGCCCAATCTGGTGTCCGAGATGACCCGAAGCCGGGTCCGGGCGGCGATCAACGAACTCGGCTTCGTGCCCAACGACGCGGCCCGGCACCTGCGTCGCGGTCGAGGCCGCACGCTCGGCCTGGTCGTGCTGGACGTGGCGAACCCGTTCTTCACCGACATCGCCAAGGGCGTCGACGACACCACCGGGCCGGCCGGCATGGCCGTCATCTTCTGCAACAGCAACGGCGACATCGCCCGGGAGGGCCGATACCTCGACCTGCTCGAGGAGCAACGGGTGCAGGGCGTTCTGATCACCCCGGTGGGCGACGACAACGCGCGGCTGGATCGGCTGCGCAGCCGGGGCATCCTCGTCGTGGTGCTGGACCGACCGGCGCCCAGCCGCGACTTCTGCTCCGTCTCGGTCGACGACCGGCTCGGCGGAGAGTTGGCGGTGCGGCACCTCGTCGAGGCCGGGCACGAGCAGATCGCGTTCGTCGGCGGGCCCTGGCGACTGGAGCAGGTCAGCGACCGTTACCACGGCGGCGTCAAGGCGTTGGAGGAGGCCGGGCTCGGTGCGGACAACCTGCGGAGGTTGGACACTCCGAGCCCGACGGTGGCGGCCGGGCGGGACGCCGTGTCCCGGATCCTCGGTCTGCCCCGCTCCGCCCGGCCGACCGCGATCTTCTGCGCCAACGATCTGCTGGCCCTCGGCGTGTTGCAGGGGCTGACCCGCCAACAGATCCGGGTGCCCGACGACATCGCGCTGGTCGGTTACGACGACATCGAGTTCGCCGCCGCCGCCGCGGTCCCCCTGACCTCGGTCCGGCAGCCGCGCCAGCAGCTCGGCCGCAGTGCGGCGGAGCTGATCCTGGATGAGGCCAACAACCCCGACGGCCACCAGCACCGGCAGGTGGTCTTCGAACCGGAACTGGTGGTTAGAGAGTCCAGCCAGCATTCCTTCCGCCGCGACTGACCGGCGTCGGAGGCCCCGCGCGGCCCCGCGCCGGCAGCCCCACCCCCGAGGAGTCGATGTGCGTACCGTCTGTTTCCTTCTCCAGGTCCGACCGGACCGGCTGGCCGAGTACCGGGAGCGGCACGCCGCCGTCTGGCCCGAGATGTTGCGCGCGCTCCGCGACGCGGGTTGGTACGACTACTCGCTGCACCTGCGCGAGGACGGGCTGCTGGTCGGTCACTTCCGCACGAAGGACCTGGCGGAGTCGCTGGCGGCGATGGAGCGCACCGAGGTCAACGCCCGCTGGCAGGAGTCGATGGCGCCGTTCTTCGACGGCCTGGACGGGCGCCGGCCGGACGAGGGCTTCCTGGTGTTGGAGCACATCTTCGACCTGGACGCCCAGCTCGACGCCGTGCAGCTCGACGAGCCTGCGCCAGCCGGATCAGCGCTTGAAACGACACCAACGCCTGCCTAGCGTCGACGTCTGATCCGTATCCCCGCCCTGCTGGCCGACTTCGCGGAATCCGGGCAATCGTCGGCCGACCCGGCGCGGCGGGTCACACCGCGCCTGGGCTGAGAGCATCGGGCCGTACGGCAGTGGTTGACGGCGATGGCCGACGGTCCTAGAGTCGCAGCCACGATTGAAACGATTTAGAGCGGAGTGGCCGCCACCGTCCACCTCGTCACCACCGGCGGACCAGGCGTGCCCTCCCGATCCAGGAGGTTCCCGTACATGACCCGAACGCTCCGCACGGCAGCGGCGCTGGCCGTCCTACCGCTGCTCGGCGCCGCGCTGGCCGTGCCCGCCGCCGCGGCGGCACCGGCCGACGCGCCCCCGGCACGTCAGTTGGAGTTCCTCGACCGTGGTCTGGTGGCGGTCAAGACCGCCGAGGGCGTGTACCTCAGCTGGCGGTTCCTCGGTGACGAGCCCGACGACGTGGCCTACCGCGTCTACCGCGACAACAAACTCCTCACCACCGTCACCGCCAGCAGCAACCACACCGACACCACCGGCACCACCACCTCGACCTACCGCATCGCCGCCATCGTCAACGGCGTCACCCGACCCAGATCCGCGGCGGTCACCCCGCTGACCGACCAGTTCCGCGACATCCAGCTGCGGCGGCCGGCGCCCGCCGTCACGCCGGTCCTGCAGACCTACCCGACCACGGTCACCGGCAAGCAGTACGAGCCGGTGGACATGAACCTGCTGCGGCACATCCGCGAGGCCCACGACAACCCCGCCGGCCTCACCGAGAACGAGTTCGCCACCCTCATCGCCCCGTTCCGCACCTACCTCGACGAACCCGACTGGGCACCCAAGAACGCCTTCGGCACCCGCGCCACCTGGAAGGGCGGCAACCGCTACGGCATCAGCGACACACTCTTCACCGAACTCGACAAGACCTTCACCCGCTACGTCGACCACCTCGACCGCGGCGCCAAACTCCAGTGGGTGCGTAACGCGGACGGCTCCCTGGCCACCAACACGGCCACCTACGCCCCCGGCGACGCCAGCACCGGCGACCTGGACGGCGACGGCGACTACGAACTGATCCTCAAGTGGGACCCGAGTGACGCCAAGGACTCGTCCGCGTACGGCTTCACCTCCCCCACGCTGATCGACGCGTACAAGCTGGACGGCACGCTGCTCTGGCGGGTCGACGTGGGCTACAACATCCGCTCCGGCGCGCACGACACGCAGTTGGTCGTCGCGGACTTCAACGGCGACGGCCGATCCGAGCTGGTCATCAAGACCGCGGACGGCACCAGCAGCGGCACGGTCGCCGCCGACGGCACGTACCAGGCGCGGGACGTGGTGGGCAACCGGCAGGCGACCAGCGAGAAGATCCGCTCCTACCTGCGCGACGGTGACACCGCGAAGCTCGACCGCTACCAGGACTCGATCAACTCGTACAGCGTGGCGTGGGTTCTGCCCGGCGGGAACACGCCGCCGGAGCAGAACGTCCGCCAGTGGGGCAAGGTCTACACCTACGGCCCGATCGGCACCAGCAACGAGTACCTCACCGCCTTCGACGGCCGCACCGGCCGCGTCGTCGACACCGTCGACTACGCCTTTCCCTACGGACCGAAGAACTGGGGCACCGCCCCGGTCGACCACCGGGGCGCGTTCTTCAAGGCCGAGGTCGACCCGTACTGGCAGAACCCCGCGACGCAGTGGGGCAACTTCCCGTGGGGTGACCCGCAGGGCAACCGGGCCAACCGGTTCCTGGCCGGCGTGGCCTACCTGGACGGTGTGCACCCGAGCGCCATCATGGCCCGCGGCTACTACGCGAAGACCACCGTCGCGGCGTACTCCATGCGGGGTAACGAGCTGATTCTCGGGGACACCTTCGACTCGGGCCGGCTGCCCGACCCGAAGCTCGGCGAGGACCGCGGCGTACACAGCCTGATGGTCTCGGACGTGGACAGCGACGGCCGCGACGAGATCGTCTACGGCGCCATGGTGCTGGAGAGCGACCTCAGTATCAAGACGGTGGCACACACCTGGTTCCCCTACCCGGCTCCCCCGGTCAACGTGGACCTGACCCCGCAGATCAAGAACCCGGACGAGAACGCCCGGTACGTGAACCTGGCACACGGCGACGCCATGCACATCGGCGACCTCGACCCGACCCGGCCCGGCACCGAGGTGTTCCTGGTGCAGGAGGAGTGGAACGCCCGGGCCGACGCGAAGGACCGGGCCGGCAACACGGTCGACGGGGTACGCCCCGGCGGCGGCGTCTACGACCCGGTGACCGGCGAGCTGCGGACGGCCTTCTACGCCGGCAAGGACAACGGGCGGGGCGCGGCCGACAACATCGACCCGAACAGCCCCGGCGCCGAGTACTGGTCCAACGGCTACGTCTACAGCGCGGTCACCGGCGAGCAGCTCTACGGCAGCGGCAACCTGCCGGTGAACTTCCTCGTCTACTGGGACGGCGACCTGACCCGGGAGCTGCTGGACAGCAACCGGATCTCCAAGGCGAACACCGACTACACCAGCCGACCGACGACGGTCAACAAGACCGACCTGCTGGTGGCCACCGGCGCGACGTCGATCAACGGCAGCAAGTCCAACCCGGTGCTCTCCGCCGACCTGCTCGGTGACTGGCGCGAGGAGGTGGTGTTCCGCCTCGGTGACGACAAGCTGCGGCTGTACACCACCACCATCCCGACCCCGCACAAGATCCGCACCCTGATGCACGACCCGCAGTACCGCAACCAGGTGGCCTGCGAGAACGTTACCTACAACCAGCCCCCGCACCCGAGCTTCTTCCTGGACCCGGCGTACCCGCTGCCGGCCAGGCGGACCGACATCGACGTGTCCCGGCGCGGCTGAGCCGACGACACCCGGCGGGCGCCGCGCACGATGCGTGGCGCCCGCCGCGGCCGGGGCCGCTACTTCCGCCCGGCCCGACGTGGCCGCCTGACCCACGTCCGCCCGAGGACCGGAACGGCCGAATCGGGGACGCGTCTCCGCGGCGCGGTCGATACTGCCAGGGGGACGCGGCGCCCGGGGGCGCCCCGCCGTGCGCCGGGCGGCCGGTGCCGGGACGCGGTGGGAGGGCCGGGCATGACGACCGCAGGCGCCGCCGAGCTGGTGCGCCGGCCGGA
This sequence comes from Micromonospora sp. 067-2, assembly GCF_046549295.1. NCBI lineage: Bacteria > Bacillati > Actinomycetota > Actinomycetes > Micromonosporales > Micromonosporaceae > Micromonospora > Micromonospora sp. 067-2. Next base: position 43,765 of record NZ_JAJPWB010000001.1, on the reverse strand, counting down.
AGGATCGACCCGGGCCACGCTGCTGGAGCTGCTCTTCGACGTGGTCTTCGTGGCCGCCCTCGCACTGACGTCGATGCTGCTGGCACGGCGGGACACCTGGACCGGCGCCGGGCAGGTCCTGCTCATGCTGGCGGCGATCTGGTGGACCTGGTCGATCACCACGACCACCACCGACTTCTACGACCCGGACCGTCGGCCGATCCAGGCCATCCTCATGGTCACCATGCTCGGCGCAGTGGGAATGGCGGCCGCGCTGCCGCTGGCCTCCAACGAGCACGCCCTGGTCTTCGCCGTGGCGTACGTGACCCCGCACCTGGTGCGGGGAATCGTGCTGATCAGCGTGTTGCACCGGCACCGACACCGAGCCCAGGAACGGGCGGCCCGCTTCCTCTTCTGGTTCCTCGTCTCCGGGGTCTTCTGGATCACCGGCGCGCTGCTCGGCGGCTCCCTGCACTGGGCCTTCTGGATCATCGCGGTGGTCGTCGACTACGTCTCCTCCGCCGCGCGCTACCCGACGCCGTGGCTGGGCCGCGTGCCGGTCGAGCAGTACGAGAAGACCGCCGAACACCTGGCCGAGCGGTACCAGCAGTTCCTCATCCTGGCCCTCGGCGACATCATCCTGGTGCCCACCCTGGAAATCAGCACCGCGGACTTCACCCGGGCCCGACTGGGCGCCTTCCTGACCGCCTTCGTCACCATGCTGCTGCTCTGGCAGATGTACGTCTTCAGGGCCGGCGCCTTCCGGCGGCCGACGTCGGCGCGGGAACTGGGGGTGGCGGCCCGGCTGGGGCCGTACACCCATGTGGTGATGGTGACCGGCGTCGTCGCCACGGCCGCCGGCGTCGACCTGGTCATCGCCCACCCCACCGGGGAGACCTCCCCGCGCTGGGTCGCGCTGATCTTCGGCGGCCCGGCGGTGTTCCTCATCGGGCGGGGCCTCTTCACCTACCTGATCGCCGGCAGGCTGCCGCTGCACCGGGTCGGTTGGCTGGTGCTGCTGCCGCTGGGGTTCTGGGCCGTCACCTGGCCCCCGGTGCTGGTCAGTACCGTCGCCGTGCTGGTGCTGGCCGCGATCGCGGCCGCTGACGCGCTGCCCCGGGAGCCGACGGCCCGTCCACGGCGCTGACCGGTGGGTGCGACGTCCGGTTCGCGGCGGCGGGCACCTCGAACGTCGCGACACGACCGGCCCGGGTCAGCCGAGGTGGTGTCCGGCCCAGTCGGCGAGGTCCCGGGCGCAGGCGTCCACCGACTCCCGCCAGGTGCGGGCCGCGCCCTCCCCCGCCTCGTCGCTGACCTGCTTGACCAGCCGACACGGCACACCGGCCTGGCTGGCCGCCCAGGCCACCGCGTACCCCTCCATGTCGACCAGGTCGGCGCGTTGCGCCAGGCGCTCCCGTGCGTCGTCGTCGGCCACGAACGTGTCGCCGGTGGCCAGTACCGCACCCGCGACGGCCAGGGTCAGCGGCGCACCGTAGGTCTGACCGGTGAGGGTGCGCAGCAGCGCGGTGTCCAGGTCGTGCTGCAGCACGGTGGCGATCTCGTGGATGCCGGTCCAGCCGGGACGCAGCGCACCCGCCGTGCCCAGGTTCAGCACCAGCAGCGGTCGCGGGCCGGCGGCCAGCACGGCCGCCACGGCGCTGGCGGCGTTCACCTTGCCCATGCCGGTGAGCAGCACCGGCAGCTCCGACGGCAGGTGCAGGGCCTCCTCCTCGACCGCGAGCACCACCAGCGGCCGATCGGCGCGAACCGTACCCCGAAGAATCACCGCAGCATCGTACGGGCGCCGTCCGTGACGGTCACCGCCCGCCTCAGCCGCCGGCGGTGACCGTGGTGGCGGTCACCGTGCCGTCGGTGGCCGGTCCGCCCTGCACGGTCACGCTCTGGCCGGCCTTGAGCGCACTGAGCTTGCTGGCCTTGGCGGTGCGGACGGCGGTGTCGTCGGTGGTGCGGACGGTGATCACGGTGCCGTCGGCGGTCTCCAGGTAGAGCGTGCCGCCGTCGACCAGCTTGACCTTTCCGCTGGTGCTGGCCGGCGCCGCCGCTCCGCCGGTCGCGCCCGCGTCGGCCCGCCCGGCGCCGTTCTGGCCGGCGCCGTTCTGGCCGCGTCCGGCCGCTCCCGGGAAGGCGGTGGGGAAACCACCGGGGAAGGTGCCGGTGCGCCCGGCGGCGGCCGTCGGCTCGCCCCAGCGCTGCTGCACCTGCAGGCCGCTCAGGAAACCGGCGAGCACCAGCACCAGCGCGCCGAGAACCGGAGTGGCCCGGTTCCACCAGCGGCGCGGTGCCGCCGCCGCCAGCGCGGCGGTGAGGTCGGTGTCGTTGGCGTTCGGTGCCGGGGAGCGTGGGGAATCGTCGACCCGGTCGAAGAGAACGGTGTCGCTGCTGTCCATGTCGGATCCTCGCATGTCGGCCTACTCGTAGCGCAGGGCATCGATGGGTCGCAGCCGGGCCGCCCGGGCCGCCGGCAGACCGCCGAAGAAGAGGCCGATGGCGACGGACACCCCGAGGGCGAGCGCGACCGAACTGGGCACGATGACGGGGTGGACCCCGACGATGGTGAACCGGGCGCCGACCAACGCCGCGGCCACGCCCAGCGCCCCGCCCAGCAGGCTCAGCAGGGTCGCCTCGACCAGGAACTGGGTGAGCACGCTGCGCCGGCGGGCGCCGAGGGCCTTACGGATGCCGATCTCCCGGGTTCGCTCGGTCACGGTCACCAGCATGATGTTGGTGATGCCGATGCCGCCGACCAGCAGGCTGATGGCGGCCACCGCGCCGAGCAGCACCGTGAACGTCTCGGCGGTGTCGCTGGACGTCTGGAGCAGCTGCGCCGCGTTCTGGATCCGGTAGGGGGTGGTGCCCGACGTCGACGTCGGCAGGCGCTGGGCCAGCACGGTGGAGACCTGCCCCTGCGCCGCCGTCACCCGGTCCGTGTTCACCGCCTGGACCACGATCGAGCTGAGCGGACCGTACCCGGTGAGCACCTCGCGGACCGCGCGCAGCGGCGCGACGGCCGTGTCGTTGGCGTCCTGGAACCCGGTGGACGACTTCGGCGCCAGCACCCCGACCACGGTGAAGAGGGCACCGCCCACGGTGACCTGCCGGCCCACCGGGTCCACACCGGCGAACAGCTCGTCGGCCACCGTCCGGCCGAGCACCACCACCCGGCGGCCCTGCGCCTCGTCGTCGGCGGTGAACGCCGCGCCGCTGGCGACCGGTGAGTTGGCCGCCGTGAACCAGCTGGGCCGGGTGCCGACGAACTGTGACACCGCGTGGTCGGTGCCGTCGTGGGTGACGGTCGTGCTGGTCGTGGCCAGCGGGGTCACCGACCGGACGTCCGGCGCGAGCACCGGGTCGGCGAGCGCGTCGGCGACCTGGAGGGTGAGCCCGCCGCTGCCGGCACCCCGGTTGGTGCCGGTCACGGTCAACGTGTTGGTACCCAACGCCTCGATCCGGCCGGTGATCGCCTGGGCGGAGCCGTTGCCGACCGCGACCAGCAGGATCACCGCGGCCACGCCGATCAGGATGCCCAGCATCGTCAGCGCCGAGCGCAGCCTGTTGGCGGCCACGCCGCGCAGCGCGAACCGGACCGTCTCGGTGATGCTCACCGGGGTACCCCCACCGCTGCGTGCCGCCCGGTCGGGCGCTGTCGGACGTCGGAGTGGACCTGGCCGTCGAAGAGCCGGATCAACCGCCCGGCCCGTGCGCCGACCTCCGGCTCGTGCGTGATCAGCACGATCGTGCGGCCGGCCGCGTTGAGCTGGTCCAACACGGCCAGGATGTCGTCGGTGGACCGGCTGTCCAGGTTGCCGGTCGGCTCGTCGGCCAGCACCAGCGCCGGCTCGGTCACCAGCGCCCGGGCCACGGCGACCCGCTGCTGCTGCCCGCCGGAGAGCTGGTTGGGGTGGTGGCCGGCCCGGTCGGCCAGCCCGACCGCGTCCAACGCGGCAAGCGCACGCCGCCGCCGCGCACCCGCCCGCACCCCGGCGTACGCCAGGGGCAGCTCCACGTTGGCCAGCGCGCTGGTCCGCGGAATCAGGTTGAACGCCTGGAAGACGAAGCCGATGAGCCGGTTGCGGACCAGCGCGAGCTGACGGTCGGCGAGCCGGCCGACGTCGACGCCGTCGAGCAGGTACCGCCCGCCGCTCGGCACGTCCAGGCAGCCGAGGATGTTCATCAGGGTGGACTTGCCGGAGCCGGAGGAACCCATGATCGCGACATAGTCGCCGGCGGCGACGTCCAGGGACACCCCGCGCAGGGCGTGCACCGCGGCCGTGCCCTCGCCGTACACCTTGGTCAGTTCGCGGACGTCGAGGACCGGGTGGCGCGGCGGGGTGCGGGGGGCCGTCACCGGGTTCCGGTCCCGCCGCGCGTGCCGCCGCCGGGGAAACCGCCACCGCCGGGGAGGCCACCGCCGCCCCGGAAGTTGCCGCCCGGGAAGTTGCCGCCCGGGAAGCCACCGCCGCCGGTGCTGCCGGTGGTGGTGCCCGTCGGCAACACCACCCGCTCGCCCTCGGTCAGCCCGGACGTGACCTCGTACGCCTGGTCGCCGGCAAGACCGACGGCCACCCGCCGGGTCTCCTGCCCCGCCCCGGTCACCACCGTGGCGCTCCGCCGGTCGCCACTGCCACTGATCGCGGCCGAGTTGACCAGCAGGACGTCCCGGGCGGTGCCGGTGACCACGGTGACGCGCACCGTCTGCCCCGGCCTGGCCCCGGCGGGGAGCTGGTCGACGCTGACGGTGACGCCGTAGGTGACCACGTTGTTGGCGGTGGTGGCCTGCGGGTCGACCGCGACCACCTTGCCGTCGGCCTGGGCGCCCTCCAGAGCGTTCCAGGTGACGGTGGCGGCCTGGCCGTCCTTGAGCCGGGTGGCGTCGGCCTCGGCGAAGCCCGCGGTGACCTGGAGCTTCGTCAGGTCGGCCACCTCGACGAACCCGCTGGAGGAGCCGGAGCCGGTGGAGGAGGAGCCATTGCCGCCCTGCTGCCCGCCGGTGGCACCGCCGCTGGATCCGCCGCCGTTCGACCCGCCGCCGTTCGACCCGCCGCCCGAGGTGCTGCCGGCGGACCCGCCGGAGGAACTGCCCACCGTGCCGTGCACGGCGACCACGGTGCCCGCCATCGGCGCGGTCAGTCGGGTGCCGGTCACCGCCGCCTGCGCCTCGTCCACCGCCAGGTCGGCCTGGGTCACGGAGTTCTGCGCCGACGAGGTGTCCGACCCGGCCTTCTCGGCCCGGTCCAGGGCATCCTGGGCGGCCGTCCGGTTCGCCTTCGCCACGTCGAGGTCGCGCTGCGCGGCGGCCGGGTCGACGGTGGCCAGCAGTTGCCCCTTCTTCACCCGATCCCCGACCTTGATCGAGACGCCGGTGACGGTGCCCGCGGTGGCGAAGCTGGCGCTGGCCGTCGACGCGCTCTGCACCGAGCCGTCGGCGGAGACGCTGGCGGTCACGGTGCCCCGGGACACCGCGACGGTCCGGGTGCCGGTCGACCGGCCGGCCTGCGCCGAGGAGTCACCGCGCACCGACAGCCAGGCCCAGACGCCGCCTCCGGCAAGCAGCAGGACCAGGGCGGCGTTGACCGCGACGGGGGGCCGGCGCAGGCTGGCCGGCAGGCGCACTCGCATGCCGGCCAGCCTCGCCGGCACGGCTGGGAGGATCTTCGACGCCAGCTCAGAGCTGGCTCGGAATCTCCCCCGGGGCGTCGAGCGCCCCGGCGCCGTCGCGTGCCGAGCTCGCCGGGCGGGCCGCCGGCGGGTCGCTGGGCGGGGAAGCCGGATCCCCGGGTACGGCGGGCAACAGCACCCGGAACGTGGTGCCCGCGCCCGAGGAGCCGGTGTCCAGCTCGATCCAGCCGCCATGGGCGTGCACGATCGACGCGGCGATGGACAGGCCCAGCCCGGAGCCGCCGCCGTTGCCCCGGCCCCGGCTCGGGTCGGCGCGATAGAGCCGCTCGAAGACCCGGGCGGCGTGCTCGGCCGGGATGCCCGGTCCCTCGTCGTGTACCTCGAGCACGGCCAGACCCTCGGCGGTCGGGCCGGAGACCGGCGCGGAGCGGATCACCGCGCCGGGCGGGGCGGTGGTGAGCCGGCCGACGCGTACCGTCACGCGGACGCCGGGCCCGGTGTGCTGCAGAGCGTTACCGACCAGATTGGCGGCGACCTGACGCAGGCGGTGCTCGTCGCCCCGCACGACCGGCGGGTCGAAGGTCGTGTCGTGCTCGTCGAGTGTGCTGAGCCGGACCGCCCGGCCGGGGGTCCGCGCGTGGGCGTCCCGGATGGTGTCGGCGGCGATCTCCAGCAGGTCCACCGGGCTCAGCGCGGGAGCGCGCCGCCGGTCCAGTCGGGCGAGCAGGAGCAGGTCCTCCACCAGCACACCCATCCGGGCCGCCTCGTTCTCGATCCGGCTCATCGTCTCGTCCAGCAGCGGGCCGGCCGGCGAGCCACCACGCCGGTACAGCTCGGCGAAGCCCCGGATCGAGGTGAGCGGGGTCCGCAACTCGTGGGAGGCGTCCGCCACGAACTGCCGCAGCCGCCGCTCGGAGGCCGCCCGGGCGGTCATCTCCGTACCGATCCGATCGAGCATGAGGTTGACCGCGGCGCCGAGACGCCCCGGCTCGGTGTGCCGGTCGGTGTCGTCGACCCGTCGGGTCAGATCACCGCCGGTGATGCCGGCGACAACCCGCTCCATCCGGGTCAGCGGCCGCAGCCCGAGCCGGACCACCGAGGCGGCCAGCAGGCCCAGTCCGAGCAGCACCCCGCCGGTGACCGCGACGTCGATGAGCAGCAGCCGGTCGGCCGTCTGGGTCACCTCGGCCAGGGACGCGCCCACCACCACCACCGCGCCGGTCTCCCCCACCGGCGCGGCGTAGAGCCGCCAGTTCGCCCCGCCGTTCCCGCCGGGCAGGGTGTACGGACGGCCGGCGCGGGCCCGGGCGACCACGTCGGGAAATGGTCCCGGATCGGGTGCCGCGGCGCTGGGCGCGCTGCTCCGGTCGGCGTCCCGGGTGCCGTCGGCACGGTAGAGCAGGACCATCTGGTCGGGCCCGAGCCGGGCGAACCGGCTGACCGGCCCCGGCACCGAGGCCGGATGTGGCGACGGGCTGGCGGAGGCGAGGGCCGAGCCCGCCCGTGGCCCGCTGGCGAACGGACGGACCTGCGCGCCGAGCTGGTCGTCGACCCGGTCCACCAGGTAGCTGCGCAGCAGGAGCAGCCCCGCGGTGTTGGCCCCGAGCAGCGCCAGCGTGGCGAGCGCCCCCACCACCAGCACCAGCCGGGAGCGCAGCGTCCAGTGCGCCCACGGGCGCACCCCGGGCAGCCTGCTCACTCGTCGCCGCGCGGCAACCGCAGCGTGTACCCGACACCCCGCACGGTGTGGATCAGCGGCGGATCGACCCGGTCGACCTTGCGCCGCAGGTAGTAGACGTACGACTCGACGATCCGCCCGTCGCCGCCGAAGTCGTAGTTCCAGACCCGGTCCAGGATCTGCGCCTTGCTCACCACCCGGCCGGCGTTGACCAGCAGGTAGCGCAGCAGCCGGAACTCGGTCGGCGACAGGTCGATCGGCCGGCCGCCCCGGCGTACCTCGTGCGCGTCGTCGTCGAGCTCCAGGTCGGCGTGGCGCAGCTGCCGCGCGTTGGGGGTCGGTGGCAGCTCCGCCCGGGTACGCCGCAGGATCGCCCGGATCCGCAGCACCACCTCCTCCAGGCTGAACGGCTTGGCCACGTAGTCGTCCGCGCCGGCCACCAGCCCGGCGACCCGATCCTCGACGGTGTCCCGGGCGGTGAGGAAGAGCACCGGCACCGGCCGGCCGGCGGCGCGCAGCCGGCGGGCCACCTCGAAGCCGTCCAGGTCGGGCAGCATCACGTCGAGCACGACGAGGTCCGGGGTGAACTCGTCGACGGCGGCCAACGCGGCCCGGCCGGACCCGGCCACCCGCACGTCGTAGTTGACCAGCCGCAGCGTGGCGGCGAGCAGCGTGCAGATGTTGGGCTCGTCGTCGACCACGAGCAGACGGCCGGCGCCGGGACCGCCGTCGACGGTGGAGGTGGAGGATGAGCCGACCGTGGCCGGACGCAGGATGTCGGTGTGCACCCGGACTGCGTACCGGACCGGGCTCGACGTTGGCTGTGACAAACCTGTGGTTCCGCTGTCACCAGGTGCGCAGCACGAGGTCACCCGCGGTGAGGCCGGACGTTATCTCGGTGTACTGACCGCCGCGCAGCCCCACGCTGACGCTGCGGGCCGGTCCGCCGTCGGCCGGCTGCACCGTGCCGGTGCGGTCCACACCGTCGTGCACGGCGGTCGACGGCACCCGCAGCGCGTCCGGCACCGCACCGGTCCGGACCGTCACCCCGGCGCTCTGCCCGACGAGCAGGTTTCCCGGTGCGGTGGTGAAGGACAGCACCACGCCGTAGCGGACCATCGCGCCGTCGACGGCGCCCACCGGGTCGACCTGCACCACGGTCGCCGCGAACGTCTGCTCGGGCCGGTCGGCCAGGGTCAGCGTGGCGCTCTGCCCGACCGCCACCGCGCCGGCGTCGGCTTCCGGAAAGGTGGCCGCGACCTGCATGGCGTACGTGTCGGCCAGGGTGATGAACGCGCCGCCGCGGGTGACCCGACTGCCCACCGGCCCGGCTGTCGAGAGCACGGTGCCGGCGATCGGGGCGGTGATGGTGGCGCCGTCGAGTGCTTCCCGAGCCTCGGTGAGCGTGGCCTCGGCCTGGTTGACCCGGCGCTGTGCGTCCAGGATCGGGTCGGTGCCCGTACCCCGACCGGGGTTTCCGGCGCCCGCGACGCAGCCGGCACGGCCGGACGCGGTTGGCGTCCCGGGTGCGCCGGTGCGGGGCGGCGCGGACGACGGGCGGCCGGATGCCGTGGGTGGCGTGCCGGAACCCGTTCCGGGGCGCGGGGTGGGGCTGGTGGAGGGCACGCCGGTGCCCGGCGTCGCGCTCGGCGTGCCGGCGGGCTCGGGCGAGTGCCAGGCCACCGGGCGTACGCCAGCGCCGGCCGGGCAGCTCGCCGGCGGTTGGTCGGCGGCCTTGCGGGCATCGGCCAGCGTGTCCCGTGCGTCGGCCAGGTCGTCCGCCGCCTTCCGCACCGTCACCTGCGCGCCGGCGGTGTCGGCGTCGGTGAGCCCGGCGAGCCGCTGCCCCGCCTTCACCACGCTTCCCGGCCGTACGGCGATGCTCTGCACGGTGCCGGCGACGGTGAAGCCGAGGCTGCGGGTCGTGGCCGGCTGGACGGTGCCGGACGTGGCCACCTCGACCGCGACCGGCCCCCGGTCGGCCGCGACCGTCACCGGACGCGCTGGCGGGTCGGCCGCGTCCGCGGTCCAGGCCCGCACACCGGCGACGCCGAGCAGCAGCACACCCGCGGCGCCGGCCGCCACCCACCGCACCTGGCGGGTACGCCAGCGTCGTCCCAGGCCGATCCCCATGGTCGGGGAGTCTGCGCACCGCGCCTCGCGGCCGGCTCGACCCCAGCTCAGAGTTCGCTCGGAACGGGCCCGCGAAGCCCCTGGGACTGACGCGGCCCGCGACAGCCCTGGGACCTCTGAGGCAACTCCGAGGCTGGTCCGAGGCGCCGACGAGGTCGGGCCGGTTGCCTGAGCAGGTCCCGGAGCAGGCTTGAGGAGCACCCGTGCCGTTGACTGGAAGGCGCCGCCGGCTGGCGGCCGTACTGATCGCCGCCTCGTCCGTGCTGCTGTTGGCGGCCTGTGGCGGCGGCTCGGCCGACAGCCCCGCGTCGAGCGGGGCGGGCGGGGCCGGGAACGGGTTCGCCGCGTACCAGACCTGCCTGCGCGACAACGGGGTGACGCTGCCGACGATGAACCCGTCCCGCTTCCCCGGCGGCACGGCCCGGCCGTCCGGGTTCCCGACCGCCAGGCCGTCGGGCTTTCCGACCGCGCGGCCGTCCGGGAGCGCCCACCCGTCCCGTGGCGCTGGACGAGGGGGCTTTTCCGGCGGCGGGCGGCCGGAGGGGGTGGACGAGCAGACCTGGCAGAAGGCACAGCAGGCGTGCGCGTCGGTCCGGCCCAGCGGCCGACCGGACGGCTTCCGAGGCCCGGGCGCCTCCGGCGCACCGGGTGCCGGGCCGGGCGGGTCGGGCGACGGGCGGGCCACGGCGTACCGCACCTGCCTCAGCAACCGCGGCCTGGATCCGGACCGGCTCGACAGCGGCGACCCGAAGACCACGCAGGCGCTGGCCGCCTGCGCGGTGCTGAGCCCGTCCCCGAGCAACTGAGCACCACCAACCGGTCGCGTCCAGCCAACGTCCAGCCCGGTCGCATCGCAGGTTCAGCGACCTCGGGCAGTCTGGTGCGACGAGCCGCCGCCGACGGTCGTGCAGTCCGTCGGCTCCGGGCCGCCGACCGGGAGGTGACGAGGGTGTACGACGGGCAGGAGTTCCTCCGCGACAACCGCTGGTGTCTGAGCCGGCGCACACTGCTGGCCGGGGCCGGCGCGGTCGGTGCCGCCGGGCTGCTCGGCGCGTGCGGCGACGGCGACGCCCCGGCCGACGCTGCGGCGGCCACGTCGGGCACCGTGCTGGCCCGTACCGCCGACGTCCCGGTGGGCGGCGGCACCGTGGTTGCCGGGGTGCTGGTCGTGCAGCCCACCGCCGGCGTCTTCCAGGCGTACGACGCGGCCTGCCCGCACCAGGGCGTGCAGATCGCCGCGCCTCGCGACGGGGTGAGCACCTGCCCCGCGCACAACTCCACGTTCGCCGTCGCCGACGGCGCCCGACTCGGTGGCCCGGCCACCCGTGGGCTCACCGAGATCGCCGTCCGGGTCGACGGCACCGACATCGTCCGGGCCTGACCCGACGTCAGTCCCTGGCCAGGTGGCCGGTACGCCCTTCGCCAACCGCCTCCGCGACCAGCCTGAGCGCCTCCGCCGGCCCCACCTGCTCCAGCACCCGTTCGTTGATCAGAAGACGAACCTCATCGGTGACCTGCGCGAACGACACGCAGACGTCCACGTCGTCGCCGTACACCCAGAGATCCAGGCAGCTGGGCACGCCAGCCACGTCCCGCAGATCGAACTCGACCTCGTTCGAGACCAGAGGGCCTAGTCGCGCTGCGAATTCATCAGCACGCCGACGGACTTCCGTCATGTCGCCACCACTTTCAGATACGACAAGCCACTGGACGTGGTAGGTCGGGGCCTTTGCCGAGAACAACAGCCCACCCAGGAGACCCGTCCCGAGCAACAGCGATGATCGCCGTGGACCGACGTAGGTGCGGGGGTTGGAAAACTTCGCTCACCAACAACCCGACCAGCCGAAGCTGGTCACAGTCTGAGGAGTCCACCAGACTCGGGGCGGTTCAATGACGTAAGAGGATCGCAAGATCTTCGAAGCCGTGGGCCGGCATCGGCGCTGGCTAGGCTGGCCCGGGGAGGTGGCCGGTGACGCAGCGGGTGCTCGTGGTGGACGACGACCGGACCGTCAGCGACGTCGTCTGCCGCTATCTGGAGCACGCCGGCTACCACGTGAGTCACGTCGGGGACGGGCTGGCCGCGCTGGATGCGGTGCGGGACCGCGCGCCGCACCTGGTGGTGCTGGACCTGATGCTGCCCGGGATGGACGGGTTGCAGGTGTGCCGGCGGCTGCGGGAGAGACCCGACGGCGTACCCATCATCATGTTGACCGCGCGTGGCGACGAGGCCGACCGGGTGCTCGGCCTGCAACTGGGCGCGGACGACTACCTGGGTAAACCGTTCTCGCCGCGCGAGCTCGTGCTGCGGGTCGGCTCGGTGCTGCGCCGGGCCGGGGAGCCGGCGGCGCCGCCCGCCGAGTTGCTGGCCGATGCGGGGTTGGAGGTGTCCACCGGGCCCCGGATCGCCCGGCTGCGCGGCCGGGAGCTGGCTCTGACGCTGCGCGAGTTCGATCTGCTGGCGCACCTGATGCGGCACCCGACGCGGGCGTTTCGACGTACCGAGTTGCTGGAGCGGGTGTGGGGTTGGAACTTCGGCGACCAGTCGACGGTGACCGTCCACGTGCGGCGGTTGCGGGAGAAGATCGAGGACGACCCGGCAGAGCCGCGACGCATCGTCACGGTCTGGGGCGTGGGTTACCGGTACGAGCCGACCGATGCGTGACCTGGCACTGATCTTCGGGATGTCGCTGGCCGCGGCGCTCGGTGTCGGCGTGGCCGGTGCGCTGACGCTGCGGCTGCTGCGCGCCCGCTCCATCACCGTGCACGTGTGCATGCTGCTCACCGTCACCGTGGCGGCGGTGGTGGCCGGCGTGGTGGTGGTCGCCCAGGCGATGTTCCTGTCCCCGCACGACCTGCAGGTCGTGCTGCTCACCGTGGCCGCGGCGGCGGCGGTGAGTCTCGCCGTGGGCTGGTTCTTCGGGCGGCGACTGGCCACCGCCGCCGTCTGGGCCGACCAGGCCCGCGAACGTGAGCGGCGGATCGAGAAGGGCCGCCGGGACCTGGTCGCCTGGGTCTCGCACGACCTGCGGACGCCGCTGGCGGGGCTACGGGCGATGGCTGAGGCGCTGGAGGACGGGGTGGTCGCCGACGCGGCCACGGTGGCCGAGTACCACCGGCGGATCCGGGCGCAGACCGACCGGATGACCCGCCTCGTCGACGACCTGTTCGAGCTGTCCCGGATCAACGCGGGAGCGCTGAAGCTGTCGCTGTCGGCGGTGCCGCTCGGCGAGGTGGTCTCCGACGCGCTGGCCGGGACCGCACCTCTGGCCGAGGCCCGACGGATCCGCCTGGTGGCCGCCGAGTCGGGCTGGCCGACGGTGCTGGCCAGCGAGCCCGAGCTGGCCCGGGTGGTGGGCAACCTCCTGCTCAACGCGGTGCGCTACACCCCGAGCGACGGCACCGTACGGGTGGACGCCGGGCGTGAGAGTGACGCCGCGTGGCTGGCCGTCGCGGACACCTGCGGCGGCATCCCCGAGCACGACCTGCCCCGACTCTTCGACGTGGCGTTCCGGGGCGAGCCGGCGCGTACACCGCACCCGGGCAGCGCCGGCGAGGGCTCCGGCGGGCTGGGCCTGGCGATCGTCCGGGGGCTGGTGGAGGCGCACGGCGGCCGGGTGGACGTGCACAACGTCGCCGGTGGCTGCCGTTTCGTCGTCCGCCTCCACGCCGCCTGACCACCTGGCCACGGCGAACTGACCGGGCGGGTCGGTCAGGCCGGGCGAGGCGCCGGAGGGCGGTCGACGGTCAGCTCGACGAACCAGCGCCGACCGCGCCGGAACACCGCCCGCACGGCCAGGCCGGCGGCACCGGCGACCTGGTCCACGGCGTGCGCGTCGAGGCGGGCCCAGCGGAACGGTGGCCCGAGCCGGAGACGGCCGGCCGGGTACGCGGCGGCCACCCGGGCGTGCCCCTGCCAGAGCCCGGCGCCGGGCGGCTCCACCTCCACCAGGACCGTGCCGTCGGCGGCGAGCAGTGTCCGGCACCGGCGCAGCAGCGCGACCGGATCACCGCCGATGCCGATGTTGCCGTCGATCAGGACCGCGTGCGCCCACCGACCCTCACCGGGCAGCGGGTCGAACAGGTCGCGGCGCAGGGCGACGGCGCCCCGGGCGCGGGTCATCCGCACCGCGTGCGCCGAGACGTCCACACCCAGGGCGGTCAGACCGGCGCGGGTCAGCGCCACGGTGAGCCGGCCCGGCCCGCAGCCGAGGTCCAGCGTCGGCCCGGCGCAGCGGGCCACCAGGGCGGCCACCGCCGGCTCGGCCCGACCGTGCCAGCGGGCGATCGGGAGCCGGCTGCGAACCCCGTCGCCGTGCACCAGCCACCGAGCACCGGCGGGCCGGTCGACGAGCGCGGCGGCGAAGGCGTCCGGCGTGGCGAGGTGGGGTGGACCCGCGCCGACCGTGTCGGCCCGGTTCACGGCCACTGCCCCGGCACCAGGGCGAGTCGGACCGCGGCGACCTGCCGGGCGAACCGGCCCTCGGGCACCTCGGCCGCCACGACGAGCGCGTCGGGCCACTCGTCGACGTCGCGCAGCACCGGCAGTGCGACGGTACGCAGCCTCCGCCCGGCCAGCGCCGCCCAGGTGTCGCGCCCGGTGTCGGGCGTCGACATCGGCACTCCGCGCAGCAGTCCGCCATGCCGGGCGTCGCGCAGCCCCAGCGACCACCAGCCGCCGTCGCGGGCCCGCCCGAGCACCGCGTCCGCGGTGCCGAGCCGGCGCACCGCGGCGGCCAGCCCTGCCGCGGTCACCTGCGGGGTGTCCATGCCGATCTGGAGCACCGGCCGACCCGGGTACGCCGCCGCCACCTCGCTGTACGCGTTGGCGAGCCGGTCGCCGAGCCCGCTCCCCCGCTGTTCCAGCACCGCCCAGCCGGCCAGCGCGGCGGTCAGCCCGGCGGCGTCCTCGGCCTCGATCAGCTGGCCCGCGCAGGCCAGCACCGGCGTGACCCCGGGGGTGGCGCGCACCGCGTCCAGGGTGTCGCGCAGCGCGGCGGCGGCGATCCGGGCGGCCTGCCCGGGGGTGGCCGGCGGACAGAGGCGGGTCTTCACCGCACCGGGCACCGGCGCCTTGGCCATCACCAGCAGGACGGTCACCGGGGGCCGTCCACGGTGCGCAGCACACCGGCGAAGTCACGGGTGGCGCGCAGCGTGCCGCGTACCGAACCGGACACCTTGGAGCGGGTGCCGGCGGCCCGGGGCGCGTAGGTCACGTCCATCTCGTGGATGCGCCAGCCGGCGGCGGCGGCCCGGATCAGCAGTTCGAGGGGGTAGCCGAAGGCCCGGTCGGTGACGCCGAGGGCGAGCAGCGCGTCGCGGCGGGCCACCCGGATCGGGCTGAGGTCGCGCAGCGGTACGCCCCGGCGGCGCAGCAGCGCCGCGACCAGCGCGGTGCCGGCTCGGGCGTGCCACGGCCACACACCGGCACCGACCGGGCGCCGCCGGCCGACGCTGAGATCCGACCACCCGCCCGCCACCGGGGCGACCAGGGCGGGCAGCTCGGTCGGGTCGAACGAGCCGTCGGCGTCCAGCACGCAGACCAGCTCGCCGCCGGCGGCTTCCAGGCCGGCGTGCACGGCCGCGCCGTAACCGCGTCGGGGCTCGTGGACCACGCGGGCACCGTGTCGGGCGGCGACCTCCGGCGAACCGTCGCGCGAGCCGTTGTCCACCACGATCGCCCGGTAGCCGGGCGGCAGGGCGGCGAGCACGCCGGGCAGGGCGGCCGCCTCGTCCAGGCAGGGCAGCACCACGTCGATCTGGGTCGGCATACCGCCGACGCTAGGGCGGGACCCGGCCGGCAGAGGCCGAAATGTGCTTACCGAACCCTTACCGCCGACGCGTTTCTTACCGTACGGTGACGGGCCGCCGATTCGCCCCCCGGCGGGCCGGTTGGGGCCGTACCGTCGCGTCGTCATGACCTCGACCACCGCTCCCGCCGCCGCCCCCGGGCGTGCCGCGACCCGCCGCTGGGGTGCCGACCTGCTGGTGCTCGGGCTGGAGGGGGTGCTGCTGCTCGCGGCGGTGCTCGTCGGCGCCCTGCTCAACGCCCGCGGCGCCGACATGCACGCCGACGCCGCACCCCTGTACGCCAGCTGGCGGCCGCACCTGGGCTGGGGCAGCCCGGCCGCGGTGCTGGTCGCGGTGGCGGTGATCGGCTGGGGGGTGCGGTGGGCGCGCACCGCCCGCTGGGGTGTCGTGCTGGTCGCCGGGTGGCTTGCGGCGGTGGCCTGGACGCTGTCGCTGGCCCTGGTGGACGGCGTGACAGCGGGGTTGACCCGACGGCTCACCCCGCAGGCGGAGTACCTGTACGAGGTCCCCCGGGTCGCCGACATCCCGGCGATGCTGGCCGGGTTCAGCGGCCGGATCCTGGACTTCCAGCCCGACGCCTGGTCCACGCACACCGCCGGTCATCCGCCGGGCGCCCTGCTGATCTTCGTCTGGCTGGACCGGGTCGGCCTCGGCGGTGGGGCCTCGGCGGCGCTGGCCTGCGTCCTGGTCGGGGCCACGGTGGTGGTGTCGGTGCCGGTGACGCTGCGGGCGCTGGGTGCCGGCGACGCCGCCCGCGCGGTGCTCCCGTTCCTGGTGCTGCTGCCGGGCGCGGTGTGGGTGGGCGCGTCCGCCGACGGCATCTTCGCCGGGGTGGTCGCCGCCGGGCTGGCCCTGCTGGCGGTCCGCGGCCGGGTCGCCGCGGCGGCCGGCGGCGTGCTGCTCGGCTTCGCGCTGCACCTGTCGTACGGGTTCCTGCTGGTCGGGCTGCTGGCGCTGACCGTGCTCGCGCTGCGCCGTACGCACCGCCGCAGCGCGCTGCTGGCTGCGGCCGCCGGGGTGGCGGCCGTGACGGCGATCTTCGTGGCGGCCGGTTTCCGCTGGTGGGACGGGTACCAGTTGGTGGTCGAGCGCTACCAGCAGGGCTGGGCGGCGGACCGCCCGTACGGCTACTGGGTCTGGGCCAACCTGGCCGCCCTGCTGCTCTCCGCCGGTCCGGCGGTGGGCCCGGCGCTGCGCCGGGCGCTGGTCGCGGCCGGGTCCGAGCTGCGTCGCACGCTGCCGGTGACCGCGGGCCGCAGCTCCGTACCGTCGGCCGGCCCGGTGCCCGGCGGGCCGCGCTTCGGTCCGGGCCCGGCCGCGCGCGGGTGGCGGGCGGTCGGCCGCCTGGTCGGGCCGGCGGTACGCGCGGCCGGCCCCACGGTGCTGCTACCACTGGCCAGCGCGGTCGCCGTACTCGGCGCGGACCTGTCCGGGCTGAGCAAGGCCGAGGTGGAGCGGATCTGGCTGCCGTTCACGGTATGGCTGCTGGTGGCCGCCGCCCGACTGCCGGCCGGTTCGCGGCGCTGGTGGCTGGCCGGCCAGGCGGCCACCGCGCTCGCGGTGAACCACCTGCTCTGGACGGTCTCCTAGCCGACGCACCCGTGCCGACCGACGCACCCGTACCGGCCGAGGCCCCGTGCCCGACGGCTGCTCCGTGCCCGTCCGCTGCGGCCCCCGCGGGGCGCCACCACACATGAGCTTGATGACACTGAGGCATAAAGATGCCTAAGTGTCATCAAGCTCTTCGGCACGACCGCCGCTGCACGCATGACCTGCGACGTCGCCGCAGGCGGTGAACGCCGTCCCGTCCCGAGGGATCGGGGCCGCAACGAGGTCGCCGCGCGGG
The DNA here is from genome assembly GCF_046549295.1 of Micromonospora sp. 067-2. Taxonomy (NCBI): domain Bacteria; kingdom Bacillati; phylum Actinomycetota; class Actinomycetes; order Micromonosporales; family Micromonosporaceae; genus Micromonospora; species Micromonospora sp. 067-2. Next base: position 26,684 of record NZ_JAJPWB010000001.1, on the reverse strand, counting down.
GCGGTCAGCCGGCGAGCGCGGCCGGTTCGCGCAGCGGATCGGTGGCGAAGCCGGCCACCCCGTCGGCGAAGCCGACCCGGGCGGTGTAGCCCAGCAGTTCGGTGGCCCGCCGCGGGTCGGCCACCACGTGCCGCACGTCGGCCGCGCGGGCGCCGCCGACCACCTGGGGGGCCGGTCCGCCCATGGCCTCGGCGAGGGTGTCTGCCAGCTCCCCGACGGTGTGCGGCTCGCCGGAACACACGTTGACCGGCACCAGGTCCGCCGGGGCGGGGGTGGTCAGGGCCAGCACGTTTGCCCGCGCCACGTCGGTGACATGGACGAAGTCGCGGCGCTGCCGACCGTCCTCCAGCACCCGGGGGGCCCGCCCGGCGGCCAAATCGGAGCGGAAGATCGAGGCCACGCCGGCGTACGGGGTGTCCCGAGGCATCCGCGGGCCGTAGACGTTGTGGTAGCGCAGCGCCCAGACTGCCCCGCCGGTCTGGCGGGCCCAGGCGCCGGCCAGGTGCTCCTGCGCCAGTTTCGTCGCCGCGTACGTGCTGCGCGGCTCCAGCGGGGCGTCCTCGGGCACCAGCGCCGGGTCGAGGCCGAGGCCACAGCGCGGGCAGGTCGGGTCGTACCGGCCGACCGCCACGTCCTCGGTCCGCCGGGGCGCGGGACGCACCGTGCCGTGGCCGGGGCAGGTGTAGCGACCCTCGCCGTAGACCACCATGGAGCTGGCCAGCACCAGCCGACCGACGCCGGCGCGGTGCATGGCGGCCAGCAGCACCGCCGTGCCGAAGTCGTTGTGCGTGACGTAGTCCGGCCCGTCGGAGGGGTCCAGGCCGTGCCCGACCATCGCCGCCTGGTGGCAGACCACGTCGACCCCGGTCAGCAGCCGGTCCAGCAGCGCGCCGTCGCGCACGTCACCGCGGACCACGTCGTGCCGCCGGGACCAGACCGGCAGGTCGTCCCCGCCGTGCGCCTGCGGCAACAGCGCGTCCAACGCCACCACCTCGTGTCCCTCGTCGACGAGCAGATCGCTGACCTGCGATCCGATGAACCCGGCCGCGCCGGTGAGCAGTACCCGCATGCGGGTCACGGTAGGCGGGCGGGACGTCCGGGGGGCAGGTTCGGCGTACCCGTAAGAAGTTCGCAACAGCGGAGCCGCCGGTAAGTGTTCGGTAATGCGGCAAACCCGTCCGGGGCGTACCGGCGCGTTCTAGCCTGCCCGCAGTGCACCCGCCACCGACCGGTGGCGAGGGAGGAGCAGCGGTGTCCCCCAGCAGGCCCGGTCCAACCACGGACCCGGTACCACCGGAGCCGGTGGAGTACGGCGCGCCACGCCGGTTCTGGCGTGCCCTGGACCGGCACCGGCCGCCCGGCGTCCAGGCGGTCGACCGAAGCTGGCGCAGCCCGCTGCGCGGCCCGTGGCTCACCGCCGTCTACGGGTCGGTGCTGCTGGTCGGGCTGCCCCTGGTGATCATCACCGGGCTGCTCGACTACGCCGCCTACAGCCCCCGCTTCGACCAGGCGTACCCGAGCGAGGTGGGCTGGCTGCGGCTGCCGTTCTTCGACTGGCCGAGCCGGCCGTCCTGGCTGTTCCGGGTCACCCAGGGGCTGCACGTCACGCTCGGGATCGTGCTCATCCCGGTGGTGCTGGGCAAGCTCTGGTCGGTGATCCCGAAGCTGTTCAACTGGCCGCCTGCGCGCTCACTGGCCCAGGTGCTGGAACGGCTCACCCTGCTCCTGCTGGTCGGCGGGATCCTGTTCCAGATCGCCACCGGCCTGCTCAACATCCAGTACGCGTACCTGTTCGGCTTCGACTTCTACACCGCCCACTACTTCGGTGGCTGGATCTTCATCGGCGCCTTCGTGTCGCACGTGGTGCTCAAGATGCCCCGGCTGGTCTCCGCGCTGCGGTCCCGGCCGGTCGGCGCGGAACTGCGTACGCCGGCCGCCGCGACCCGACCCGAGCCGCCCGACCCGGACGACCTGGTCGCCGGCCGGCCCGGTCCGGCGACGGTGAGCCGGCGCGGCGCGGTCGGCCTGGTCGGGGGCGGGGCGCTGCTGCTGGCGGCGCTGACGCTCGGGCAGAGCCTGGACCCGCTGCGGCGCACCGCCCTGCTGCTGCCCCGGGGACGGCGGCCGGGGCCGGGGCCGAACGGTTTCCCGATCAACCGCACGGTCGCCGCCGCCGGTGTGCGGCCCGAGGAGACCGGCGCCAGCTGGCGCTTGACCCTGCGCGGCGCCGGGCGGACGGTCACCCTGGACCGGCCCGGGCTGCTGGCCATGGCACAGCACACCGCCTCGCTGCCGATCTCCTGCGTGGAGGGCTGGTCGACCCGACAGACGTGGACCGGCGTACGGCTGCGCGACCTGGCCGCCATGGTCGGCGCCGACGATCCGGACGGCACCCGGGTGACCTCGCTGGAGAAGGGCGGGCAGTTCCGCCAGGCGGTGCTGCAGGGCAACCAGGTCCTCGACCCGGACTCCCTGCTCGCGCTGCGGGTCAACGGCGCTGATCTCTCGCCCGACCACGGCTACCCGGCGCGCGTCATCGTGCCCGCGCTGCCCGGGGTGCACTGCACCAAGTGGGTCGCCGAGATCGCCTTCGGGGAGCGGGCCGATGGGTGAGCTGGTGGGCCGGCTCCGCACCGCCTACGGCGCCGGCGCCCGGCACGCGATCGTGGTGACGCTCGCCCTCGTGCTCGCCGGCTGGGTGGCGCTGCGGCTGTCCGGGGAGGCGACCGCCGGCCGGATGCTGCTGTGGTTCGTGGGCGCGGTCATCGCGCACGACCTGGTGCTCTTTCCGGTGTACGCGGCCGCCGACCGGGCGTTGGGCGCGATCGTGCGACCCCGGACCGACGGCCGGGTCGCGCTGCTCAACCACCTCCGGGTGCCGGCGCTCGCCAGCGCGCTGCTCTTCGTGATCTTCTTCCCCGGCATCCTGCAGCTGGGCCAGACCACCTACCTGGCGGCCACCGGCCAGGACCAGCGCCCGTACCTGGCCCGATGGCTGCTGCTGACCGCTGCGCTGTTCCTGCTCAGCGCCGCGTCCTACGCCCTACGCCGTCTGGCATCCCGTCGACCCGGTGATCACCGGGGGGAGTCGCCGAAGCGCTCGGAGAGGGCGTAGCGCAGCAGCACCACGTCGCCGAGCTGCCGCACGTCGGCCACCCGCGCCCGGCTGCCCGAATGCCAGGGGAACCGGCCCTCCCCGACGAACCGTGGCGCCCGGGCGTCGCCGACGAAGAACGGGGCCACCACGAGGTGCAGCTCATCGGCGAGACCGGCGCTGAGGAACTGGCCGTGCACCGTGGCGCCGCCCTCCACCATCAGCCGCCGTATCCCGCGCGCGGCCAGGTCATCGAGTGTCCAGCCGGGATCGACCGACTCCCCGGCGTCCACAACGGTCGCCAGCCGGCCGAGCCGCTCGCGGGTCTTGTCCACCGAACCGGTGGCACAGTAGACGATCCGCTCCGCGTCGCCCGCGGTGAAGAACCGGGCGGTCGGGTCGAGGTCACCGCGGGCGGTCAGTGTGACCTTGGCGGGTGAGGGCGGCAGCCCACCGGCCAGCCGCTCGGCCCGACGTCGCGCCGAGCGGACCAGCAGCCGGGGATCGTCGAGCCGCACCGTGCCGGCGCCGACCAGGATCGCGTCGCAACTGGCCCGCACCGCGTCCACCCGGTCCAGGTCCTCGGCGTTGGACAGCAGTAGCCGCTGGTCGGACGTGTCGTCGATGTAGCCGTCGATCGACGTGGCGCAACTCAGCAGCACGTACGGCCGGGCGGACGGGCCGGTCACCGGACGACCCCTGCGCCGGGGGCACCGCCGGACGGAGTGCCGACGGCCTGCGTCTGGGCCGCCTTGGCGGCCTTCGCGGCGAGGTAGCCGGCGTTGGCCGGAGAGAGGAACAGACCGGTGGGCACCCGCTCGGCGACCGTCACGCCCAGCCGCGTCAACTGCTCGGCCTTGTCCGGGTTGTTGCTGAGCAGGCGGATCCGCGGAACGCCCAACGTGGCCAGCATCTGCGCGGCGGCGCTGTAGTCGCGCTCGTCCTCGCCCCGGCCGAGCGCCAGGTTGGCCTGGTAGGTGTCCAGGCCGGCGTCCTGCAGGGCGTACGCGTCGAGCTTGGCGTACAGGCCGATGCCGCGGCCCTCCTGGCGCAGGTAGAGCAGGAACCCGCCGGCCTCGGCGATGCGCTGCGCCGCCTCGCGCAACTGCGGCCCGCAGTCGCAGCGCTGACTGCCGAACACGTCGCCGGTCAGGCATTCGCTGTGCGGGCGGACCAGCGGTGGCTCGCCACCGGCGGCGAGCCGGTCCAGCGCCCCGGCCCAGTCACCGAGGCCGAGGGCGAGATGCTCCCGGCCGTCCACCAGGCCCTTGAAGGAGAACACCCGGGCGGTCGTGGTGAAGCCGTCGGGAAACGCCAGCGGCACCGTGACCTGCGTACGAACGGTGGCGACCGGAAGTGCTTCGCGCATGGGACTCCTCTGTCCGGCGCCACCGTCGCGCGGTGACGCGTACCGTCTCACAACCGGCTCAACAGTCGCCGGCAGAGGCGGCTTCCCGATCGGCGGCCGGAATCCGCACCCGTCGGGCGAGCAGCACAGCGGCGCCCGGCAGACTGGCCACCAGCACCAGTGCACCGTAGACGGTGGCGGTGGCGACTCCCTCGGCCGCGCTCAGACCGGCCGCGCCGAACGCCCACGCCGCCACCCCTTCGCGAGGGCCGAAGCCGGCGATGTTCAGCGGCAACCCCATGGCGAGCAGGGCCAGCAGGGTCAGGGGCAGCAGCCGGGACAGCGGGGCGTCCGAGCCGGCGGTACGCGCCGCCACCAGGAAGGTGGCCAGGTGACCGGCCACCATCACGGCGGAGGCGAGCAGCACGCCGAACCAGGTCCGGCGGGCCAGCAGCCCGGCCCGGACGTCCGCGACGGCGGCGCGCAGCCCTCGCGCCAACCGTGACCGGCCGGCGTGCGGCAGGACCCGCGCCAGCAGCACGGCCGCCAGCCCACCGGCGGCCAGCAGCGTCGCGGCGGCCGGCAGGTACGGTCGCACCGGCGACGGGAAGGCGGCCAGCACCACCACCGCGACGGCCAGCAGGACCACCTGACCGGCGGCGCGTTCCCAGACCACCGCGCGGATGCCCCGGCTCACGTCGCCGGCGTCCCGGCCGTGGCGTACGGCCCGGTGCACGTCGCCGAGCACCCCGCCGGGCAGGGTGGCGTTGAGGAACACCGCCCGGTAGCAGTGCGCCACCGCCGTCGTCAGGGGCAGCCGTACGCCCAGCCCGCCGGCCACCAGGCTCCACCGCCAGGCCGCGCAGACCGTGGTGAGCACCCCGATGAGCAGTGCCGCGGCCAGCGCCGGCGCGTCGATCAGCCGCACGCCGGCGAGGAACGGGCCGCTGCCCACCTGCCACAGCAGGACGGCGAGCAGACCCACCCCGCCGCACACTCGTGCCCAGGCCCAGAACATCGGCGCCGGTCCTCCCTGAAGATCGTCCCCTTGCCCTAGTGCACGTATCCGGGGTGCCAGCGGTTCACCCGTGGGCGAGGAGGTCCCGGTGCTCGACCAGCACGCCGAGATGTCCGGCGGCCGCCTCGGCCAGCCGCCGCTGGACGTACGCCCGGGCCGGGCCGGCCAGTTCCGGGCGCTGTTCGCACGCCGCACCCACCCAGCCCCGGAACCACTCGGCGGCCAGGTCGGCCTGGTCCGGGCCGAGCCGCCACGGGCTGTGCCGCTCGACGACCCGTACGCCCCGGCGGGCGAACGCCGAGACGGCGGCGGCCGCGGCATCCGGGCCGAGCAGTCGTCGACCGTCGACGGTCCGTCGCTGGTGGTCGTTGAACGCGGCCTCGAACTCCGGATCCAGGGGGTCCGTCGGGGTGAGCCGTACCTGGCCGGTCACCGAGAGTGCGAACAGCGTCGGACGGCCGACGCAGGCGGCCACCACCTGGTCGACCTCCTCGGCGGTCAGCATGTCCAGCAGCGCGGACGCCGTGATCAGGGTGCCGTCGGCCAGGTCGTCGGCGGTCAGGCGGGTGAGGTCGCCGTGTCGGGTGCGCACCGTGACCGGCGTTCCGTCGGCGGCGGTGACCCCGACCATGGCATCGGCGGCCCGGGACAGCAGGTCGGCGTCCCGGTCGTGCAGCACCCAGTGCTGCGGGCCCGGCAGGAGGGCCGCCAGCCAGCGGCTCATCGAGCCGGTGCCGCTGCCCAGGTCGTGGATCAGAATCGGGGCGCCACCGGCCAGAACGGGGCCCAGCACCCCCACCAGGTCCTCGGCGCGGGCCGCCGCGTCGGCGGGCTCACGCAGCCGCAGCCAGTCGGCGAACGGCAGGGTCTCCTCGATGGTCACGCGGCCACCTCCTCCAGCGCGGCGGCCAGCAGCGCGGTGGTCACCGGCCAGTCGGTCAGATTGTCCCGCCGGGCCGAGGCTGCGCGCCGCAGGCGGGCACGCAGCGTGTCGTCGCCTAACCAGCGGGTGAGCGCCGTGGCCAGCGGCGCCGGGTCGCCCGGCGGGACCAGCAGGCCGGGTCGGTCACCGTCGGGGGCGTGGCCGAGCGCCTCCGGCAGGCCGCCCACCTCGGTGCCGAGCACCGGCAGGCCGCGGGCCAGCGCCTCGGTGACGACCATGCCGTACGTCTCACCGCGCGACGGCAGCACCAGCAGGTCGGCGCCGACGTACGCGTCGTCCAGCGCCGCCCCGGTCAACGGACCGGTCATCCGGACCCGGTCGGTGAGACCGGCCTCGGTGAGCCGGTCACGCAGTCGCCGCACCAACTCCGGCTCCCGGGTCAGCGTGCCGGCGCAGACCAGCGTCCAGGGCAGCCCGGCGAGCGTGGACAGCGCGTCGACGAGGACGTCGTGGCCCTTGTGCCGGGTGACCGCCGCCACGCAGAGCAACCGGTCGCCGGCGGTGCTGCCGGGCACCGTGGGGGCGGCGGTGACGCCCGGCGGCACGGCCCGGACCCGGTCTTCGGGCAGCGGGTGGCGGGCCAGCAGCCGGCTGCGGGTCCACTCGCTGGTGGTGACGACAAGCCGGGCGGTGGCCAGCGCGTCGGCTTCGGCCTCGTCGTCCAGGGGCATGTGCACCAGGACGACCAGCCGCAGCCGGTGGGCGTGCGGCGCCAGCAGGTCCGGCACGGTCGAGGCGATCAGACCGTCGAGCAGGACCACCGCGTCGTCGGGCGAGGCCGCGAGCAGCCGGGCCAGCGCCGTACGGTCGTCCCGTTCGGGGTGCGGCCAGGCGCCGGGGACCGCGTGCTCACGCACCGACCATCCCCGCTCGCCGAGCCCTCGGCAGATCCGCCGGTCGTAGACGTTGCCGCCGCTGGGCGCGGCCGGGTCGTCGATGTCGCCGGGCAGCACGACGTGCACCGCGCGGCCGGGCGATCCCGGCCGGTCGACAGACACCGCCCGGCCGGCACCGGTCACAGGTGCCGCTCGTAGCTGGCCCAGGCGACGTGTGACTCGTGCAGGGTGACGGTGATGCCGGCCAGCTCCCGGGCCCCGGCGCCCAGCTCGCCGGCGTGCACCCGCTCGGCCAGCCGGTCGGCGACGGTACGGGCCAGAACCTCGGTGGTGGTGTTCACCCCGGCGAAGGCCGCCTCGTCGTCCAGGTTGCGGTAGGTCAGCTCGCCGAGTACGGCCCGCAGCTGCTCGGTTGCCAGGCCGATGTCGACCACGATGCCGTCGGCGTCCAGGTCGGGCCGGCGGAACGTCGCGTCCACCACGAAGGTCGCGCCGTGCAGCCGCTGGGCCGGGCCGAACACGTCGCCGCGGAAACTGTGGGCGATCATCATGTGATCCCGAACGGTCACGCTGAACACGGTCACTCCCCGTCGTAGGTGATGAGGTGGCAGAGCGCGGGCAGGTCGCCCGTGCTCAGTCGGGCGAGCACGTCGGGCAGCTCCGCGAACCGGGACGCGCCGGTGATCAGCGCGTCGAACGCCGGATCGTCGAGCAGGTCCAGGGCGAGCGCCAGCCGGTCGGTGAAGCTGCGCCGACTCCGTCGGGCGGGCGAGACCGCGCCGACCTGGCTGCTGCGGACGGTCAGCCGGCCGGAGTGGAACGCCCCACCCAGCGACACCTGCACCGGGCGGTCGCCGTACCAACTCAACTCGATCACGGTGCCCTCGGGCGCGAGCAGGTCCAGCGAGCGTTGCAGCCCGGCGGCGGTGGCGCTGGCGTGCACGACCAGGTCCCGGTCACCGGAGGCGCCGTCCGGACGGGCGAACTCGACGCCGAGCGCGCCGGCCACCCCCGCCCGACGGGCGTCGGTGTCGACCAGCTCGACGTGCACGCCGGGAAACCGGGCGAGCAGGGCGGCGACGCAGCAGCCGACCATACCTGCGCCGACCACGGTGACCCGGTCACCGACCAGCGGCGCGGCGTCCCACAGCGCGTTCACGGCGGTCTCCACCGTGCCGGCGAGCACCGCCCGCGCGGGCGGCACCCCGTCCGGCACCGGCACCACGGCCGTGGCCGGCACGACGTAGGCGCTCTGGTGCGGGTGCAGGCAGAAGACCGTGCGCCCGAGCAACTCCGGCGGACCCTGCTCGACCACGCCGACACTGAGGTAGCCGTACTTGACCGGGCCCGGAAAGTCGCCCTCCTGGAACGGCGCGCGCATGGCGGCGTACTGGTCGGCGGGGACGCGGCCGGCGAAGACCAGTGTCTCGGTGCCCCGGCTGACCCCGGAGTAGCGCGCCCGTACCAGCACCTCGTCCGGGCCCGGGGCGGGCAGCGACACCGGCCGGATCTCGGCCGCGCCGGGCTCGCGCACCCAGCAGGCGTACGCCTCGGGGATCACTGTCGCGCACCTCACCTTCTGCTCCCGGCCGAACCGAACGGCCACGTCATCCGTGTTCCCTGTCGGGTCGTCGATCATAAACACGGAGGTACGGTGCCCACAGTTCGAAGTGGTCCGATGATCGGGCTGGGCGCGCAACTCGTCGTGCTGGCGGCGCTGGCCGCCACGGTGGGGCTGGGCGGCGCGGGCTGGCTGGCCGGGACCGGCTACGCGGTCGTCACCTGCCTCGCGTTGAGCCGGGGTCTGCACCGGGCCGGCGCGTCCCGGCTGGGTCCCGCCGACCGGGTGACGTTGACCCGGGCCGTCGGAGTCGGGGCGGTCACGGCGCTGGTGGCCGACTCGTTCGGCCGGCCCGCGCCGGTGGGGTTGCTGGTCGCGGTGAGCGCGGTGGCGCTGCTGCTCGATGCTGTGGACGGGCAGGTGGCGCGCCGCACCGGCACGGTCAGCGGTCTCGGCGCGCGCTTCGACATGGAGGTCGACGCGTTCCTCATCCTGGTGCTCAGCGTGTACGTCGCGCCGACCGCCGGCGCGTGGGTGCTGGCCATCGGCGCGATGCGGTACGCCTTCGTCGCGGCGAGCACGGTGCTGCCCTGGCTGAGCGGGTCGCTGCCGCCGCGCTTCTGGCGCAAGGTGGTCGCCGCCGTGCAGGGGGTGCTGCTGGCGGTGGCCGCGGCGCGGGTGCTCCCGGAGCTGTGGACCACGCTGGTGCTGGTGGTGGCGCTGACGCTGCTGGTGGAGTCGTTCGGCCGGGATGTCGCCTGGCTGTGGCGCCGCCGGCCACCGCTGCTGCCGGCCGCCGGGCACTCCCCGGTGATCGGGCCGCCCCTGCTGCCGGTCCACGCGCCCGCGATGGCGGCCCGCTCGGGCGGTACCGTCCATTCCGACTGGAGGCTCTGATGGCTCTTTCCACCCGGGTACGCCGGCTGGCCGGCCGGTTCCGTCCGCGCCGCCGGGCGGGAGAGAAGGAGTCGGCGCGTACCCCCGGGGTGTCGGCCGCGGCCGCACGCGGCCCGGCGCGGCGGGCGGCGGGCGGACTGGGCAGCATGCTGGCGGTGCTGGTGGTGTTCGCCGTTCTGGTCGGTCCGGACCGGCTCGGCCTGCTCACACCCGGCGCCTTCCTGCGCATCCCGCTGGAGGGGCTGCTCGTCGCGGCGCTGCTGCTGGCGCTTCCGGCGCGAGCGCGCCGGGTGGTCGTGGTCGTGGTCGGGCCGCTGCTCGGCCTGCTGGCCGTCGTGAAGCTCGCCGACCTGGGTTTCCGCGCGACCCTCGACCGGCCGTTCGACCTGGTGCTGGACTGGCTGCTGCTGGACGACGCGTTCGGCTTCGTCCGGGATGCGGCCGGTCGGGCCGGTGCGATCGGCGCGGCGATCGGCATCGTGCTGCTGGTCGGCACGCTGCTGCTGGTGCTCACGCTGGCGCTGCGGCGGCTGGCGGCGCTGCTGGCCCGTCACGAGCGGGTGGCGACCCGGGCGGTGGCCACGCTGACCGTGGCCTGGCTGGCCTGCGCCGTCGTCGGGGTGCGGGTCGTCCCGGGCGCGCCGGTGGCCGACGCCGGCAGCACCGCGCTGGTCGGCGCGCACGCCGCGCAGGTGGACGCACGGCTGCGCGATCGGGGGGAGTTCACCGCCGGGATCGCCGCCGACCCGTTCCGCGACGTCCCGGGCGACCAGTTGTTGACCGGGTTGCGCGGCAAGGACGTCATCGTCGCGTTCGTGGAGAGCTACGGGCGCGACGCGGTGGAGGATCCGGAGCTGGCGCCGCAGGTCAACGCCGTGCTGGACGCCGGGACCCAGCGACTACGCGCGGCCGGGTACGGCGCCCGCAGCGGCTTCCTCACCTCACCCACGTTCGGCGGTGGCAGTTGGTTGGCCCACGACACGCTGCTGTCCGGCCTGTGGACGGACAACGAGCAGCGGCACCGCAGCCTGCTGGCCAGTGACCGTCTCACCCTCAACGGTGCGTTCCGCCGGGCCGGCTGGCAGACCGTCGGGGTGCTGCCGGCGGCCACCCAGCCATGGCCGGAGAAAGGCTTCTTCGCCTACGACCGCTACTACGACGCCGAGGCGCTCGGCTATCGGGGGCCGCCGTTCAGCTACGCCCCGATGCCGGACCAGTACACGATGTCGTTCTTCCAGCGGCAGGTCCGCGCCGGCGCCGACCGGCCGGTGATGGCGGAGATCCCGCTGGTTTCCAGCCACTCCCCGTGGACCGCGGTGCCCCGGATGATCGGCTGGGACGAGGTGGGCGACGGCTCGATCTACCACGGTGCCGCCGCCGGCGAGGACAGCGGCGACGCCGACGGGGACACCAGCCGGATCCGGGCCGGATACCGGCAGGCCATCGGGTACTCGTTGGAGACGCTGATCTCCTACGTGCAGACCTATGGGGACGACGATGTGGTGGTGGTGTTCCTCGGCGACCACCAGCCCGCACCGGTGGTGACCGGCGAGGGTGCCAGCCGGGACGTGCCGATCACCATCGTCGCCCGCGACCCGGCGGTGCTCGACCGAGCGGCGGTCTGGGGTTGGCAGGACGGCCTGCGACCGGGTCCGCAGGCACCGGTCTGGCCGATGGACACCTTCCGGGACCGGTTCCTGACCACCTTCGGGCCCTCGACGCCCCCGATCGCCGTCCCCCGCTGACGAGTCCGTCTGCGGTGACGGGTACCTCAGCTCACTGGTCGACGACGCGGCCGAGGAAGCGCTCACCAACCCCGGCGACGTCGTCGGTGGTCCAGTCGAGGGCGGGTGCGGCCACGGTGACCTCGGTCATCGCGATACCCGGCACGGCTGTTTCCTGCCAGCCGGCTACAAACCACACCTTCTCCTCTTCGGCGAGTGCCAACGCGGCGTCGTTCAGCGCCTGCGCCGGATGGGGCAGGTACAGGCGGAATCGATGGGTGTGCGGAGGTTCTGGAAACACCCGCGCGCCGGGAAGTGCGGTGAGTGCGGCAGCGACTGTCCGCGCGTGCCGCACATACTCGGGGATGCGGGCAAGCTCCCTGTCCAGGCCGGCGAGTGCGCTCAGAGCGGCTGGCCACTGCTGGAAAACCTCGCCGCCGCAGCGGTGCCGCCAGATGCGAGCGTAGGACGCGAGCGGGGTGGTGCCCGCGAGGGCCGCCCCACTGATACCGCCGATCGTCTTGTAGAACGAGACGTAGGTGCTGTCGGCGAGGTCGACGATCTCGCTGAGGGTGTGCGCCAGGTGCGCGGTGGATTCCCAGATCCGGGCGCCGTCGAAATGGACGCGCGCACCGATCGCGCGCGCCGCGGCGGATGCGGCGACGAGTTCGTCCCAGTCGGGAAGTACGAAGCCGGCGTCGCGCAGCGGGAGCTCGATGACAACGGTGCTCACCGGCTCGGCGATCGCGGTGATCTCCTCGGCGGTGGGGTTACGGGGCGCGGTTGTCGGCCAGGTGCTGCGCAGGCCGCTGACGTTGGCGTAGGCCTGCCGTTCATAGGCCTCCAGGTGACCGAGCGGGTGCAGGGCGACCGTCGGGTGACCGGTGCGGTCGGCGCCATAGCGCAGCGCTACCTGCTGGGCCATCGTGCCGGTGGGGAAGAAGACGGCGGCCTCGGTTCCCAGCAGGTCTGCCACACGCTTCTCCAGCGTGGCCACCGGACCGTCGCCGTAGAAGTCGGGTTGGCCATCCAGGTCCCCGCCTGCTCCCAGGTCCGCGAGCCGCTCCCTCATGGTCGTGGGCCTGCTACCGGAGAGGATCTGGTCACAGGCGCGCAGCGCGGCCAGCCGACGCTGCCTCGTGTTGTCGGACATCGGCGGATCCTTACAGGTCACGGCGTCGGTGGCGAATCAGTTTCCGGCGGTGCGTGATCGGCATCCCCCTTCCTGCCCACCCGTCGGAGCGCCATGCCTCTAAGGTGGACCGATGGCGTCGGTCAAGCAGGTCCAGATCACGTTCGACTGCGCGGAGCCCGAGCGGGTGGCTCGCTTCTGGTGCGAGGTGCTGGGATACGTCGTCCCCCCGCCACCGGAGGGGTTCGCCTCCTGGGGCGATGTCGATCGCGCGCTGCCGCCGGAGCGTCAGGGTTCGGCGTTCGCCTGCGGTGATCCCTCGGGTGTGGGTCCGCGACTGTTCTTCCAGCGCGTTCCCGAGGGCAAGGTCGTCAAGAATCGGCTGCACCTCGACGTGCGGGTCGGCACCGGGCTCGTGGGTGAGGAGCGTCTGGCCGCACTCGAGGCCGAATGTGCGCGACTGGTCGCGCTCGGTGCGACACGCGTGCGGCTGCTGCGTGCCGATGAGCACAACGAGTCGTGCCTCGTGATGCAGGACGTCGAGGGCAACGAGTTCTGTCTCGACTGACTGACCGCGAACGGGGCGCCTTCGCCGCTGGGGCACCCCGACCGCCGACATGCGCTGGTCAGACGAGGGTCGGGCGCGTACGTGTGGTCCAGCGGAGCAGGACGCCGACGGCGATCAGGGCGGCGCTGGTGAACGCGAGCGTGAGCGGGATGGCCGGATGCGAGCCGGTGACGGGCAGGATCTTCGCCACGGCGAGTGCGGTGTTCGAGGGATCTCCCGGGGGGATGCTGGCTGAGCTGGTGTAGTCGGGTCCGGTGAGGGTGTCGGTGAAGGTGTAGCAGCCGGCCTTGGACACGTGCGTGGTGGGCACGGTGTACGAGCCGTCGCCGGTGACCGGTACCGTCCCGCTGGACAGCACGGGCGCTGCGCCGAAGTCGACGTCGGCACATGACCCGTGGATGGGCGGCACCGGGCCGAGCAGCCGCCAGGTCAGCGTGCCCGGCTTGCCGCCGGTGCCGGTCACCGTGACGGTCTGGGAGAGCTTGCCGCCCACCGTCACGCTGGTCGCGCTGATCACGCCGGTGATGGACGGGTTGGCTGGCCTCGTGCACAGGCCCGCCGGGAACGACGTGACACCTGTGTTGTTGGTCCAGTTGTTGGCCGTACCGGCGGTGCCGCCGCCGGTCGTCTCGTCCCGGCAGTCGGTGCTCACGCTGGTGAGTGCGGTGTTGCCGGTGACCGTGAACTGGGAGCCACCCTGCAGCCAGATGCCGTTGCCGCCGGCGGCCGGCCCGGGAACGGTGTCGCCGACCCCGGCGTCGCTGATCCGGTTGCCGCTGATCGTCACATCGGTGGCCACGGGGCCGGCGTTGGTGCTGGCCGGGACCCGGATGCCGTTCAGGCGTCGGGTGATGGTGTTGCCGGTGATGCGCACCGCGGATGACGGGTTGCCGGAGTAGGAGATGTTGTTGAGGTTGATGCCGGACGCGGCGCCGCCGTCGATGGTGTTGTCGGCGACGGTGACGTCGTTGTTGCCGCCACTGAGGTAGAGGGCAGACCCGGCTGCGGTGTCGTTGGGGTTGGTCCAGCGGATGGTGTTTCCGGTGATCCGGACGTGTTGGGCGAGGAACAGCGCGACGAAGTTGACGTCGTCGACGCTGGTGTTTCCGGTGATCGTGAGGTTCTGGGACCGGGTCGTGCCGTCACCGGCGCCGGTGGTGTTGATGGCCGGTGAGTTGCCGGCGAAGGCGTTGTCGCTGATCGTCACGTTGTTGGCCGGGCCGTTGGTGAAGAAGATTCCGTTGCCCGAGCTGGAGCCGGCGGCGGTGTTGTTGGTAATCCGGTTGCGGCTGATCAGGGTCGGAACGGCGCCGGTGGCCTTGAAGTTGATGCCGGTCGTGTTGCCGGTGATGATGTTGTTGATCCAGGTGTAGCCGGCTCCCGGGTTGTCGATGGCGACGATCCCGTCGTCGTCGCCGGATGACGGTGTGCCTCGCAGCGTGAATCCGTCGATGACGCCGGTCGTCGCCGTGCCGGAGTAGCGGAACTCTCCACTGGGAGAGGAGACGATCGTCTCCTCGGCCGGGTTGGTGCGCCCGGTGCGGGCGTCGACCCCGAACTGGGCACCCAGCAGGGTCAGGTTCTTGGTGATCTGCACGTTCTCGGCGTACAGGCCGGCGCAGACGTAGATGACCGAGTCTGCCGGGGCGGCGGCCACGGCGGCGGTGATCGTCGCGAAGGCTGGTGCCGGGCAGGCGGCGCCGCTCACACCGACCACGATCGCGCCGGGCGGTGGCGGCACGACCGCCGCCGAGGCGGCAGAGGCGGGCAGGCCGGCCGCTGCCGCGGCCCCGAGCAGCGCGAAGACACCCACACCACGAGCTGAACGCACAAATAGCATGAAAGGGAGATTAATCCCTAAACCACGCCGTACGTCATCTTTGGTCTTTTTACTGCCCTCATGCCGGGTCGGCGGGGCGGGCGCGGACGTGCAACCGCTCCCCCTGCGGCCCGAAGAGGGTGAGCGCCTCGGCGGTGCCGGGGCCGGGGTTGAGCAGCCGGTGCGGGACACGGGTGTCGAACTCGGCAACCTCCCCCGGGGTCAGCATCAGGTCGTGCTCACCGAGCAGCAGGCGCAGCCGACCGGAGAGCACATAGATCCACTCGTACCCCTCGTGGGTCTGCTGGGTCAGCTCACCCGTGGGCGTGTCCCGCGGGAGGATCTGCTTGAACGCCTGCAGACCACCCGGACGGCGGGTCAGCGGCAGGAAGGTGACGCCGTGCCGGACGATCGGCTTGGGGTGCACCCGCGGGTCGCCGGTGGCCGGCGCGTCCACCAGTTCGTCCAACGGCACCCGGTAGGCCCGGGCCAGCGGGAGCAGCAGCTCCAGGGTGGGCCGGCGGCTGCCGGATTCCAGCCGGGACAGTGTGCTCACCGAGATGCCGGTCAGGTGGGCGAGCTGGGTCAGCGTCGTTCCGCGCTGGTGGCGCAGGGCGCGCAACCGAGGCCCGACGGCGGCCAGCGCCGCACTGTCGTCGTTTGCCATAACGGCAAGGATAGTTGCCACCCTGCCGGTGGCGACGGATGGTGGGCGCAGACGACAAGCCGAGGAGAACACCGATGGACGAGACATATGACGTGGTGGTGGTCGGCGGTGGCGCAGCCGGGCTCAGCGGAGCACTGGCACTGAGCCGCGCCCGGCGGTCGGTCCTCGTGATCGACTCGGGCGAGCCGCGTAACGCGCCTGCCGAGCACGTGCACAACTACCTGGCGCGAGAGGGGACGCCGCCGGCCGAGCTGGTCGCGGCCGGTCGCGCGGAGGTTGCCGGGTACGGCGGGCAGTTCCTGGCCGGACGGGTGGAAACGGTGGTCCGCGACGACGGCAGGTTCCGTCTCAGCCTCGACGACGGGCAGTCGGTGCGAACCCGGCGACTGCTGGTGGCCACCGGACTGACCGACGAGCTGCCCGACGTGCCCGGGCTGGCACAGCGGTGGGGTCACGACGTACTGCACTGCCCGTACTGCCACGGCTGGGAGGTCCGGGACCGGCGGATCGGCGTGCTGGCCACCGGCCCGCTGGCCGTGCACCAGGCCGAGATGTGGCGGCAGTGGAGCTCGGACGTGCTGTTGCTGCTGCACGACGCCCCGGCCCCCGACGAGGAGGCCGCCGAGCGCCTCGCCGCCCGAGGTGTCGCCGTGGTGCCCGGTCCGGTCGACGGACTGGAGGTGACCGGGGACGTGCTGACCGGCGTCCGGCTCGCCTCCGGCAGGGTGGTGGCGGTGGACGCGGTGGTGGTCGCGACCCGGACGGCGCCGCGCGTCGGGCTGGTGGTGGGCCTGGGCCTGGCTCCGGAGGAGGTGACGGTGGGCGGGCACATGATCGGCAGCCAGATCCCGGCCGACGCCACCGGGGCGACGACCGTGCCGGGCGTCTGGGTGGCCGGCAACGTCGCCGACGTACGCGGCCAGGTCATCGCCGCCGCGGCGGCCGGCCTGACGGCCGGGGTGGCGATCAACGCCGACCTGATCGCCGA
The DNA here is from genome assembly GCF_046549295.1 of Micromonospora sp. 067-2. NCBI lineage: Bacteria > Bacillati > Actinomycetota > Actinomycetes > Micromonosporales > Micromonosporaceae > Micromonospora > Micromonospora sp. 067-2. The sequence continues at coordinate 10,089 of NZ_JAJPWB010000001.1, read as the reverse complement.
GGACACCCGCGACGCGGTGACCGCGTACCGGCAGCTGCGGGCCACGGCGTTCGAGGAGCCGGCGTGGGAGGAGCGTTACCGCTCCCGGCCGGCGGTGTGGAGCGGTCGGCCCAACCCGCAGCTGGTCACCGAGGCGAGCGACCTGACCCCGGGACGGGCGCTCGACGTGGGCAGCGGCGAGGGCGCCGACGCCGCGTGGCTGGCCGAACGCGGCTGGCGGGTGACGGCGGTGGACATCTCCAGCACCGCCCTGGGCCGGGCCGCCAGGCACGCCGACGCGGTGGGCGTCGGCGACCGCGTCGAGTGGACGCACGCCGACCTTCGCGAGAAGCCACCTGCCGAGGAGGCGTACGACCTGGTGTCCGCGCAGTTCATGCACCTGCCACCGCCGCAGCGGCGGGAGCTGTTCGCGCGGCTGGCCGCCGCGGTGGCGCCCGGCGGCACCCTGTTGGTCGTCGGACACCACCCGTCGGACCTGTGGACGTTGGCACGCCGGCTGCACCTGCCGGACATGATGTACACCGCCGAGGACGTGGCCGGCGAGCTGGATCCGGCGCGGTGGGAGATCCTCACCGCCGAGGCCCGCCCCCGTGCCGCCACCGACCCGGAGGGTCGGGAGATCACCGTGCACGACGCGGTGCTGCTCGCCCGGCGGCGCTGAGCACGGCTGCCGGTGGCGTTCGCCCCGCCACCGGCACGCCGCCATTGACACACACAGTTACCAACACTCTGTGATGCCGAGCCCTGAGCTGCACTCCCGTCGATGAAGCACTCCGCAGTGTTAACGCTGCGTAGTGCAATGTCATTGCCGTGACAGCCGCCGGCCACCTGACCGATCACCGGACCACCCCGGCCGGACGTCCAGGCTGTGCAGGCTGCCCGACGTGACAGCTCCGACACTGCTCGCGGCCACACCTGCCGCCGGGCGTACCGACCGGCCGCCCGGCCGGACCCGCCGGGGGGCCGCCCCGGCACGGACCAGGGAGACGGCGCTCGCCCTGCTCTTCGTCCTGCCCGGCCTGGCCGGCCTGGGCGTCTTTGTGATCTTCCCGCTGTTCCAGGCGGTGTACCTGGCGACCCGGGGCAACGACATCCTCGGCAACCCGACCCGATCGGTGGGGCTGGCGCACTTCCAGGAGCTGCTCACGCCGGCGTTCGGCACTGTGCTCTGGCAGACGCTGGTCTTCACCGTGCTGGTCGTGGTGCCCGGCGTGCTGCTGCCACTCGCGCTCGCCGCGCCGATGACCCAGCGGCTGCCCGGCATGCGGGTCTTCCGGACCGCCTTCGCCCTGCCGTTCGCGTACTCGGTGTCGGCGGCCAGCGTGGTCTGGCTGATCATGCTGAACCCCGGGGTCTCGCCGGTGAACTGGGCGTTGGGTCTTCTCGGCGTTCCCGCGCCCAACTGGGTCACCGAGCCGGGCTGGGCGATGGCCACGGTCGCCCTGGTGACCGTGTGGACGGTTTCCGGGTTCAACCTCCTCGTGCTCGCCGCCGGTCTGGCCGGCGTCGACGAGGACGTGGTGGAAGCGGCCCGGATGGACGGCGCCACCGGCCCTCGGCAGTTCGTCAGCATCGTGCTGCCGATGATCTCGCCGAGTCTCTTCTTCGCCGTGGTCACCACCACCCTCGCTGCGCTCCAGGCGCTCGGCCAGGTGCAGATCATGACCGACGGTGGGCCGAACGGGCACACCCGGACGCTCGTCTATTCGATCTTCGACAACGCGTTCCACAACAACAACAGCAACTTCGGGCTGGCCAGCGCCCAGGGCCTGGTGCTGCTGCTGGTCGGCGTGCTGATCGCCGTGGTGCAGTTCGGCGTCCTGGAGAGGCGGGTGCACTACCGGTGAGCAGGCGCGTGAACCAACCCGGTCCGGTACCGACGGTCCTGACCTACCTCTGGCTGGGCGTCGCCGCGGTGGCGTTGCTCTTTCCGGTGCTGCTCACCGTTATCGGTGGCTTCCTGCCGTCGAGCGCGCTGCTGCACCAGCCACCGCAGCTCTTCGGCGGGCACTGGACGCTGGACAGCTACCGGGCCGCCTGGCGGCAGCCGGTGGTGCCGCTGGCCCCGGCCTTCGTGAACTCGCTCTTCGTCGGGCTGAGCGTGATGCTCGGGCACCTGATCACCTCGTGCCTGGCCGCGTACGCCCTGGTCTTCCTGCGCAGCCCGCTACGCCGGCCGATCTTCTGGCTGTTCCTCGCCACGATCATGGTGCCGTACGAGTCGATCGTGGTGCCGAACGCCCTGTTCATCCGGTCGCTGGGCATCAACGACAACCGGCTCAGCCTGATCCTGCCGTTCCTGGCCAGCGGGTTCGGTGTGTTCATGCTGCGTCAGGCGTTCGCCCAGTTCCCCGGGGAGCTGCGCGAGGCCGCCGTCCTCGACGGCTGCGGCCACCTGCGGTTCCTCTTCACCATCCTTCTGCCGGCGACCCGGCCGGCGCTCATCGGCATCGCCGTCTGGTCATTCCTGCAGGGCTGGAACATGTACTTCTGGCCCTTGATCATCTCGTCCAGCAACAACTCCCTCAACACCCTGCAGACCGCGGTCTTCGCCCTCAAGGGCAACGAGGGCGACAGCCCCGCCGTCCTGCTGGCAGGCATCACGATCACGCTGGTGCCGACGCTGCTGCTGGTCGTCTTCGGCCAGCGCTGGCTCGTCCGGGGCTTCACGGCCGGCGCGGTCAAGTAAACCCTTCCACCTCAGTCCTAGGAGAAAACAGTGCGTACCACTCTGCGCCGGATGGCGGTCGGGCTCTCGCTCGCCGCTCTCACGGCCACCGCCGCGGCCTGCGGTTCGGCCACGGCGAACACCAGCGACGCCAGCAGCGGCACGGACGCCCCGGCGGCCAGTGCGTTGGACGGCAAGGGTGAGGTGTCGATCGACTTCTGGCACGCGATGAGCGGCAAGAACGGCGAGGCGCTCAAGCAGCTCACCGACCAGTTCAACGCCAAGAACAAGGGCCGCGTCAAGGTCAACCTCCAGTTCAAGAACACCTACGACGACACCCTGTCGGCGTACAAGGCCGCGCTGAACAGCGGGCAGGCGCCGGACGTGGTGCAGGTGTACGACATCGGCACCCGCTTCATGATCGACTCGAAGTCGACAGTGCCGATCCAGTCCTTCGTGGATGCCGACAAGACCAACACCTCGGACATCCAGCCGAACATCGCCGGGTACTACTCGGTCGACAACAAGCTCAACTCGATGCCGTTCAACACCTCGATGCCGCTGCTATACCTGAACAGGACGGCGTTCACCAAGGCTGGCCTGGACCCGGCGAACCCGCCGAAGACGCTCGACGAGATCACCGAGGTGGCCCGCAAGCTGACCGTCAAGGACGCCAACGGCCGGGTCACCCAGTACGGCTTCGGCGCCGCGCTCTACGGCTGGTTCCTCGAGCAGTGGACCGCCGCCGGCAACCAGGAGTACTGCGACCAGGGCAACGGCCGTGACGGCCGGGGCACCACGGTCAACCTGGCCACCGACGACCACGTCAAGCTCCTCACCTGGTGGAAGAAGATGGTCGACGAGGGCCTGGCGCCCAAGCTGGACAGCAAGACCGAAACGGCGGACAACGCGTTCACCGCCGGCACGGTGGCGATGACGCTGGAGTCGACCGGCTCGCTGAGCGGCTTCCTCAAGAGCACCCAGGGCAAGTTCGACATCTCCACCGGCAACTACCCGAAGATCAACGCTACCGACGCGGGTGGGCCGATCATCGGCGGCGCCTCGCTCTGGGTGGTCGGCAAGGGCAAGGATGACGCGCACAAGCGTGCCGCCTGGGAGTTCGTGAAGTTCCTGTCCGACAAGGACTCGCAGGCGACCTGGCACACCTCGACCGGCTACTTCCCGATCAGCAAGGGCGCGCTGGACACCGACGTCGACAAGCAGTGGGTGGCCCAGCGGCCGCAGTTCCAGACCGCGATCACCCAGCTGCAGAACACTCCGCTGAGCAAGGCGACCCAGGGCTGCCTGCTCGGCGCGATGCCCCAGGCCCGCAAGGCCGCGGAGCAGGCCATGCAGGCTGCCGTGCTCAGTGGCACCGACCCGCGCGCCGCGCTGGAGCAGCAGCAGCAGGCCCTCGCCGCCCCGATCAAGGACTACAACCAGTCCGTGGCGGGCTGACGCCGCCCACTGCCAGGTCGATCATGGAGTTGTGCTGGACGACAACGACCGCAGATAGGGGTCTTTCGGACACCACAACTCCATGATCGACGCGGCGGACGGGCGGTGGTGGGGCGGGCCTTTCCGGGGCACTGGCTCGGCGGTAGCGTTGCGCCACACTCACGGCCCGTCCGGCGGTCGACCGCCGGCCCTGGCGCCCCGACCGTACGGAGGATGGCGCATGTCCATCGGCGCTGAGCCGCTCGCAGCACGCGACGACGCGGCCTCGCGGCCGAGCTTCGAGCTCGCCCTGCGCGGCTACGACAAACGCCAGGTCGACAAGCACCTGGAACAGCTCGACGGTCAGGTGGCGATGCTCAGCGGAGAGCACGGGCGCTCCGCCGTCCGGGTCCGTGAGCTGAACGCCGAGGTGCAACGACTGCGCGCCGAGCTGGCCGAACTGCACGAGCAGCCGGTGCAGGTGGACCGCGCGTCGTTCCAGGATCTGGGCCCGATGGTCGGCGAGATCCTGGCACTCGCCGAGAAGCAGGCCGCCCTGATCACCGATTCGGCCGCCGATCGGGCGAACGAGTTGCGCACCGAGGCGGAGCGGATCCTCGTCGACACGCGCGAGCGGGCCGCGCAGGCGCGCCAGGACCTGGCCGAGGAGCTGGCGGCCCGACGCGCCGAGCACGAGCAGGCGCAGGAGGAGCGGCGCAGCGTGGTCGAGGCCGAACTGACCGCGATCAGGGAGCACGCGGAGCAGGTGCGGGCCGACGGTGAGGCCGCGCACGAGCGCGCACAGCACGAGGCCAAGCGGATCACCGAGCAGAGCGCGCAGCAGCTCAACCAGACCCGGGTCGCCGCCGACGCGTTGATGAAGTCGGCGCGTACCCAGATCCAGCAGGAGCTCCAGGCGGCCCGGTCCAAGGGCCAACAGGAGATGGCCCAGTGGCAGGCCGGGGTCGAGCGCGACGTCAACGACCGGCGGACCGCCACCGAGCAGGAGATCGCCGAGCACCAGGCGGTGGCCCAGCGGGAGCTGGCCGAGCAGCGCAGCACGACCGAGCAGCAGATCGCCGCGCTGCTGGCCGAGGCACAGCAGCACGTGACCGAGCTGCGCAACCGTTCCGACGAGCAGGCCGCCGCCCACCAGGAGCAGCTCGCCACCGTGCAGCAGGAGCTTGCGGAGCGCCGGCAGGAGTCGGCCCAGCTGCACGCCGAGCTGGAGAGCGCCCGGCAGCAGCTCGCCGAGGTCCGCGAGGAGGGCGAGACCCTGGAGAACGAGCTGGGCCGCGTCCAGCAACGGCTCAGTGAGGTACGCCGAGATCTGACCGCCGAGAACACCCGGCTGGACGAGGCGCGACGGGCCGGGGATTCCGCCGAGCGGCACGCCAAGGACGTCCGCGCCCGCGTTCAGCGGGAGGCCAAGCGGGTGGCCGACCTGGCCTCCGCCGCGGTGATGGCCGCCGCCGCGGGCGGTTCGGAGACCGCCGAGTACCCGATGGTGGGCTCCCGGTCCGGTGCCGAAAGGCCCGATGGTGAGCGATCCGCCGCCCACCGACTCGACAGCGACCGGTTCGGTGGCGACCGGCCCGCCGACGTCCGGCCCGACGACCAGCCCGTCGGCGAGCGGCCCGTCGGCGAGCGGCCCGCTACCGAGCGAGCCGCTGGCGAGCCGCTCGGCAACGACCGACCCGACGGTGAGCGGGTCGACGGCTCGGATGAGCAGGCTGGTACCACCGACCGCGCGACCGCACCGGACGTGCCCACCAGCGACGCCCGGCCGACCTTCGGGCGACCCGGCCGCACCGACGACCCCACGCCCGTGCCGTTCCTGGCATTCGGAGCGCCGGTCAGCGAGAACGGCGCCGCCCGGACCTGACCTCGGTGACCGTTGGGCCGGGGCGGAGTGTCAGCCGGGACCGGTCGACGTGTGGGCGGTTCTGCCCGGACCGGGTCGACGGTCCCATCGGAGCTGGCTGGCCGTCGAGACCTGGCGGCGGCCGATCAGGCTCCGCTCGGTCCGCTAGGACGTGCCAGCGATCTCCGCGCGGACCCGGTGCTGGAAGGCGCGCGCCTGTGCGCCGGTGGGCGGCGGCCCGCCGCGCCGCGCGGCGACCGCCCGACCGATCACCTCGGCCGGGTTGCCGGCGTCGATCAGCCGCTGCCCGGCCGCCACCTTCGCCAGCCAGACGCCGTCGCGGTGGCGCACCAGGGCCCGGCAGGCGCCGAGTACGGCGTCCTCCGCGCCGGGCGCGGGCTGGTCGTCCGGCGGCGTCGGCAGGGCCAGCCACCACGACAGCGCCTCGATCAGCAGGCGGCGCAGGTCGGCCGGGGCCAGGTCGGCGAAGACCTTCTCCGCCGGTGGCCCGAGCAGCGGCAGTCCGCTCTGGTGCAGGATGCTGCGATCCAGCCCGTACCAGAAGCGACCGTCGGTCGCGGGTCGGTCCACCGGGTCCAGGGTGCACCGGAAGGTCATCCCGGGCCCGGTGTTCAGCTCGAGCTCGAAGCCTGGCTCCGGGGCACCGGCGGCGGCCACCGCCCGTTGGTAGGCGACCAGTTCCAGCCCGCGCGCCGGGCAGGGCAGGGCTTCGTGGCGCAGCCGGGCCACCAGCGCACGCTTGTCGGCGTCGGTCAGTGGTCCGGCGCAGACCAACGCCACGTCCACATCGCTGCGACCGGGCTGGTACGCGCCGAGCCCCACCGAGCCGGCCGCGTACGCGCCCACCAGGTCGTCGCCGAGAACGGCGCGGGCGGCGTCGACCAGCTCGTCGAGGTAGCGCCGAAGATCCGTCTCCACGCCCTCATCCTCGCCCGTGACCCGCGCCGCCCCGATCCCGGGCCCGCCTGCCCTACCCGGCGTAGAGCAGCAGCAGGCCGGCGACGGTGTAGGCGACCATCAGCGCCAGCAGCGGAAGCTGACCGGCCACCGCTCGGGCACGGGGGAACAGGTACAGGGCGCGGTCGTGCGCGAGCAGCGTGCCGAGCAGGTGCCCGAGGATGATGACGGTGAGCTGGAGGCTGGCCACCCCGGAAGGGGTGACCAGGCCGGTGTGCGGCTGCCAATCGGCGGTGCCGAACCAGTTGGCACCGGTGTCGAGGGGGTCGGAGAGCAGCGCGATGGTGCGCTGTCCCTCCAGGATCAGCAGCGAGTAGTAGTGCGCCACCAGGTACCCCGCCGCGATCGGCACGATCGAGTGGGCGAGTTCCCCGGGCGCGGCGCTGGCACGGCCGATCCGGGGCGCGGCGCTGGCACGGCCGATCCGTGCCGCGGATCCGGTGGCGGCGAGGTACGCCGCGGCGACGGTGGCGATGACCAGGATCAGCCCGACGCTGCCGGTGACCGCCGGCGGCAGACCGTTCTGCTGGCTGAAGCGCAGCCAGGCCGGCGCGTTCGAGAGGCTGTCGAACATGGTCGAGCCGAGCAGCACGACCACCACGGCGACCAGCCCGGGTCGGGGCCGCAGCCCAGCGATGCCGTCGAGCGGGTTGCGCCACACCAGTACGCCGTCCGCGGCCCGGCCGATCGGGGCGAGGTGACCGACCAGCCCGCTGTACGTCTCGAACGGGTCGGCCCGGTCGAACCAGCCCGCGCCGAACAGCGCCGCCCCGGCCAGCATGACCACCGCGTAGCCGGCGAGCCAGGCGGTGATGACCGGCAGCGTGGCCCGGTTCGGTGCGACCAGCTCCAGCCAGACGAACCCGAAGAGGGTGACGGCCGCCGGCCAGATCCCCAGGCCGGCCGGCAGCTCGCGGACGCCGCGCTCCGGGTCCCGCCGGATCGCCAGCGCGGCGAGCGCATGCACGGTGCGTAGCGGGTTGACCGTTCGCCAGACCGGGCCGAGCAGCAGCGACACGGGCACCAGCCCCACCCAGAGCAGCACGTAGAGCGCGCCGGCCGTCGGGTTGTCGGCAGTGTCCGGCCCGGCCAGCAGACCCAGACAAAACCAGCCCGCGGCAAGCAGGCCGATTCCACGAAGCCCCCAGCGGAAGGCGGGCGCGTCGACGAGCAGGGCCAGGCGTCGCGGCACCGGCCGGCCGCCGGACGCGTCCCGGTCGAGCCGGGGCTCGCGCCAGAGCAGGCCCAGCGCGAGGAACGTCACGACCAGGGTCAGGGCCGCGGCGACGACGAGCTGCGGCAACGTGATGGGCAGGTCCTGGCGCCCACCGACGCCGTGGGCAAGCACCACGGGGGCGCCGGTCATGCTGCTCAGCGGACGACGAGCTGGAACAGCACCAGCTCGCTCTCGTGCGTCTCCACCTCGAACAGCCCGGTCTTCTCGGCGCGGAACTCCACCGAGGCGGGCATGCCGGCGGGCAGTCGGGCTCCCAGGTCGTAGCCGTGCACGTGCAGCTCGTCGGGGACGTCAGAGGTGACGGTGATCCGTACCAGCTCGCCCTTACCGACGGTGATCCGAGCGGTCGGCGGACTGACCCGCCGCTTCGCGATCGTCACGGTGATCTGCCGGTCCACCGTCGGCGTGCTGGCTGTCGCGCTGGGCGTGGGGCTGTCGGAAGGGGCCGGCGCGGCGGTGGTCGTCGACGGTGCTGCGGCTGTCGGCGACGGCGACGGGTCGGCTACGGACGGGTCGTCGCTCTGGCCGCACCCCGTGGCGAGCAGGGCGGCGAGGACACAGGTGGCGACGACGGCGGGAACGCGGGAACCGGGGGCACGGACGAACACGGGCGGACTCCGAACGACGCGAGGGGACGAGTGTCGAGTTGATCGTCGGGGAGGAGAACTCTACGTCTTGTTCGATGGCGAGGAAATGACCATGATGAACGGATGCGATCGAGGCTGGTCACTGTCCGTCACGCCCTGAGCCGAATCGTGGCGGCGCTGGCCGCGACGCTGGCGGCGTCCCTGCTGCTGCCCGCCGCTCCGGCGTCCGCGCACGGCCAGTTGGCGACCTCGACCCCGCTGACCGGCACCGTGGTCCGCGAGCCGTTGGCACAGGTCGCGTTGTACTTCACCGAGAAGCCGGCCTCCAACGCCCACTTCACCCTTACCGGGCCGGCCGGGTCCCGTGTGGACAACGGCTGGTCGCACGGCGAGCCGAAGCGGTTGGACAAGCCGGTCCAGGAGTACTTCATGGTCAACGGGGTCTTCGAGCCCCGGCTCTACCACACCGGCTTTCCTGCCGTGGTGTCCGTGGCGCACTGGCCGGCAAAGGGGCGCTACACGGCCAGCTACCTCTCCGTCGCCTCGGACGGTGAGGCGGTGCGGGGCAGCGTCACGTTCGACTACCAGGGTGCCAGCACGGCGGCGCCGGCTGGTTGGACGGCGCCCACCGACGGGCCCGCGTCCACGCTGCTCGCCCTGATCGAGGGCACCCCGTCGGCGAGTCCCGGCGCGGCCGGAGCGACCGGCAGCCCGGCGAGCGAGCCCGCAAACGCCGGCAGGGCAGGGCAGGGCGGCGGGCTGCCGCCCTGGCTGGTGCCGGCCCTGATCGTCGCGGTCGTCGCCCTCGTGGTGCTGGTGGCGGCCCGCCGTCGACCCCCGGCACGCGGCACCACCACCCCACCTCGCAGACCCGGCACCGGAACCCGCAAGCCCGGCAATCGGGCCGGTGGTTCGGAGCGGCGCGGACGGCGGTAGTCGAGCGCCACGACACCGGACATTTCCCGCGTACCACCGCGAACTTTCGTACGCACATCTGAAACTTTTGATGTATCGATGCAAAGGCATGGACAGCCCGATCGAAACAATTTAATGTCTCGACCCATCAACCCGATGTTTCCACAGCGTCACTCGTCGGCGTCGAGGACGTTTCGAAACCCGGGCCGGCGGCCATCGCCTCCACCCATGATCCACGCCGGCCGTCGGACACTCCTACCTCTCCCTGGAGGAACGATGGGCACACGGCTGCTACGCCGATTGCGCGGTCCTGTCCTGGTAACACTCGCTCTGAGTCTGGCTGCTACCGGTCTGGGTGCTGGTTCGGCTGGTGCTGCTCCGGCGCAGGAGCCGGGCGTGACCC